>JAURMR010000041.1 GCA_030830565.1 Acidimicrobiales bacterium
GGTGACGAACTCGAACTCGGCATCGAACCACCCGGTGGCGATGAGGTCACAAAAGTTCCGTGGAGCCTCCTACTCCAACGGCGGGTTGCCAACAGGGTCGAACGCAGCCCGCGCCGAGCCTGGATCATTCTCGCGGCATCGCTTCTTGGCGTCTTTACCGCGAGTTTCACGATCACAGTACTTACGGTTTCGTTGGGTGAAATCGCCTTTGACCTTGGTTCAACCAAGAGCATCTTGACCTGGGCAGTTACCGGACCGAGTTTGGCGATGGCGGTGCTTGGTCCTATCGGCGGAAAGTTGTCGGACCGTTATGGAGCGCGACGTATCTACCTCATCAGTATCACTGGGGTTGCGGTGTTCTCGGCAGCTGCGATTGTTTCGTGGAGTGCGCCCGCACTCATCGCTGCTCGATTGATTGGTGCATCGCTGGGCGCCGCAGCAGGACCTGCTGCGTTATCGATGATTAATCGAAGTTTTCCTCCCGAACGTCGGGCACAGGCACTTGGGTATTGGTCGCTGGTCGGCGCGGGTGCCCCCGTCTTTGGTGTTGTGATTGGCGGACCACTAGTCGACTCATTTGGTTGGCGTTGGATTTTCATTCTGCAAACGCCCATTGCAATTGCTGCAGTCGTGATCGGGTTTCTCGTGCTTCCGCATTCTGGACGCGGAGATCGTCATCCGTTCGATATCGCTGGTTCGGTACTGCTTGCCTTCGGTGTTGGTTTTCTCCTCGTAGCGCTTAACCGTGGTCCGGAAATGGGTTGGTCAAATCCACTTGTGCTTTTCGGCTTTATCGGTGGCCCGTTGTTGTTGCTTTGGTTTGCGCGAGTTGAAAATCGGACGGCGTATCCCCTGTTGCCGATGCGTTATTTTCGCCGTCGAAATTTCACGTTCCCCATGATTAATCAGTTCTTCGCGAACTTCACCTATATGGGTGGTTTCATTCTCACCCCACTGCTGCTTCATGACGTGCTCGGATACAGCACAACAAAAACGGGTTTGGTCTCGATAGCTCGACCGATCGCCTTCTCAATTGTTGGCCCGATCGCCGGTTATATGGTTATCAAGTTCGGTGAACGAACAATCGGGATGTTCGGTTCCATCGTGTTGATCGCATCGATGATGAGCTTGGCGATGGTTACGGCCACAACAGGAATGTGGTGGATCGAAGGCGCGCTAGTTCTTTCCGGAATCGGAATGGGTGCGTGTGCTCCAGCGATGATCGCGAGCATTGCGAATTCCGTTGACAAAAGCGATCTCGGCGTTGCGAGTGCTGCGTCACAGACGGTGAGTCAGATTGGTGTCGTCGCAGGAATGCAGATTCTTCTCACTGTTCAATCAGTAAGTGCGGTGAACGGCAGCGGAACCTCGTCCTACGCTGCGGCGTATCACGTCGGTGCCGTTGCTGCGGTAGTGGCGCTTATTGGGGCATTTTTCGTTCGACGCACACGTCACGAAGAACCGCAATTGACAGAGTCACTCGCAACCGCCTGAGTAGGACGCTGAACCGAGCGAACTTGGGTTAGTCCGCAGTGATGGCGCGCAAGGCGTCGGCGATTCCCTGAACTTCTGGGTCGGGAGCAGCGGCCGAGGCCTGCATCGCGAGCATCTTTGAGAGGTCTCCGTCGACTTTGATTCGGCCGCCCATGAATGCCTGCATGGCAGCAGCGGCATCTTGATCAATGAAGATTGCCCGAGCGGTTTCGTAGTCGACGGTGACGGTGAGATCGGGGCCTTCAAGGTGGCCATCTTCAATAACGACATCCCCATCGCTTGTGTCGATATGGCCGTGTACGTCGGTATCGAAGGGGCTTTCGGTGACGACAAGATTCATGCGAACGGCGACCGGGGGAGCGGTTGCGGGTCGGGGCATGGTGTCGCGCAGCGCTCGTGCGGCATTCATCCAGTCAGGGCTCAGGAATGGATAAGCAGTCGCCACGGGTCCTCCACAAAGTCGTTGTGAGATGTTGACCCTACCCACGTCGGGAGGGGTTGGTCCGGTCGGCATCTACGATGCTCATCCATGTCCGCACGTCTCACTCGCGACAATGTCGCCAAAGTCGCCGATCTTGCTCGGCTCAACCTCACCGATGCCGAACTTGAGCGTTATACCGAGCAGCTCGGCGCCGTCCTTGATCACGCTGAAGACGTCGCATCCCTCGACCTCGATGGTGTTCCGCCGACTGCGCATCCCTTGCCGCTCGTAAACGTGTTGCGCGAGGACGTTGTTGTCGAAGGCGTTGATCGTGACGAGGTTCTTTCTCAAGCGCCTTCAGTTGAAGATCGCCGATTCCGGGTGCCCGCCATCCTCGGTGAGGAGCCCTGAAATGACAACGCTTCCTTCCACCGCCCTTGAAATCGCCGCTGCTGTTCGTTCGGGGCAGCTCTCTGCGCTTGAAGTTCTGAACGATCACCTCGCCCGTATCGACGCACGAGACGGCGAAATCAACGCATTTAATCTCGTAATGGCGGACCAAGCACGTGCTGCAGCAACCGCAGTCGATGCTCGAGTCGCCGCCGGCGAGGATCCCGGAGCACTTGCCGGTGTTCCCCTCGCGCTCAAGGACAACTTGTGCACTCGCGGAATTCCGACCACCTGTTCGAGTCGAATCCTCGAAGGTTGGCGACCTCCTTACGACGCCACCGTTGTACAGCTCGTCAATGCTGCCGGTGCAGTCTCGATCGGTAAGACAAATCTTGATGAGTTCGCAATGGGTTCTTCAACCGAGAACTCTGCCTTCGGACCGACACGTAATCCTCGTGATACCGGCCGGGTTCCTGGCGGTTCGTCGGGCGGCTCGGCTGCAGCAGTGGCTGCGGGTTTTGCTCCAATCTCGCTGGGTTCTGACACCGGTGGCTCAATCCGCCAGCCCGCCGCATTGTGCGGTGTTGTTGGTGTGAAGCCGACCTACGGAATGGTGAGCCGCTACGGACTCATTGCCTTCGCGTCATCGCTCGACCAGATCGGTCCGTTCTCAACGACCGTCGCCGACTCTGCCCTGTTGTTGGAAGCGATCGCTGGTCACGATGGTCGGGATTCCACGTCGATCGATGCACCCGTTCCGTCATTGCTCGAATCTCTCGGTCGTGGCGTCGATGGACTTCGTGTTGGACTTGTCACTGAACTGATGGGCGAAGGCATTGCGCCTGATGTTGCAGCGCGTGTTCGCCAAGCCGCTGATGCACTTGCCGCAGGCGGCGCACAGATCGGCGAAGTTTCCGTTCCTGCCGTGGCGTACGGATTGTCGGCGTACTACCTCATCGCTCCTGCTGAAGCCTCGAGCAACCTTGCTCGTTACGACGGTGTTCGGTACGGCATGCGTGTCGATGCACCGACCACTGCAGAGATGAACGCAGCCACTCGTACCGCTGGCTTTGGTGAAGAAGTGAAACGACGCATCATGCTCGGCACCTATGCACTTTCGGCGGGCTATTACGACGCCTATTACGGCAAGGCACTGAAGGTGCGCACACTCATCGTGCGCGACTTCGAAAGGGCATACGCCGATTTCGACCTTCTCCTTACGCCGACGTCTCCGACAACTGCGTTTAAATTCGGCGATAAGACCGCCGATCCGTTGTCGATGTATCTCAATGACATCTGCACGATTCCCACCAACCTGGCGGGCCATCCGGCAATGAGTGTTCCGTTTGGTGGTGGCTCCGACGGAATGCCGGTTGGCGTTCAATTGCTGGCACCCGCACTGGGGGAGCCGACCATGTTCCGAGCCGCTGCTGTTCTTGAAGCTGCTGCTCCCGCTCTTGACGAGGTGTGGTCATGACACTCACTCACGAACCAATCGAAGGCGAACATTTCGTTGTCGTTAGCGAGACAACTGGAGATGAGTGGGAGATCGTGGTTGGTCTCGAAGTTCATTGTGAACTCGCAACAGCCACAAAGTTGTTCTGCGGATGTCCCAACATGTTTGGTGACGAGCCCAACACAAATGTGTGTCCGGTATGCCTTGGGCTTCCGGGTTCATTGCCCGTACTGAATCACAACGTGGTCGAGTTGGCGATGCGTCTCGGACGTGCCTTGCACTGCGAAGTTGAACCGTCGGTATTCGCTCGCAAGAACTACTTCTACCCAGATATGCCGAAGGACTATCAGGTCAGTCAGTTTGACCAACCGATCAATGTCGATGGTTGGCTCGATCTCCCCGATGGCACTCGCGTGGGAATTGAGCGCGCGCACATCGAAGAAGACACCGGCAAGAACACCCATGCTGGTGGTAGTGGTCGTATCCACGGTGCCGACTATTCGCTAGTTGATTACAACCGAGCCGGTGTGCCGTTGGTGGAAATCGTTGGTCGTCCGCATATTCGTCATCCCGAACAAGCCAAGACTTATATCGACGAACTGCGCGCCATTCTTCTTACAACTGGCGCATCCGACGCCAAGATGGAAGAAGGCTCACTTCGTGTCGATGCCAACGTTTCAGTTCGTCGCGTTGGCGAAACGGAACTCGGCACTCGTTGCGAGATCAAGAACTTGAACTCTCTTCGCTCACTTGGTCGCGCCATCGAATACGAAGCACGCCGTCAGGTGGATCTTCTCGAAACAGGCGAGCGCATCAAACAAGAGACGCGACACTGGGACGAAGGCGCAGGTCGCACTCGTCCTGGTCGCTCGAAGGAAGAAGCCGAGGACTATCGCTACTTCCAAGAGCCCGATCTTGTTCCCCTTGCCCCAAGTGCCGAGTGGATCGCCGCTATCGACGCAGGAATGCCACCGCTTCCTGCGGCCCGTCGTGACGCTCTTGCACGTGCATCGGGACTTGTCATTACTGATACGAGTGTCGTTATCGCGGTGCAGCGTGATCTCGACGCACTTGCATTGGCGTCGATCGCAGCTGGTGGTGACGGCAAGCGAGTGCTCACCCACGTTGAACACAACTTGTCGGGCGAAGGGGCCTCCAATCTCGATCCCGCGCAATTCGCGCAACTGGTGACACTCGAACTTGGTGGTCAACTCACTGCAACGCAGGCCAAGACAGTGCTTGCCGAGATGGTGACCAGCGGTCGCGCTCCTGATGTGATTGCTGCCGAACTCGGCTTCGAGGCAATGGACTCCTCTGAACTCGAAGGAATCGTCGATGGGCTGATTGCCGAAAGCCCCGAGGAATGGGCCGATTTCTGTACTGGTGATGACAAAAAGCGCGGAAAGCTCCAAGGATTCTTCACCGGCAAGATCATGAAGGCCACCAAGGGTCAGGCCGATGGCAAAGCGGTTGCAGCGCTCCTTGAATCGCGTAGGGCCGAAAGCCTCTGATTCCGTCCTTTGGGCCGGGTCCTTCTCTACGCTGGGGGTACCCATACTCCCGGGGAGGGAATGCGATGCGCACAACGAAAAAAAGCGCGGCTCTTGCTGCGTTACTGATGGCAGGGCTCATGCTCGTAGGAACTGCGTGTGGTGGTTCGTCGAGCAAGAGCAATGAATCATCGAGCAGTTCAGGCTCGTCTTCGGAAGCCACAGCGAAGGCGAGTGGTAGCGGGGGAGATGCCGGCAGTTGCTCGGACCTTTTCAATAAGTCTGAAGAACTTGCTTCCAAGATGGATGCAGCGATGGCGAACTCGAATGGTGTGTCCTCAGACCTAAGCTCGATGGTCTCCTCTCTTGAAGCGTTCACCTCGAGTGTCCCGAGCGCGATCCGTGACGATTGGAAGACGATCGTTTCGGCGTTCAAGTCCTACGTCGACGCGACCAAAGGGATCGATATGAACAACCTCACTGATCCGGCAACGATCGAAAAACTTACCAACGCGGCTTCAAGTATGGATGACGCGAAGTTCCAGAAGGCATCTGAAAATCTCGACGCTTGGGTGGCCAAGAACTGCCCGAGTTACGCGAACAAATAAGTGACGATGCACGATGGAGTGCAGCTGCACGTGAATGGGGCCCCGGTCATCGACCGGGGCCCCATTCAATTCATCACGAGTTGCCGTTGTGCGATCGGCAACGGAGCCTGATCAGTCGGCGAGCGGAACACCATTTGCGTCGGTCAGGTAGCTGGGATTCTTGGTGAGAATGAGTATCCCCTCCACCAATCCCCAGAGGGATCCGATTCCACAGGTGAAGATCGTGACCACGATCTGAAGGATGGCTTTGTTCGTGTAGCCCAGATAGAAGTTGTGGACGCCGAATCCCCCGAGGAGGATGCCGAGGATGCCTGCGGCCACTCGGGACTTGGGCTGATAGGTGGCCGGAGCGGCTTGAGAGGCGTACTGGCCCCACTGTGTGCCGTCCCACCAACGCTGCTGGCCGCTTCCGTCGTCATACCAACCTGCTGGCTGTGTCTCTGGTGTCGTCATGGGGGAAGAGTATCCACGCGATCGTTTGTGCGCTTTGAAGAATCGCCCGAGTTGCCGTTGAGGGCTCCGTGCGGCAAGACTTACTTTCCTGTGAGCACGACGGTCCTTACCTCGCTCGTAGTACTCCGCTAGCACACGCCGGCCTCGTCCGTCGCGTGTGCGCCCTCGGCCTCCCACTCGGGAGGCCGTTTACGTTCCGCCCGTTCGAACCGGCCCGATCCCGCTGATGCCTAGGCATCGGGGAGGACAACCATGAAAACCAACGGTGGTGCCGCACTCATCAAGGCTCTCGAACTCGAGGGCGTCGATGTGATCTTTGGTCTGCCCGGTGGCGCAATCTTGCCGGTGTACGACCCGATCATCGACTCGCCAATTCGTCACATTCTCGTTCGTCACGAACAGGGTGCAGGGCATATGGCCGAGGGCTATGCCCATGCAACTGGCCGTCCTGGAGTCGCGATGGTGACCAGCGGTCCGGCAGCAACGAACATCGTGACGCCGCTCGCCGACGCGTACATGGACTCTGTTCCGATGGTTGTCATCACCGGTCAGGTCGGAACTGCCGGCATCGGAACTGACGCGTTTCAAGAGGTCGATACGGTCGGCATCACTCGTTCAGTCACGAAGCACAACGAACTGGTCACGAATGCGGCGGACATCCCGCGCATCGTTCGTGAGGCCTTCCACATCGCGACCACGGGTCGTCCCGGACCGGTGCTTATCGACATTCCAAAAGACCTCGTCGATCCCACCAACCCCAACTCGGCGCTCGATTGGTATTGGCCGGATTCGGTTGATCTCGCTGGGTATCAGCCGCGACTCGATGGTGATCCTGCACTCATCAAAGACGCGGCCCAACTGATCATCGCTGCAGAGCGTCCGGTCATCTACGCCGGTGGTGGCATCCTCAAGGCGCGCGCTGCTGAATCCCTTCTGGCACTTGCCGAGCTGCTCGACATCCCCGTCGTCACCACGCTCATGGCCCGCGGTGCGATGCCCGACGATCACCCGTTGTGTCTCGGTATGCCGGGTATGCATGGCAACTACACCGCGGTCACGGCGATGCAGGAATCAGACCTGCTCATTGCGCTTGGTTCGCGTTTCGACGACCGGGTCACCGGAAAGCTCGATGCATTCGCAGCCAACGCGAAGATCATTCACGTCGACATTGATCCTGCCGAACTTGGCAAGGTTCGCCGACCAGATGTCGGTATCACTGGAGATTGTCGTCTCGTCATCAATGAACTACTCACTGCGCTCAAACAAATTGGGGCGCCTGAGGTTCAGCCTGATCGTTCGACATGGAAGTCCACGATCAGTGGTTGGCAGGAGAAGTATCCGCTTGCCTATGTGCAGTCCGAACCTGGCGATTTGTTGAAGCCGCAGTATGTGCTTGAACAACTTCGTGACAATACCCCCGACGACTGCATTGTTGCCTCGGGCGTTGGTCAGCATCAGATGTGGACCGCGCAGTACTGGAAGTTCCAGCACCCCTACACCTGGATCAACTCTGGTGGTCTCGGAACCATGGGCTTTTCTGTTCCGGCGGCAATCGGTGCCAAGGTCGGCCGACCCGATCGCATGGTCTGGGCCGTCGACGGTGACGGCTGTTTCCAGATGACGGCTCAGGAACTTGTGACTGCAGCAGCCGAACGCATTCCGGTGAAGATCGCGATTCTTAACAACGCGTATCTCGGAATGGTGCGTCAGTGGCAGGAAATGTTCTACGAAGAGCGATACAGCGAGGTCTACCTCTCACCAGATCTTCCCGATTACAAGATGTGGGCTGAAGCAATGGGATGTGTTGGCATGCGTGTCGAAGCTCCCGAAGATGTTCTTCCTGCAATTCAGCGTGCGAACGAAGTCGATGACCGTCCTGTCGTCATCGACTTCCGCACCGATGCGCGCGAGAAGGTTTTCCCGATGGTGCCCGCAGGCAAGTCCAACTCCGACATCGTTGTCGGACCGGAGGATGTCCGATGAGTCCAGCAACTCGTCATCACATCCTTTCTGTCCTTGTCGAAAACAAGCCCGGTGTTCTTGCTCGCGTGTCAGGACTTTTTGCACGTCGAGGCTTCAACATCTTTTCGCTTGCTGTTGCACCCACCGACGACCCCACTCGTAGTCGCATCACGATCGTGGTCGATGTGGAATCGGCACCGCTTGAACAAATCACCAAGCAGCTCGACAAGCTCATCAACGTGCTGCAGATCGATGAACTTGCTCCCATCGATGCGGTGGAACGCGAACTCATGATTGTGACCGTGACCGTGACCGCCGAGTCCAAGCCCGAACTGCTATCTCTTACGGAGGAATACAGCGGCGTGGTTCTCGACGAAGCCGGCGATCGCATCACTGTGTCTTTGGGCGGCACCCCAGAAGCGCTCGATGCCTTCACCGCTCGTATGGGCGCAGCAGTGGTGGCCTATCAGCGCACCGGCCGCATCGCCCTTCCTCGCATCGTTTGACCCCTAATTAGTTCCGGGGTTCTGGCGCTTTTTCGTCCTGAGCCCCTTTCGTCCTACGCTCTTCAGTCCGCCCTGCGGGGCGACCCGATCCCGAAATAGGAGTTCCCGTGGCCACCGTCTATTACGAAGCCGACGCCGATCGTTCATTCATCGCCGACCGTAAGGTTGCGGTCATTGGTTACGGCTCGCAGGGTCATGCCCATGCGCTCAACCTCAAAGAGTCGGGCATCAACGTCGTCGTTGGCCTGCGCGACGGTTCGTCCTCGAAGGCCAAGGCGGAATCGGAAGGCCTCACGGTCATGTCGATTGCTGACGCCACCAAGTGGGCCGACGTCATCATGATCCTTCTTCCTGACACCGAACAGAAGTCGGTGTACGACGCAGAGATCGCTCCGAACCTTGCCGAAGGCGATGCACTCTTCTTCGCTCACGGTTTCAACATTCGTTTCAACCGCATCGTTCCGCCGGCTGGTGTCGACGTTGTCATGGCCGCCCCCAAGGGCCCAGGCCATCTCGTGCGTCGTACCTACACCGAAGGTGGCGGCGTGCCGTGCCTCATCGCAGTGGAACAAGATGCAACTGGTAACGCTCGCAATGTTGCGCTTGCCTACGCGGATGCAATTGGTGGCACTCGCGCCGGAGTGATCGAGACCACGTTCACCGAAGAAACCGAAACTGATCTTTTCGGCGAGCAGGCAGTTCTTTGCGGCGGCGTTGCTGCGCTTGTGCAGGCTGGTTTCGAAACCCTCACCGAGGCTGGCTACCAGCCCGAAATGGCGTACTTCGAATGCCTTCACGAGGTGAAGCTCATCGTTGACCTCATGTACGAAGAGGGAATCAGCGGCATGCGCTACTCAATCTCCGACACTGCCGAGTACGGCGATGTCACCCGTGGCCCGCGCGTCATCACGCCGGCCACCAAGGTTGAGATGAAGAAGATCCTCGACGAAATCGTTTCCGGTCAGTTCGCCGAGGAATGGATCGCCGAATCCGAGTCGGGTCGCAAGAACTTCAACGCCCTGCGTAACGCTGGCGCTGAGCACCCAATCGAAAAGACCGGCAAGGAACTGCGCGCCATGATGCCGTGGATCTCCGCCGGTCGAAAGAGCGTTGCCGAAACTTCCGGTGGCGCCCAGGACTGACCCGAACGGGTTGACTCTCGCCGACAGAATTCGGCGGCGACGGATCGATACGACGCATCCTTTGGTGCGAAGTTCAGCGGGTGGAGTGCGCGAGGGGCCTTCGGGCCCCTCCGTCGCGTCCGGGCTCTTGGCGTTGGCATTGTGCGTCAATTGTTGACTTGATTGGTCGGGATTAGGAGCCTAGGGTTTCGCTCCTGTCCGACCGGGCTGTGCCGGTCGATCGATGAGGAGTCACCATGAGCGACAACTGGGGTTTCGATACCCGTCAGATCCACGCCGGCCAGGAGCCCGACCCGACCACCGGTGCGCGTGCTGTCCCGATCTACCAAACGACCTCGTATCAGTTCCGTGACACGACGCATGCTGCGAATCTCTTCGCGCTCGCCGAGATCGGCAACATCTACACCCGCATCATGAATCCGACGCAGGGTGTGTTCGAAGCGCGCATCGCGTCGCTCGAAGGTGCAACGGCAACCGCTGTTGGTCTCCCAGGCGCACTCGCTGTTGCTTCGGGCCAGGCTGCTGAAGCTCTCGCTATTCAGAACCTTGCCGAAGCAGGCAGCCATATCGTTGCCTCGGCAGCGTTGTACGGCGGCACCTACAACCTTCTTCATTACACACTCCCGAAGTTCGGCATCGAAGCAACGTTCATCGAAGATCCCGACAACCTCGATGAATGGCGTAACGCAATTCGTCCGAACACCAAGGCGTTTTACGGCGAGACCATTGGCAACCCGCGTAACGACGTGCTCGACATCGAAGGTGTGTCGAAGGTTGCGCACGAAGCGGGCATTCCGCTTATCGTCGATAACACCGTTGCATCACCGTGGCTGATCCGTCCGTTCGAGTGGGGTGCTGACATCGTCGTGCATTCCGCCACCAAGTTCATTGGTGGTCATGGCACTTCAATCGGTGGCCTCGTCGTTGACGGTGGCTCGTTCGACTTCTCGGCGAACGACAAGTTCCCGATGTTCACCGAACCCGACCCCAGTTACCACGGCCTTCAGTACTGGCCCGCACTTGGTGCCGGCTCGTACATCATCAAGGCACGCGTGCAGTTGCTTCGTGACCTTGGTCAGGCCATCACACCGTTCAACTCGTTCCTGTTCCTTCAGGGTCTTGAAACGCTCAGCCTTCGCATGGAGCGCCACAACGAGAACGCCGCCAAGGTCGCTGCGTATCTTGCTGGCCATTCACAGGTTGAAGAGGTGCAGCACGCCAGCCTTACGTCATCGCCGTGGCATGAGCGGGCCAAGAAGTACACCGGTGGCAAGGGCTTCGGTTCCGTACCTGCATTCGTCATCAAGGGCGGCAAGGAATCTGGACAGAAGTTTGTTGAGGCGCTTGAGCTTCACAGCCACGTGGCCAACATTGGCGACGTGCGAAGCCTCGCCATTCACCCGGCAACCACGACCCATTCACAGCTCACTGAATCCGAACAGCTCACGACCGGTGTGAACCCGGGTCTCGTGCGTCTTTCGGTCGGCCTCGAGTCAATCGACGACATCATCGCCGATCTCGACAAGGGCTTCGCCGCTGCGAAGTGAGTCGTTGGCGGTTCCAAGTTGTACGGAGAGGCCCGGTCATCGACCGGGCCTCTTTGTGTTTCGAACCGGTTACGTTCGGGATCCGATCAAGGGGGAGTCATGGAAGCAACATTTGATTTCAGCGGCAAAGTTGTCATCGTCACGGGTTCGACCAAAGGGTTGGGCCGGGCCATGGTCGACGGCTTTGCCGATGCCGGCGCAAAGGTTGTTGTAAGCAGTCGCAAACAAGACCTGTGCGATCAGGTCGCGGCCGAACTCACCGAGCGCACTGGCGCCGAGGTTCTGCCGCTCGCATGCCACGTTGGTGATTGGGATGCGATTCCCGCTTTCGTCGAAAAAGTCATTGAACGTTTCGGCCGCATTGATGTGCTCGTGAACAACGCGGGCATTAATCCCACCAGCGATTCATTGATGGACACGAACATTGATCTGTGGCGCAAAGTGTTTTCGGTGAACCTTGAAGGTCCGCTGCGCATGGCCACCTGTGTGGCGCCACATATGCGCGCGGTCGGTGGCGGTTCGATCGTGAACATCGCAACTGTGGGCGCCTATAGCGGTGGTCCTGGTGTCGGCGCATACGGCGCGTCAAAGGCGGCGCTCATCAACATGGGGCGCACGCTTTCAAAGGAACTCGCGCCATGGAACATTCGTGTCAACACGATTTGTCCGGGCCCGGTGAAGAGTGAACTCACCGAAGGCGCCGAACGCATGGCGCCTGGCTTTTACGATCGTGCTGCTTCGGCGACTTCGCTGAAGCGGGTTGCGGAAACGGCGGAGATCATTGGGCCGGTGCTCTATCTGGCCAGTGATCTTTCATCGTTTGTAACGGGCGACGACATCGTTGTTGCCGGTGGCATGCCTCGTGGCTGAGGCCATCGTCTTTAGCGGGGAAGTTGCCGTCATCACCGGAGCGGGCGGCGGCCTCGGCCGCGCCTACGCGCACATGCTTGGTGATCGCGGTTGTCGAATAGTCGTGAATGACGTTGGCCGGCCCCACGGCGACAACGTTCCAGTTGCACAATCGGTGGTCGACGAACTTCGTGCAAAGGGCATTGAAGCCGTTGCTGATGATCACAATGCAATCACCGATGGTGCTGCGATCATCGCAACGGCGCTTGACGCTTTTGGTGCCGTCGACATTGTCGTGAACAACGCAGGCATCGGTGCTGGCTCACCGATGGGACCCAACTCCGCCGAAGAATGGCAAGAGACGATTGATGCAACGCTTCAATCCTCGATCACCGTCACGGGTGCGGCATGGCCACATCTCATCGAGCGCGGTGGCGGTCGAATAGTGATGACCGGTTCACCGGCCATGTTCGGAGCTTCGACAACGATTCCGTATTCGGCCACAAAGTCTTCGATGTATGGCTTCACCCGTTCTGTTGCGGCGGCAGGTCGACGTTACGGAATTTCAGCAAACAACATCATGCCTTCGGCTCTCACACGCCTCACGAAGTCGTTGCCGCCTGGGCCTATGGCGCAACTGTTTGCTGACCACTATCCACCAGAGGACGTCGCGTCGTTCGTGACTTGGCTCTGTCACCGCTCATGCACGGTGTCAGGCGAATCGTTCTCGGTTGGCGGTGGCCGCGCGGCGCGTGTGGTGCTTTCAGAAAACCGCGGCGTGCTCGTCGACGATCAGGCGCCGGAATCTTGGGCAGCACACGTCGACGAACTGATGTCGCTCGACGAGGTCGTCTTCCCTCTCTCAATGAACGACGAAGTCACCTGGCAAGCGCACACGCTGGGGAAGTCGGTGCCGGCAGAACTCGCTCCCGGCGGGCCACTCGATTGGAACCGCAAACCCCGGCCCTAGCCGAGAAGTTTTCCTACAGGTTTTCGACCACGTAATCGACGCACTTCGTGAGCGCTTCGACGTCTTCGGGATCAATGGCCGGGAACATCGCCACACGAATCTGATTGCGACCAAGTTTGCGGTAGCTGTCGGTGTCGACAATGCCGTTGGCGCGGAGCACCTTGTTGACCTCGTCAGCCGAAACCGACTCATCGAAGTCGATCGTGGCAACGACGTGGCTGCGTTCGTCGGGGTTGGTGACGAACGGCGATGCGTACGACGATGCTTCGGCCCATGAGTACATGATTTCGGCAGAGCGATCGCTACGCGACGCGGCAAAGTGCAGGCCACCGTTTTCATTCACCCATTCGACCTGTTGCACGGCAAGGAACACGGTTGCGAGTGCAGGTGTGTTGTAGGTCTGATCTTTGCGTGAATTGTCGAGAGCCGTTGTGAGGCTCAGCGATTCGGGAATCCAACGACCCGAAGAACCGATGCGTTCGATGCGCTCAACTGCAGCGGGGGAGACCGCGGCAAGCCAAAGTCCGCCGTCAGAAGCAAGGCACTTCTGTGGGGCGAAGTAATAGACGTCAGTTTGTGATGCATCGAAACGAAGACCGCCTGCAGCCGATGTTGCATCGACGAGCACGATCGCTTTGCCGTCAGTGCCGGTCGGGCGAACCAGCGGCATCGAAACGCCAGTCGACGTTTCGTTATGCGTGAATGCGTAGGTGTCGATTGCATCGTCGGGGATGGGTGACGGGTGCGTACCGACATCGCTTTTGATGACCACGGGGTCATCAAGGAACGGAGCAGCGGCTGCGGCTTGGGCAAATTTCGACGAGAACTCGCCAAAGGTGAGGTGCTGACTGCGGCGATCGATAAGTCCAAACGTGGCGATGTCCCAGAACACGGTCGATCCACCGTTGCCGAGCATGATCTCGTAGCCGTCGGGAAGGGCGAACATTTCAGCGAGACCATTGCGCAGTCGGCTCACCATGTACTTGACGGTGTCCTGACGGTGGCTGGTGCCGAGGTAGTCACGGCCAGCTTCAGTAAGGGCGGTAACGGCCTCGGGGCGAACCTTCGAGGGGCCACAACCAAAGCGGCCGTCGGCGGGCAGGAGATCGGTGGGGATGGTGATGGGGGATGCGCTCACTTCTCCATCGTCTCACTCCAGAGAGTGGGTTGCGTAACGCCGTGAGTCACACCGAATTCGCTGCAGGGGAAGGTCGCTGAGCCGGTAGCGTGCGGTCGCCCACTTCAGACGATCCAAGGACTTCCCCCAATGGCCTCAGAGCGCCTTTCTCGCCGAGTCTCCGCCATCACCGAATCAGCGACTCTCGCCGTCGACGCTCGGGCCAAAGCTCTTAAGGCCGCTGGTGAACCGGTCATCGGCTTTGGTGCCGGCGAGCCCGATTTCCCGACTCCCTCTCATGTGGTCGAGGCCGCGGTGGAAGCCGCCCGCGACGTCAAGAACCACCGCTACACGCCCGCGGCTGGACTTCCGGAATTGAAAGAAGCGATTGCGGCCAAGACGTTGCGCGATTCAAAGGTCGAGGTGTCGGCCAGTCAGGTGCTCGTCACCAACGGTGGAAAGCACGCGGTGTACAACACCTTCGAAGCGCTGTTGAACCCTGGTGACGAAGTTCTGCTTCCGGCGCCGTACTGGACGACCTACCCCGAGCCCATTGCGTTGGCCGGTGGCGTCTCGGTCGTTCTTCCGACCGATGTCGAGTCGGGATTCCGCGTCACTGTCGAACAACTCGAAGCGGCGCGTACCGAGAAGACCAAGGCTCTTGTCTTCGTTTCACCTTCGAACCCGACCGGCGCGGTCTACCCGCCCGAGGAAGTTCGTGCGATTGGTGAGTGGGCACTCAAGCACGGCATTTGGGTCATCACCGATGAGATTTATGAACACCTCACCTTCGGCGACAACGTGTTCACCTCGATTCTCGCTGAGGTCCCTGGTCTTGCTGATACGTGCGTGATCCTCAACGGCGTTGCCAAGACCTATGCCATGACCGGTTGGCGCGTTGGCTGGATGATCGGCCCGGCCGACCTCATCAAGGCCGCAACAAACCTTCAGTCGCATTCGACCTCGAACGTTGCCAACGTTTCACAGCGCGCCGCTATTGCCGCGCTTGAAGGTGGCCTCGAATGTGTCGAGGAAATGCGTGAAGCGTTCGCGCGTCGAGCGATTCTCATTCACGGCCTTCTCAATGACATTCCTGGTGTCACCTGCATGGTGCCCCAAGGTGCGTTCTATGCCTTCCCGTCGATGGAAGGTTTGTTCGGTCGCAACTTCGGTGGTGTAACGCCGACGACAACTTCGGAACTGTGCGAGGTCATTCTCGACCAGGCAAAGGTGGCGCTTGTTCCCGGTGAGGCCTTCGATGCACCGGGTTATGTGCGCATTTCGTTTGCTGTGAGTGATGCCGACATCACCGAAGGCATCGGCCGTATCGCTGAGCTTGTGGCCAAGAGCAGTTGATCAACGCATGACAACGGCACCGTTCGGATCGTGGTCCTCACCGATCACTGCCGATCTCATCGTTTCAAAGTCTGTTTCCATCGGTGAGGTCTTCGTTGGTGGCGACGATGTGTGGTGGTCCGAAGCTCGACCCGAAGAGGGCGGGCGCGTGCAGTTGGTGCGTCATCGTCCTGGCGGTGGAGCAATTGACGTTCTGCCCGAGGGATTCGGCGCTCGCACGCGTGTGCACGAATACGGCGGCGGGGCATGGTGGCTGCATGGTTCTGATGTCGTCTTTGTGAATTGGTCCGATCAGCGCCTTTATCGATTGGCCGCTGGCACCTCGACCCCAACACCTCTCACGCCTGAACCAGTCGATCGTCACGGCGACCGCTATGCCGATGGCCGATTCACTGCCGATGGTCGTTGGGCCGTGTGCGTGCGTGAACGACACGAAAGCGCCGATGCCGAACCAATCAATGAGATCGTTGCTGTGCGCGTGCACCACAACGGGGAACCTGCCGAACCAGTTGTTCTCGTTTCGGGTTCCGACTTTGTTGCTGCACCGCGCGTGAATCCTTCCGGCAACGTGCTCACGTGGTTCCGTTGGAATCATCCCGATATGCCGTGGGATGGCACCGAACTCTGTGTCGCGTCGTTGTATGACGATCAGTCCGATGACGGACAAATTGTTGTTGGTGACACTCGCGTGGTTGCTGGCGGTCGCGATGAATCCATCACGCAGCCTGAGTGGGCTCCCGATGGTTCGCTGTTGTTCATCTCAGATCGCACCGATTGGTGGAACCTGTACCAAGTCTCCGCTGAAGCGGTTCATGAACTCGTAGCGAACGGAGTCACCGCACAGGCGATGCCGATTGCACCAGTCGATGCGGAGATCGGTGTTCCCCACTGGGTGTTCGACAACTCGCGCTACGCGGTGCTGGCTGATGGTCGCATCCTCGTTGCGTGGTTCAAGTTGGGTATTGATCACCTCGGCGTCATTCCTGCTGTCGGCGGAGCGATGGTTCCGCTCGAGTCGCCGTTCACTGCGCTGTCTTCGGTGCGCGCGTTTGGTTACGGGGCTGTCGTCGTTGGAGCGTCACCGACCTCCGAAGCCGTTGTCGCGGTGCTCGACATTCCGTCGAAACCCGATATCGATGGTTCAACGTCGGTGCTCGCAGCCCCATTGCGACCTGCACGTGATCTGGGCATCGGCACCGAGTGGTATTCCACGCCTGAACCGATCACGTTCGCAACCTCTGGTGACCGGTTCGCTCATGGCCTCTACTACCCACCAACAAATCCAGACTTCACAGCGCCCGACGATGAGCGCGCGCCGCTCATTGTTCTAAGTCATGGTGGGCCCACGTCGGCTGCTCGTCCACAACTGAACCTTGGCGTGCAGTACTGGACCTCACGCGGCTTCGGTGTTGTCGATGTCAACTACGGCGGCTCCACTGGCTACGGCCGTTCCTATCGTCGACGACTCATTGGTGAGTGGGGAATTGTTGATGTCGACGATTCCATCGCTGCAACTCGCCTTCTTGTCGATCGCGGTGATGCCGATCGCGATCGACTCATCATCCGCGGTGGAAGTGCTGGTGGTTTCACCACGTTGAGCGCGCTTACGTTTCGTGACGTTTTCGCTGCTGGCTGCAGCCTCTACGGAGTGGCCGATCTTGAAGCGCTCGCCCGCGACACGCACAAGTTCGAAGCTCGCTATCTCGATTCACTCGTCGGACCATGGCCCGCTCGTAGCGATATCTACACCGAACGTTCGCCGATCCACCATGTCGAAGATCTCGAATGTCCGCTGATCGTTCTGCAGGGACTCGAGGACGAGATCGTTCCGCCGAACCAATCGCAAATGATTGTCGAGGCACTCGATGCCAACGGTGTGCCGTGGGCCTACCTCGAGTTCGAAGGCGAACAGCACGGTTTCCGCCAGGCCGCCACGATCAAACGGGCCCTCGAAGCCGAGGCGTACTTCTACAGCAAGGTGCTCGGTTTCGATCTTGCCGACGATGTCGAACCCATCGACATCGCTCATCTCTGAGATCGGATGAGGCGGCGGGTGGATTCCGGTCGTCGCGGAGGGCGGCGTGTTGCGGGTGCGGCACTGTCGCTAGTGATGGTGTTCGGTGGCATCGGCGTGGGCTGGTGGCTGATCGGCGACCTCACTGAAAGTGGAGTCGTGTACCCCAGCTACATGGTGCGTGCGCCCGAGTGGGCTGAACAGCATCCTCGGCGGATTGGATTGGTCGGATGTCTTCTTCTTGCGGTTGGCCTCGTCGTAAGTGGCGTCCTCGCGTCTCGGGGGAGTGGGCGGTCTGCACAGACTCGGCTGCTGGTGGTTCGTTTCCTCTGCGTCGTCGACGGTTTGTTTATCGGATTGATCCTCAGGCTCCTGACTATCGGCACCGATTATGCGAGTTTCATTGGCTTGACGATCTTCCTCTTCGTTCCGCCCGCTCTCGTCCTCGCCGTTGTTCTCCTCGTTGTGGGCGACAGAATGATCGCCTCTGGGAAACAGCGGTGATTGGTGACCGCTGATCTGGGTTGGCGACTCGCCGGTCCGCCCGTAAGGATGGTCCCCTATGGCACGGATCCTTGTAACTGAAACCATCGCTGACGGCGGCCTCGACCGCCTTCGCGCTGCTGGCCACACCGTCGATGTGCAGGAGGGCCTGAGCCCCGAGCAGCTGATCGAGGCCATCAAGGGAGCCCATGCGCTCATCATTCGTTCGGCCACTGATGTCACCGCCGAGGTGCTCGCTGCTGGAACCGACCTCATCGTGGTCGGTCGTGCCGGTATTGGTCTCGACAACGTCGACACTGCAGCTGCCACCGAACGCGGTGTGATGGTCGTGAACGCGCCGCAGTCGAACATCCTTTCCGCTGCTGAACACACCATGGCGCTGTTGCTTTCGATGGCTCGCAATGTTCCCCAAGCTCATGCCGCGCTTGTTGCCGGTCGTTGGGAACGCAGTCGTTGGACCGGTGTTGAACTCGCCGACAAGACCCTCGGTGTTGTGGGCCTCGGTCGTATCGGCAAGCTCGTTGCACAACGCGCGATGGCCTTCGGCATGAAGATCGTCGCATACGACCCCTTTGTCTCTCCCGAGATGGCCCGCAAAATGAACATCGACATTGTCGATCTCGACACGTTGCTCGCTGTTTCTGATTTCGTCACGCTGCATGTGGCCAAGACGCCCGAAACTGTTGGCCTTCTGAATGCCGAGCGTTTGGCGAAGGCCAAAAAGGGCATTCGCATTGTCAATGTCGCGCGTGGGGGCATCATCGTTGAAAGCGATCTTGCCGACGCCATTCGTTCTGGTCACGTTGGCGGCGCCGCTCTTGACGTGTTCGACAAAGAACCGACCACCGAGTCGCCACTCTTCGAACTTCCCGAGGTCGTTGTTACGCCGCATCTTGGTGCCAGCACGCACGAAGCTCAGGACAAGGCCGGCGACACCATCGCCGAAATGGTTGGCCTTGCACTTGCCGGCGAGTTTGTTCCGTTTGCCGTGAACGTGAACGCCGCTGAAGCCAGCGAAACCGTGCGTCCTTTCCTTTCACTCGCCGAACGACTCGGTGCAACGTTTGGCGGACTCGCCACTGGGGTTGAGTCGCTCGAGATTTCCTATGAAGGCGAAATCGGCGGCTATGACACGCGCATCTTGACGCTGTCGTTGCTCAAGGGATTCTTCGGTCGAATCAGCGATGATCCGGTGTCGTACGTGAACGCTCCGAAGATGGCCGAAGAACGTGGCATCACCGTGACCGAAACCACCACGACCACGGCGCACAATTTCGTGAACCTCATCACCATTCGTGGTGGCGCACATTCCCTTGCCGGCACGCTTATGGGTCTCGATGGCGAAGCTCGTCTCGTGATGGTCGACGATCACCGCGTCGATGTTCCTCCGGCCAATCACATGCTCGTGGTTCGCAATGATGATCGCCCCGGCATGATCGGTCTCGTTGGCACGATCGTGGGCGAAGCCGGTCTGAACATTGCCGATATGGACGTTGGCCAGGCCCCGAACGGCGCCTCAGCGATGATGGTGCTGTCGATCACCGACGCCGTTCCGGCTGAGGTGTGCGAGCGCCTGCGTGCGGTCGAAGGCATCGTCTCCGTCGACGCCATCTGACGCCCCCAACCTCGTTGTCACACCGGGGGAGTGCGCCATGGTTGCAATCAGCGGTTGCGCCCGGCAGACTCTTGCCATGCGTTCTTTCGCTCTGGAGCTTCTACTTCGTTAGGCGGGTGCCACATATGGCGCCTGCCAACCTCCTGCGCCCACGGGCCGGGAGGTTTTTTCGTTCTCCGGCCCGTTTCTGTTTGATCCCCACACTGCAGCACATGCCCCGAAAGGCACCGTTATGAGTTCCACCTCCGACACCACCGCAAACAATGACAGGGTCATCATTTTCGACACGACCCTTCGTGACGGCGAACAGTCGCCGGGAATCTCGCTCGATCAGGGCGAGAAGGTTGAAATCGCGGAGCAACTCGCTCGTCTTGGCGTCGATGTCATCGAGGCCGGATTCCCGATCGCCAGCCAAGGCGACTTCGAATCCGTGCAGGCCATCGCGAAGTCCGTGCGCGGACCAGTGATTTGTGGTCTGTCTCGTACGGCGCTGGGCGATGTTGATCGTTGTTGGGAAGCGATCGAGTCGGCAGAACGTCGACGCATTCATGTGTTCATCGCCACCAGCGAAACGCATATGAAGCACAAGCTGCGCATGACCCCCGAGCAAGTGAAGGCCGAAGCGGCATCGGGCGTCGCGCGCGCTCGTTCGTATACCGACGATGTTGAGTTCTCGCCAGAAGACGCCTCGCGTTCTGATTTCGATTTCATGTGCGAGGTTCTGCAGATCGCTGTCGACAATGGCGCGACAACGCTGAACATTCCCGACACCGTTGGCTTCGCGGTTCCGCAGGAATATGCCGAGCGTCTGGCCAATGTTCGCAAGGTCGTCAAGGGCGACTACATCATCTCAACTCATTGCCATAACGATCTGGGTATGGCCGTTGCCAACTCGCTGGCTGCAGTGCAACTGGGTGCACGTCAGGTCGAATGTGCAATCAACGGTCTGGGCGAGCGTGCCGGTAACGCAGCGCTGGAAGAAATCGTGATGGCGCTTCGCACTCGTTCGGATTACTTCGGCGGAATCGACACCGGTATCAAGTCCGAAGAACTTGCACGTACTTCACGTTTGGTCAGTCGCCTCACCGCTTACCCCGTTCAGTACAACAAAGCCGTTGTAGGTCGTAACGCGTTCGCCCACGAATCGGGCATCCATCAGCACGGCGTGCTCAATGAGCGAACGACCTACGAGATCATGGACCCTGCTGCAGTTGGTCAGGGCGAGTCGAAAATCGTTCTGGGCAAGCATTCTGGCCGCCACGCGTTTGCCGACACTTTGAAGAAGATGGGTTACGACCTGCATGGCGACGCGCTCAATCAGGTGTTCGCCCGGTTCAAGGAACTGGCCGATCGCAAAGTTGAACTGAGCGATGCCGATCTCGAAGCGTTGGTCGCCGAGGAAATGGGCGACACCGTTCGCTATGCCTTCTCGCTGATCTCGCTTGATAGCCATGGTGGTTCGAGTTCGACTCCCACGGCAACGATCGTGCTTGATCATGACGGCAAGAAGATCGAAGCAACTGCGCAGGGCTCTGGAATGGTCGATGCTGCGTGTGCCGCTATTCGTCAGGCCACTGGCATCGAAGGAACCCTCACCGATTACGCCGTCACCTCGGTGACTGGAGGTGTCGACGCACTCGCCGATGTTGCGCTGCGCTTCGAGGTCGATGGTGTCTCGATGCCCGGTCGTGGACTTTCAACCGATGTGGTCGAGGCTTCGGCCCGAGCGCTACTCAATGCGCTGAATCGCATTGTGCGGGTCCGTGACACTGGCGAAGACCCGACCGCGGTGTCGCGGCCGGGCTCGCTTAGCTAAGTCAGCGGTTTGTTGCCGGCATCCACGCTGGGCGGGTTGCCTCGAACGCGGTGATCGCGTCGACGTGCTGCAGAGTGATGCCGATGTCGTCGAGACCATTCAGGAATCGTTCCTGGGTGGAATCGTCGAGAGGAAACTCGATATCGATGTCGAGTGCAGGCACCACAACGCGCTTGGTGGCGATATCGATCGTGATCTCGACAGTCGGGTCGGCTTCAACGGCACGAAGGATGCGATCGCTGACGTCGGCAGGGAGCACGACGGGCACGAGTCCGTTCTTCGCGGAGTTGTTGCGGAAGATGTCGCCGAAGCGAGGAGCGATCACGGCCGCAAATCCGTAATCCATGATCGACCACACGGCGTGTTCACGTGACGAACCCACACCGAAGTTCGCTCCGGCCACAAGGATGTTGGCGCCGGCGAACTGGGGAAGGTTCATGACGAATTCCGGATCTTCACGCCATTCGGAGAACAGGCCCTGGCCGAAGCCGGTGCGCTCAACACGCTTGAGCCAATCGCTGGGGATGATCTGATCGGTATCGACATCGGAACGGTCGAGTGGAAGTGCGGTTCCGGTGATGGTGATAACTGGTTCCATGATGTTCTCAGTTCTCTCAGGCCAGATCGCGAGGATCGGCAAAGGTTCCAGCGATTGCGGTTGCTGCAGCGACGGCAGGTGAAACAAGGTGTGTGCGACCACCCTTGCCCTGACGTCCCTCGAAGTTTCGGTTCGAGGTCGATGCCGAACGTTCTCCCGGTGACAATTTGTCGGGGTTCATCGCGAGACACATCGAACAACCCGGTTCACGCCAGTCGAATCCGGCGGCGGTGAAGATTTTGTCGAGGCCTTCGGACTCGGCTTGACCCTTCACCACAAACGAACCGGGCACGACCATGGCACGCACGCCAGCGGCAACCTGACGACCTTCGGCAACCGCGGCAGCGGCACGAAGATCTTCGATGCGGCTGTTCGTGCACGAACCGATGAACACGGTTTGCACAGGGATGTCCTTGATCGGTGTTCCGGCGGTGAGGCCCATGTACTCGAGCGCACGTGCTGCAGCATCGCGATCGGCCGAATCAGCGAACGACGCGGGGTCAGGCACGTTGGCATCGAGTTCGATGACCTGGCCTGGGTTGGTGCCCCAGGAAACAAACGGACGCAGTTTGGTTGCATCGATGTCGACAACCTTGTCGAACACCGCGCCTTCGTCGGTAGGCAGCGTGCGCCAATAGGCAACCGCTGCATCCCAATCGGCACCGGTCGGGGCGTACTTACGGCCCTTGAGGTACTCAAACGTTGTTTCGTCGGGGGCGATGAGGCCGGCCTTTGCGCCAGCTTCGATCGACATATTGCAGACCGTCATGCGCCCTTCCATCGACAGCGAACGGATCGCTTCGCCGCGGTATTCGATGACGGAACCGATACCGCCGCCGGTGCCGATGCGGCCGATAATCGCGAGCACAAGATCTTTTGCGGTGACGCCGTCGGGAAGTGCGCCGTTCACATTGACGGCCATTGTTGATGCCGGATGCTGGGGAAGTGTCTGGGTCGCCATGACATGTTCGACCTCGGAGGTACCGATGCCGAAGGCCAGCGCACCGAAAGCGCCATGGGTTGCGGTATGGCTATCGCCGCACACGATGGTCATACCCGGCATAGTCAGGCCTTGTTCTGGTCCAATCACATGCACAATGCCTTGGCCGGGTGTTCCCATCGCGTGTTCGACAATGCCGAACTCGGCGGTGTTGGCACGCAACACGTCGACCTGTTTGCGAGAGATCGGATCAGCAATGGGCTGATCGATATCGGAAGTGGGGACGTTGTGGTCTTCGGTTGCGACGGTGAGTTCAGGGCGACGAACGGTGCGACCGTTCATGCGCAGACCGTCAAAGGCCTGTGGTGAGGTCACCTCGTGGACAAGATGGAGATCGATGTAGAGAACATCGGGTTCGCCATCGGCACGATGCACTACGTGATCGTCCCAGAGCTTCTGAGAAAGGGTTCTCGGGGCCATGTGCTGCTCCTGTTCGGGAGATGGACCGGGGCCGACGGTGACGTGAGCCCAGGACGGAGCAGTTTGCGTCTCACATAATGGGACGATAATCTTGCTCCGTGGGAAACACTGTAGGCGGTGTCGGCGTGCTGGACAAGGCGGTTGATGTACTCGACGCGCTTGAGGTTCGGCCCTTGTCACTTTCGGAGCTTGTGGTGGCAACAGGCTTGCCCCGAGCAACGGCGCATCGGTTGGCAACTGCCCTTGAACGACACGGACTCGTGCGCCGCGATGGCGAGGGTCGTTTCATTCTCGGAACGCGGTTGTTAGCTCTTGGCCAGGCTGCGGCGGAAACCTGGCCGCTGGCGAATGCGGCAGCGGTGCCACTCGCAACCTTGCGTGATGAAACTGGTGAAAGCGTGCAGTTGTTTGTTCGTGATGGTGAGGAACGCGTGTGCATTGCGGCATTGCAGTCACTTCACGGTCTGCGCACCATCGTTCCGCTCGGAGCGCGACTTCCTCTGTCTGCGGGTTCGGCTGCTCGTGTGCTTGCCGCAGGAACCGCTGATGAAGATGCGTGGATCGAAAGCATTGGTGAACGAGAGGCGGGAGTCGCGTCAGTGTCGGCCCCTGTGCGTGATGCATCGGGTCGCATCATTGCTGCTGTGAGCGTTTCGGGGCCGATTGAACGGACGACTCGTGAACCGGGGAAGCGATACGGTGCCTTTGTGGTTGCCGCTGCGCATGAGATCGAATCAATTGCTGGTCTTCGAGGCGCACAGGTATGACTGAACGGCCACTCGCTGCCATCGACATTGGAACGAACTCGTTTCATATGGTCGTAGCGCGAGTCGGCGACGTGTCGGTCGCAGGTGAATTCAATGGCCCGGCCTTTGAGATCATCGCCCGCGAGAAGGAAATGGTTCGCTTGGGTTCTAGCTCGGGTGACATGAAGGAACTGTCGGAAGACGCGATTGACCGCGGAGTACTAGCTCTGAAGCGCTTAGTGAAGATCGCGGCGATTCATGATGCAGACGTGGTCGCTGTTGCAACGAGCGCCGTTCGCGAAGCGGAGAACGCTGATGTCTTTATTGAGAGAGCGCGTGACGAGGCCGGCGTCGTTGTTGATGTAATCGCCGGCGTCGAAGAAGCCCGGCTTATTCACATCGGCGTTTTGCAGGCCGTCCCCGTGTTTGACCAACGTCTTGTGCTGATTGATATCGGCGGGGGAAGTACGGAAATCTTGGTCGGGGAGCAGGGCGAGACACTCGCCGCCGGCAGTCTGAAGCTTGGCGCGATTCGCCTCACCCGACGATTCTTCCGTGGCGAGCGGCTGCATCCTGGCGCCGTTGAATCGTGTCGACGTCATATCCGTTCGGTGCTGGCGCCAATGGTTCGCGATGTTGAGCGAGTCGGTTTCGGCGTTGCGATCGCATCTTCGGGCACCGCGGAAACCGTTGCTTCGTTAGTGAACTCGCAGCGGGGAGATGCAACGCCACGAACGTTCAATAACTTCACCATGACTGGTGGGGAGATTAAGCGCGCGGTTCGCTCTTTGATCAATGCAGGATCTGTCGATGAACGCAAAGTCCTTCCTGGGATGGACCCAAGCCGAGCCGACATCATTTTGGCCGGAGCACTCATTCTCGAACAGACCGTTGTCGAACTCGGGATCGATGAAATCGTGATCTCCGACAATGCGCTTCGGGAAGGTGTGCTCCTCGACGCACTGTCGCGACGTCGTGGTGCGACATTGCACCATCTGCGCAACCTTCGTCGCCGGAGCGTTCTTCACCTGGCCGAGTCGATGGATGACGACGTTGATCATTCAATGCGCGCTGCAGGTTTTGCTCTTGACCTTTTCGATGCGACCGCTTCCTTGCATGGGCTTGGCGACGATTCCCGAGAACTGCTCGAAGCTGGCGCACTTTTGGCCAACGTGGGTCTCTCGATTTCGCATTCGGAACATCACAAGCACAGTTATTACGTGATCCGGCATTCGGATCGCCTTGCGGGATTCACTGACCATGAAATCGAGTTGATTGCCCAGATTGCGCGCTATCACCGCAAGAGTGCACCGAAACTGAAGCACCCGGAGTTCGCGCACCTGCGCGTCGAAGATCAAGACCGTGTTCGAATCCTCGCTGGTCTCCTTCGGGTTGCAATCGCACTCGATCGCTCCCACAAGGGAAGGGTTGCGAGCATTCTTGTGTCCGTGCTCGAAGATGCTGATGAGGTTCTGATTTCTGTTCAACGACGAGACGGTCTTGATGTTGACCTTGAGGTGCAGACCTCGGAAGATCGCAAGGGTTTGCTTGAAGATGTGTTGAGCCGCCGGGTGCGGATCAGCATTTGAAAATGGTTCGGCTTCGATTTCGCTCTCGGTCGGCCATCGCTCTCGTCGCTCTGAGTGCAGCGCTGGCGCTTTCGGGTTGTCTGGTAAACCAGAACAACATTGCGACGTCCGACAAACTCGCCCCAACCGCTCCGACAAAACTGACGCCAACTCGAAACAACGTCACGTATGGGCCTGAGGACCATCAGCACCTCGACATCTATGAAACTTCAGGAACACCTCGCGGCACGATCGTGTTCTTCCATGCAGGTGGCTGGTGTTGTGGGGATGAAGACGATGTGGACGCGCTCATCCTTTCGCAGGTTTCTCGTGGCTTTGTTGTCGTCTCGGTTCATTACGGTCTCGCGCTTGAAGAATCTGCGGAAGAAATGAACGATGACGCTGATCGTTCGGTGCGTTGGGTGAAAGCGCATGTCGATGAGTGGGGTGCTGAAGGCAAACCGGTTCTCGCAGCTGGTGGTTCTGCGGGCGGCAACGTTGCCTTGCTGATCGCAACTTCTTCGGGGTTCTTCGCAGAGCCAAATCTTCCCGCCGATTTGGCCGCGATGAGTCCAGAGGTCGATGGTGTCATTTCGTTTGTCGGTCCTTCAGATTTACGTCCCTACATCAACGGCAAAATCCCTCCGGCTGGACTCGATGGTCAACAACTGGTTGAGGAGTATCTCGATTGCTCAAACCGCGGCAGTTTGAAGCGTGGAACTTCGGAGCCAATGCCTGCATGTACCGAACTTCGCTCGTTGTTATTCAGCCCGTTGTTCTGGGCTTCGCTTCACATGTGGGACAACGGCGGGTTACCGCCGGTGTATTTGGCTTACGGGGTGAATGACGAGCTCGTGCCACCCTCAAGTCAGGCGATTCCGTTAGCGGAAGTTTGGGGAATGTCCGCAGGATCGAGCAACACGTGGCTTGATCTCGCCAAAAGCACACACAACGTGACGTTTGAACTGAACACAGCAGCGTTTAACCGTTGGATGGATCAGTTCGACTGAGTCGCGATGCGACATCTTGGCAAGCGGTGAAGAGGACGTCTGCAAATCGTTCGGGTCTGGTTGCACACATGTCGTGACGGCCGCTGACTTCAAAAACTGTTGCACCATCGATTGCTTTTGCGAGTTGGTGCTGACGATGAGGTGGAACGGTTTCGTCGCGGGTGGTGAGCACAACCGCAGTCGGCACATTCACCGTCTCGATCCATGCCCGTGCGTCGTAGGACGCGACATCGTGGCCGGCTTCAAGCATGATGCGCAGATCGTTTTGGCGTGCCTGTTCGCGAGCCCAGTTGCCGAGGGGAGTGGTGTCGTATTTCGAAACCAATACGCGTTCAGAAACCCGACGGTTCACGGAAGACGGAGCAACACGGGTTGCAAAGGAAAGCCCTGTCACCACGCCACTGAGAGCGCGTTCGCCTCGGCGATCACGGAAGCGGGCGGCCGTTGCACATAGAACGAGACCTTCGATCATCTTCGGATGACGCCGCCATAGCAATTGAGCGATTGGTCCGCCCATGGAATAGCCGACGGCAATTGCCTGACTGATGTTGAGAACTTCAAGTACAGCGGCGGCGTCGTCAGCGCAATCTTCGAGTCGGAACTTACGGCGGCTGCGGATGCCTTGGCCATGGCCGCGATGATCCATGGCCACCACGTTGAACTCGCGTTGGAGCGACTCGTAGGTTCCGAACCAGTTCAGAGCGGAGTTCGCCGTCCATCCGTGCAAGAGCAAAAGCGTTGGCGCGCCAACCGGCCCAAGTGCTTCACGAATCCATGTCGTGCCGCGTCCGGGAAGATCAAGTGCGCGGCCCTCGGGCAAGCCTGGGGTCAGGAATGGTGTGGACCCAGGTAGCGACGGGGACATAGTGGTGAAGCCGTCAGGCTTCGATGGCGACGATTTCGACCTTGAGGACGCCACCGGGAGCTTCGAAGTCAACGATGTCGCCAACTTTGTTGCCCATCAGAGCTACGCCGAGCGGGGAACCGGGGGTGAGGACCTCGAGCTCGCCGCGTTCTTCGACCGAACCGACCAGAAGGCGCTCGACCTCGTCGTCGCCTTCGTAGCGGATGCTTACGATCACGCCAGCAACCACAGAGGAGCCATCGGCCGCCTCGACAATTTCGGCATCGAGAAGAAGCGCTTCGAGCTGGCGGATGCGGGCTTCCATCTTGCCTTGCTCCTCTTTGGCGGCGTGGTAGTCGCCATTTTCGGAGAGATCGCCCATTTCACGGGCGGCTTGAATCTTGCGGGCAATATCGACTCGACCATGGGTGGTGAGCTGCTCATGTTCGGCGCTCAGCCGTTCGTGGGTCTGTTGGGTGAACTGGTGGACGTCGGCCATCTCGCCAGCGTACAAGGCACCCGTGGAACTCGCCTAGGGCGCCGGAAGGGGGTCGGGCTAGAGTCATGGGCCATGTCCACACCGAGCCCACGCCGTTCACGCTCCATCGTGATCATTCGCTAGCGCACGCCGAGCCCGGTGTGCGCCCTCGGCCGTCCACCCCGGTGGGCGGCTTTCTCGTTCCGGCACAAGTCTTGTTTCACCCTCGTCAGTACCGCCCTCATCTGCACAGCAACCAATCGGAGTCATCGTGAGTCACAGAATCGGAGTCATCCCCGGAGACGGAATCGGCCATGAGGTCATTCCTGTGGCGCTCGCTGTCGTTCGCGCCGCGGGCGTTGAACTCGATTGCGTCGATTACGACCTTGGTGGCGCTCGCTACCTGCGTGACGGGGTTGTCCTTGACGATGCGACGGTTCAAGAGTGGCGCGGTCTCGACGCCCTTTTGCTCGGTGCAGTCGGAACGCCTGATGTTCCGCCAGGTGTCATCGAACGAGGACTTCTCCTCAAGATGCGTTTCGATCTTGATCTCTATGTGAATCAGCGCCCGTTCATCGCGCCTGACGGTTCACACGATTTCATCGTGATCCGTGAGAACACCGAAGGAACCTATGCCGGTGAAGGTGGCTTCTTGCGAAAGAACACACCATTCGAAGTAGCGACGCAGGGTTCGGTCAACACTCGTCATGGCGTAGAGCGTTGCGTTCGTTACGCCTTTGAGCTCGCTCGCAGCCGCGACCGCAAGCACCTCACGCTCGTGCACAAGACCAATGTTCTGACGTTTGCTGGCGACCTTTGGGAGCGCACCTTCAACGAGGTCGCTGCCGAATATCCCGATGTCACCACGGCGTACAACCATGTCGATGCGGCCTGCATTTACTTCGTTGACGATCCGAAGCGTTACGACGTGATCGTTACCGACAACTTGTTCGGCGACATCCTCACCGATCTCGGTGGAGCGGTTTCTGGTGGCATTGGTTTCGCGTCATCGGGCAATCTCAACCCCGATCGCACGAGCCCATCCATGTTCGAACCAGTACACGGCTCGGCTCCTGATATCGCTGGACAAAACAAGGCCAATCCCGTTGCCGCAATTCTCTCGGCTGCGATGATGCTCGAATTCCTCGGTGAGGATGCGGCCGCTACCGCAATCCGTAACGCGTGTTCCGACACCGCAACCCTCACTGGTTCCACTACCGAAATCGGCGACCTTGTCGTCGCTCGTCTCTGAGAGGCAACGCAATGCCCATTACGCCTACCAACAAGATTTGGATGAATGGAACGCTCGTCGATTGGGACGATGCGAAAATCCACGTTCTCACGCACACTCTTCATTACGGCATGGGTGTGTTTGAAGGAGTTCGTGCCTATGAGACCCCGAAGGGGCCTGCGGTGTTCCGACTCACCGAACATATGGAGCGTCTGCACAACTCGGCGAAGATCCTCGGCATGGATATGCCGTACTCGGTCGACGTGCTGGTGCAGGCAACCAAGGACGTCGTGAAGGCCTCTGGTCTTCCGTCGGCCTACATCCGCCCGATCGCCTATTACGGCTACGGCGAAATGGGCCTCAACACGCTTCCGTGTTCGGTCGACGTCGCCATTGCCTGCTGGCCGTGGGGCGCCTACCTCGGCGAAGACGCGCTCACCAAGGGCATCAGCACGAAGATCTCCTCCTGGACTCGTCACGACCACAACACGATGCCGCCGGCGGCCAAGACCACTGGCAACTACGTGAACTCGTCGTTGGCCAAGGTCGAAGCGCTCAAGGGTGGTTACGACGAAGCCATCATGCTCAACCCGCAAGGTTTCGTGAGCGAATGCACCGGTGAAAACATTTTCGTTGCGCGCGACGGCGTGTTTGTCACGCCGCCGATTGCTGCTGGCGCGCTCGAAGGCATCACCCAAGACAGCGTCATGACCATCGGCCGCGATCTCGGATACGAGTTCCGTGTCGACTACCTCACGCGTTCTGATCTCTACGTTTCAGAAGAAATCTTCCTGTGCGGAACGGCTGCCGAAGTTTCGGCAGTGAACGCGGTAGACGATCGCCCGGTGCCGTGCCCCGGTCCAATGACCTCGGCCATCGCTGCTGAATACGGACGCGTTGTGCGCGGACATGTTCCCCGTTACGAGGACTGGTTGGAGTATGTCCACTAAGAGCGGCTCAACGCCCGAACTTCCGTTGCTCCCTTCGTCGGTCGAAATTTTCGACACGACGTTGCGTGACGGCGCCCAGTTCGAAGGCATTTCACTCACAGTCGAAGACAAACTCCGTGTTGCCGAACAACTTGATTGGCTCGGCGTTCGCTGGATCGAAGGCGGCTACCCGCAGGCGAATCCGAAGGACGAAGAGTTCTTCAAGCGTGCTCCGTCAGAACTGAAACTCGTCAACGCCGAACTCGTTGCCTTCGGTTCAACTCGTCGCCCCGCCGGAAAGGTCGACGTCGATCCAACACTTGCTGCACTCATCGGTGCCGGCACATCAACCGTCTGCATTGTGGGCAAGAGCTGGGACTTTCACGTCACCGAAGCACTTCGCACAACGCTTGACGAAGGCATCGCAATGGTTGCCGAGTCGGTTGCCTTCCTCAAGGCTGAAGGAATGCGGGTCTTCTTCGACGCAGAGCATTTCTTCGATGGCTACAAAGCCAATGCTGAATACGCGCTTCGTGTTCTTGAAGCGGCGATGGTGAATGGCGCTGATTGCGTGGTGCTGTGTGACACAAACGGCGGTTCACTTCCGCACGAGGTCCAGCACATCGTGTCTGAAGTCGTTTCGTTCGTCGGCGGCGCAACTGGCGTTGGCATCCACACGCAGAACGACTCTGGTTGTGCCGTTGCGAACTCCGTTGCTGCGGTGGTCGGTGGCGCTACGCAGGTGCAGGGCACCGTCAACGGGTATGGCGAACGCACAGGCAACGCCAACCTCATGACGGTCATTCCTGACCTCACCCTCAAGCTCGGCGTGGCCACGCTTCCCGAAGGTCATCTCGACCGACTCACCGTTGTGAGTCATCGTGTTGCAGAACTGGTGAACCTCCCGCCGCATCCTGCCGACCCATTTGTTGGTGCATCCGCATTTGCCCACAAGGGCGGTCTGCACACCTCGGCACTCGGACGCGCTGGCGGTGCAACCTACGAACACATCGATCCTTCGATTGTCGGTAACCACACTCGCGTGCTCGTCTCCGATCTTGGCGGTCGCGCTGGCATGGCAATGAAGGCGGATGAGTTCGGTGTCGAACTCGACGACCCTTCCGTTGCTGCGCTTTCAGAGGAACTGAAGCAGCTCGAAGCCGAGGGCTGGCTGTTCGAATCGGCTGACGCGTCGCTGGAACTTCGTATGCGACGGGCGACTGGATGGGAGCAGGACTTCTTCGAGGTCGAGGAATATCGCGTCTCGAGTTTCCACCGTGAAGGTCCCGCACTGCCCGACGGCGGACTCGAAGTCAGTACCGAAGCAACGGTCAAGCTTTGGATCAACGGAGAACGAGTATCTGCAGTCGGCGAAGGCAACGGCCCCGTCAATGCACTTGATGCTGCAGTGCGCCGTGCGCTGAACGGCCGATTCCCTGCGCTCGATCGCATCCACCTCACCGATTTCAAGGTTCGAGTCGTCGACGGTGGTGCCGCGACCGGTGCGGTTGTTCGAGTACTCATCGATTCCACTAATGGTGATCGTGTCTGGACCACCGTCGGTGTCGATAGCAACGTCATCGAGGCCTCTTGGCAGGCACTCATGGACTCCATTCAGTTCGGCTTGGTCCACGCCGACGATCTCGCCGGATAGATTCACAACCAATGGCTGCTCCTGATTACGTTCCCGCTCCTGTCGACGACCCAGCTCGCGTGTATTCGTCACCTCCATGGCGTCCCGAGTCCTGGATGGCCGATCGTCCCGCGGAAATTGCTGGTCGTCAGCCCCTTGGCCCTCGACTTGGTGATCCGGGCCCAGACCAGGGTTTTGCACTTCGCTTAGCTCGCCAGGTTCGTGGTCGTCTTGTTCTCACCTCCGCCGAATCAGAGGAGGATGCAATCGCTGGCAGCGTGGCGATCGCTATGCGCCGCTCGGCCATGTTCGGCCGCGCGCCAGCCATTCATGACATCACCGTTGCTCTCACCCTGTGGGGCTATCTGTCTGAAGCGCCTGCAGACCTTGTTGCCGTTCGTGCACAGGTCTTCGCTGCAGTTGCGAGCACGCACCACTACATGGAGCGTCGTGCGATCGTCGACGCAGTTCCTGAAGATGTTCTGCGACTCGACCCCGCCTCTGTTGCGGCGCTTGTGCGTAATGAGCCGTCTCGCATCATGGCGATGGCCAATGCCGCGTTGGCGGGCCAGTCACACGACGAACACGCCTAGGCGAACTGCGCTCACCGAGCCCCGAAACAAAAACCTACGGCTTGATCGATGAGTTTGAGCCCGTAGACGTTGTTGACCATGAATCGGGTGTGGTGGGGAAGACGTCGATCGGTGTGCCTGCAGGAATAGCTTCAGCCAGCTTGGAGACGACGTTATTGGGCATGCGCACACAGCCGTTCGAGGCTTTGGTGCCGACGAGTTCAGGTTGGTTGGTCCCGTGGAACGCAACCTGCGGAAGTCCGCCATCGAAGGTGTCAAGCACCTCGCTATAACCGTTCGTCGGGAGAATCCATGCGCCGTAAACGCCAGTATCGCTGGAGTTCTTGATCTTCTCGGTCACGAAAAAACGACCGAGCGGCGTCGGTGTGGCGTCTTTACCGATGACCACATCAGTTTCGATGAAAACCTCTGGGCCCTTGAAGACTTTGAGGTGATAGGTCGAAAGATCAAGTTCCATACGAAATTCAGTCGCAGCAATGGTGACATCGTCAGCCTTGATCCAACCGGTGGTGTGATTGGGGCGAGCGGTGAGGAGCACCTTCATGTACTCGCCTTGATTTTCGAGCACGACGACCACAAGCGGGTTCTTGTAATAGGTCGGGTTGGTGAACTCATACCCTTCGGTGGTTTTCTTCACACCCGCAGAGTTGAGTCCATTGCGTGGAATCGCAGGAACCTTTGGCGCCGTCGTGCTTGAGCTACTCGACGTACTCGAAGGTGGCGTGGTCACAACACTCTTGGGCAGTTCGCTCAACACCGTGAGCGTCGAGCCCTTGGCCGTTGCATACGTGGTCTGATACGGAGTGAGCGCAGTTGTGCTGGATGACTCTTGCGAGGTGTTGTCGGAAGAGGAGTTTTTGTCGCTAGAGCACGATGCCGCTCCGACAACCAATGCCAGCGACAAAGCGAGGATGGCAAGGGGGCGTAAGCGCCGCAGAACGGTTGGCGAATTCATAATTGCTCCGAAAGAAATGTTGGCCGGATGGCGGACTTGGCCGGTCGTGGGTGCGGATTGAGAGTCCGATCAAAGGAACGAAGGCCTGACGGTACCATCGAGCCTGTGAGCACCCCAGTCGCCAGAGTCCGCTTCGCCCCTTCCCCAACGGGCTATCTCCATATCGGCGGTGCCCGAACCGCCCTGTTCAACTGGCTCTTTGCCCGCCAGCAAGGAGGCGAGTTCGTGCTCCGCATCGAAGATACCGATGCCGAACGCTCGCGCCCTGAGCTCATCGACATCATCTTCCGATCCCTCGAATGGCTCGGACTTGATTGGGACGGCACGCCGGTTCACCAGTCCGAGCGTGGGGCAATGCATCTGGCCGCCGTCGAGACACTGCTCGGCAATGGTTCTGCGTATTGGTGTTCGTGCACTCCAGACGAGGTCAAGGCCCGTGCCGAGGCTCGCGGTGGCACGCCCGGGTATGACGGATTTTGTCGCGATCGTGGGTTGGGTCCCGGCGATGGTCACGTTGTCCGTTTCCGAGTTCCCGACACTGGGGTCACTGCGTTCGATGATCTCATTCGCGGAACCGTCAGTTTTGAAAATGCGGTGCTCGAAGATTTCGTCATCCTTCGTTCGAACGGCACGCCGATGTTTCATTTGGCGAACGCCGTCGACGATGCTGACCAAGGCATTACCCATGTCATCCGCGGTGAAGACCTCATCAATGTCACACCGAAGGTGCTGCTCATTCGTCAAGCGCTCTCGACGTCAGGCGAATTGATCTTCGCTCATCTTCCATTGATCGTGAACGAAAAGCGGCAGAAGCTTTCGAAGCGTCGCGACGATGTTTCCGTAGGCGATTACATCGACCGCGGGTATCTCTCCGAAGCAATGGTGAACTATCTCGCCACACTTGGATGGGGTCCTCCCGATGGCATCGAAATTCGACCACTTGCCGAGATCGTCGATCTCTTTCGCATCACCGACGTGAACAAGTCGGGCGCCTTCTTCGATGTGAAGAAACTTCAGCACTTCAACGGCGAATACATCCGAAACCTTTCGGTGCCACAATTTGTGAGCAAATCGACTCGCTGGCTTTACGAAGAAACGCCATGGGAGCCCGATCGGTTCGATATTGGAACCTTCGAAGTCATGGCTCCGCTCGTGCAAGAGCGCGTGAAACTGATGTCGGAAGTTCCGGGTTATGTCGATTTCCTTTTCGCTCCTGATCCCGTAATCGACGAAGACTCATGGCAGAAAGTCATGGTCAAGGGTGCCGATCTCGCTTCGGCGGTTCTTGATCATGCAACCGCGCACTTTGCCGACTGTGAATGGAACGCTGCATCGCTTGAAGCTGCTTTGTTCTCTTATGCCGAACAGCATGAGATTTCGAAGGGCAAAGTGCAGGCCCCTGTGCGCGTTTCGGTAACGGGACGCAGCGTGGGACCGCCATTGTTTGAGTCACTCGAGGTTCTCGGCCGCGACGAAACCCTTCGTCGCCTCGCATCAGCGAAGGTTCGCCTCGAGGGCTGAAATGTTCTTTGGACTGCGTTGGGTGATCCGCATCGCCCTCGGACTGCTCGCAGTCGTTGTGCTTTATCTCGGCATCACCTTTGCGCAGGTGTGGTGGGCGTCGCGTCAAGATGACGCCGCTCGCGCATCGGCAATCGTGGTGATGGGGGCAGCGCAGTGGAACGGCTCTCCTTCACCAGTGCTCAAAGAGCGCCTCGATCACGCGGCCGATCTTTACCAGCGCGGCACTGCACCAGTTGTGATCGTGGCCGGAGGCAAGCAACCCGGAGACAAGGAGACCCAAGGGCTCGTGAGTTTCGAGTACTTGCGTGCGAAGGGAATTCCTGAATCGGCCATCAAGATAGAGGTCGAAGGAAAGAACAGTTTTGAAGAGCTTTCGTCGACCGCGTTCATCATGCGCCAAGCAGGCTTACCGCTCGATGTTGTGATTGTGACCGATCCGTATCACTCGTACCGCTCGGCTGATATTGCCGACGAGGTTGGACTGGCTGCCCATGTCTCACCAACGAAGGGCCGGTCGACGTTCAGTGACTACGTGCGCGAAACCGGTGCCGTCGCAATCGGGCGCATCATCAATTACCGCCGTTTGTCCGCCTGGCGCTGACTCCGATTTGGTTCCCATCGGTGGTTTGGTGCCAGCCCCCGTTCAACCGGTAACGTTCTTTCGCCCTTCGGGGGTGGTGTAATTGGTAACACGGGTGGTTCTGGTCCATTTGTTGGGGGTTCGAGTCCTCCCCCCCGAGCTTTGAGGATCGGGCGTCGACAGGGTCGGCGCCCGTTTCGCGTGTCGGCGGCGCCCATAGGCTGCTCTGGTGACCACCCTGCGCTCGCTCTGTGTTTATTGCGGTTCCAAACCCGGCAACGATCCTCGACACGAGGCGACGGCAGCAGAACTCGGTCGACTCATGGCGCAAGCACGAGTGCGCCTTGTGTACGGCGGTGGGTCGGTGGGTCTTATGGGCATTATCGCCGACTCGGTCTTGGCTCATGGGGGAGAGGCCTTCGGCGTGATACCGAAGGGGCTGTTTACGACTGAAGTCGGCCATCCCGGGCTTACCGAACTGGTCGAGGTGGGTTCTATGCATGAACGCAAGGCGCTCATGGCCGCTGAGGCGGACGCGTTCGTTGCGCTTCCGGGCGGACTGGGCACGCTTGAGGAACTGGCCGAGATCGCCACGTGGTCGCAATTGGGTATCCACGCCAAACCGGTCGGGGTGCTGGATATCGATGGTTTCTGGGAACCGCTGCTTGACTTTCTCGATAGCGCCGCAGATGCCGGATTCATTCGGCCCCAGCATCGGGACATCATCATCCGCATCACCGATGTTGATGAGGTGATTCCTGCCTTGTCCTCGAAGGTCATTCCGGCCTCGGCCCCAATTCTCGGCATGGAAGAGTCGTGACCCGATGCGGTCCCGACGGCGTTGACGCGAGACAATCAATCCATGGAACAGGTCGATATCGCTGTCATTGGCGCCGGTCCCGCAGGCTCTTCGGCTGCGGCATGGGCTGCCCGTGGCGGAGCATCTGTCGCTCTGTTTGAAAAAGCAGCTCAAGGGCGAGACAAGTCCTGCGGTGATGGACTGACCCCGCGTGCGATTGCAGAAAGTCGTCGACTCGGTATTGACGTCGACCGTTTCCATCGGATCGATGGGTTGCGCGTTCAAGCCGGCAGCAAAGTTCGCGAAGTGCTCTGGCCCGATGGAGCGTTCCCGCCAGTTGGTGCCGTTGCTCCTCGTGTGGAATTCGACGCAATGGTGATGCAAGCAGCAATCGATTCTGGTGCTGACTTTCGCGAGAACTCACCGGCCGAACCGTGGATCGAAGACAACCGCGTTCTTGGTGTTCTTTCGAATGGCGAAAAGATTCGCGCCGAACTAACGGTGATTGCATCCGGTGCAGGCTCGCCGGCGGCACGTGCAGTTGGGGCGACGCGTATTGCATCGTCGCCGTTCGGCTTGGCGATTCGCGCCTACATTCCCTCAACTCGAGCTGACGACCGCTACATGGAAGCGTGTCTCACCGTAAATGGCCCGGACGGTTCGATCGTTCCTGGTTATGGATGGGTTTTCCCCGCTGGCAATGGCATCGTGAATATCGGCGTTGGCGCCTTGTCGACAATGAAGAATTTCTCTGATCTCAATCTCAACAAGATGCTTGAGGCCTACACCGCGCAGGTGCGTGACTCATGGGGACTCGGGGAGTTTGTTGCCCGACCAAAGGCATGGCGACTTCCGATGCATGTTGAGCATCGTGGTGGTCCAGGTTGGGTCGTTGCGGGCGATGCTGCTGGTTTGGTGAACCCGTTCAACGGCGAAGGCATCGACTACGCGCTCGAGTCGGGCCGACATGCAGCTGAATGTTTCCTCGCCGAACCGGGAACAGCATGGGCCGCCTATCAAGCAGTGTTGCGCAAGGAATACGACCCGTTCTTTGCCACAGCTCGACGCTTTGCTTGGCTTATCGGCCGTCCAAAACTTCTTCAATTCCTGCTCGGTATCGCATTGTCGACCAACTTCACCATGAAACTTGTGCTCGACATCATGGCGAACCTCGTCGATATGGAACATCCAGGTTTGGCCGGCCGCTCACTCACGATCGGTGGCAAGGCGTTGTCATTGGCCGACCCGCTTCTGGTTCGTTCTTCAGCGAAGAGCAAAGACAAGCGAGCGACTCCCGTCGGGTAGGTTCGGGAGTCCCAAAAGGGGATGAACGGGGTAGTCGGTCATGGGTAGTTCGCCAGTCGCCATTGTCACGGGTGCAAGCCGCGGAATCGGTCGAGCCGGAGCGCTTGCGCTTGCCGAAGCAGGTTTCGATGTCGTTGTGAGTGCGCGCACGGTTCGCGAAGGCGAAGGCGTTGCCGAGCCCAATTCGGTTCGTGAAGAAGTCACGCTCGCGGTTCCTGGAAGTCTTGAGCGCACGGCTCAAGAGATCGAAGAGCGCGGTCAACGCGCACTCATCGTGCCCATGGATCTCATCGATGTTGCATCAGTGAAAGCGCTACCGGCCACAGTGATGGCTGAATGGGGCCGCATCGATGTGTTGTTCAACAACGCGATCTTTCGCGGTGTTGGCACGCTCGATCGCATTTCGGACCTCACCGTTGAGTCGATGACGAACCTTCTCGCCGGCAACTTCATGAATCAGATCTTGCTTATTCAGCAGGTGATTCCGCACATGGTCGCTGCCGGTGGCGGGACCATCATTGACATGGTGTCGGGTTCGGCTCGACTCGATCCGGCTGGGCCCCCCGGAGAAGGTGGCTGGGGCATTCTCTATTCCGCATCCAAGGCTGCGTTTGGCCGCGTTGCTGGTGGTGTGAACGCGGAATATCGCGCGCAGGGCATCAAGGCGTTCAACGTGGACCCAGGCAATGTCGTAACCGAAGCTCGCAAAGCGGCAAAGCCCGATGATGAATACAGCAGCGGTTACGGCAGTGAGCCGGCGGAAGCAACGGGCAAAGTTGTTGCGTGGTTGGCGACTGATCCCGCCGCGGACAAGTACCTCGGTAAGTGGATCTTTGCGCCGAAACTTTGTTCTGATCTCGGACTGCTTCCAGGTTGGACCTTTCAGGTTCCACAATGAACGCAGAGCAGTTGCAAGAACTCTCCGACCGACTCGAAATTCGATCGGTCGTCGAGGACTACGCGCGCTTTGCTGACCGAATCGATAACGAAGGACTCGCAGGGCTCTTTGCTCCTGATGGCGTGCTGCGTATTTTCGAGCGTGGCAATCCTGAACCAGTGCGACAACGCCTCGGACGAGACGAAATCTCCGAAGCAATCAAGGGCTTATCGCGGTACGAGGTCACCATGCACTCGGTGGCCAATCACTACGTCGTCGTAAACGGCGATGTTGCGACTGGCGAGACCTATTGCCGAGCTACGCACATTCGTCAGGTTGAGGGTGGCTCGCCGGAAGCTCGCGAGAACTACGTCATGAACATCCGCTATCTCGATGAGTACGTGCGCTTGCCTGAGGGCTGGCGCATTGCCAAGCGTGAACTCCAAGTCGAGTTCACCGAGGTCTTCCCGATTCTCTGAGGCGTTGACTCAAGCGCCACGCAGAGAAGGAACCGATGAAGAGTTGGCCATCTCAAGCGCAAGATTTGCCAATTCGGCAATCGTGTTTTCGGTATTGGTGGTGTCTTCGCCGGGTCGCGTTGCTTTGATTCGGGCCAACGCGCCCTCGGTGATGATCGCAAGCTTGAAGACTGCGAGAACTCGGTAGACATCGATGTCTTGGATCGAGCGCCCGCTTGAAGCTTCGTAACGGGCGAGAAGGTGGTCGCCGGAGGGAAAGCCCGGATTCAGGCGATGTGGTTGGGGCGAGCGGCTCCGCCACATGATCTCGCCGGCTTCGCCCCAATAGACGCTGACCATACCGAGATCAGTGAGTGGGTCACCAAGGGTCGACATCTCCCAATCGAGGACTGCAACCATTTTCGCGGGGTCGTTACGACTCCACATCGTGTTGTTAAACGAATAGTCGCCGTGGACAATTGAAGCGTCGGTGGCACTGGGAATGGAACGCTTGAGTCGCTCGGCAACCTCATCGATGGCCGGCAGCTCACGTTGTTTTGATTTCTCCCACTGCGAACACCAGCGATTGACCTGCCGCTCAAGGAATCCTGCGGGCTTACCAAGTTGACCGAGACCAACTGCTCCGAAATCAACTGCATGCAAGCGCGCAAGCACATCGATGAGTTCATCTGCTGCTGCGAGTGCTTGTGCTTGGTCAAGATGCGCAACCTGATCGGTATCGGAGTAGACGATTCCATCAACGAAGTCCATTAAATAAAACGGAACGCCAAGAACTGATTCGTCTTCACACAACGCAACAGTGCGAGGCACCGGAACGTCGGTGTTCTGCAATCCCGTTTGCACGCGGTATTCCCGACCCATGTCGTTTGCCGTTGCGAGGAACGCGCCGACGGGAGGCCGACGTAGTACCCAATCGTTGTCGTCGTCTTGAATGCGGAACGTGAGGTTCGAAGAACCGCCCGAAAGGTGCGAAACCTTGATGGGACCCTGCGATTCGGGAACGTTGGCGGCTACCCACGCGCTGAGGGCGTCGACGGGAACGGCCTCAGCGACCTGATCGGAGTTCATGCGATCGGTGCAGAAGCAACGATGGGGTTGGGATTATCGACAACGCAGCGGCTGCCGCTGTAAATCGAAACCATGCACTTGTTGCAGTGAATGCAGTTGCCTTCGGTCTGCGTGCCATCCTGCATTCGCTTGATGAGGTCTGGTTCACGCAACACCGCACGACCCATGGCCACGAAGTCGAAACCGTCGGCCATTGCTTGTTGGACGGTGGCGAGATTGTTGATGCCGCCGAGGAAGATGAGTGGCATATCGAGTGCAGCGCGCACATCGAGCGCCATTGGGCGGAAGTAGGCCTCTTCGAAGGGATAGGACGGCATGAACTTCTTGCCGAAGAGTTTGAAGCCGAGTGCCATGGGGAACGGAAGTACCTTGGCGAACTCTTCACGAGGAGCATCGCCCTTGAAGAGGTAGATCGGATTGGCGAGCGAGGAACCGCCGGTCATCTCGAGTGCATTGAGGTGTCCATCGTCTTGCAGCAATCTCGCGAACTCGGTGCTCTCGGGAGGCCTGAATCCGCCGGGCACGCCGTCGTTGAGGCTGATCTTGGCTGTGACTGCCATGCTCGCTGGAGCCGCATCGCGAACTGCGGCAATGACTTCCCGAGCAAAGCGCGCACGATTCTCGAGTGAGCCGTTCCATTCGTCCTTGCGCTTATTGAACTTGGGACTAAGGAATGACGACAACAGGTAGTTATGCGCAAGGTGGATTTCGATTGAGTCGAATCCGGCCTCGGCCATGAGCCGCGCACCGTTGGCGTAATCGTTGATCACCCGATCGATCTGCGTTGGCGTGATCGCACGAGTGATCTTGCCGTTGATCGGATTCAACATCTTGCTGGCGCCAAGAGAAGGAACGCCGTTCTTCTTCGCGTTTGCGACAGGACCAGCGTGGCCAATCTGGCCGGCAACGAGCGCACCTTCATCGTGCATGGTGTCGACGAATTTCTTGAGCCCCGGAACTGCAGCTGGACGCAACCAGATGCACCCATCATCAGTGCGACCTTCGGGAGCCACGGCAAGGTATGCGAGTGTGGTCATCGCAACACCACCGCGTACAGGACGCAAGTGGTAATCGATGAGTTCCTGAGTAACGAGGCCTTGGGGGGTGACGCCTTCGAAGGTTGCTGCCTTGATGAACCGGTTCTTTAACGTGAGCGGCCCGAGAGTCGCCGGTGCGAACGGATCAGGGATGGAGGTGTTCGTTGCGTCGGCCATGAGGCTCACCAGAGTTCGTTGACGTACGTGTCGGTTCCAACAATGGTGCGAAAGAACGGTGCAACGAGATGCACGTCGGCCAATCCGGCAGCGGCAACTGCATCGGTGTAGGTCTTCATGCGGTCGAGGGACTTGGTGACATCGCCACGAACGAAAATGACCTGCACGAGTCGCTCTGGACCACCTGCTGGCGTGCCGAGATCCATCGGCTGATCGGCAGCAGGAGTTGCCACTGGCTGCCATGAGGACACGATTTCAATGTCCGAACCGCTCATGAGATTGGCATAGGCGCCTGATTTCTCAAGCTCAGCGTGAACGCTCTTCGCACTCTGGCCTTCGCGAGCATCGAAGAACACTGTGAAGATGCCGTCGTACGCGCTATCGAGTGCAACGTCAACCGGAACACCGTCAGCATCGCGGTTGGCAGCGCCGATGTAATCGAACAAGTTGGTATGCGTGTGCTTGCGCTCAGGGAAGCCGCGGTTGTTGGTGTAGAGCCAGGTGACACGCTCGGTGCTCCAGTCGTTCCAATCGTCGTGATGTCCACCCTCGATCCAGTAGATAGCGACATACGAACCCGCATCGGTGGGATTAGCGACGGCGGTGTCGCCTTCGGGCCAACGGAGGTCCTTGAGGCGACGCGGTGCAACCCAACGTGAACCCGACATTTGGTGTGGAGCCACCATGCAGCCGGCGTAGTAGTGATCGCGCTCGTACCAACGGTTATAGGCAGACTCGAACCCGGGATTGGGGTCGACCATCGTGAGCAGCATCGATCCGACCTTCATCGGGTAGTCGTTGAGGCCGCCAATATCGAGTGGATATGCCATGAGTTCCTTCACTTTCGAACGCGGGCGAATCGCCCCCCGGTGAAGCATGAAACTAGCCGTTCAGGATCGCTAGATTTGCGGTGATCAGCGCTCCGCTGCACCCACGACCGACACGCGGTACATCAGCCGTCGACCGGGGAAATCGTTAAGTACTCGGTGCATGGTGGAGCGGTTGTCCCACATGAGTAGATCGCCTTCTCGCCAGTGGTGGCGATAGGTGAAGTCCTCTTTGACCGAATGCTGAAAGAGGAACGCGAGCACTGCATCGCTTTCGTCGGGGGGAAGTCCGACGATATGGCGGGTGTAGGTCGGGTTGACGAATAAGCCCTTGGCGCCAGTGTCAGGATGCACTCGTACGACCGGGTGAGCGGTGCGTCGGTTTTGGGCGATGGCGGCGGCGTAGTGCTCGGGAGTTGCGCCGCCAAATCGATAGCGAAGTTCCGTTGTTCGGCTGAGATCGTGAATCGCCGTGAGGCCTTCGAGATAGAGCTTCATGTTCGGTGACAGTGCGTCGTAGGCGGCGGACGTGGAAGCGAACATCGTGTCACCGCCGACAACGGGGAGAGTTTTTGCCTGCGTGAGTGTTCCCATCGGCGGGTGGGGGAGGAACGTCTCATCGGTATGCCACATCGACGCGGTGTTTCCTTCCTCAGAGTCAAGAACGCTGACGTGTTCAAGGCCGGGGCCTAGGTTGGGGAAGAACGCGTGGATTTCGATCTCGCCGATGCGGCGACCAAGTGCCATGTGCTGTTCAGGCGTGAGGTCGGGGGCGTTGATGACGAGGACCTGGTTCTCGATGAGCGCAGTGTGCACGGCGCTCAGGGTCGCATCATCGAAATCGCTCGTGAGATCGAGTTCGGTGATCTCCGCTCCGAGGGCGGGAGTGAGTCGGCGAATCTGCATGGGTTGATGTTGACACTTTTCTCGGTCACTCGTAGGTTCGCTGGACCGGCCGCTAGGTGGCGGCCCTGCATCTTGGGGGCATCATTCAATGACCAATCTCTTTAACTACGTAGGCAAGCGCGTCGTCCTGACTGGTGGTGCCACTGGTATCGGCGCAGCACTCGCAGATCTTCTCGATGAGCTCGGCGTCGAGCACCTGACCATTCTCGATATCAAGGCCCCGTCTGGTCGTTGCGACACATTTATCGAAACGAACCTCGCTGATCCCGCATCAATCGACGCGGCAATGGCGCAGATCGAAGGTCCGATCGACGTGGTGTTCTCGAACGCAGGCGTCGCAGCAAACGCTGGGGTTCGCACCTGCATGGCGGTCAATGTCGCAGCATCGCGTCGCCTTACCGATGGCCTCATCGATCGCATCACCAAGGGCGGCACGATCGTTTACACCGCCTCGATGGCCGGCAACGGTTGGCCCGCCCAGGTCGCTGAGATCACTGAGCTTCTTGAGATCGCGGACTGGGATGCATTCCTCGATTGGTGCGAAACACATCCCGAGGTCGTGAACGATGTGTATGCCTTCTCAAAGATGTGTATGCAGGTGTACGTGATGCGACGTTCCTATTCATCAATTCGAAATGGCATTCGCATCAACAGCATTTGCCCCGCTCCTGTCGATACGCCCCTTATGGCCGACTTCAAGATCTCGATGGGCGAAGACGCAATCAACTGGGCCGTTGGCGTTCAAGGCAATGGCCGCATGGCCGTCGCAACGGACATTGCTCCATCGCTTGCATTCATGGGCAGCGATGCCGCTGCATTCATCAATGGAGAGAACCTGCACGTTGATAGTGGCCTGAGCTCAGCGATGGTCACTGGTCTGGCATTCAGCTGATCGTTATGCATCCTGACGACGAGTTTCACCCGCCGACATCCGACGATCCCGAGTGGACAGAAACCTGTTGGTTTACCTTCGCCGTTCCTGAACGGAACTTGTCTGGTCAGTTGTACCCGTATTTCAAAACCAATCAAGGTGTCGCTGCTGGCGGCGCGTTCTTTTGGGATGGTCGTAATGAACGGCCCGAAACCTGTGTGTACGCGAAGCAGTTCTGGCATCTACCGCTTGTCGACCAGAAACTGACCGACCTCACGCTGGCCAATGGCATTCGTTATGAATGTCTTGAGCCACAAAAGAAGTGGCGCGTTCGTTACGACGATCCTGACGGTGGCGATGAAATCCACGTCGATCTCATCGTCACCGGCATCGTTGCGCCCAACATGCTCGGTGAATCGCACGTGGACCAGCCCTGTCGCTACCAGGGCACGATTGGTTTGCACGGCGAGACGATTGCTGTCGATGACTATGGGTTCCGTGATCGTTCGTGGGGGCCACGACCACAGTTCGGGCAAGGTATTCATGGGGGAGCGACGATGCGTGGCGGTTACAGCTACGCCACTGCTTCAGACACGCATGCATTCCATGCCATCACCATGGATTTCGGCACCGGCGCTATCGCTATTCACGGCTCGTACATGCGAGACGGTGAGTGGGCGAAGTTGAAAAGTGGTGAGCGTCGGGTCATCGAACGCGACGGTGAAGGCTTCCCGCTCATTGTCGAACTTGACGGTGTCGATGAACTTGGACGTGAGTTCAACGCTCGTGGCGAAACAACAAACTCACTTGGGTTCCTCATTAATCCGAACCTCTACACAATCAATTGTCTGACTCGTTGGTCATTCGATGGGATAACGACTTGGGGCGAAGACCACGACAACCATTCATTCCCTGACGCACGTCGGTTGTTCCGTGAGGCTCGAGGCCAGTCGCTTTGGGAGATTGGCCAATGAGTTCGTCCTCGCGAACGGTTCTCGTCACGGGCGCCAGCCGAGGCATTGGTCGGGCGACCGCGATTGCGTTCGCCGAAGCAGGGTTCGATGTCGCGATTACCGCGCGGACGGTGTCGGATGGAGATCCGACTGCGCTCACTGACGATGGAAAAGTGCTTCCGGGGAGTTTGGCGTCAACTGCGGAGGAGATTGAAGCGCTTGGTCGCCGTGCCGTGCAGGTCCCACTTGATCTTCTTGACCGTGACGCGCTTGTTCCCGCAGTGGAGTCGGCAATCGCTGGCCTCGGTCACCTTGACGTTGTCGTGAACAACGCGATCTACGTCACCGGTGGTGGTCCAAAGTATTTCCTTGATACCGATCCTGATGATCTCATCAATCAAATGTGGGGCGATCTCACGGCGCAATTGTTGTTGTTGCAGCCTCAGGTCGCGCACATGGTGGGGCGTGGTGGAGGCGTGGTGATCAATATCGGTTCTGGTTCCGGAAAGTGGAAGCTGAAGTTCCCGATTGGTCAGGGTGGTCCGCAACTGGCCTATTGCGCGTCGAAAGCCGGCTTTCATCGTGCTGCCGATCGTTTAGCGTTTGAATACGGCGATCAAGGGATCACCGCGTTCACTGTCGACCCTGGATTTGTCGCTACTGAACGCACGAAGATGGTCACCGAACTTGGCGAGATTGCGTCGCGCGGCGTCGAACCGGCAGTCGTCGGCGCAGCGATTGCGTGGCTGGCGACAACCGGTGCTATGACCGAAAAGAACGGTAGTTACCACGAAGCACAAGAAATCGCCCGCAACATCGGGCTGTTGCCGTCACTTCCAGAAGCTGACTGAGGAGACGTCAGTCGTTAGAGGTTTGGCGCAACCTGTGTACAGGTGAGTTCGACGTGGCGTTCGACAAGTTCATCGGGCATGCCCGCAACACTGGCCCACAAATACACATGCTCAACTGGCGCACCTTCAGTTGCCTCGCGGATCGCTGCAACCGCATCTGCGGGCGTCAGAACACGAAGACCAGGGATCTGTCCCTTTTGTGCTGCGCCACTGCGCAGTTTCTCGACAGTGATTTCTCTTGGAGCCTCGCGACCAGAACCGGCCACGGCGGCAGCTCGGTAGGAGTTCAACTGGTGCGCGTAGTGGGGGAGTATGCGCTCGAACGCTTCTTCGGGATCATCGGCGACGATGATGTCGAGCATTCCTCCGGTGCGTGCAGACGAAGGATCGTGACCGGCCTCAACGAGTCCTTCACGGTAGGGATCAAGGAGTGCTTGATCGAGACTTAAGAGGCCAACACCAAGGCGGCCTGCGCGCTTTGCACCCTGCGGTCCTTGATAGCCAAGCCAGATTGGGAACGGATTCTGTGCCGCTGGGGGAGTGACGATTCCGCCATCGAGGAGGCGACGGATTTCGGCGACGGAAGCGTCGGTGAGTCCGTAACGCTTGGTGATGTCAGTGTTGTAGAGCTCGTATTCGGGAACGCTGTAGCCGGCACCGATGCCGAGCTCGAGGCGTCCGCCGGAGATCTGGTCGATGACTGCTGCTTCCTCGGCAACTAAGACTGCCGGACGAAGCGCAGCAACAAGGACGGCGGTTCCGATGCGCACCCGCGAGGTTCGAGCTGCCGCAGCAGCGGCGAATGTGAGCGGCTGCGGCAAATAGCCATCGTCGAAGAGATGGTGCTCGGAGAACCACACCGAAGCGGCGCCGAGGCGTTCGGCTTCGACAACAAGATCGAGTGCCTTCCCGTACACCTCGGGCCACGGTCGGTCCCAAGGTGCAGGGTTTCGAAGGTCGAAATAGAGGCCCAGCTTCACGACATACGACCGACCATTGCGTCGTGACCGATTGCCGGCTCGATGAACGAGCGGAAGTCGGGGCCAGAACGCAGGTGGTGCCCGCCATCGACATTGATCGTGGTGCCGGTGATCCAGCGGGCTTCGTCGCTCAGAAGGAAGCGGGCGAGATTGGCGACGTCTTCAGGTTCACCGACATCGTTGAGTGGCGTGTTGACGATGTACGAGTCATACACCGCTGATTCTCGCGGAATGCCTTCCATAATTTCGGTGGAGATGAAGCCAGGGCGAATGGCGTTGAAGCGAACTTTGGTTTCGCCGTATTCATTCGCCGCGTTACGCATCATTTCTTCGATGCCGGCCTTTGAGACGCAGTAGGCGCCGAACATCGGATGGGGAATGTGGCCTGCGAGCGAGGACATTCCAATAAACGAACCGCCACCTGCTGCGACCATGTGGGCGGCGGAGTACTTCACTGAAAGCATCGTGCCAAGCACGTTGAGGTGGAGGACACGCAAGAACTCGTCGGTGTCGAGCAGGTGGTACGGGCCCATGCCACCACCACCACCGGCGTTTGCGACGAATCCGTTAAGGCCACCGAAGGCGTCGACGTGGTTTGCAACGAGTGCAGCGACATCGGCTTCAACAGTGACGTCGGTGACCTGATGACGGATTTGGCCTGACGCGCCACTGGCCTTGATGCGATCAACAACCTCGGTGAGCTTGCTCTCGGTGCGGCCGCAAATGGTCACGTTCATGCCGTCCTGGGCAAGACGAGTGGCGCAGGCTGCGCCGATGCCGGTGCCGCCACCGGTGACGATTGCTGAGCGGCCTGCAAGTGATGACGACATTGGTTCCTCCGGGAAGGTTGAGAGTGGCTTTACGCTACTACCTGCCGAAATTGCACTTCTCCGTAAAGGCCCCCGGGTGCGACCTCTGCGAAGTCAGCGGTTACGAGCGAGGCGAGCCGTCGAGGTTTCGTACTTCGAGACCGAACTCCTCGATGTTGTCGAGACTCACGGTGATGCGGCCGGTGACGTCGGGATCGCAATCGCACAGTACGAGTGTTCCCTCGACCATTGCTTCCATCGACTCGATCTGATCAGGGCGCAAGCGATCACCGACGAGGGCAGCCGCACCCTCGGAGAGGACAGCGGCGCGCGGTTCGACAGTGTTGACGCGAACTCCCGTTCCGTAGAGTTCCATAGCCAGACCATTAGAGAGTCGATTGAGAGCAGCTTTGGTTGCGCCGTAGGCCGAGATGTTGACCGAGGTTGGAACGATTGGTTCGGAAGGTCCGCCCCACAACTTTGCGCTTCCGCTCGACAGATTGACGATCCAACCTTCACCAGCGGCAACCATTGCTGGTGCGGCGGCGAGTGAAAGATCAAGAGGAGCGTTTGCGTTGACCTCGAACATAATGTTGCGGCGCTTTACCGAAAACCCGGTAAGCGGAGCTTGGATCGACGCGGCGGCGTTGTTGACCAGAATTTCGATATGTCCACCAAGTGCTTCGGCCGCTTCAGGGATGACCCGGAGGCGATCTTCAGGATCAGTGAGATCGGCAACGATGATTTCAACTTGAGTGCCGAAGCGCGCAAGTCGATCTCGAGTCGAGTTGAGGCTTCCCTCAAGTCGTTCGTGCTGGTCAAGTGTGCGTGCCGTCAAGACGATGTTTGCGCCTTCGGCTGCCATGCGTTCGGCAATGCCAGCACCGATGCCGCGACTTGAACCGGTCACGACAACACGACGACCTGCGAAGCGGCCAGCCATCACAAACCCTTTTCAGTGACGAATCCGTCGATACATTCGCCGATGTAGTCACAATCTGCGTCGGACAGTGAGTGGTTGTTGGGAACAATGAGGCCCCACTCCATCACCCGATCGGCATTGGGCAGTCCGTCGGAGGGAACACGGAACTCTTGGCCGCGGAGCATTGGTTGCCTTGTGATATTGCCGGTCCAAACCATGCGAGTGTCGACGCCGTGGGATTCCATCCACTGCTGAAGCTCGGCGCGACGGATTCCGGAGTCAGGCTGAATAATGAACGGGAACATATGCCAGCCCGTTTCGATCCCTTCGGTGAGTTGGGGAAGGACAAACAAGTGTGGGTACTTCGCGAGATGTGAACTCGTAATCGCGAAACTGCGCTGACGGCGAGCGAGATTTTCGTCCAACTTGTCGAGCTGAACGAGGCCAAATGCAGCGGAAAGTTCAGAAGGCTCGAAGTTCCAACCGTTCTCATCAAAGATGAAGATGTTGTCGTACTCAAGGCCGTCATCGAGTTCGCTGAAGAAGCGATTGACCTTTCCTTTCAGCGAACCAAAGAGTTGGAGCTCAGAGCGGCGGCCCCAACGGCGGAAGAGCAGCGCACGGTCAGCGAGTTCGTCATTATCGAAACACACCATGCCGCCGGTGCCGGCTGCAGTGATGATGTGTGAGAGGGCGAAACTCGTGAGGGAAATATCGGCGCGAGTACCTGTTGACGTTCCACGAAGCGTCTGACCCAAGGCATCGCACGAGTCTTCGATCACGAGAAGGTTGTGGCGATCAGCAATGTCGCGAATGACGTCCCAGTCCGGGCAGTTGCCGATGAGGTTCGGGGCGAGGATCGCCCTCGTCTTCTCGGTCACCATCTCTTCGATGCGATTGACATCGATCTGGAAGGTGTCAGGCGTGACGTCGACGAAAACTGGAACTGCACCCTTGCGTACCACTGGTGCGACATCGGTTGAGAAGGTGACGGAACTCGTGACGATCTCGTCACCTGGCTGAAGATCGATTGCTTCATACGCCAGGTACAGCGCTGAGCTTCCCGAGTTGCACATGACACCGCGCTTCTTGGCAAAAAGATCGGCCACGCGACGTTCCATCGCCTTGACGTTCTTACCGATGCGCATGGCAGTGGGACCACCGCGGAGAACTTCGACGACTGCATCGATCTCGCGATCATCATGGACGGAACCGGCGTAATCGATTCGGCGGTCGCTGTTTATGCGGCTCATGGCTGCTCCTTCGTAGTGAATGAATCAGTTCGGATTGGGGTGGAACGTAGGTCGGCGACCAATTGGTCGATAAGGCGAACAAGTTCGGTGCAGTCGTGCTCGCTCCATGTGTCGAGCACGTCGGTCATTTGTTCAACGCGCAACTCCACAATGCGGTCATGGGTGCGTTTGCCTTGCACCGTCAATCTGGCAACGGCGAGTCGGGCATCGTTGGGGTCGGTGCCGCGCTCTACGAGTTCGGCATCTTCTAAGACGCGAACTTGTCGGTTTGCTGCCGCAGGGTCCATCGAACATCGACGGGCGAGCTGTCCCATGGGCAACTCGCCCGAGTCGGCCAGCGTGCGCAAGATCGCGTAGCCAGCACGAGTGACCTCGACGCCAATTGCCGCGGTTTGGCGGTGATGAATGGCTCGGTTCACGGTGAGTCGGAAAAGCCGTTCGAGGGATCGTTCGGTTTCGGCGACCGACGCGGCGCTGGGCATGCCCGAACCGTAGGGAAAGTCTTGGACTATGTCAAGGTTCTTGCGAAGAGGACCCCGTCGGCAAGACTCGCCCGATGGCAGCGACTTCTTCAACCACTGGTGGCGTTCCGGCTCGGGCAGGAATCGTCCTCGCAGCATTGATCGGAGTCGCCACAGTGGCGAACCTGAATCTTGCAGTTGCGAATGTTGCGCTTCCTGATATCGGTCGACATTTCGATGCATCGCAAACAGCGATCAATGCGGTTGCGGTTGGGTTCTCCCTTGGTCTTGCTGCGACGGTGTTGTGGCTTGGCGCACTCGGCGACCGCTATGGCCGAAAGGCGATGCTGCTACTCGGCATGGGTCTGTCGGTTCCGGCCTGTCTGCTTGCCGGCTTCGCTCCGACTATCGGCGTGCTGGCGTTTGCGCGCATCGTTGGTGGTGTGGCCGCAGGTATGGCGTTTCCTACGACTCTCGCACTTATTACTGCGCTCTGGACGGGGTCACCCCGGACAAAAGCGATCGCGTTGTGGTCTGGCATTGGTGGCGCAATGTCTTCGGCAGGGCCACTTGTCGCTGGTCTGTTACTGGTTCGCTTTTGGTGGGGTTCGGTGTTTCTCATCACCGTTCCGCTCGCCATCGCTGGTTTCATCGCTGCCTGGTTGTACGTCCCGGCGCATGTCAACGAGACAACAGAGCCGGTGGACAACTTTGGTGGTTTGCTTTCGGTGGTGATGGTTGCGGCTGCTGTGGTGGCGATCACCATTGCGCCGAATCCTGATTCTCAAACCTCAGCAATCATCGTCGGCCTGGTCGCGGTTGCAGCGGTCGGTGCTTTTGTTCTGCGCCAGCGTCGCGTGGCAGCGCCGCTCTATGACCTCAAGGTCGCATCACGTCGCACATTTTGGGTTGCTGCAGTTGCGGGGATGTTGGTGTTTGGAGCGCTCGTCGGCGCCATGTTCATTGGTCAGCAGTACTTGCAGAACGTCCTGGGCTACGCAACGTGGCAGGCAGGTATGGCGATTCTTCCGACAGCGATCTTCATGGTGGTTGCTGCGCCAGTTTCTGCTTGGTTGATTGAGCGTCGAGGTTCACGCGACGCGCTGCTTGCTGGTTTTGTCGCGGTGGGTCTTGGATTTGTCGTCATGCTGCTGCTGTGGAAGCAGAATGCTTCCTATGTCGTCGTTGGTCTTGCCTATTCGCTACTCGGCATCGGTGTTGGTCTCGCCGGACCGCCCGCTTCAAAGTCGCTGACCGAATCGGTACCGGTTGCTCGTGCTGGCATGGCGTCGGCAACCGCAGATCTGCAGCGTGACCTTGGCGGTGCAATTCTTCAATCGATACTTGGTGCGGTGCTCACTGCAGGATATGCGAAAGCGTTTACAACGCAGATTGACGACGCTCCGTCAACAATTAATGACTCGGTTGTGTCGCAACTAACAAAGTCCTACTCGAGTGCCGAGAATCTCGCCGTGCAGTATCCGCAGTATGCCGATCAGATCGTCTCCGCTGCACGTCAATCCTTCGTTGATGGCCAAACCGCAGCATTTGCTGTTGGCATCGTTGCAATGCTTGTCGGCCTAACTGTGGTGTGGTTCGGCTTCCCAACGAAAAACGCCGAGACCGATCTCGTCGCTGGCTATCAGCGCAGCGACGAGTCAGTCCCGGCGTAGTCGTGTTGCTCGTCTGTTAGGCGGTGGCGAGCGGCGCAGGATTGCGTCGTGCGCCTTCGGTGAAGGTCACCGGCATGTGCTTGATGCCACCAATGAAGTTGGAACGCAGGATGTCGACGTTGCCAGCAAGGCGCATGTCGGGAATCCGCTCAAGGATCTCCTTGAAGATCAGCTTGAGTTCCATTCGAGCAAGGTTTGCTCCAAGGCAGAAGTGCTGGCCGCCGCCACCAAATGCGATGTGCTCGTTCGGGAAACGGTCGATGTTGAACTGATAGGGATCATCGAAGACTTCTTCGTCACGGTCGGCAGAGATATGCCACATGACGACCTTGTCGCCCTTCTTGATTTCCTTGTCGCCGATGACGGTGTCATCCATGGCGGTGCGACGGAAGTGGTACACCGGCGTTGCCCAGCGAAGGATTTCTTCGATCGCGTTATCGATCTTGCCGTCCATGTCGCCTGCAAGTGCTGCGTACTGGTCGGGGTTCTGCATAAGCGCCCACATACCCCACGAAGTGGTGTTACGAGTGGTCTCGTTGCCAGCAACCGTAAGCAGCATCATGAACATGTCGAATTCAAGCTCCGAAAGGCGATCGCCTTCGATCTCAGAGTTGATCAGCTTGGTGACGATGTCGTCGCGCGGATCGCTTGCACGCTGCTTGCCAAGCTCGTTGACATACATGAACAACTCGCCCGAAGCAGCGGCGCCGTCTTCGTTCGCGTATTCGGGATCATCGAGGCCGATCATGCGGTTCGACCAGTCGAACAGCATCATGCGGTCTTCCTGGGGAACACCCATGATTTCGGCAATGGCCTGAAGCGGAAGTTCCGAGGCCAAGTCGACAACAAAGTCGCACGAACCGCGCTCAATGATGTTGTCGACGATGAGGATGGCGCGGTGCTGGAGGTACTTCTCAAGCAGGCCGATCATGCGCGGCGTGAAGCCCTTGTTTACAAGAAGGCGGTAGCGCGTGTGCTTGGGCGGATCGGTGTAAAGCATCATGAGGCCGCGAGGGTCCATGCCCTGCGCTTCGCCGGGGAACTCCTCGGGCGTGAGGATTGAGATGCCGCCTGCTTCAGACGAGAAGAGTCCGGTGTCGCGGTTGACCGTTACGAGATCCTTGTGCTTCACCACGTTCCAGAAGCCTTGAGCGCCCGGATACTCGTGCCAGCTCACCGGGTCTTCGGCGCGAAGACGGTCAAACATTTCGTAGTGCTCGAGTCGCTGGAAGCGGTCGAGGTCGAGGAGGTCAATTCCCTCGAGTGTCATGCGGATCCCCTTGGTAGGTGCTGAGACGGTCGGCGACGTGTCGTCGGTCACGGAACACTAATAGAGACGGGCATGAACGCCACCTTCGACTCCGGAAATCCGATTTCGTCGGGCTTAGTCCGTTCGATATTGGGTGTCTGTGGTCTCTCCAGAACCGGCGGCCACAAGTGGCGAAGATGCCAAAACGGCGATTCCGGCAAGCACGAGGCCGATTCCAGCAAGGGAGCCAAGGAGGTCGCCGATGCTGTGATGGAACCGCTCTTCGAAAACGACGATGCCGACTGCGCCAGCGACAAGGGGATTGCCGCCAACGAACGGAGCAAGGGCGGCGGCGAGGCTTCCTTGGCGAAATGCGACCTGCTGGAGAAGGAGTGCTCCGAGTTCGCAGACCCCGAGAAACGCAAGCGCGGGCAGGAAGGTGAGGAGGCCGTTGTGATTTGCCAGATTCGTATCAATGACTTTCATCATCACCGCGGCGGAGCCAAGCGAAACGGCTGCGGACGCACCAAAGAGTGAAGCGCGAACGTTTGGTGTCTTGGATCGCATTGCACTGCCGACAAGCACTGTCATGACAATTGCAAAAGCGACGACTCCGATTATCGCTGTTCGAGTCGGGAGTTCGTACACGCCATCTTGGGGATCGGCAAAGAGGAGAAACATGACGAGGCCGCCAATTGTCGCGATCGCACCGAACCAATCGCGCCGAGAAACCCTTGCATCGGCAACGACAGAGCCCAGGGCGAGGGCGAAGAGAAGCGATGTGACCAAGATCGACTCAACCTCGACCAGCGATCCGCGACTCAGGGCACCAGCGTGAAACGCCCCCGAAACTGCGGCCAGGCCAGCACCCAAAAGCCAGATCGGTTTGCGCGAAAGGATCAAAAGCAATCGCGCCGCGTTTGATGGCGGTGGAGAGACCGAACGTGCGCCGCGACTTTGGAAGACGGCAGCCCCTGCGCCGGTAATCGCAGCGAGAAGCGCGAGCAAAATCGCGATCGCATTCATGTCGGCAGCGTAGGTCGCAAATGAATCACGAAGCGGAAGGCTGGTCTCTCCTACGCTTCGCCCATGGGCATCTTGGTTCTTCCACTTGTAGTTGTTTTGGCGTGGGTGTTTGCCGCATTCGGTTTGTCGCCGTTTGGGGGAGCATCAGGTGATCAGTTCGCTGAAGAGGCGATGCGTTGGATGCTGTTTCTTCCCGCCGGTATCCAGTTCATTGTGAGCGGATTCATGCATACGGTTTTCGCGAAGTCGACAGCTGAGGGCATTGGTTGGAAGACGAATGGTTTCCAATACGAACTCGGATTCGCGTCATGGGGTCTCGGCATCGGCGGAATTCTCGCTGCCTCGCGCGGTTGGGACACCTGGCTAATCATGACCGTCGTTGCATCGATGTTTTTGGTGCTCGCTGGTGTCCAACACATCGTGCTGATGGTTCGTGACAAGAACTTCAAGCCAGGCAATTCGCTTGTCCTGATTTACGACTTCGGACTTCCCGCGTCGTTGATCGGGCTGCTTATTGCAACCCATTCCTCCATGGCCTAGCTGCTGTCGAGGGCAAACGCTCCGTAGGTGCCTCTCAACAACTAACGCTGTTGCACGGCGGCCGTCACCGACGCCTTCACCAGTTGGTCGTCAGGTGCGCCTGGGATGGCGCGGGCAAAGAGATGCGGCACTCGTTTCGCTAGCGAAACAGTTACGGAACCGTCGGGGTTAATTGTGACGTCCGGACCAGACTCGAGATTGTCGAGAATGCCTTTCGTGGCGAGCGCTTCGACGGCGATAAGCCACACTCGAGTTGGGTCAAGTTGGTAGCCGCGGCCTGATCGAAATGCAGTTTCATCGAGACCAGCCGTTGCTGCATCATTCGCTGCATCAGTTGCCGCAGCGACAAGATCCTGTTGTCCAGCGCGCACTGCAGTGAGATCTACCGTGATCGCGCCTAGTACGAACATGATCAAGACAGCGACGGGCATAAGCATGAGTACGGATCCGCGGTCTTTACGCACCCGATGGGACGAGTTAGTTGTTTGTGTACGAATGGCCCTGTGTCGTCTCAGCATTGTGCATCTCCGGGCAGTCCACTTCGGAATGGATCGATGACTTCGCTCTCCGACGCGATTGCGTCGAATCCGTGACCAAAGCCTCCGATAATTGGAACGCGAAGTGCGTGCACCGGGTGACGTACCGTGACTGTGACACGGCTGCACCGCGACCAGCCGCGTGATCCGGAGTACCCAATCGAAATAGATGTTGAGTCGGAGCTTCTTCCTTGTCCCTGAAATGCTTGACGGGCAGCCGATTCCGCACGGGTCTGAGCGGTGGCTTCATCGGGTGCCTCAACAAAAGCGCGCACTGCTTCGCGTGCAGCACTTGTGGTCGAAAGGTCGGCATCGATGACGCCCCAGACGTTTGCGATGACGAGCATTGCGATGACGAAGGTCAGAATGCCGAAGGGAATAGCCTCGATCCCGCCCACCTGTCCCTTGTCGCCAGTCAGCCGTTCGCGACTCATTGCATTTGCTCCACACGGACACGAACAGTCCGCTCGATGCGGGGGGCCCCGCCTCGTTTGAGGTTTTCCCAAAGAAACCCTGGAGGCTGAGCGCGCACCGTGACTGCGACGGTGTCCCACGTGCTTGCCGACCAATCGAGCTCAACTCGGTTCCCGAAGGAGCCGAGTTGTGAGCGAATCGTGTCTTCGGCACGAGATCGAGCCTCGTCAGGCACGGGCGAGGAATCGTGTGATGTTCGAGCGCCGGCCACGAGACGCGCTCCTTCGTAGGCGGCGCTTGTGGTCGCGGATCGTGCATAGAGCGCGATCAATGTCTGTGTAGCGAACAGCAGTAGTGCGAGAAAGACGAGGAGTCCTGCGATCGTCGAGATGAGGCCGGCCCCGGTGTCAGAGCCGACCTCATTCTTCCGACCTGACGTCATTCGGATCCGATCTGGGTGATCTTGTCGTTTGTCGTCGCTTCGGTGGTCTTCCACATCTGCTGGAAGCCAACCCACATCGCGGCTCCGAGGAAGGCCATGATCAATACGGCAATTGCAGCGGAGATGACCCCCTCGCCGCGTTCGCCTTTCAATCGTCGGCGTCGTTCGGCGCTTTTCGGAACACCGATGTCGTTCGTTGTCTCGGGGTGCTGTTCTTCCATGACTGCTCCTTGTTGATTTTGTGGGAATGACTGCAAGAAACGAGGGCGCTGGTTTAGGTGGATGTGAAAAGTCGAAGTGCTTCGGTGAATGGGACAGCGAGAAACAAGAGCCCAGGTACCAACGTTGCGACTGTCACGGGAATCCAAACCTGTTGCGCGCGTTTCTCAATCGTTTCAACGAGATCCCGATGGACTTCGGCTCGAACGGCGCGAGCTTCCTGAGTGATGAGGTGGCCAAGGTCGCTGGCGTCGCGGTTCAGTGCGAGCACGCCAACAAGTCGTCCGACCGCTGGGACGTCTGCCGTTGAAGCCCACTCGCGAAGTGCAGAGTTCTCGTCGATGCCATGGGTGATTCGAGTCATGACTCGTCGGAGATCTTGAGCAACTGCTCCGGAGGAACGTCGGGAGAGTCGTTGCAGAGCTGCTCCTAATGAGTAGCCAGCCGAGAGCAACATTCCGAGTTGTTCGCTCACGACCGGCAACTCAAGGATGAGCGATCGTTTCCATTGATTTGAGCGTTTTGAGAGTTGAGACTCGATGACGAGGAACGTGAGTGCGGGGGCTCCAGCGAGGAGAAGCACCAAAAGAGCAGGTGGAGGCGAGATTGCTAAAACCGTGAGAACTGCCACACTCATCGAGGCGGTTGCCCAACCAAGTTGGCGAAGTCGGAATTCGGTTGGGTCAAGAGTGCTGTGGATCCGTTCGAGTCTCGTTGCAAGGTCCTCGTTGACGCCGGCGAACTTCGCTAGTGCTGCGCCAGAGTCCCGAGCGAGTGGTCCGAGTAGTTGGACAAGTGCGTTTCCGTCATTGGTGGCGGTGGGAACCGAAAGTCCAAAGACGTACGGTCGAACTCTGTCGACGAGAGGACGTCGTCTGAACCAGCGCAATTGGCCGAAGAGCAGTGTGAGACCAAGCCAAGCGAACAGGAGGGAAAATGCGAGTGGCTGCTTCATGACGCGAAGACTCGATCCTCAGTGGGCAGACGTAACATTCGCCCGGCCCAGCGCCAGCACACCGCCATCATCGCAAGCGCGGTCAGAACGGCGAGTTGGCCGAGCGGAGTGATGTACGCACTCCTACCGTTTCCGACTGCGAGTCCAGCAGCGGCCATCCCGAGCGGAACAAGCAACACGAATCGACGAGCAAAGCGAACACCCGATTGGCGGGCGCGAACGTCTTTTCGGTAGGCGACATCATCGCGTCGGTCTTGGGCAAGATCGGCCAGACGGCGGTCGATTCCCGTTCCTCCGAGTTCATGCGCAATGAGGAGGGTCTCGCAGGTTGCGTCGCAGGTTGGATCAGCGAGTTGGTCGCGCAGAACCCGCAATGTCTTTTCGAAGTCAGTTGTAAGCATCCATTCCCGAAGTGCAGATTCAAATGCTGGACGCATGATTTCGGGCCCTGCCGCCCCGACCTCGAACAGTGCCTGTGGCAGCGAACGCCCTACTGAAGAAGTGAGTAGTCGTAGTTCCTCAATCATTCGCGGCCACGCGTCTTGCGCAATTGCAAGATGATTGCGACGGCGCTGTCGATACGCCGCTATCGGAAACGACGCAGCAAAGAACCCCCCGGCCAGCATTGGAAGCACAGAACCAAAAAGTGCGAGTGCCAGGAGTGCGCCCAAGAGAAACATCGAGCTCATTGCGAGGAGAAATTCGCTTATGCCCACCGAGCCGAGCCCGGCTTGGTTCATCCATTCGGAACTTGTGAGTCGACGACGATGTTCTTTCGTTGCTGTTGGCGCCGGTGCTACTCCCGACCAACCCAGTAGGTGTGCGGTGTAGAGGAGATGAGTGCCGTAACCAGCGATGACCGCAAGCAACAGCGCTGTCATCGAAGCACCGATCCGAGATCTTCGCCTGCACTAGCGAAAAGCGTCGATAGTCGTTGTGGCACGAGTCCTGTCCAGATCAGCGGATCGTTCGGTGATTCGCGGGTGTAGAGATCGGTGACGGTGAATGCTCCGCTCGTCGCATCAACGAGTTGTTCCTCTACGGCAATGATTTCGTTCACTTTCGGACCGGTTGTGGTCCGTTGGCTGAACACGACGATGTCGATGGCATCAGAGACCAGTGTCGTGAGTGCCCCATGCGGCAGTGATCCGGCGTCGGAAAGTTCCGCCAGGAATCGCAAACGAGAAAGTGCCCCTCGTGCATGAGCTGAATGAATGGTCGTAAAGCCAGTGATGCCAGAGGAGAGGGTAAGTAGAAGGGGGAGTGCTTCTCGATCGCGGACTTCACCGACCACAGCAACATCTGGAGCCATTCGGAGAAATCCTGAAACAAGCCGCCGAAGATCAATCGCCGGTCTGTCGGCACGGGCAGCGCGGGTTTGCATACTGGCCACGTTCGGGAGAGGTGCATCGACCTCAAAGACTTCTTCGGCGATGACAACACGTTTCGCAGGGTGGAGTTCGCCTAGGCAACAAGACAGAAGTGTGGTCTTCCCTGAACCGGGAGCACCCGCGAAGAGGGCAGTTGTCCCACAGCGAATCGCAGCAGCAAGAAAGGTCGCTGCGCTCGAACTCAGCGTGTCGGTAGAAACAAGTTGTTCGAGCCGTGTGAACGGCACGCCCGTGAAGCGCCGAATGTTGACCATGAGGTGGCCGCCACGAGAAAGATCGCCGTGGACAATGTGCAGCCGAGAACCATCATCAAGCTGCGCGTCTTGTAGGCCCTCGGTGGCGTCAAGTTTGCGGTGACTCGTTGAAGAGTCGTCGAGAAGTTTGGTGAGTGTGCGAATGACGTGCTCATCGTCGTGGAACGTTTCATGGTGGTAGCCGTTCGTACCGCGATGACGCTTCACAAAAATTTCTGTCGGTGCGTTAATTTCGATCTCCCAAACGTCGGGATCGTTGAGCAAATCAGTGAGTGGTCCGTATTGCACGAGATTTCGCCAGGCGCGCGACGCAAGAGTTTCAGGATTCGTGATTGCAATCGACCGTCGGCCGTGACGCACGTCGTCATCCCATCGACGCAACTCTTCATCGATGAGGGCTCGTAAGCGTTCGTGGCCGCCGGGAGATGCGAGGTCGATGGCGTCATTCTTTGCGCGAGCCTGGACTGATGTTTCAACATCAATGAGTGGTGCGATGTTCATGCTGTCCTTCCAAGGTGTCCTGGAACTACGGCAATTGGGGCTGGTTGGAATGCCATTTCTGATCCTGTGGGTTCAATGACTCGGAGCAGATCAGTGACCGCTGCAGTGATTGAACTGAACGCAGAACGTGGGAGCGGGCTTCCATCGTGGAGTAAAGGTTCGAGGTCTCGACGGAAAGGAACCATCACTGGGGTGGGAAGTTCGTGCGACGGGAGCGCTTCGCGAAAGAGGCGCGCGAGTGTCCGATTGAGTTCCGAACGTTGGCGCGTTGATCGTGGTGCACCTAAGACAACGAGCAGAATGCGGCTTGTCTCGACACCGATCTCGGCAAGGTCGCGGAGAGTTTGGAGCGTTCGACGGACGCCGACGATTCCGGGACGAGTGGTGAGCACGACGAGGTCGGCGTGAGCAGCAAGTTCTCTCGAGAGCAAATTCCGATCTTCAACATCGATAGATCCGGTTTGCTGTTCACCTTCGAAGTCTGCGTCGGCATCTGCGAGGACTACGTCGTAGCAGCGATGGATCGAAGCCAACGCTGCCAATGTGGTGCGTCGTCGAAGTGTTGACCAGTCCTGATGCCGGCGAAGGCCCGGGAGGACGTCATAGCCATGTTTGGGGCTAAACCAAAAGTGATTTCGGACTTCGTCGTTTGACGGATTGGTTGTTCGATGGAGGTCGACGAGTTCCTGAAGACCTGGGACGACGTCACCCAGGTCATGGAGGAGCGCTTGGTCTCCGTTGAGGCTTGTGTCGATAAGGGCGACCCGTGACCCAGATGAACCGCAAAGAATTGGTGGGTTCTCTGCGAGATGTGTAGCGAGGGCCATGGCGGTGGTCGACGTACCGGTTCCTCCGTGTCCGAGAACTGTGATGAGGAGGCCACTCGCCGAAGGAACGGAACCGGAGTGGGGTTGTTGTCTTGGAGTTGGTCGATCGATTCCAATCGCGTGGTCACGAAGCGCAGAAAGAAGCTGATCGGGCCCGACGGGTTTGGTCAAGGTGCATACCGCTCCGAGCGAAATCCAGTCTCGACGCGCGGACGTCTCAGTGATAACGATCGGGGCGCAACCTGCTTCACGGGCCGAATCAATGATGTCTCGATCGATGCCAACGCAATCCTCTCCGAGGAGTACGGCGGAATGGCGTCGATTGGAAAGCAGGCGGGAACGGACCTCGTCGACGGAGACACATCGAATGAATTCAAGGGGCAGGGTCGATGAGTTTGCCCAGCTCCCAACATCGGCCAACCATGAGGTGCGTGGACGCGCAACCCCGAGGACAATGAAGTGTTCGTCGATCATGGTCGTACTGCCGATGATCGGGCGAGAGGACCGGTTGTTGAAGACCGAGTGCCGGCGGTGTCGCCAGCGAGTGTGGATCTGACGACGGTGATTGACGCGATTTGAGCGGCGTGTGCTGCGTCGAGAAGTTGATCGGCGGAACTCAGGGCCAGGGTGATGATGAGTTTGCCGGAGTTGCCGAGAGTTCCGGTTTTTGCATCGGTGATTCTGATGACGTTCGCGTCCCGAGCCAGAACCGTTGTTGTTGCATCGGAGGCCGACCCGTAGGTGGCGAGAACATCGACGCGTTCACCGGAGCGGAGGTCGCCGTTGAGAGCTCGGTCTCGATCGACCGGAAACGAGAATTCCCTCGTTGGTTCGGGCGGTCCGCCAGTGAAGACTGCGCTTTGTTGGAGAAGTTCGCCCTGTCCAATCGGGGCGAGCGCAACTGCGCCAATGACCAAATCAATCGAAGTGAATCCGGGGAGAGAATCGGCGGTTCTTTTGTCAATAGCCATCGTCGTAAGCGACGAACTGTCAAGTCGTTCGCCCGCAGCAAGTGGACGGCGAGAAATGACGACTGACTGTTGTGGCGTGCCACCGGCTCCGGTGACGGTGAGGAATGCAGCGAGTGCTGCAGCACTGACGAGGAGTCCGCCGACGATGGTTCGACTGTTTGGTTTCTGGGGGAGTCGGATGCTTGTGTGTCGACTCAACGTTGTGGATGGGTGTTGAAGTGTTTCGGGGGATGTCGTAGTGGAACGGCGCATCTCGATTGATCTCCGGTCATGTCACCTGTCGTGGGGGTGGCAAGGTACGGGTGTCGAAGTTTCAGGGGAAGAGGTCGTGCGGCCCATTTCTTCAAGCAGGCTCTTCCCGTACCTTCGTCAATCTGATGAGTGATGCGATCGAATGGATGAGCACAGCAGACGCAGCGGAGTACCTCGGTGTCCAGTCGCGCACGCTTTATCGATTCATTGACGAGGGTCGGCTGCCGGCGTATCGATTTGGGCGTGTGATCCGATTGAAGCGCGGCGATGTTGACGATTTCGTTCAATCATGCCGGATCGAACCGGGAACGCTTATTGAGAGCTCGTCGATTGCATCGACGACGGCGTAGAAAACCCCTCCGTCGTGAGTGTCGAGAATGAGGATTGATCGACTCAAACTCCGAACGGTCCCAAAAACGAATTGGTTGTTGCGCGAAAGCGACAGGTCATCTCCATCGTCAACATGCGATGCAATAAGCGTTGGCCACGAGGTTGATTCATGGGGCGATCCGTCGCCATCAAGCCGCAGTCGTGTTGCGCAGCGCACCGAAGCAATTGCTGAAAGGCGGATGAGTGAACGACTGGTGTTGCCTGTGAGAAGCATGATGCCCCCGGTGCCGGCGATGATGATCCTGCCTCGACGTTCGGTGCCGCTTGTCGTCACGAGAGACACAAATGCATTGCATTCGGCGAGGTTCACGAGTAGCCCAACGAGCGAGGCGTCTTCTGCTCGGTGTCGGTGGAGCGACCCGAAACTTGCTCGGGATCTGGCGGAATCGGCGCTTCGAGCCGAGTGCAAGAGTTGATGGAGGGCGGGATCGGAGATGGCGTCCATCATCAGATCATCGGGCTTCAGCCTCCGTGGGGGATGAGCCCTCTGGCCCTTCTAGGATTACGAGCCAGATGCCCAGCACAACAGTGAACGTCCATGTCCCCGGCAACCACCTCATGACCGGCCTTCTTGGCCAGCGTGATGAGTTGCTTTTGCTCATCGAAGACGCCTTTCCCGAAGCCGACGTTCATGTGCGCGGCAACGAGATCACAGTCTCGGGAGATCAGGCCGGCACTGTTGGCAAGTTGTTTGAGGAACTTGTGGTTCTTCTTCAGCAAGGGCAGGTGCTCGAGCCTGTCTCGGTTCGCCGCAGCATTGAAATGGTGAAAGCCGACGAACGTCCGAGCGAGGTTCTGACGACCGATGTGTTGCGAAGTGCTCGCGGTCGTATGGTTCGACCGAAGACGAGCGGACAGAAGCGCTATATCGATGCCATCCGCAAGAACATCGTCACCTTCGGTGTTGGTCCTGCCGGTACCGGCAAGAGTTGGCTCGCCGTTGCCATGGCCGTGCAAGCACTGCAGGCCAAAGAGGTTGACCGCATCATCCTCACTCGTCCCGCGGTTGAAGCCGGCGAGCGACTCGGCTTTCTGCCTGGCGATCTCATGGCCAAGGTCGACCCGTACCTTCGTCCGCTTTATGACGCTCTCTACGACATGCTTGATGCCGAAGGCGCGCAGCGCATGTTGGAGCGCGGAACTGTCGAAGTCGCACCGCTTGCCTTTATGCGCGGTCGAACGCTGAACGGCTCATTCATCATTCTTGATGAAGCCCAAAACACGACGCCGGAACAAATGAAAATGTTCCTCACTCGCATCGGTTTCGGTTCGAAGGTTGTGATTACGGGCGACACTACGCAGATCGATGTGCAAGGTGGTCGTAGCGGTCTTCTTGATCTTGAACCGGTGCTTTCGGGAATCGAAGGCCTTGAGTGGGTAAAGCTTTCGGCGGGGGATGTTGTGCGGCACCGCATTGTTCAGGACATCGTGAGTGCGTACGAAAACGCGCCCAAGTCGTGAACGAACCTCCTCGTCGACGCCGATTGAAGCGACGCGGTCCCGCCGATGGCGTTGTCACTGTGTTCGTCTCAGACGAACAAAATGCATTGCCGATTGTTATTGAGAAGTGGCAACAACTCGCTCTCTCTGTGCTTGCCGATGAAGGCGTTGAGGGCGAAGCCGAACTTTCGGTGATGTTCGTCGATGAGGAAACAATCGGCGATCTCAACAAACGGTTCATGGAAACTGACGGCCCAACCGATGTGCTGTCGTTCCCAATCGATGGCGATCCCAATGAGCCGGGACGATGGCCCGATGCAGGTGGCCCGGGCCCTGATCGCATCGAAAACGATCCCGAGGATCTTCCACTCTTGCTCGGAGATGTCGTCATCTGCCCGTTGGTCGCCGAGCGAAACGCGCCCACGCACGCGGGTTCTTTCGATGACGAAATAGCGCTCCTTGTTGTGCATGGCATCTTGCATCTACTTGGCATGGATCACGCAGAAGAAGCGGAGCGAACTGCGATGCAAGCTCGTGAACGAGAGCTTTTGGCGGCCCACTACGGCCCGCTTGCCGCTGATCCATGGTCGGGCATCTGACCGTGTTGGCGGCAACGTTCTCTTCTGCTGACGGATGGATGCTTTTCGCAATCGTCGTCCTCTTGGTTATTTCGATCTTTCTATCGTTGGCCGAAACCGCATTGACTCGTATGACCGTGTCAAAGGCCCAGGCGCTTAGCGAACGAGGCGGGTTCGGATCGAAGCGGATTTTGCGACTTGTGGCTCATCCTGAAGAGTTCCTCAATGTCGTGCTCTTGGTTGTGCTTGTCTGTCAACTCGTTCAAGCAACTCTCGTTGGTTTGGTTGCCGACAGCCTGTTTGGTCCGTGGGGCCTCGTACTCGCGACATTCATCAACGTTGTCGTTGTCTTCGTGGTTGCGGAAGCGATTCCAAAAACATGGGCAGTGCAAAACACTGAACGAGCCTCACGCATTGCTGCTCCCGTTGTTTGGTGGATGACTCGGTTCTGGCCATTCCGCCTCATTGCGCAAGCTCTTATCGGTCTCACGAATGTGATCATCCCGGGTAAAGGGCTGAAACAAGGTCCGTTCGTCTCTGAAGAAGAGATTTTGGCCTTGGCCGATCAGGCCGTTTCAGCCGACATCCTTGAAGAAGAAGAACGTGAACTCATCGAACAGGTCATCGAGTTCGGCGACACGATTTGTCGCGAAGTGATGGTTCCTCGTCCTGACATGTTGGCGCTGTCGAATTCGCTCACGGTCGCCGAAGTTCTTGAGGCTGCACTTGCTGCTGGTCGCAGTCGAGTCCCCGTTTTTGGTGAAGGAATCGACGATGTCACTGGAATCGCCTACGTGAAGGACCTTGTGCGCGCTTCTCGAGCAGGACGTGATGATGTCGGAGTCTTCCGATTCGCCCGGCGCGCGTATTTCGTTCCTGAGACGAAGCGCATTTCTGAACTGCTTTCGGAAATGAAAGTCCGCAAAGCGCATATGGCAATTGTTATTGATGAATATGGCGGCACTGCCGGTTTGGTGACACTCGAGGATCTCATTGAGGAACTCGTTGGCGAAATCGTTGACGAATTCGATTACGAAGATGCGATGGTGGAGCGACTTCCTGGTGGAGCGCTGCGAGTGCAAGCTCGAATGTCCATCGATGAAGTGAGTTCGCTTGTGGGTGCAGAGTTCCCGGAAGGGGACTGGGACACAATTGGTGGTCTTATGTTTCACCTCCTCGGTCACGTACCGTTCGAAGGTGAAAGTGCAACCGAAGGCGAGTTCCGTCTTCGCGCAGAACAGGTGAAGGGTCGTCGAATCGGCATGGTGAGGATCGAGCGGTTGTCCCAGTGAAGTCCGGTTTCGTCTCCATCGTCGGCCGGCCCAATGTGGGCAAGTCGACACTCCTCAACGCCATTCTGGGCCAGAAGGTCGCAATCACTTCTGACAAACCGCAAACTACTCGCACGCAGATTCGTGGCGTCTTGAACCGCCCCGACACCCAAATTGTGTTCGTTGATACCCCGGGCATTCATCGACCGCGAACGTTGTTGGGCGAACGTCTGAACAAGTCGGCATCAGAAATGACCAGTGGTGTCGATGTTGTGTGTCTTGTCGTCGATGCCACCGCGCCGATTGGACCTGGCGATCGTTTTGTTGCGGAGAAGGTTCCGTCGAACGCCATCGTCGTCGTGAACAAGACCGACCTTGCATCGCCGGACGACGTGCTCGCTCAATTGGCTCGCGCGGCGGAGCAGATTGATGTGTCTGCGTACTTCCCGGTTTCGGCTGTTACCGGCAAGGGTGTTGACAAGTTGGTGGCCGAGATCGTTTCGCGCCTCCCTGAAGGGCCGCTTTGGTATCCCGACGACATGGTCACTGATGTTCCCGAAGCATTCTGGGTTGCCGAGTTAGTACGTGAGCAACTTCTGGCGGTCACAAACGATGAACTTCCGCATTCAATTGCAACGCGAGTCGTGGAATGGGAATGGCCGCGTATTCGGTGCGAGATTCTCGTTGAGCGCGAATCACAAAAGGGCATCGTGATCGGGCACAAGGGTTCGGTGCTCAAGAAGGTCGGTATCGCCGTTCGCGAGCAATTGCCTGAAGGGGCCTATCTCGAACTCTTTGTGAAGGTCGACAAGGACTGGCAGCGCAAAGCTGGAGCACTCGACCGTTTGGGCTTCTGAACGTCTGAATCAGTCGTTCTCGTTGAGGCCCGCAAGGAAGGCTTCAACCTCGGCTCGGTCCTTGGTTCGCTTCATCGGCGGAAGCGAGTTCACGAAATCCCATCGGTAACTCGCCTTTGCCATGCGGGGATCAAAGACCGCAACGACGCCTTTATCGCTCGTGCTGCGAATTAATCGCCCTGCGCCTTGAGCCAGAAGTGTTGTGGCTCGCGGAATGTCGACAACTTTGAATGCATCGGCCCGTGCGCGTTCGCGACGAGCCTGCAAAAGCGGATCATCGGGGCGGGGAAACGGAAGCCGGTCAATAGTGACGAGGCTGAGGGTTGCGCCCGGAACGTCGACGCCTTGCCAAAAGCCCATGGTCGCGAACAGGCAGGATGCGGGATCATCAGTGAATCGTTCGATGAGCGCAGGCTTTGGATAATCGTCCTGGCCCAGGATAGGAACATCAACGCGTTCACGTAGCGCTTCAACTGCGAGGTTGAGAGCCCGGTAACTAGTGAATAGCGCCATTGTTCGTCCACCCGCTGCGGTGATGAGCGCTTCAAGTTCATCGTGCATTGCGTCATCGAAGGTGGCACTGCGTGGATCAGGCATATGGGCAGCGCAATAGAGAAGCGCCTGTTCGGGGTAGTCGAACGGACTTTCAACATCAACACGTTCGAAGCGTGTGTCGGGAATACCGAGTTGAAGGGGAATGGCAACAGGCAGCGTTGCGCTCGTGAGCACTGCAGTTGTTTGAGTCCACAATGTTTCATCGAGCAGTTCACCAACATCGATGGGAGCGATACGGAGCACAGGAAACTCCTCGCTTCCTTCAATCCACGCAACTTCACTCGCTCGAATCTCCTGACACGAGTTGATGTCGTCAATTAACGAGGTTGCGGCCTGCATCGCTCGCTGTTTGCGAGCGGTGACATCGCCTTTACTTTCATCGGGGATAGCACGAAGCGCGGTCATCGCTTTGTCGATGCGGGCTCGGGCAAGTGTCAGAATCCGCGCCGGTTCGCCATCGAGCTGCCCGCGAATGCGTCGGCCCCGTTCTTCAGTGAGCGAATCACGCCACATTGATCCGATTTCATCCACATCGCGCACAATGTCTGGATCGGCGATGATTGCCGCAATGTTGCGTGCAAGGGTAGTGAAACGACCAGCAGTGATTTCGACACCAGACGTTGCCGCGACAATGTCTTCTAACTGGTGAGCTTCATCAATGATGACGACTTCGTGTTCGGGAAGCACAGCACCGTGAGTCGCGAGGTGCAGTCCATAGAGATGAAGATTCACGACTACGACGTCAGCATCTGACGCTGCGCGACGGGCGCGCTCAGTGAAGCAGTCGTCGCCCTTTGGACACTTTGAAGCGCCGGGGCATTCGCGTGGCCCGACACTGACCGCAGCCCACGCTCGCGGTGAGGGCTCACTACTCAGTTCGGATCGGTCTCCAGTGAGCGAGATCGTTGACCACCGAGCGAGCGCTGCTATTTCTTCCGACGGCGGTTTTGGCCCACCGATCTCAAGCGCGAGTTGTTCTGTGCCGTCAGCTTCAAGTTCTCGCACTCGTTGCAAACAGATGTAGTTGGATCGACCTTTGAGAACCGCAAAGGTGAACGAGTGATCAAGATGCTCTGAAAGGAACGGGAGATCCTTTGTCGCGAGCTGGTCCTGCAGCGTCTTGGTTGCGGTGGCGACAACGACTCGACGGCCCGAGATGATGCAGGGAACGAGGTAGGCGAAGGTTTTTCCCGTGCCGGTTCCGGCTTCAACAACGAGATGATCGCCTTCGACGATGGAACGGGCGACGGCCTCGGCCATTTCGATCTGCCCGGCACGTTGTTCGCCCGCTGGCAATTGGGCGGTGATCTGCTCGAGGGCCTCGCGGGTGTTAGCGACAAGTCGGTCGGCGGCACCCATGAGACGACGATGGTACCGGCGTCGCCGCAGGTCGGCGGTAACGTCGCATCCGTGGACATCCCCGGTATCGACCCATCGCGCATCCCCGTGCACATCGCTGCAGTGATGGATGGCAATGGTCGTTGGGCAACAAGTCGGGGTCTCAAGCGCACCGATGGTCACTCTGCGGGAGAGGAAGCTCTCTTCGACACGGTTGAAGGAGCACTCGAACTCGGCGTGAAATGGCTCACGGTCTATGCCTTCTCTACCGAGAATTGGCGTCGGCCGGCCGACGAGGTTCGTTTCCTTATGGGCTTCAACGAATCTCTCCTCGTTCGGCGCCGCGATGAGCTGAACGATCGTGACGTGCGCATGCGCTTCATTGGTCGCCGCGATTGGCGAGTTCCGAAGCGTTTGCTTCGTCGCATGGACGAATCGGTCGAACTCACCAAGAACAACCGCACCCTGACGTTCACCATTGCGTTCAACTACGGCGGCCGGGCAGAAATCGTCGATGCCGTCAAGCAACTTGTGGCGGAAGGTGTGCCTGCCGAAAAGATTGACGAGAAGGCGATCGCCAAGCGTTTATACGATCCCCAAATGCCAGATCCTGATCTCGTCGTTCGAACCTCTGGCGAGTACCGCACCTCAAATTTCCTTATGTGGGAAGCGGCCTATAGCGAATTGGTCTTCACCGAAACGCTGTGGCCCGACTTCCGTCGCGAGAATCTTTTCGACGCTGTGCGCGAATACCAGGCGCGCGACCGTCGATTCGGTGGCCTGAGCCCCGAAGCCTGATCGGTCTGCCGCATGGGGAAGGGCACGATCCATCGCGATGAAGGGATCGTGCTGCGCACCTACAAACTTGGTGAAGCCGACCGCATTGTGGTCTTCCTTACGAAAGCCCGCGGCAAAGTTCGAGCAGTCGCAAAAGGTGTTCGCAAGACGAAGTCCAAGTTTGGGTCGCGGCTCGAACCAATGAGCCATTGCACGCTGCAGTTCTATGAAGGTCGCGAGCTTGACATCGTCACGCAGGCAGAAAGCATCGATAACTTCCGTGCCGTACGTGAAGACCTCGATCGCATCGGTCGTGGCGTGTCCATGCTTGAAGTCGCCGATCAGTTAGCGCAGGAAGGTGAGGTGAACCCTCAGCTGTATCGGATGTTGCTTGGGGCACTGCGCACTCTCGAAACTTCAACCTCGCCACTAGTGACACCGGCGTTCTATTGGAAGGTGCTCGCACTCGAGGGATATCGCCCAGAGGTTGAGGTCTGCGTTCAGTGCGGTGCTGATGACACACCGCTCGTGGCATTCGATGTCGAAAGCGGGGGATTGCTCTGTCGGACGTGCCGGCGGGGGACTCCCGTATCGGCCGACGCTGTCGTGATGATGCGCCAGATCCTTGGCGGGGGACTCAACGATGCTTTGGCCTCTGGTGAAGAACCCGAGGCTGCCGGAGTTGTCCACGAGGTTGATCAGTTGGCGACCCGCGCCGTCGAACATCATCTCGAACGCCGTCTCCGATCCGTAAACGTGCTTGATCACTGACCGGGATTCCTCTGCGGTGAGGCGCATACGCCCGCCTGCCCCTGATACCTTCGCCCCTTCGAAGTTCGCTTACTCCGGGGGACGACATGACCAGCACGACCACCGCACAAAACGGAACAATCCGACGACCGCTTGAAGGGCTCCGCGTTGTCGATCTCACCGTGATTAACGGCGAGTTGTGCCCGAGGTTGCTTGGCGACCTTGGTGCGGAGGTCATCAAAGTGGAACCACCCGAGGGTTCGCCGGCCCGCTCCTGGGCGCCAGTGCGTAAGGGCGTCTCGCTGTCGTTCGCGGTGAACAACGCCGGCAAACTCGGCGTCTCACTTGATCTCACCGATCCGGCCGATTTCGCCAAACTCCAGGAATTGCTCGACCACTCCGATGTCGTCGTGACGTCTGGTCCGGAGGTCGCCCCTGGCGTTTCAGTGCAAATGGTGGCCAACAACCATCCGCACCTCGTCGTTGCTGCACTCACCCCCTACGGACTAACTGGACCATGGTCTGGCCGGGTTGTGACCGACGAGGTCTTGTCGGCAACCGGCGGTATGACCTTCAAGGCCGGCACGCTTGATCGCGAACCGCTTCCTGCGCCGAGCCAGTTCAGCAATGACGTTGCGGCATCCGTTGCAACGTGGGCCGTGCTGTGTGCGTTGTGGCAGCGGGAGCAGACCGGCGCCGGCCAGTTGCTCGATGTCTCGATCAATGAATCTCTTTCACAGTGCGCCGACTGGTCGTTGCCGAACTACACCGCGCGCGTTCTGGCCGGGAGTAACTTCCCCGAGGTCCGAAATGGTTCCGGCCCGGTGTATCCGATCTTCAAGTGCCGCGATGGTTATGTCCGACTCATCGTTCTGAGTCCGCCGCAGTGGCGTGAGATGCGTGCATGGTTGGGAGAGCCGGAGTACTTGCAGGACGAGGAGTACGACACGTTCCCGGGTCGTTTTGCGATTGCTGAAGCAATTCTCAATCCGCTTTATGAAGAACTCTTTGCCGATCTGTCGGTTGAGGAAGTCTCGGCCAAAGCGCAAGAGCGCGGCATCGTCTGCACACCGGTCTACGACGCGCCCCGTGCACTTTCCAACGAGCATTTCGATTCTCGCGGAACGTTCCAGACGATGGAAGTTGCGCCGGGTGTCTCCGCGAAACTGCCGTCGGGGTATTTCGAATTCAACGGAAACCGCGTTGGTCCGACCACGCCTCCACCTGCAATTGGTGAACACAACGCACAGGTCTTCGCATCGCTCGGAGAGAAGCGAACTGCCAAAGCGGCTCCGTCGCCGTCACTTCCCCTTACAGGACTTCGCGTCATGGACTTTGGCCAGGGCGCTGTCGGCGTTGAAGCCGGTCGTTTGTTTGGTGAATACGGTGCCGATGTCATCAAGATCGAAACCCGTTCTCATTACGACTTCATTCGTGTCGTGACCGGAACCGAAATGGGTCCGTCATTCGCATCTTCGAGTCGTTCAAAGCGCGCTCTCGGGGTGAACGCAAAGTTTCCTGAGGGTCGACAACTCCTTCTTGACCTCGTGAAGGAATCCGACGTCGTTATTGAAAATGTCACCACGGGCGCGATGGATGCGCTCGGTATTGGATACTCCGATCTTTCGGCTGCAAACCCTGGTGTTGCGATGGTTGCAAGTCAGCTCATGGGTTCTCGTGGTGTGTGGGCGCACTGGCGTGGCTATGGCCCCAGCACGCAAGCACCTGGGGGTCTTTCGTTCCTGTGGTCGTACGAGAACGAAGACGAGCCCGCTGGCACCGCATCAATTTTCCCCGACCACTTCGTGGGTCGACTCTCTGCATGCGGCGCACTTGCCACGCTCATTGGCCGCTCACGGGGCACTGTCGCTGGCGGCTTGGTTGAAATCGCGCAGTGTGAAGCAGTCGTCGGTTCGATTGCTGACTTGTTGGCAGCCGAGTCGGTTGAGCCGGGATCAGTTCGACCAATGGGCAGTCATACCGAACAGGCAGCGCCAGGTTCGATGTATCGCTGCGCTCCCGAAATCGACGCGACTGGCGGCGAGAACGGCGAGATGTGGGTCGCGATCAATTGTCGTGACGATGCTGACTGGGTTGCACTGTGTGGAGTCATGGATCGACCCGATTTGGCGACCGATTCTCGCTACGCCACGTTCGCCGATCGTGCGGCAGCTGCGGGTGAACTCGATGCGATTATCGGCGAGTGGACGATTTCTCGGAATCGTTACGACATCACCGATGCATGTCAGGCAGCAGGCGTACCTGCGGGGCCAATGCTCACATCGCCTGATTTGCTCGTGAACGATCATTTCAAAGAGCGTGGATTCCTTGTCGAAATCGATCAGCCCGGTGTCGGTCTGTTCACGTTTGAAGGCAAAGGATTCCTTGCCAGCGGAATGACCGAACCGGTGGAAACGCCCGCTCCATGGCTCGGTGAGCACAGCGTCGAAATCTGTCGCGATCTGCTTGGTCGTGACGAAGCGACCATCACCGACCTCATCGAACGCGGCATCGTGGAAGTGACACCGCCTGCTGGCAAGTAACCTCAGCGCCTATGCCAGTTGAGTCATCGGTACCCAATGACGTCTCCTTGATGGAGAAGGTCGTCAATCTGTCCAAGCGTCGCGGCTTTGTGTTTCCGTCAGCCGAGATCTACGGCGGGTTTCGTTCCACCTATGACTACGGTCCCATCGGGGTGCAACTGCTTCGAAACGTGAAGGACGCATGGTGGCGTTCTATGGTGCAGATGCGTGACGACGTTGTCGGTCTCGACGCGTCGATTCTCTCGCCACCCGCAGTCTGGGAGGCATCTGGTCATCTCAAGAACTTCACTGATCCGCTTGTCGACTGCCGTAAATGCCATGAGCGTTTTCGCGAAGACCAACTTGAAGATCCGACGACCTGTCCGTCGTGTGGAGAGAAGGACTCGTTTACCGAGGCCCGAAACTTCAACCTGATGTTCAAGACGCATGCCGGCCCCGTCGAATCCGATGCTGCCGTTGCGTACCTGCGACCAGAAACTGCGCAGGGCATGTTCATCAACTTCTCGAATGTTCTTCAGACGAGTCGCAAGAAGCCTCCGTTCGGAATTGCTCAGATCGGAAAGTCGTTCCGTAATGAGATCACTCCGGGCAACTTTGTCTTTCGCACACGCGAATTCGAACAGATGGAACTCGAGTTCTTTGTGCCGCCCGAAGATTCGCAGAAGTGGTACGAGTACTGGTGCGCCGAGCGTTATCGCTGGTACATCGACCTCGGTATCCCGGAAAGCCGACTTCGTATGCGTCCGCACGATGACGACGAACTCAGTCACTATTCGTCGGGAACTTCTGATGTTGAGTTTCTCTTTCCTTGGGGTTGGGGCGAACTTGAAGGTGTCGCCAATCGCGGCGATTACGACCTCACGCAGCACTCCACTCATTCGGGCGAAAAACTTGAGTACTTCGATCAAGGCGCGAACATTCGCTATCGGCCCCATGTCATTGAGCCGGCGGCGGGCGCGACCCGAACGATGATGGCGTTCCTGCTTGCGTCCTATGACGAAGAAGAAGTGCGCGGTGAAACCCGGACGGTCCTTCGTCTCCACCCCCGACTGGCCCCGTACAAGGTTGCTGTGCTTCCGCTTTCGAAGAAGGACGATCTGACGCCAGTCGCTCGTGAGGTTCTAGGCATGCTCCAACCGCTCATGATGTGCGATTACGACGAAACGCAGGCCATTGGTCGTCGTTACCGTCGTCAGGACGAACTTGGTACCCCCTTCTGCGTCACCGTGGATTTCGACACCCTCGAGGACCAAGCGGTCACCGTGCGTGAACGAGATTCCATGGAGCAAGAGCGCATCGCCATCGCTGATCTTCCCGGGTATCTCTTGCCCCGGTTGGTCTGACCGTTCTCGCTGCTACCGTCCGGCCCGGAGGCATACGTGGGCATTCAGGACGATGACATCGCAGCGGTACGGAACGCCACTGACATTGTCGCGGTCATCTCCGAGCATGTTCAGCTGAAACGAGTTGGTCGACGCTGGCAGGGCTTGTGCCCGTTCCATCAAGAGAAGTCAGGTTCCTTCTCAGTCAATGCCGAGGAGAAGCTTTATTACTGCTTCGGTTGCGGCGCCAAAGGTGATGTCATCACCTTTGTTCGCGAAGTCGAGCATCTCGACTTCGTCGGAGCAGTCGAAAAGTTGGCGGTGAAATCTGGCGTCACGCTTCGGTACACCGATGAAGGTCAGAACGAGGGCCGCAAACGACGCACAAAACTGCTCGACGCAGTCTCCAAAGCCAGCGACTGGTATCACGACCGTTTGTTGTCATCACCCGACGCCGCCGCTGCGCGCGGGTACCTGCGTTCACGCGGTCTTGATGGCGATGACGTTCGAACCTTCGGTATCGGATGGGCACCAGAAGGCTGGGACGAACTCGCTCGTGCGATCAGAGTTCCCGACGACGTCTTTGTTGAAGCAGGACTGGGCTTCATTAACAGCCGGAATCGTCCCACCGACGCGTTCCGCGGCCGCATTATGTTTCCGATTCACGACGTTGCCGGCGCAAACGTGGGTTTCGGCGGCCGCATTATGCCTGGCGTTGACGGTGCCAAATACAAGAACTCCGTCGATAGCGCGATTTACAGCAAGTCGAAGTTGCTCTACGGCCTTCATATGGCGAAAGCCGACATTGTGAAAGCCGATGAAGCGATCATTTGCGAGGGCTATACCGACGTCATCGGATTCTTTAAAGCCGGTATGCCACGTGCGGTAGCTACTTGCGGAACAGCGCTCACCGAAGATCACGTGAAGTTGCTGCGTAGTTTTGCTCAGCGTGTCGTACTTGCATTCGATGCTGACGCTGCAGGCCAGAATGCGGCAGCGCGTGTCTATACGTGGGAGAAGCAGTACGACCTCGACGTCGCTGTTGCGGTCTTCCCTGGTGGTGCCGATCCGGCAGATCTCGCCCAATCCGACCCCGAAGCTCTCGCTGCAGCAATCGCAGATGCAAAGCCGTTCCTGAAGTTCCGGCTCGACCGAGTTCTCGACTCCTCGCCGCTCGACACTCCTGAACATCGCGCTCGTGCGGCCGATGCAGCGATGGCAGTCGTGCTTGAACATCCCAGCGACATCGTTCGAGATCAGTACCTGCTCGAGGTCGCCGCGCGTTTGCGACTTGATCCCGAACAGCTCCGAAACCGACGTCCAGCACCCACAGGTGGAGGGCAAAGGGGCGGCGGGTTTGGGCCGGGCTCACGAGAGAACACCACTGCAATACGACCCCAGCGCCAAGAGCGTCCGCTGGTGCACCGCGATACTGCGGCAACCGAAGCGCTCCGTCATCTGATCTGGGATCCCGAATCCATCAGTCCGCTTCTCGACGAAGTTCTCTTCCCTGATCCCATCGCAGCAATGTCTTATCGCTCGCTGATGGCTACCGCTTCGGTGTCTGATGCGATCGCCATGGCTGCGGCCGATGATCCCGTTGCCGGCGATCTCTTACAGCGTCTGGCGGTTGAAGAACCCGAATCAACAGTGCAGAGCGTGATGGTTCGACTCGTCGACGATGCTGCGAACGCCTCGATGGCAGCGCTGCAGGCCGAAGCCCGAGTCGCTGCCGACCCATTTGCGGTTGGTGAGGCAATCCGCTGGCTCAATCTCCGGATCATGGATCTTCGTGAACAAGAGGGCTCCCTGAACGAAGATATGGAAGCGATGTATGACTTGCTGTCGTGGCTCACTGAGTCTGACGGAGACTCTGTGAATCACGACGAGGTCCGACATGTCTGAAGCGACAGACCAATCATCAGAACTTGGTGCAGCCGATGAAGCCGCCTTCAAACGTCTCATCTCCAAGGGTCAGTCGAGGCCGGACCACGTCGTTACCGGCGATGAAGCAGTCGAAGTACTCATTGCAGTCGACCCAACACCGGAAGTAATTGAGCAACTTCGCGCTCGACTTGCCGAACACGGTGTGATTCTTGACGACGCGGTTCCCGTCGCTGACGAAATCGATGCACTCAATCACGTCGACGGTTCTGGCGATGTCGAAGAAATCGTCATCATCGCTCACGATCCTTTGCTCGAAGATCTCGAAGACGAAGATCTCGTCGAGCGTCGCCATCGCGCCCGATTCAGACCATCGACCAAGGCCACGATGCGTTTGAATTCGCAAACCGGCGGAACCTCTGATCCAGTTCGTATGTACATGCGCGAGATCGGTCGCGTTCCATTGCTTACTGGTCCGGAAGAAGTTGTCCTAGCAAAGCAGATCGAACGGGGGACAGCGGCATCTGAACGTCTTGCCGATCTTTCGGCCGAAGGTTTGATCGATGCGCTCGAGCCGGCAGAACGCACACAACTCAAGCGTCTCGCTCGCAAAGGTGAGGATGCCAAAACGGAACTCACACAGGCCAACCTTCGACTCGTTGTCTCGATCGCCAAGCGCTACGCAGGTGGTGGGGCAATGCAGCTGCTCGATCTGATCCAAGAGGGAAACCTCGGGCTCATGCGCGCGGTCGAGAAATTCGACTGGACGAAAGGGTTCAAGTTCTCGACGTATGCAACCTGGTGGATTCGTCAAGCGATCACGCGGGCGATTGCCGATCAAGCCAGAACAATTCGTATCCCTGTTCACATGATGGAAGCGATTAACAAGCAGCTTCGTGTCTCTCGAGAGATGACTCAGCAACTCGAACGAGAACCAACTGATGAGGAACTCGCGGCTCGTCTTGAGTATTCAGTGGAAAAGGTTCGTGAGCTGAAGAGAATCGCAATTGATCCGCTGTCGCTTGATTCGCCTTTGCGGGAAGGCGAAGATTCCAGCCTCTCGGACATCATTGAAGATCATCGGCTAGAGACTCCTGCCGATGCTGCAACTCGTCATATGTTGAATGAAGCGATTGAAGAAGCTCTCGACGAACTGAACGACCGCGAACGTGAACTTCTGCGAATGCGATTCGGCCTTGACGATGGCCAGCCCCGCACGCTTGAAGAAGTGGGCCGCGAATTCGGTGTCACCCGCGAGCGCATCCGTCAGATCGAGACGAAGACCTTGGCCAAGCTCCGCAATCCTCAATACAGTCAGCGGTTGCGTGACTATTTCGAAGTCGACTGATGAAGCGGCTTCTGGTGATCGCTCTTGTCGCTTCTGTGTCCTCAGCGTTCGCGCTGATCGTTGCGGCACGCCGCCGGCAGCCGGAGCCTTCCTGGGAGCCGGGGCTGGAGTTCAACCCTGATTTCGATCTCACTCCCGAGGAAATTCTGGCTGACATCAGAGGAGACTCGCCCACGGCCTAACCGGGGCAATGGTCGCTTTGGCGAGATGCTGACCGCCCTCTGGACGAGGGGTATCGGGGCCGCTGCTATCCTCACCTTTCCTTTCCGGGGTAGCTCAGCTGGCAGAGCATCTGACTGTTAATCAGAGGGTCGTGGGTTCGAGCCCCACCCCCGGAGCAAAATTGGCCAGCGGGGCGGTAGCTCAGTGGTCAGAGCGCGGGACTCATAATCCCTTGGTCGTGGGTTCGATCCCCACCCGCCCCACCATCTGTTTCCCAAGTGTGACGCTGTTCGGAGGGCCTGCGATGAACCCAGCGTTCGCACAGACGTGGTCCGACACGTGGAATTCGCATGATCCTGATGCGATCGTGAGGCTGTATGCCGATGACGGCGTTCATCGCATGGCGGCTGGAGCGACCTATGTGGGGGCAGCAAGTTTGCGCGAAATGGTTGATCGATCGTTGCGGGGTTACCCGGACATTCGCTTTGCGATCCGAGACCACCAGATTGTGGGCGGCTCGGACAATCTGCCGGAACGTTTTGTTATCGAGTACACAATGGCGGGGACCCAGCTCGAGGCAATCGGCGAACGTGCTGGCACCGGCAAGACAATCACGATTGACGGGGCGATGATCGGGGAATTGGACGCGAGCCATCGAATTCGACGGTGCACGGACTATCTCGACCATCATTCGATCCGCCAGCAACTTGGTCTCGTCGATTAAAGGTACTGCTCGCGTAGTATCGGACTCATGGAACTCACCGTCGTGCTCCCGTGCCTCAATGAGGCCGAAACACTTGCGGTGTGTATCCGTAAAGCCAGGGCATCGATCACCGAGCTGGGAATCGATGGCGAGGTCGTCATTGCCGACAACGGAAGCACCGACGGTTCGCAGGACATCGCTCGGGCCGAAGGTGCTCGAGTCGTCGATGTCCCGATTCGGGGCTACGGCGCTGCGCTTACCGCCGGTATCGCCGATGCCAAGGGTGAGTTCGTCATCATGGGCGACGCCGATGACAGCTACAACCTCTCCGATCTTGGCCCGTTTGTTGAAGCGCTTCGTGCCGGAGCCGACCTTGTCATGGGCAACCGATTCGCCGGTGGTATCGAGCCTGGTGCAATGCCGCCTCTGCACCGATACCTCGGAAACCCGGTCCTTACCGCCGTAGGCCGAGTGCTCTTTCGCAGTCCCGTCAAAGACTTCCATTGCGGTATGCGCGGATTTCGTCGTGACGCGATCCTCGGTCTTGACCTGCGCACCACTGGAATGGAATTCGCAAGCGAAATGGTCGTGAAGGCCACACTGAACAATCTGAATATTGTTGAAGTGCCGACAACTCTTTCGCCCGATGGTCGCAGTCGGGCCCCTCACCTGCGTACGTGGCGTGACGGATGGCGTCATCTCCGGTTCTTATTGCTCTATAGCCCCCGGTGGCTGTTCCTGTATCCAGGAATCTTCATCTTCCTTGTCGGGCTCGTCATGGGCGGTGTGCTTCTCACTGGCCCGATTCAAATCGGTGAACATGCGCTTGACGTTTCTGCGCTCGTTTATTCGATGGCGGCAGTGCTCATCGGCTTTCAAGCAATTTTGTTCGCGGCGTTCTCTAGAGCATTCGTTGCCAATGAAGGCCTGATGCCGCCTTCTCCTCGCATGCAAAAAGCATTCAAAGTTCTGAACCTTGAACGCGGCCTCATCATCGGGCTCCTGCTCCTTGTTGTTGGTATCGCACTCGCGATCTACGGATTCATTCATTGGGGCTCATCGGACTTCGGTGCGCTCGATGCTCGTGATGCAATCCGTCTTGCGGTGCCAGCAGCAACGCTTTCGGTGCTCGGCGTCGAAACGATTATGGGTAGTTTCTTCCTGAGCGTTCTCGGGTTGTCGCGTCGATGACGCCGCGAGTCAGTGCAGTCGTCCTTTCCTATCAAGACGAACCGTGGCTTGAGCGGTGCATTCACGCTCTCCTTACGTCTGAAGGCGTCGAGATCGATGTCGTCCTTGTCGATAATGGATGCACCGATGGAGCTGTCGAGCGCCTGCGAGGAACGCCTGGTCTGACAGTGGTTGGCGACGGCACGAATCTTGGTTTTTCGCCCGGATGCAATTTCGGAGCCACCTTCACAACCGGTGACTATCTCGTAATGGCGAACGGCGACCTCGTAGTTGAGCCCGATGCGCTTGCTCGACTGGTTGAAGTTGCTGATGATCCAACTGTCGGAATCGCAGGTGGAAGCATCCGGTTGAACGATGACCTCTCCACGTTGAACTCTGCGGGTAACGACATCCACTTTCTCGGATTCAGCTGGGTTGGGGGATTCGGCGAACCAGCAGCAACCCACGCGATCGACTGCGACGTAGCCGGGGCCATGGCTGCGCTGGTGATGTTGCGTCGCGAAGTGTGGGAATTACTCAACGGATATGAACCTCATTACTTCGCGTTTCATGAAGACGCGGACATGAGCTGGCGCTGTTGGCAGCGTGGACTGCGGGTTCATTATGTTCCCGACGCGATTGGACGTCATCGGTACGAATTCGGTCGCGTTGGAAACAAGATGTACCTCGTCGAACGTAATCGACTGATCTTCATGCTCACATGTTGGGATTCACGCACGCTTGCTCTCCTTTCGCCAGTCATCGTCGCTACCGAACTGGCGATGATGCTCATTGGTTGGCGAAGCGGATGGTTGGGCGAAAAGGTGCACGGATGGGGCTGGTTGTTTCGCCACCGCAAGTGGTTGCGAGAACGGCGTCGTGCGGTGCAGTCAGAGCGGACAGTGGGCGACAAAGCCTTGGCTCATCTCATGTCCGATCGCCTCGACGCTAAGAATTTCCCGATTCCTGAGTCACTTTCGTTCCTTGATGCCGCAGCTGCGGGTTATTGGAAATTCGTGCGGAAATTCCTGCGCTGAGATCGTCATGAAACTCTTACCTTGAGCGGACAATTCTCTTACAAACGCTCTCCTACACTTTCATCCATGAATAACGAGCAAGCTCCGGCGGAGGAGCCACAAGAATCGCTCTACCAGAGGGCGATTTCCCGTCGATCGCTGCTTGCCGGAGCAGCAGCGTTTGGAGCAGTGCTTGCCGTTCCGGCCCTCGCATGTGGCGGCAAGAACGACAAGGCAACATTCAGCAGCACGACACAGGCGCCAGGAACAACTGCAGCTGGTGGCAGTTCGACCACAAAAAAGTCTTTGGCGGGTGGGACCCCAATTCCCGCGAATGGTCAGGTGGCGATTGACTTCAGCTTCGTGCCAACTGGTGCAGGCGCGGTAAAAAACCCCTACATCGCTGTGTGGGTAGAAACGGCCGACGGCACGTTCGTCGACACCATTTCGCTTTGGTACGAATCGGGCAAGAACGATCGTTACTTGCGCGACATGCGCGCGTGGATCTCTGCGAGTGGTGACACCGATCGATCAATGTCGAGCGCAACTCGAACCCCAGGTGCCTATTCGGTGGTCTGGGACGGAAACGATTCCTCTGGCCAGAAGGCGCCACAAGGTGAGTACATCTTCTTCATCGAGTGCGCGCGTGAACGTGGGCCTTACGAGGTCATTAGTCAACCAATGACAATTGCATCGGCTCCTACAACTGCGACTCCCGCCGATAAGGGAGAAATCGCCAAGGTCTCGATGGCCTACACGCCCTGATCATGGCGGATATTGCGCAAGTTAAACGTGCAACCAACAAGTGGTCGCGTGTAATTCACGTCTACACGTCGATGGCGGCACTCTTGTTGGTGCTGTTCTTCGGCATCACGGGAATCACGCTGAATCATCCAACGTGGTCGATCGGTGACTCCTCGACTTCAACGACGGAGACCGGCGTTCTTCCAATGGCGCCAACTGCCGCCGATGGGGCTATCGATTACCTCTCAGTGTCGGAATTTGCCCGCAATGAACTTGGTGTGAGTGGACAGGTCGAGGGGTTTGACTCCACAGGCACTTCCGCATCCATTCGCTATCGCCAGCCGGGTTATGCGGCCGATCTCACGTTTTCCACTACGAATGGCGACTACGAACTCGTGACCGAACAGCAAGGCATGTTCTGGGGAGTCATGAATGATCTCCACAAAGGTCGCCATGCAGGTACCTCGTGGAAATGGCTGATTGATGTTGCCGGGCTCTTGCTTGTCGTGATCTCGATTAGCGGCCTTGTGATGCAGTTATTCCTGCGCAAGCGCCGTACGGCCGCGCTCGTCGTCTCGGGTGTAGGCGTCGTGGTGATGCTGATCCTGATTTGGATCACCCTTAGCTAAGAACGACCTCGATCTGCTCCCAAGCTTGAGATCGGTGCTGTCGGCCATTGCAATCGACGATGAAGACAGGGATGTGGAGTTCGTTTGCTTCGACAATCGCGTCTGTTGGTTGCTGAACGCCAAGAATCGTTGCGAGAACATCGGCGGTGGCTGCGTCATCGGCAACAACAGAAATTGAAGAAATTGTCTCGACTGGCCAACCCGTTCGGGGGTCAATGATGTGCCCGAAGTAGTCCTTGCCAATACTGAATCCCTTGCGAGCGAGACCACTTGTTGCCAGAGCGGCATTTGAAAGCGAGACCACTGCAAGGGGAGGTTCGTTATCGAACGACCGCAACGGATTTTCAATTCCGACAAGAAGCGGATCGAGTCCGGAACGTCGGAGGTCGCCGCCCGCATTAACGCTGACCGTTTCCACCTCATCAAGAACGATTAAATAGTCAACGGCGCGATCGACGATCCAACCTTTTGCGAATGCATTCAGCGTGCATTGGCTGCAGTCACCAACCTGCTTGACACTCCCGTCGTCGCTCACAACCCAGCGTGGCGACCTGATCGTGGTGGCAAGTCGTTGAGCCTCGAGTGGGGTTGGAACAGTGGCCGATTCCTGTGCGCTGTGCCAGAACTCCGTGAGATCAGCAACCGCTGGGTTGAATCGCCCTTCAGAAGACAATTGCCACTTGGCAGCCTCGGCGAGTACCGAGTGAAGTTCGCGGCTGACATTGGGAAGGCCACCTTGCGACCAACGAGAAAACTCGCTCGAAGGATCGACCGAAGAGAGTAAGTCCTGGAGCCGGACAACCTCTTCGATTGCCCGTGCGATATGAGAACGGCCAAGAGCCTCTTGAGCCTCGCCCTTAAGGACCAGCTGAATTTCAACGGCAGTCCCCAGGAGAGGTTCATGCCATTCGACGATCCGAGTTTGGGGATCGCCAGTTGAGCTGGTCATTTAGCGAACATTCACGCGAACGATTTCGCGGCGCTGCGGGTAGTAGTCGGCGACAGCGAAATGCAACGTCGGGCGTTCGTCCCACAGGACAACATCGCCAACAGTCCACGTCCAGCGAAGAGCAAAGTTCGGATTGCTGCAGTGAGCAATGAGGAAATCAAGGATTGCCCGGCTCTCGGCCTTGGTCAGTTCGTTGATATGTGAAGTGAATTCAGAATTGACATTGATGAACTTCTTGCCGGTGACCGGGTGAACCCCGATGACGGGATGATTCGCTCCGGGGACAAGTTTGAGGGTCGCATCAATGACTGCATCGCCCGCCTTCGATCGGAATGCCTTCTCTTCGCCGAGGTTGTGCCATGCGGTCAGCCCGTCGAGTGCAGACTTCATGGCCTCGCTGAGTGCATCGTAGGCCGCGTAGGTAGAAGCGAAGACGGTGTCGCCACCGCGATCTGGAAGTTCCAACATCCGGAGGCACCCGAACACCGGCGGTTCAGGATCCCAACTCACATCGGTATGCCACTTGTCTTGAAACGGCGGGTGATCGATGTCGTCAACGATGTGGCCCGCCTTGAACTCGGTTGCCCCGAGTGCCCGAGAGATGGGGTGGAAGTAGGGGTCGCCGAAGTTGAGTGTGAAGTCGACCTGTTGTTGGTCGTTCATTTCTCCTTGACCGGGGAAGATCAGGACGAGATGGTCGGCGATGGCTGCTTTGATCGCATCAATATCCGCCTCGGTTGAGGTCGTGAGGTCAACGCCGTCAACGATTGCCCCGAGATGTCCGGCAACTGGTGTGATGTTCATGAGTTGAGAGTACTAACCATCACCGTATTGGGTACCGAATTCAACATGACCTGACGCTCTTGCTTCCAGCCGCGTCGCTCGTAGAACTCAACTTCGTGTTCTGTGACTAGACGAAGGCGATGGAATCCGAGTCTCCGTGCTTGAGTTGCGACGAAGTCGACAAGCGCGGACCCGACTCCCTGATTGCGGAATGACGGATCGACAATGAGACCTGCGAACCATGGGCCTGGCAATTCGGGCTCGTCGGAAGGTTCCACTTCGCCATCACCGACAAGCATTGCGACGCCAAGGGCCGTGCCTTTTGCATCGCAAGCGAACCAGGCCAACCGAAGGGTCGTTAGGTCAGATTCGTCGTAACGGTTGTGAAGGAGATCAAACCTCGAACGTGCGACTGACCCGTCAGGGTAAAGGTGACCCCACTCGTCGTTTTGGAGTTGGGCAAAGTGGTCCGCGGCATTCGGCAATCTCGCGCTAGGGATGAAGGTGATCGTTGGGGATTCCGGCATATTGTCTGCGATAGTTTAGGAGCCTGTTCCTTATGGTCTCTCTGCGAATTCTCATCATCGCCTCCGAAGCGCCACCGCGTGTCTCGGGAGTTGCAAAATCGATTGGTGAGATCGCAGATGGTCTGCGTCAGCGTGGGCACGAGGTCGTGGTGTTTTCATCAGCCGACGCTCCGGGACTGCGTTGGGACCGAATCCGGGTTTCGTCGGCAATGACGCGAATCGATTCGGTTCTCGATAATGACGGCCCATTCGACATCATCAATATCCACGGACCAGCTCCGTCCATTAGTGATCTTGCTCTCTTGCGATTTACGAAATGGAGTCGTGGAGCAAAGGTGGTCTACACGCATCACTTTTCGCTGCACTTTGGCAAATGGTTTGCCGACTTCGCCGGCCGTCTCTATGAATTGGCGTTCCGACGGGTGGCGAAGCGTTGTGATGCAATCATCACGACCACTCGAGAGTATGCGGCCCCGTTTCAACGCGCTGGTTTACCAGTGGTTGTAATTCCTTGGGGACATGACGGAGATAGGTTCTTTCCCGGGACTCGCGAGTACACCGGAAGTGATCCGCTCCGGATTCTCGCTGTCGGTCAATTCCGTCGCTACAAGGGTATGGCGGTTGCCGTTCGTGCCGTGCTGGGCCAGCCAGATCTTTCGCTGACATTGGTGGGCGAAGGCGCGGTGCTCTCAAGTGTGTTGCAGCAGATCCCAACCTCATCAACGAACGTCCGCCATTTTGGACGAGTATCTGACGAAGAACTCGGCCCATTAATGCGGGAGCAAGATGTCATTTTGTTGCCATCGAAGACGCGGGCCGAAGCGTTTGGCATTGTTCTTCTTGAAGGAATGGCAAGTGGGTGTGTTCCCGTTGCTTCAAGTCTTCCGGGAGTGCGGGAGGTCGTGGGGACGGTGGGGGTGACGGCGAAGCCGGGCGATGAGGATTCGTTGCGTGATGCACTGCTCTCGCTTGCACGTCGTCCCGAGGAAGTTTCCCGTCTCCGGAAAGAAGCGATTGTCTGGTCAGAGTCGTTTACGTGGGAGCGAACGGTCGACGCCTACGAGGCATTGTTTCTGCGGCTCGTGCAATGAACCGAGATGCGTTCCTTGCTCGCCTCAAAGTTGCTGCTGGGCCACTACTTATCATCGCCATTGCCATCGTCACGATGGTTTCGTTTCATAAAGGGTTCGTCGTCCGCGATGCCCGATTCGAACACATTGTGTCGCCGTGGCAATTCGTTACCCGTCATCTCCAACTTTGGGACGACACTCGCGGCCCTGGTGTGCCGCTTCAGTATTTTTCACCAGTCGTCGGACTCATTCAGTCGTTGTTGGCATGGATCGGCGCTCCCGCATGGCTGATCGGCAGGTTCACCCTTTCGATCTATTTATCGATTGCTGGAATTGGTGCCTGGTATCTCTGGCGGCGGATCTGGCCTGAACGGTCGAACTGGGCGCTTCTTGCGGGCCTGCTTTATGCATTCAACCCGTATTCAGTGCAGGCGATCATGCCCTCCGGCCTGTTTCTGCCTGTGGCGCTGCTTCCATGGCTCATCGCATTCGCCTATGGCGGCGTTCAGTGCGCAGGTAGAGGCGAGTCGCGTCGAACTCTCAAGTTCTCGGCGGCAAGTGCGCTCGCAGTGTTTTCGGTGGGGATGCTCAACACCGCATCACTCCTGTTTGTCATCGTCCCTGTCGCTCTCTTTGGAGTCTTCATCGTCCTGGAAGGGAAAGGCTCGTGGCGCGGGCTCCTGAAGTTCGGAACTCCAACCGGGATCCTGACTGTGTTGGTGAGTGCTCCGATGCTTGTTGTGCTTGCTCTGTCGAGCCCCGTCGTGAGTCGAAACCTCGGTACGACGGAATTGCCGGAAACGGTCGCGCAAACGTCTTCGTCATTTGAATCGTGGCGAGGGCTGGGGAAATGGCTTACCTATTACGGGTGGGGTTCTCAGGCGGAGGCGCCTAGCGCCTCGTACTACATGACTCATCCGGTGGTCATCGTCGCAACGTTCGTTGCGCTGGCACTCGCGATTATTGCGTTGGGTTGGAAACTGACACCGCTTCGGCGGACGTGGGGAATTCTCCTAGTCGGTTCTGTCGTCGTCATGGTTGGCGCTCACAGCACGGAACAATCTCCAATCGCAGGTGCTTTTGATTGGATCTTCAACGACGTCAGTGGGGCTGCGGCGTTTCGCACCACGTATAAGGGCGGTCCCATCGCCGTCCTCGCTATCGCGTTCCTTGCGACGTGTGGAACGATTGCTGCGCTTGCATGGATTCGAACTGCCGTTGAACGTAGCGAAAAGCGTCGGTTGATCGTCGCCGGAACGCTCTTCGTTCTCTTTGGCTCGTTCGTACTGAGCGCCTTACCGTTACTGGAGGGATCACGTCTCTCCGATCGGCTTTCACAAGCCGAGATTCCGAGCTACTGGAATGAGGCATTCGATTGGTTCAAATCGGTGCCGGCAACTGACCGAGTTTTGGTGCTTCCAGCAAGCTCACAAGCGACCTATCAGTGGGGCTCGATCAACGACACCCTCTTCGATGCCTACATGCATCCAATGGTCCTGACTGCGTCGACTATTCCGTCGACGACTGGTGCGTTGGCCGACGCAACGAATTCATTTGATCGTCTGATTACGGATTTTGCAATTGATCCAACTGCTGTGACCCCGATTTTGAAGTGGCTGGGGGTTCGCTGGGTTCTTGTTCAGAACGACATCGATCCATTCGCGACCGGAATTCCGATGGATCCACTCGCAGAACTACGAACTGCTCCCGGACTTTTTCTTGCCGCACAGTTCGGTCGCGACAACAACGGATATTCGATGGTCGATGTGTTTCGCGTTGAAAATCCGACACCTGACGCCACCTACTCAAGTGGTCCCCCTTCCATCGTGAGTGGCGGTCCTGATTCTCTCTATGCCCTTAGCGCAAATGGACTCCTCGATGGTCGTCCAACGACTTTTCTCCCTGACCTCAGTGACGCTCAAGCCAGCAGCCTTGTGAATCAGGGATCTCCTGTTGTCGTGACTGATGGATCACGGCGCGTGGCGTCTGCTGTCGGAAATGGCTCGCGAATTGGGACCTCGCCGCTATTGACAGTCGACGAGGATCCAACGCGACCGATCTTGGTCTTGGATCCGACGAACACGTCGACGCAAACCGTGGCGGAGTTCGACAACGCGAACCGCATCACCGCTGATCGTTCGGGTTATGGATTCAATTCTTGGAGCACTGACACGACCGCAGCCGCGGCGTTTGACCAAGACCCTCTGACTTCGTGGTGGGTGAGCGATGCCGTGGGCCCTGTCGAGGAAACTTCAGTTTCTGTCGAACTGAATCAACCATCACTTGTTGATCACGTCGTGGTGACCCAGTCATCTTTCGATGATGTCCGCATAGAAACTGCGCGAATCGAGGTTACGGGAATTGATGGTTCCGTCGTTGAGCACCCGATTGTCTTTGATGGGCTTGTTGGCCGTGCCGACGTTGGTTCAATGGCATCGAGCATCAATTTCGTCATTGCCGGAACTCGTGGTGTTGATGGTCGCTTCGGATTCCAAGAGGTTCAGATCTTCGGCAATGACGGCCCCATCGATCTCACGCAATGGATTCGAGTGCCCACCGATGTCAGTCGGCTTGGTGGAGCCATCACTCCGATCTATGCGTTCGCTCGTTCCGAATCTGAGCCCGATTCGTCGATACTCCGCCGTTCGTTCCTCGTGCCGACAACATCTGCGTATCGGTTCACTGCAAGCATCGAAGTTCCCGCTTCAGTGGATCCAGGCACTCTTGACGTTTCATGTCGGCAATGGTTCACGATGGATGGTGCTCCCGTGAACGCTCGAATCGTTTCCTTCGATCCCCAAACGAGCGATGCCGCCCTCGAGAGTTGTGCCGACGTGACGTTGAATGCGGGCGCTCATCGCTTGGTTGCGGTTGGGGGGAGCGATGCCCGGTTTGTCGCTGTTCGACTGAGTCCAGTGGGTGCCATAAATCCGAGCATCGTCGCCCCCTTGCCTTCGCAGCGGGTTTCGGCATCCGAACACACGGTCGCCATCCCTTCGGAAAAGGGATGGTTGTCAGTCCTGATACCTCAGCACCCGGGATGGCGACTGACCGCATCGGGTCGTTCTGCCGAATTCCTCGAAATGAATGGTGAGATGGGCTGGTCGATCGACCAAGGTGAAGCAGCCACCGCAACGATTCGCTTCCGCCCGCAACGAACGTACCGAATCGCGATGGGTATCTCTCTCCTCGCTTTGATCGCCTGCGTAGTACTGCTGTTTTGGGGGCGTCGTGAGCGTTCGTGATGCAGTGAAGGTCAATCTTCCAGACGTTGTGGTCGTGGTCTCAGGGTTTTTATTCGCGAAGTGTTGGGGTCTTGCCTTCGGTCTCGGGTGTGTTCTGGTTGCCCGTTTCGGCAGGAGAGCCTTGACGCTGAATGCCTTATGTGTCCTTGTTGCGATGGTTCTCGCTGTTCTTTTTGAGGGGACGTTGAAACTTGACTTCGACTTCTCCTTGAGCCGTCCGATTGCGAATGAACTTGGGCTGTTGCTGCTGGTTGCAGTTCTTGCCCTAGTGATTCCGCGACCGGATCAAGGCAAGTAGTTTTGAGGCATGAAGGTCCTTTACATCGGTGGAACCGGTCGAACCGGAAGCACGTTGTTGGATCGGATTCTCGGTAGCGCTCCGGGTTGGTTCTCCGGCGGCGAATTGGCGTTTCTGTGGCGTCACGGACTCGTGGCCGGCGGACTTTGTGCTTGCGGGTCTGAACTTCGGGTCTGTGAGGTCTGGGCCCCAGTGCTTGACGCCATTGGTCGCGACGCACCGATCGATGCCCAGCGAATGGTTGATCTTCGTCGGAATTTCTGGTCGATCCATTTGCCGTTGATGGCAGTTCCGGGCGAGACAAAGCGACGACTTGATTCACTCGAAGAGTTTCCTGAAGTTGTTGAGCGCCTCTATAACGCTGTCGGCGATGTCACCGGCTGTCGCGTCTTCGTCGACTCTTCGAAGGAACCGCACTACAGCATGATCCTGCGCGAACGAACCGATCTCGATATCAGGTTCCTTCACCTTGTCCGTGACCCTCGTGCGATTGGTCAGAGCTGGTCGCGTCGACGTTCCGAGACTGGCCATCGTGATGCTGTTGAGATGGAACGGCGCGGTCCACTCAAGGTGATGGGTTATTTCAATGTGTCGAATCTCGCTGCCGAACGGTTTTGGCGCGACGAACCGGGACGTTATTTGCGAGTCCGTTACGAGGACTTCGTTGAGAACCCGCAGAAGTGGTTGGCAGTAATCGCAAACTTCATGGGGGAAGATCTGGACCTCACAGGAGTTTTGGACGGAAAGATGTTTACGCCTGGGCCCACCCATACCGTATGGGGAAACCCCAATCGCTTCGACGCAGAACCTCGCCCAATTCGCAGCGACGATGCATGGAAAAAGGAGCAATCCAAACTGACGTCACTGTTTTTGTCGGTGAGTACTTTCCCGGTTTCCTCGCATTACGGCTATCGAGTCGTCGGCAAAGAACCGAAGCCACTTGCTGCAGAAGTGAATGCACCAGTGCATTCACCCTATGACTGGGAAGAGACGTGGGAAGTTGTGAAGGGCTGGCAAGGGTGGATGCGCGAAGCCCAAGGCAAAGCTCTTTGGAACGCTGCTGAGCGAGTGAAGCCAGGTGGACAGATCGTTGAGATCGGCAGTTTTCATGGCAAGTCGGCTGCGGTCTTGGCTCGGTCCGCTGCTCGGTCCGTCACTGTCGTCGCAATTGATCCACATGCCGGCAATGATCGTGGTCCAGGTGAGTGGGACGGCGCAGTCGAAGATGGACAGGCAGACAACTCAGCGTTTCTTGCGAACCTTGCGAGCGCAGGTGTCGCCGATCGAGTGACTCATGTGCGCGAGTTCAGCAATTTGGCATCGGGATTGGTCGAAGGGCCAATCGATGTTCTCTATATCGATGGCGCACATGGCTACGGACCCGCGTCCGACGACATTACGCGGTGGGGAAGCCGAGTCGTTGTCGGAGGAGAGTTGTTCATTCACGACGTCTACAACTCATTGTTTGTGACGCTTGCGGTTCTTCGCCACCTCTCGTTCTCGCGTCGTTGGCGCTATGTGGGGCGATCGCGTTCTCTTGCGATGTATGAACGCGTCGACCTGGGCGTATTCGGGAGTGTGCGGAATCTCGCGCTTCATTTGGCATCGCTGCCGTGGTTCGTTCGCAATGCATGCGTGCGACTCCTCCGCACCCTGGGCCTCGAGAAATTTGCTCGTCCGCTTGGTCACGTTCCGGGTGAAGGGATGTACTGACGTTGGCCTCTACGACGAACGCCGCCCCCTCCGCGGTCGAGATTCTGCGGCTCTTCTTGAAGGACAGGGGTCGGAGCGTTGAATTTGGCGATGCACTCGCGCAACGTGCTGTCGCCCAATTGCCCGGTTCTGTCGACGGCTTGCGAGTTCTTGATTTGGGATGTGGTCCGGGCTCGTATTCGGCGGAATTGGAGCGTGCCGGAGCGAAAGTCGTTTCGGTAGAAATTGATCTCGATGAATTGCTGCGATCGAAAGCGCAATTGCGTCGTCCTTTGGTGTCCGACGGAACGTGCCTCGCATTTGCTGACAATTCATTTGATGCGGTTGTTTGTTCAAACGTGCTCGAGCACACTCCCGATCCAGAAGGTGTGCTCGCGGAGATTCAGCGCGTGCTCGTGGCCGGTGGCTGGTCCTATGTGAGTTGGACCAATTGGTATTCACCATGGGGCGGTCATGCTGTTGCTCCGCTTCACTATCTCGGACCTGAACGAAGCATCCGCGTGTGGCGTCGACTCTTCGGCGAACCGAAGGGCCGGAACCTTCCGCTTGTCACCGTGTTCCCGACAATGATTGGAGCAACGCTTCGTTGGGTACGCGAACGTAACGGCCTTACGCTCGTAAATGCCTACCCGCGTTACTGGCCGTGGGCTCGCGTCATCATGAACATTCCAGGGCTTCGTGAGGTTGCGTCGTGGAACTGTGTTCTTGAATTGCGGAAGAACTAATCAGCTTTCGCCAAGCCAGATGGCGGCACGATCAAGAAGCCAAATACTGACGTTGTGGCAGGTATCGAGGACATCGCACATTTGCTCTTGGCCCAAGTAGATGCGATCGAGTCCGACTTCAATGCGAGAGATGATCGTCAGACTCCGTTCGGCGGCGTCAGTCACTGACGCAAAGGAATCGATCGCCGAAACTTCAAGAGGTAACTCGATGCCACCCATTCCCGCGAGTTCAGTCGCGAGGACCAACAAGTCGGGTGGGTAGCGAAGTGGTGGGAGTGTCCAGGTGAATGCAAGTGGGAACGAGAACCCTTCGATCGGGTCATCGCCCTCGGGGATCGCGAGCATCTTGTCCTCGAACCCGATCATGATTCTGGGGTCGACCTCGAGCGAAAGATGAAGATCAAGCGGGCCACCGCAAGCGTCTTCTGGATGGAGATCGATTTCCCATGCCTGGCGCATGGAATAGGTCTCAATGAAGTGCCGCTCGTCGTGCACATGGAATGCGTGATCGACTGCGTGGTCTTTGAGGTCAGCAATGAAGCCGGGAACGTCGATGATCGCCACGGGGGTCAGGCTACCGTCGACCCCATGGACGACAGAATCCTGCTTGAGGTCCTTGACGAAACGGCCAGCGCCATTCGGGCTGCGCTTGGAAATCTCAATGATTGGGGTCTCGCCGGGACTCGTGATGGTCAGTATCACAGTGACCTCGCCGCCGACGCTGCGGCCCTCGCGGTGCTTGAACGAGCCGGGGTCGGCGTGTTGTCAGAAGAGTCAGGTCGACATCGTCCCGATGCCGAGATCACTGTCGTGCTCGATCCACTCGATGGTTCAACGAACGCCAGTCGCGGCATCCCTTGGTTTGCGACAAGTTTGTGTGCGGTCGATGCTGATGGGGCCCGCGCATCGCTGGTCATCAACTTGGCGACAGATGATCGTTTCGAAGCAGTGCGCGGCGGGGGAGCGACCCGAAACGGCGAAGCGATGACGACTTCGGGTGCAACGAAGATTCGCGAATCGCTCGTCGCCCTCTCTGGTTATCCCGACCACTGGCTCGGTTGGTATCAGTTCCGTTCACTCGGCGCATGTGCGCTTGATCTGTGTGCAGTCGCGTGTGGTGTCGTCGATGGCTACATCGATTGTTCATGGAACGCCCACGGATCGTGGGACTACCTCGGCGGGTTGCTTGTGTGTCAGGAAGCCGGCGCCGTGATCGTCGATGCTGAGGATCGCGACCTCGTTGCGCTTGAGCACGCTGATCGCCGTACCCCGGTTGCCGCCGCCACGCCGGAACTCTTGGTTCAACTCGTCGATGCGCGTCGGAGCATTAAGCGCCCGTAGGCTTTGGGCATGGATCGATCGCCAGGAGCCCGACTGCACCGCGCTGCATTGCGCGTGTTTCGGATGTTCCCGCGATCGGTGCGACGCGTGACTGTTCGTACCGTGTCGCCTTCGTACACCGTTGGCGCAATCTGCGTCATTGAACGGCCCGACGGAGCGATTCTTCTCGTGCGTCAGGCGTACCGAAAAAAGTGGGGCATTCCGGGCGGCTTGTTGAAGCGCGGCGAAGCGCCCGAGGTTGGTGCGCGACGTGAAGTGTTCGAAGAAGTAGGAATCGCTGTCGAACTTGTTGGCCCGCCCGCAGTTGTTGTTGATGCTGATCCTCAACGCGTCGATGTCATCTATCGAGCTCGTCCGGCAGCGCTGTCAGAAATCAGTGAAGTGCGCCCAACCTCGCCAGAAATCGTCGAAGTGAAGTGGTTTGCTCCCGACGCATTGCCCGAACTTCAGTTCGAAACTGCTGAAGCAATGGTGGCACTGGCAAGGGTGAACGCCACGCACACGATCGACCCGGCGGCGGCGGAAAAGCACCTCGACTGACCGCGGCTACGCTGAAATCCTTCGGGCGTTTGGCTCAGTTGGCTAGAGCATCTCCCTTACAAGGAGAGGGTCGGGGGTTCGAGTCCCTCAACGCCCACCATTCCTGAACGGCAGTTAGGGCAGTCCCATGGCAAAGAAGTCCAGTTGCCAGAGGGACTTGAAGACTTCCCGGCACATTTCGGTGAGTCTCGCTGGGTCTTCGCGCGGGAATGAACCGTTCTCGGCGGCGATGGAAATGATTTCGTTGATCGTGCGTCGACCATCAACTAGTTCGACGAACGAGAGTTGAAGGGCCTCAAGCTCCATGGTCCAGTTGCTTCGCGAGAGCTGGTCGCCCATTAAGCGGCACCGATACCGGAACTCGGGGATGAACCGTGTGAAGTCTTCGGAGGCAAAATCAATCACATAGCTGGTCGTTGGTCGGTCGATGTGACACGCGGTGAAGAAATGGCATCCGTTGCGTGAGTTGATTCGTTCCATCGCGGACCATTGAGCCCGATCGGGGAGATCGGCAAGGGTCGAAAGGAAACGGTTGTTGCGGCTCGGCGGTGCATAGTACGGGGACTTCAGGAACCACTCTTGAAAGGTCAAACCCGCATCACTCACGAGCTCAATACATTCATCGACGGTATAGGTGCGATCGCGACCATGAAGAAATGTATCGACGAGTCCTGCGTCGAAGGAAAGGTCGGGAGCGATCTCGATGTAGCTCTGAATCGGATGTCCCTCTGGGAGTGATCCGAGTGCTTCGCGGACCATCGCTACTGATGCTTGATCGCGTTGAAGGCCAAGTTCGCGGAACACCGACTGCAGCATTTCAACGCCGAGCCGCCCATAGGTTGCGTACAACATGACGGCAACGACACCGTCGGGGCGAAGTGCTTCAGCAAGCGACTTCAATCCAACGAGCGGATTAGCGAGATGGTGTAAAACGCCACTTGAAACGATGAGATCAAAGCTTTGATTAAGGGTGTTCAGATTCTCGATTGGAAGACGATGAAGCTCAAGGTTTTTAAGGTTGTAGGTGTTCTTTAAATAGCGGTGATGGTCGAGTGAGGCCTGGCTGACATCAATCGCGGTGACTTTCGACGTTGGATTCCCATAGGCAAAGACTGCGGCCTGATTGGTTCCGCATCCGGCAATCAGGATGTCGAGGTCTGATGCGTCCGCTCGGGTGGGCCAAAACATTCGGTGAGCGATGCTCGGGTCGAACCATTGCCAGTTGTTTGCCATCCAACCGGGCAAATTCATGATGGGTTCGGGGTAGACCCATTCTTCGTATTGGCTTGAGACAACATCGCCTAGTGGATCGAACGCCATGGTGTCGCTTCCCGAGAGAGGACGGACTCGGAAATCTATTCGTGTGGACTTTGTTACGTCCATGTTCAACATGGCTGGTCTAGCGTTCCTTTCCGAAACGAGGGGGACGAATGGCAACGATGCGTGCATGGCGAGTTCACGAATACGGACAACCGATGGAGGTCTTGCGCCTCGATGAGGTTGAGATTCCAGAACCTGGTCCCGGTGAAGTCCGAGTGAAGGCGCAAGCCATTCCGCTAAACCTCAACGACCTCGAACGCATTACCGGTGGCAACATGATGGTGCGGCCTGAATTTCCCTATAGCCCGGGCATGGAAGCGTTCGGTGTTGTCGACGCATGTGGCGAGGGTGCCGAAGAATGGCTGGGCAAGCGAGTCGCAGCGGTGACGAAACAGGCATTTGGCGGCTTCGCCGAATATGCGATTTGCCCCACGATCGCGGCATTTGAAATCGACGAAGAAATTCCGCTTCCCGACGCTGCTGCGCTGTTCTTTCCCTTCCATCTGGCGTGGCTTGGGCTCATTGATCGCGCTTCGATGAAAGCTGGGGATTCGGTCCTCATTCATGCCGGAGCCGGTGGTGCTGGATCGGCTGCGATTCAGATCGCCAAAGCCTTTGGGGCCCGTGTGTATGCGACAGCCGGTGGACCGGAAAAGGTAGCGCTGTGTCGTGAACTCGGTGCCGATGTCGCGATTGATTATCTGACCGAAGATTTCAAGGCCATCGTGCTCGCTGATACCGACAACATTGGCGTCGACATCGTGTTCGACAATGTGGGTGAAGCAGTAATGGCCGATTCATTCGCATGCACTGCGTATAACGGCACGTACCTCATGATGGGTTTCGCATCGAACAAAGTTGTGGCCGATGAGAAGTTCATCATTCCTCGTCAGGTGACGATGGGGAACTTCAAATTGTGCGGTGTGTTGCTCAATTATCAGTCCGAGGACATGATCGGGCTGATTAAGCAGGGCATGGGCTGGAACGTTGCGCCACGAGAACTCGGCGAACTGGCAACGGCAGACATCGTCGAACTCGTAAAGGCCGGAACGGTTCGCGCCGTAGTTGGAAGCGCACCGAGTTTCGAAGATCTTCCGGCGGCAATGGAAGCGATGGGCTCACGCAACACCACCGGCCGCGTCATTGTCATGCTCTGATCTTTCAGAGCGCTGAGATCACTCCGGCGGCAAGTCGAAATGTTCGATGTACTCGCAGAATTCGCTGCGCACCGCTGCAGGATCAATGCCGTAGTCGTCGGGCTGGTAATCGTGGGTTCCGTGCACGCCAGGCGGATTTGCTGCGATGAACGCCTGCATCCCGTGGGCCGCTTCGTCAGACATCGGTAGTCCAAGTGCGTCGTAAATCTGCGTGATGACCCCGAACTGATCGGTGATGAAATCGCGGAACATCATGTCGTAGAAGATTGCGTCCGGATACTCCTGCGCTTTGCGCACATTGACGCCGTGCATGAGTACATCTCGAAGTCGCGGAGTCCAGTCGGCGGCAACTGCACGGGGATCGACGTGATCGCTTCCAACGCTACGCACGATGGTGGTGAGTGAGGCATAGGACGTCATTGACTTCACCGGATCGCGATGGGTGAACACGATGCGCGCATCGGGGTAGGTAGCCAGGAGATGTTCGAGTCCCCAGAGATGAGCGCCGGTCTTCAGCACCCAGCGATCTTGCATGTTGAACGCTTGCATGTGCTGCAGTTGCTTCAGATGGAATTCGTAAACCTTCGACCAGTCGGCGTCGCGATCGGTCCAGTCTTGGTAGCTCGAAACATTGAACTGATTGTGAAACAGAGGCGTACACATGGATTCACCCATGAGCGTGACGCACTCTTGGGTCAGTTCAGCTCCGAGCGGATGAATGGCCTTTAACTGCTGGTCTTCAATCGGGGGCATTGTTGCTGCACACATTGCGATGCGAGGATCGGTCGCAAACGTTTCTGCGCGAGGTGGGGGAGAAGGGAACATGCATTCCCATGTGAGCGGCGCACGATTTGCGGGGTCCTGAGCGAGGATGTCGTGCAAGATCGTGGTGCCGGTGCGGGGCATTCCGATGATGAACACCGGCTTTTCGATCTTCTGCTCCGCTATCTCTGGGTAGTTGGCGCGGTCAGCGGTGTAGTTCAAGCGATTTACGGTGTGTAGTAGTGCTCTCTCACTAGCGATGAATTCGCCCGTGGGGTTGAGCTGTGCATCGGCATGAAGTGAATCCATGAAACGGTCAAGTCCTTCAAGAAAGAACTCGCTGCCGTCGCCGAGGTCTGTGCGACTTTCGGCTCGGCGTGAGGACTCAGCAAGGATTGCGTCAACGTTCAGGTCGGTCATGGACCGACCGTATCGCTCCAGAGTTGATGAGGGGTCCGATTTCGGAGCCCGGTGAATGGAAGTGCGACGGTCGCGCCCGGCGTGCGTGCAGCGGCGTAGGCAGCACTAATCACTTCGAGTACGCGCCGGCCAAAGCGAGCGTCGATCGGCGAAGGCGCTCCATTCACAACATCTCGAAGCGTGAGCATCTGGTCGATGTAACCGAGTTGCTCAATGTGCGGGTCTGTATCTCGAGTGAGTGCAGGGAGGACCACTGGCTCGCCGTTGAGTTCGATACCGGGCTGTGGAACCAGTTCCGTTCGAACAACACCCGTGTCGCTGGAGACTTGGAGATCCCAAATGGCATCGGGATTTGTCCAGTTGGTTTCAATGCGGGCGCGCAAGCCGGACGCGAAATCGATAAACACTTCGGCGGTGTCGTCGACCTCGCTATCGGCTGCATGCTCCAATGTCGCGTGAACGCCAATGGCAGGATCGGAACCAGCAAGCAACAGCGCAAGGGCGATTGCATGTGACCCGAGATCGAAAAGAACCCCGCCGCCGCGTGCCGGGTCGAGGAACGCTCCCCAGGTAGGACGCGGTGAGAGTTGCCTGATCTCGATGAACCGGGGAGCACCGATCTGCGCCACGAGCTGGTTAGCCGCCACAACAAGAGGTGAGAAGGCCAGGTTCTCTGCATAGAGCACCTGTCCGCCAGCCTCGACCAGTCGATCGGCCTCTTCAAGTGTTGCGGCCAATGGCTTCTCCACCATGACGACTGCGCCAGCCCGCAACGCATGCAGGGTGTCGGCGGCATGGCGATCGGGGGGCGTGCACACCACGACTGCATCAGCACCGGCGGGCAATGCGTCGTAGGTGACGGATTCAGCGCCAACCTGACTCGCCCGCTCGGCAGATCGCTCGGGAGTCCGGGAGGCGACGGCGCAGATTTTCGTTTCGGTTGCAGCCGCAGCGATGGCGTGGACAACGGAGATAGTGCCGGCTCCAGCGAAGGCGAGTTTCACCTGATCGACGGTAACGCAGGCCCGAGACGCGAACTACCGTCGGAGTCCATGGGGACCACCGGGGAACTTCGAGACGTCGTCGTCGTCGATCTGTCAACGAATCTGAGCGGGGCCTACTGCGCCAAGTTGTTCGCCGACTCCGGCGCGACAGTGACTCGAGTGGAGTCCCCTGAAGGCGATCCTCAGCGACATGCGCAGTGGTCGGGTGTACCAACCCAAGGCGATGCTCCGCTCTTTCGCTATCTCCGACATGGGCAACGATCAGTCACTGCGGTCGAAGGTGATCCCATCATCGAAGACCTGTGTGCGGCTTCCGATCTCGTCATTGTTTCGGGGCCACCGCCCGGAGCGTGGCCTGGAACCGTGGTCCTTGTCGCGACGCCCTATGGGCTTGAGGGTCCCTTCGCTGATCGGCCGGCAACAGAATTCACACTTCAAGCCGATAGCGGCGCGGTGGCGATCCGAGGCGTTCGTGAATTCCCACCGATTCAGATGGGTGGACGCATTGTCGAATGGGTAGGCGGCGCGTACGGCGCGGTCGCTTCTCTTGCTGCGGTGCGCCGGGCACGTGAAAGTGGAGTTGGAGAATTAATCGACCTTTCGGTCTTCGAAGTCGCCAATATCACTGCGACCAATTACTCCGATCTTTTCAATTCACTTGCTGGCCGTCCTGAGCCGGATCCAACTGTTCCGCCGCGCAACGTCGAGATTCCGTCGATCGAACCCACGCTCGATGGCTGGGTCGGGTTCAACACCAACACTCGCGATCAGTGGGAATCGTTCTGCATCCTTATTGAGCGACCTGACCTTCTTGAAACGGCGGAGTTCGCTGCTCTGGCCACGCGAAATGCCCGAGCCGATGAGTGGAACGCGATGGTGCGCGAATTCACCACGAAGCACACCACCGCAGAGATCGTTGAAGCAGCTGCTGCTCTTCGGATTCCGGTCGCACCTGTTGCTGATGGAAAGATCCTCCTCGAATTGGATCACCCTCAAGAGCGCGGCGTCTTCCTTCGTGATCCGCTTGATGAATTCTCGATGCCGCGTCGTCCCTATCTGATCGATGGTGCGATTGGCGAAGCTCCGCAGCTTGCTCCTGCGATTGGTGCAAACAATGGCGACGCGATTCCGGTACGAACCGCGCGACCAGAAGCAGCTCCCAGCACTCCAGATCTTCCACTCGCTGGAATCATTGTTCTTGACCTCACCGCATGGTGGGCGGGTCCTTCGGCTGCAGGAATTCTCGCCACCCTTGGGGCCGAGGTCATCCATGTCGAATCCACACGACGCATCGATGGGATGCGCACTGCTGGAGGAATGTTCTACAGCCGTCCACAGTGGTGGGAATACAGCGCATTCTTCTTGTCGGCCAATACAAACAAGTTCGACGTCACGCTTGATCTCGATCGCCCCGAAGGGCGTGCGCTTGCTCTTGAACTGGCGGCGAAGGCCGACATCGTCATTGAGAACTTCACTCCTCGGGTCGTTGAAGCGTTCGATCTTGATTGGGACGTCATTAAGGATGTGAACCCGCGCGCTGTCATGGTGCGTATGCCCGCCTTCGGCCTTGATGGGCCATGGCGCGACCGCCCCGGCTTTGCTCAGACGATGGAACAGATCACCGGTTTGGCCTGGATGACTGGTCATCCCGACGATCAGCCGCGTATCCAGCGCGGACCATGTGATCCCAACGGTGGATTGCACGCAGCGTTTGGTGCGCTCGTAGGTCTGCAGCATCGCGATCGCACTGGCGAAGGTTGTTTGATCGAAGCGCCGATGTTTGAAGCGGCGATCAACGTTGCTGCCGAACCGGTCATCGAATGGTCGGCACACCAACTTCGAGTCGAACGCGAAGGCAACCGCAGCCCCTATGCGGCTCCACAGAATCTCTATGCATGCGAAGGCTTCGAGCACTGGCTGGCCGTTTCATGTGCAACGGACGATCAGTGGAAAGCCCTCGCTGTTGTGATTGGCCATCCCGAATTGGCTGATGACCCATCGCTGGCAACGCTTGCGGACCGACGTCGTGAGCACGATCGTCTCGATGCGCTCATTGGCGACTGGGCAGCGAGCCGGCAGTTGGACGATGCAGTTGCGGCGCTCATCGCCGCTGGCGTTCCGGCAGCTGAGACTCGCGATAACCGTCGCTCGTCAGGGCACCCGCAAAACGAGTTCCGCCACTATTGCGAGGACGTTGTCCACCCAGTTGTCGGCACGCATCCAACTCCCACACTCCCGTTCCGCTACGCGAGTGTTCCCCTTTGGGTTCGCATGCCGGCTCCCACGCTCGGTGAGCACAACAAGGAGATCCTTGGCGGAATGCTTGGCCATTCCGATGAAGAACTTGCCGAACTTGAAGAAAAAGGCATCATTGGTGACTGGCCAATGGGCATCGAACGCTAAGCATTACCTACTGGAAATCTTCTGAGGAGAATCCGACCATGACTGATCTTTTCGACAGCTATAAGGTGATCGATGTCGACACGCATCTCACCGAGCCACCGGATACTTGGACGCGTTCGTTCCCAGCTTCGCTTCACGACAAGGTCCCGCATATCGAACGTGTCGATGGTGTTGATCAGTGGATGGTCAGCGGCGAACGAATCGGTGCGCCGGGCTACTACTCCATGGCCGGTTTCGACGGCATCATGCCGATCAGCACGCCGAAGACCTTTGAGGACATCAATCCTGCGATGTTCGATGCAAAGGCTCGACTCGCATTCCTTGATGAAGAAGGTGTCGACGCGCAAATCCTCTATCCCAATGTCGGCGGCTTTGGGAACGGCTACTTCCTTCGCCTCGGTGATCGTGAACTGGTTGCACAGTGCGTTCGTGCCTACAACGACTTCCTCACCGACTGGTGCAGTGCTGATCCGGCGCGACTCATTCCGATTGCTGCGGTTCCGTTCTGGGACCTTGACCTCGCAATCGACGAGATTGGGCGTTGCCTCGACATGGGGCATAAGGCCATCAACTTCTGTAACCAGCCGCAGGATTACGGGCAGCCGCCTTTGGCGAGCAAGCACTGGGATCCGATCTGGAAGACCGTCCAGGACGCCGGAGTTCCTGTCAGTTTCCATGTCGGCGGCGGCTCGATGGGCACACAGTTCGAAGACACCGCTGGTATGGGCTGGATGACGAACTTTGCGAAGGTCTCCTCAATGATCTTCATGGACAACATGCGCTGCATGGCCGATCTCATTTTCGGCGGCATGTGCCATCGATTCCCAGAGTTGAAGTTCGTTTCGGTGGAATCGGGAGTCGGTTGGCTACCGGGTGCACTCGAAACCTTTGACTGGCAGTGGAACAACGGTGGCGTTCGCGATGAACACCCTGAATACGAACTCAAGCCAAGCGAGTATTTCCGTCGTCAACTCTACGGTTGCTTCTGGTTTGAGCAGAAGTCGGCACTCGCCGCGATTGATGTTCTTCCTGACAACATCATGTTCGAAACCGATTATCCGCATCCCACCTGTATGCACCCAGGACCGCGCACCGCAGCGACACGCCCTCGTGAATACGCACAAGAACTCCTTGGCGGACTTCCCGAAGATGTCATCCGCAAGGTGCTCTACGAGACTGCAGCGAAGGTTTACGGCATCTAATGACTGCGTCGGTCGTCGCTCCGGACTTTGGCTCAGCATTCATCGTTTCTGAGTTGCGCGGCCGCACGCTTCATTTACGTATTGATCGCGTCGAACGCCGCAATGCGTTCACGCAGGACATGTACCGCGCGCTGAAGCGGGCTGCGATTTGGGCCGACGGACAATCGGAATTGGACTCGGTGTGTCTTACCGGCACAGACAAATGGTTTGCCGCTGGCGGCGATATGGCGGGGAAGTCAGAAGATCCTGAGGGTCTAGCCAACGAGTGGGACGCCACGGATAATTTCCCGTTTCGCCACATCGAACGGTGTCGCAAGATTTGGGTGGCGCGTATCAATGGTCTGTGTCATGCCGGCGGTCTTGATCTTGCGTTGCATTGTGATGTTGTGATCGCTTCGGCCGACGCGCGGTTCCGCATCCCTGAGTTGCTCCGGGGGATCCCTGACCCATTTATGTCCGCTCGAATCGCCGAAGCAATTGGAATCGCGAAGGCGCGGTATCTCTTCTTCACCGCAGCAGAGATCTCTGCGACCGAAGCCGATGCAATGGGACTGATCGGCAAGGTTGTTCCTCACGATCAACTTGAAGCCGAAACAGACTGGGTGCTTGAACAGATTTCACTTACGGGGCCCGAGGCCCGAGCCGCCATCAAGCGTGATCTCAATGCCCGTTTACCCATGTCCGACACCGGACTTTTCCACCGAACGATGATGAGTCCGGAAATGGTTGAGGGAATGCGAGCCTTTGTTGAGAAGCGGCCCGTCGATTGGCCTAGGGCCTGACCAAAGGCGGCCGTCAGGCGCCGGTACTGTGGGGCCTCGAATGAAGAAGCTGATTCAGTTTGGGGCCGCGATTTTGAGCGGGGGTGTGATCGTCGCTTTGGCGATGGTCGTTCTCATTCCTTCCGTGGCTCGAATCGCTTCTGCGGTTGAGGGTGGCGATGGCGCCATCGATATCACCGAGTTTCAGGATTACGCCGTCCGGTCGCAGGTCTTCGCCGCCGACGGCTCGCTCATTGCGACACTTCACGCAGCTGAAAACCGTGACCCTGTGCCGCTGGCGGCTATGCCCGACACCGTGAAGGATGCAGTGCTTTCGGTTGAAGACGCACAGTTCTACGAGCACATTGGCATCAACATTCGTGGCCTCGTCCGAGCACTTGTGCAGAACGTGCAGGTTGGCAAAGTTGATCAGGGCGGCTCAACCATCACCCAGCAGTTGGTGAAGAAGGCGCTGCTTAGCGATGAGCGTGTGCTGAATCGCAAGACGAAGGAAGCAGCCCTTGCAATTCGTCTTGAAGGACAGTTGTCGAAGGATGAAATCCTTGAGCTGTACCTCAACACGATTTATTTCGGTAATGGCGCCTATGGCGTTCAGGCAGCGTCGGAAACCTATTGGGGTAAGCCCGTTGCCGAGCTCACATGGGCCGATAGCGCGTTGTTGGCGTCAATGATTTCGAATCCTGTCGAGAACGACCCGATCCTTCACCCCAAGAAGGCAAAGGAGGAGCGCAAACTCGCGCTCGACCGAATGGTTGCCAACGATGTCATTACTCGTGCGCAAGCAACTGAATACGACGCGTTGCCGCTTCCAGTGGGCCGCTGTACTGGCGTCGTGGCGGGCTTTCGCCCGGCAGACTGCGGCGCTATTGCCCAGCCTCCAGAAGAGAGCTATTTCGTTGAAGAGGTAAAGCAGCAGCTTCTTGCCGACACTCGTCTTGGTTCGACCTACGAGGAGCGTTACGCGCAGGTCTTCGGTGGTGGCCTTCGGATTCACACCACTCTTGATCCGATTGCGCAGAATGCCGCGCAGGACGCTCACGACAATACGTTCCCAGCGAATGTCCGCACAGAAGCGGACTCGAAGGGCATCACGACTGCAATGGTTTCGGTCGAATCGGCGACCGGTGCTGTGCGCGCGCTGGTTGGTGGGCCTGGGTTTGCTGATTACAAGTACGACATCGCGACACATGAACCTGGCCGTCAGACCGGTTCGACGTTTAAGACCTTCGTACTTCTCGCTGCGCTTGAACAGGGCGTTTTGCCCGACGATCTTGTTGGTGGCGGCGGTGAGTGGCCCAATCCTGGTAGCACTCCGAATCCGTACGTCATTACTGGTGGTGGCGGAACGCTCACCGGAGTCACTGCCGCCTCATCAAATGGCGCATTTGTTCGCCTTGGCCAAACGGTTGGACTCGAGAATGTCATGTACACCGCGCAGCGCCTCGGCGTGAGCAGCCAGTTCGATCCCCGGGCAAAGTCGATGCCGCTCGGCGTGTTCGACGTGACGCCGCTGGAGATGGCATCCGCGTATTCAGCGATTCCGAACGGCGGCGTTCGCGAGCCGTCCTATTTCATTGATCGTGTCGAAGATCGAACGGGCAAAGTGCTGATTCAGCACCAGTCGAACCCGACGCGTGGAGTGAGCTGGCAAAGCGCTTGTTTGGCAACGCAGATTCTCGCCAACAACGTGCAAAATGGCACTGGTACGAACGCTCGGTTGAATGGTCAGTCGTCGGCAGGCAAGACCGGCACCACCGAAAGCAACTCAAACACGTGGTTTGTCGGATTCACGCCTCAACTGACGACTGCAGTTTGGATGGGCATCCCGGCAGAAGGCACGAAGCCGATGGGCAACCTCGGTGGTCGTGAACAGTTCGGTGGTTTGTGGCCAGCCACGATCTGGCATAACTACAACCAGGCCTATGTCGACCAAACAAACCAAAAGCGGGTCGAATTCGCAACCTGCGCTGCTCCGACCCGTGCGGGTAAGCCCGCTTCGGGTGCAAGCGACCCCTACGGCATCCTGAACGGCGCCGAGCCAACAGTCGTTGAATCGACCACTACATCGTCAACGGTGCGAACCACTTCGACGACTCGGCCGAATACGAGCACGACAAGGTCAACGGCAACGACCTCCTCGACCACAACAACGACGAGACGGCCGACCACCACAACTACAACGGCACCACCGAGCCCGAACTGATCGATGCGACAGCGGGGGCATTCACGCGTAAGGCTGTCCCCATGACAGATCTCGAGCGGCTCCTCGACCTTCAGGCCAACGACACCGCCGCTGATCAACTGCGGCACCGTCGCAAGTCGCTACCCGAGCATGCGGCGTTAGTCGAGCTTGATCGTAAGGAACGTGCCGTTCGCGCCGAAGTTGCTGAACCGCAGGCGGAGCGAGACGGCTTGGCCCGAGATCAAAAGCGCCTCGAAGACGAGATCGCAACGGTCGAAGGCAAAGCGGCACACGTCGAGAAGCAGCTCTACGACGGTTCGATGACCTCTCCGAAAGAAGCACAGGGTCTGCAGGCTGACCTTGAGTCTCTGAAGCGCCGCCAAGGAACGCTGGAAGACGAAGTCATTGACCTTATGGAGCGCATCGAACCGCTCGATGAACAACTTGCCGCCTCGGTCGTGTCGCTTGCTGGGATCGATGTCGAGCGGGAACAGGTGAAGGCGTCACTTGCGGCATCGGAAGTGGCTATTGATGGCGAAATCGCTCAAAATGCTGCGGCTCGGGAAGCGCTTGTTGATGCAGTGCCGGCAAGGTTGATCGCTGAATACGAGCGCATCCGCGGCGGTGAAGGCGGCATTGGTGTCGCCCGATTGCAGGGCGCAACCTGCCTTGGTTGTCACATTTCGCTGGCTGCTGCAGAGGTCGATGTTATGAAGCGCCTTCCCGCAGACGAACTTGCCTATTGCCCTGATTGCGGGAGATTGCTCGTCCGATGATTCTCTGGTTCGCCGGAGTCAGTTTCATTTTCGTGTGGTGGGTGTTTAAAAGCCCGGCGCTCGATTACCGACTCGTGATGCTCGGCGCGATTTTGCCCGTAGGCGAAGTGTTTCTCGGAGGCCCACGCGTCTTGCATGCGCTGTTGGCTCCCGTGGCGCTTATGGGCATCTTGATGTTGGCGACGCAGAAGCGTCGCCTGGTGCGTCGCCGCTGGATAGGTATTCCGATCGGCATGATGATGCATCTCGTGCTCGACGGAATTTGGGCTCGACCACAAGTTTTCTGGTGGCCATTCTTTGGCCTCGATTTCGGTGAAGGTGGGCTTCCCGAATTCGATCATCCACTTGGGCTCACACTGGTCTTCGAACTCATCGGACTCGCATGTTTGGTGTGGGCATGGCGAGCGTTCGACTTCGCCAATCCGAAGATTCGTGATCGTTTCTTCCGAACGGGCCAACTCTCTCGTTCGGTGCCACAACCACCTACCTGTTAGGCCTCATCATGCTTCATATCGTTCGTCACGGTCGCACCGAACACAACGCGTCAGGTCGCTTACTTGGACGTATCGATCCGCCGCTTGACGACCTCGGTCGTGATCAAGCCGCTGCGCTTGCTGCGGCGATCGGTCCGGTCGATCGGTTAATCACGAGCCCGCTATTGCGAACACGACAAACCGCCGACGCATTTGGTATCGAACCAGTCATCGATGATCGATGGATCGAACTGGATTACGGCGATTTCGACGGAGTGCCGCTTGCCTCGGTTGAGTCCGATATCTGGAAACAGTGGCGCACTGATGCCGAGTTCGCACCGCCCGGCGGAGAATCACTTCGCCAACTTGGACAGCGAGTCTCTGAGGCGATGGACGACCTTGACCTTGCCGATGAAAGTGATCTGACGACGGTTGTGGTCACGCACGTGTCGCCGATCAAGGCGGCCGTGTGCTGGGCGTTGGGTGTTGATGATCTTGTGTCGTGGCGCTTATGGGTAGCAACGGCATCGATTACCTCGATAGCCGTCGGTGGCGGTCTTCGGGCAATGCATGGATTCAACGACATCGCCCATCTTCGGACAGCAGGGTTGGCTGACCGCTAGCGTCGCCGCCGTACTCTCTCGTCGAAAGGACCTGCTATGACCATTGTGATCCGAGGAACCCTTCCCGTTCGTGCTGACAAGCGTGACGAAGCCATCGCAGCATTCATCGCTGTGTCTGAGGGTTCGGAAGCTGAAGCCGGTTGTCAGGCCTACCGATTTTCTGAAGATGTTCGTGAGCCGAATTCGTTCATCATCACCGAACATTGGGACGATGAAGCGGCGTTGGCTGGACACTTTCAGACCCCACACATGGCTGCGTTCACCTCAGTTGTGGGTGATCTTCTCGCTGGTGCGCCCGAGGTCGTGAAGTACGAAGTCAGCAGTTTCGGTCCGCTCCACGGCTAGTCATTCTGCGTGAGACGATCGGGGAGTGAAACGTATTCCCCGATCGGTCGCTGCATGGTGTGGCTTTGCCGCATGTGCTGGCCTGTTGGCCGTGGGCTGTGGGGGTTCGAGCGCGTCGCAAGCGGCGTCGACTTCCGATTCCACTGAGCCAGTCTTCACGACGACAACTTCGGTTGTGCCGTCAACAACGACAACACGGCTCTACGCGCCAACTGCGTTCGACCGAGCCGATGCATTGTTGGCCGAGCGAGTGAAATCCGCAGGCCTCTCGGGCGGAATGGTGCGACTCGCTCGAGCTGATGGCTCGGTGATTCACGAAACGTCAGTGGGCTCGGTGAATGGCGCAACGCCAATGTCGGTTGCCTCGTCAACGAAATGGTTGACGGCCGCCACACTCATGACTTTTGTCGACCAGGGCGCAATCGGGCTTGACAACAACATTGCAACCTGGCTGCCGGAGTTTGGGAGTGACAACCCAGGGGTGACGGTACGTCAATTACTCGCGCACACTTCGGGAGTACGGGACAACACCTGTCAGGGCGGTGGCTCCTCTCTCGCTGCATGCGTGAAGGCCATCGCGAGTTCGCCACGTCAGTTTCCGGCCGGTTCGCAGTTTTCGTACGGCAATTCGGACTTCCTTGTTGTTGGTCGCCTGATTGAAGTACTTGGCGGCGCTGATTTCGCGACGGTTGTTGCGCAGCGTTTGACCGGACCGCTGGGTATGACAGCAACTACTTGGCCCGGTGCGCCGTCAATGGCAAACAGCGCGTTCGGCGTTCGAATCACTGTTGACGATTACGGCAAGTTCCTTGCGATGGTGCTCAACTACGGAACAGCGAGTGGAACAACGGTTCTTAGTAGGACGGCGGTGGAGACGATGGTGGCCAATCAGGTGGCGGACTACGACACGACTGGCGACTTTTCGGTGGGCATTACGAAGATCCCTCGTTACTGCCTCGGCTGCTGGCCAGACGTTGTTGATGGCTTCGGTTCCACAGTCGTTGTGAGCGGCAACGGTGGAATGGGTCTGTACCCGTGGGTGGATTACGAGACAAATACTTGGGGCATCATCGGAGTGCAGGACGCACGTGGCGCGCAGGTGGCCGTACCTGCGTCGCAGAAGGTTGCCGTTGAGGCGCGAGCTGCGCTTCTGCGTTGACCGTTATGGGTGCGATGGTGAGTCGGTCTGTAAGCGGGGTTCTGTCCAGCGCCTCCCGGCGCTTGGGTGACCATCCATCTGTGCGGCCTACCAGCGGGTGTTGCCTCTTTCGAAACAACTGACGGGCAGCCATTCCCGACGCTCGGCCTTGCTCCAGGTGGGGTTTACCTAGCCACTCGGATTGCTCCGAATGCTGGTGCGCTCTTACCGCACCGTTTCACCCTTGCCTGTGCCCAGTTGCCCGGGCCATCGGCGGTTTGCTTTCTGTTGCACTTTCCTGCGGATCACTCCGACTGGTTGTAAGCCAGCACCTTGCCCTTTGGAGCCCCGACTTTCCTCGAACCAGTCACTGCCAGTCCGCGGTCACCCGACCGGCTCACCATCGCCCTGTCAGTCTGTCACGGTGCCGGGCGAACGACCACAGAGCCCTTCATGGTGTTATGGAAATCGCAGTAATAGTCGTAGGTGCCGGCCGAAGTGAAGGTGTGAATCCATACGCCACCTGGCTTCATGACACCCGAATACAGCTTGTTCGGCGGAAGAAATTTCAAGTCATGCCCGACTACATCGTCGTTGATCCACATCACTGAACCGCCTATTTCGATCTCGGTCTCACGGGGTTCGAACTTTCCATCGGCGATGTGCACTGTTGCCGCGATCGCTGGCGGTTCCTCTTCTGACGGCGTTGCCGATTTCGAACTGCAAGAGGCCGCCACCATTACGACTGTCGCTAAAGCAAGAAATACAGCAGTGGCGAGGCGAGTGCGAGATCTCATGATGACGCGGTCTTAGAAGTCGAACGTTGACAGATCTGCATGCCATCCGCTCGCTCGCTCGATCGCTGATGCCCAGCGATCACGGTTTGCGTCACCTGTTGGATCGACAGTGCGTAATGGTTTCCATGTCGTAGCAATGTCGTCCCAACTGTTCCACGTGCCAACGGAAAGACCGGCGAGAAACGCGGCACCCAGTGTTGTTGCTTCGAGTACCGGTGAAATCTCAACCGTGCGTTGAGTGGCGTCGGCAAGTGCTTGGGTGAATGTTGGATTCGCGCTCATGCCGCCGTCGACTCGCAGCGAAGGAATGGTGAGTCCGGTCGTGGCTTCGGCGGCATCGACAAGGTCAGCACCGCGTTGTGCAACACCCTCAAGCACGGCGCGAACGATATGAGGTCGCGCGGTGCCGCGAGTGATGCCGAGCAATGTCCCGCGTGCGCCGTAGTCCCATTGAGGAGTTCCAAGGCCTAGAAGCGCCGGTACATACACAACGCCGTCAGTGGCGGCACATTGTTGAGCAATGTCATGTGATGTCGCGACGGAATCAATGATGCCGAGGTCATCACGCAACCATTCAACATTTGTGCCGGCCGAAAGCATGATTGCTTCAACGCCCCACATCGTTTCGTTGCCGCGCTTCCAAGCCACGATCGGAAAGGTTCCTGACTCGCTCCGGACTGCGGAGGTTGGCCGATGGGGCCCAACGACAAGATCAAGCATGCCGCCAGTGCCGAACGTGATCTTGGCTGGACCAGGCCGAACGCAACCCTGACCAATGAGCGAGGCCTGCTGATCGCCAGCGACGCCACAAATCATCGGCGAACCATTGAGTGCAGTTGCGGGTGCAATGGGACCGCTTGAATCAACGACGGTCGGCATTGCTGCACGCGAGATGTTCAACTTCTCAAGAAGAGCATCGTCCCAATCGAGGGTCTCGATAGAGAAGAGACCGGTCACAGCGGCGTTGGACGCGTCGGTGACGTTCAAAGCGCCCTCGGTCAGCGTCCAGATAATCCACGAGTCAACCGTGCCAACACACAGATTGCGGCGTCGATCGGGATCGGCGTTGTCGAGTAGGTGTTTGATCTTCGTGGCCGACTGGTTAGGCGCGAATCGAAGGCCTTCGGCCTGCAGGACGAGGCAATCGCCAAGGGTGCGGAGGTCTTGCCAACCAAGTGCAGGGGCTACCGGTTCGCCGGTGGCTCGATCCCACACGATGGTCGAAGCTCGTTGGGTGGCGATACCGACCCCGTCAACCGTTCCAACCTCGCCAAGCGCCGCACGAGCGGTTTCGAGCGCTGCTGTTGCCATTCGAGTGGCATCGAACTCCACAAGTCCCGGTGCAGGGGTGTCAGGCAAAACTTCCTGACGATGCTCGAAGGCAATCGTGGCGTCAGGTCGAACAATGGCGGAGCGAACACCCGAGGTGCCGATGTCGACGACGAGAATGCTCATTGTGTGCGTGCTCCTCGAGAGACAGCGACCATTGCGCCGATTGTTCCGAGCGATGCGAAGACCAGCGCGAAGAGAATGATCCCCAACAACAAACTGGCGGGGTTGGAAAAGTTTCGAGTTGCGATGAGGTACACGATCTCAGCGCCAAAGAAGGTGACAACGCCAGCCGCTGCGCCATGAGGGAGTGCATGCGGAGGAAGCGGGCGCGCCGCTGCGTAACCGGCGAGAGCGCCCGAGAAGAAAATGATACCGAGCATCACTCCGCCAAGTGCACTCTCTGAAAAGACGGTGCGTTGCAAAATTGCTGCGGGTAGGGCGAAGAACAATCCGTTAAACGCTCCGACGAGAACAACCCGCCGATCAAAAACGTTCATTTAACCGTTGCTCCCAAATCCAATCGGCACATCGCCGAACGACGTCGGCAGTCCGAGTTTGCCCGGGTTAAGGATGCCATTGGGGTCGAGAGAATTCTTTATTGCATGCAGAACCGCCGTCGCCCCTTCGCCGTGGGCGGCACTCATAAAGCGGGCACGGTTGAGCCCGATGCCATGGTGATGGCTAAGCGATCCGCCGTTCGCAAGCGCTGTCGTTGTGCCTGCGTTCCACGCTGCGAGATACATCTCTTCGATTGCGTCGGGGCCTTCGATAGGCGCCTTTCCAGCGAAGGTGAAGTACAAGCAGGCTCCATCTGAATAGCTGTGTGAGAGATGTGCTGTGGAAGCGATGACTCCGGGTGTGGCTGCGATCGCATCTCGAACAGCAGGGTAGAGAGTTGGAAGGTCGGTCCATGAAACGGTGAGTTCCATCGTGTCGACCATGTAGCCACGCGAGATCAGCGCCTCGAGTGCACTGACATCGTTTCGGTGACTAAACCACTTCGCCACCAACTCAACATCGAGTGTGGTTGCACTCGCACACTCTTCTCTGGTGATGGTGGTCGATGCGTCAACGGTCGCTTGGTCGCCTTCGTCAAAGGCCAATAGCACCGCGACATCTCCGGTACCCCAATTGCGATCGGCCTCAGCAGCGTCGTAAAGGCGCAGTGCCGCCGGCGCACTACCTCGCTGAATAATGCGTCGACATGCATCGGCTCCAGCTTCGAAGGTGGGAAATCCCCATGCGCTGCTGTGGTTTGCAGTCGCAACAGAGCGGGCGCGCAATCGCGCTCCGGTAATGACGCCGAAAGTGCCTTCCGAGCCCACAAAAAGTTGCGTAAGGTCAGGTCCGGCCGACTGGCGGGCGTGACCTCCGGTGTGAACGACCGTTCCGTCGGCGAGCACCACGTCGAGACCGATGACGATGTCTTCGATTTTGCCGTAGCGATTGGAGAGCTGACCGGCGCCGCGGCAGGCAAGCCATCCTCCGATGGTTGAAAGCGCTATCGATTGCGGCCAGTGTCCGACAGTGAGGCCATAGTCGGACTGAAGTTCATCTTCGAAGACGTCACCGAACATGCCAGCGTCAACATCGACGATTCCTGAAATGACGTCGACGGAGCGAATCTGTGCAAGTCCGCAAAGGTTGAGCACGACCCCACCAAAAAGTGGAATCGATCCTCCGACGACACCACTGCGCCCTGCTGCAGCAGTGACGGGGATGTGGTTCTCGTTGCAGATGCGTACTACGGCAGAAACTTGTTCGGTGGTGGTCGGCGTGACGACGACAGATGCGATTTGGCCGATCTGCGCGCTTGAGGCCCTGGTCATGATGAGTGGCCACCAATCTCGGCTGGCTTCGACGCGAGTCGCAGCGGCGGTATCGACCGCAGCGCCTGTGGCCTGGAGTTTGGCGAAGAGTTGTTCGTCGACACCAACGACTGCAGTGTTGAAGTGAGCTCGCGTGTTTGCCGCGTCGAGAGCGATAGGTGGTGTCGGGTGTGCAGGCATCAGCTGACGATCGCTGCGAGTTCTTCGTCGATACGAGCTCGGTAATCGGCAACCTGCCGAGCTTGTTCGGCATCATCCCAGCCGAGTTCCTGGCCGATGAGGGCTGCAACCGCTGCAGCGGCATCGGCTGACACGTCGCGAGTCTCGAGCCGAGCTCGTGTGCGGCGGCTGAGAATGTCATCGACAGTTGTCGCCATTTCGTACCGCACCGCGAAGATTGCCTCGGCTCGCAGATAAGGAAGACCCGGAACGAGGAGTTCGGCCATCGACGGATCTGATTCGGCGATGGCGAGCACGGTCGTGGCATCGGATCCATAGCGATTGGCGAGACGACGAACCTCGTCGGCACCAAGTGGTGAGATCGCATCAGCGGCTTCGACGAGCTCCTCGTAGCCATTCGCTCCGTGGAGTTTGATGTGCTTGGTTTTGCTGCGTCGACGAAGCCGAGTGACGCGATCGGCGCCGAGGACTTCGGCAAGCACTTCATCAATGGTGTCGGCAGCCATTTCCCGGTACGTCGTGAGCTTGCCGCCGGTGATGGTGACAACTCCTGAATCAGACCGACGGACTTTGTGTCGTCGAGAAAGATCGGCAGTGCGTCCTGAGGCTTGAGGATCGGCAACGAGTGGCCGAAGACCGGCCCAAGTTCCGAGGATGTCGTCGGTGGTCACGGTTTCGGTAATCGACCCGTTGAGGGCTCGGAGCAAATATTCGACGTCGTCCTCGTTGCACTGTGGGTCGTCGACGGGTCCGCTGTAGTCGGTGTCGGTGGTGCCAACGAAGGTGAACTGACCCCACGGAACAACAAAGACCGAACGCTTATCGCCAGGAACAGGAATGACAGCAGCAACGGTGTTTCGGACCTTCGACCACGGGACGGTGATGTGAACACCCTTCGCTGGACGGATCGAATGAGGATGCTCAGCCTCGTCGAGCGCACGAATATCGTCGGACCAAACACCAGCAGCATTCACAACGGCCTTCGTCGAAACGGTGAATGTGCGGTCGTTTGCTTTCACGACGACACCGTTGACCTTGCCGGTCACGCCTTTGGTCAGTTCGACAACCTCGGTGCGATTCACAATCGTCGCGCCAAATCGCAATGCCGCGGTGCGGGCAACGGTGACGACCAAGCGGGCGTCGTCGGCCTCAGCGTCGTAATACAGATACGAAGGCATCAATTTGTCGGCAGGAAGAGTGGGGAACCATTCGAGTGCTTGCTTCTTCGACACCCGCTTATGCATCTTGCCGATGCGGAGCCCGCCGGTGAGGTCGTACATCCACATTGCGCTGCCCATTGCTCGGGCAAGCTTTCGATTCACGACGCCCTTGGACGAGAAGATTGGAATCAGGAACGGCAAGACTTTTACGAGATGTGGAGCATTCCGCCGCAGGATCTGGCGCTCCGCAAGTGCTTCATACACAAGGCGCACATCGCCTTGTTGGAGATACCGGATTCCGCCGTGCACGAGTTTCGAGGACTTCGAGGAGGTGCCCGAAGCGAAGTCGTCACGTTCAATTAAGGCGACGCGAAGTCCTCGTGAAGCAGCGTCAAGGGCGCATCCGACACCGGTGATGCCACCTCCGATGACGACCACGTCGAAGTCGGTGGATTCCAAGTGGCGAAGGGCATCGGAACGGTTGAAGGCGGTGGAGATCATCGGGTCGAGCCTAGAACGGACCAACTCAGAACGCCCGATCGCCTGACCTGCGGAAACGGCAAAGTGGCGCAACCTCGTATTCGGTTTGTGTCACTGGGCAGAGTGAGTCAATACTCCTCTTTCCCTATTCGCCCGCTCCGCAGGAGCCGTTCTGCACCGATGAACCACACCTGGCACAACCTGGCCGCCTGCACGGGTATCGATCCTGAGATCTTCTTTCCTGACCCCGAAGACGATGCTGACGCTTTGCCGGCGAAGCTCGTTTGCGGGGAATGCGACGTGCGCGAGGCCTGCCTCGAGCACGCGCTTGCCGTTCGTGAGAAGGATGGAATCTGGGGCGGGGCCACTGAGCGCGAGCGTCGGCGGATGATCCGCCAGCGTCGTCGGACAGCCTGATCATGGACTGGCCGGCAGTTCTTTCGAGTCTCGTCGCCGGCACTGATCTCACCGCGACCCAATCGGGCGACGCACTTCGGGAAATTCTTGCGGGCAATGCCACTGATGCGCAGATCGCTGCGTTCTTGATCGCGCTGCGAATGAAGGGCGAGTCGATCACTGAGGTATCAGCGATGGTCGACGCAATGCTCGAATCAGCCGCCCCGATAGAGCTTCCTGCGGGACCAGATTCCATCGACATCGTCGGCACAGGTGGTGCGCCAAGCCGGCGCGCTCATGCGCTGAACGTTTCAACAATGGCGAGCTTCGTCGCTGCTGGTGCTGGTGCTCGAGTCGTAAAGCACGGCAACCGCAAAGCGTCATCGACGTCCGGCTCTTTCGATCTCCTCGAAATGCTTGGTGTTCCCCTTGAACTCGATGGCCCCGGAGTGGCGCACTGTGTGGCTGAAGCTGGTATCGGGTTTTGCTTCGCTCGCTCGTTTCATCCGGCGATGCGACATGCAGGGCCAGTGCGCACGCAACTTGGTGTGCCAACAGTTTTTAACTTCCTTGGGCCGCTTTCCCACCCCGCCCGTGTCCAGCGCCAAGTAATCGGCGTGAGTGATCAGCGAATCGCTCCGATTGTTGTTGGTGTGCTCCAACAGCGCGGTGCGCCACGGGCTCTCGTTGTTACTGGTGACGACGGCATGGACGAATTCACCACCACGACGACGAGCACCGTTCATGAATTGCGTGACGGATCGGTCACCACTTCGACCTTTGATCCTCGCGAGGTCGGCATTTCGCTCGTGTCGGTCGATGCGATTGCCGGTGGAGGCCCAGATGTGAACGCCGGTATCGCTCGCCGTGTTTTCGCCGGCGAACAAAGCGCCTACCGCGACATCGTTTGTCTCAACGCTGCAGCAGGTCTCTTCGTGGCTGGGGTTGTTGACGATATTGGCGACGGGATTGTGAAGGCGCAAGCCTCAATCGACTCAGGTGCTGCCGCAGGTGTTCTTGATCGATTGATCAGCGCCGCGATCGACGCGAAGAACTAACGAACTCGCTGTCGTCAACAGCGATACCTTTCCGCGGCGCAAACGAGGGAAGCGCCGGAAGTGTTGAGCTCAGGACGCCGTCACAGTGATCGAGTGTGAGATCGGGCGCGTTCTTGTCGAGCCAGGCGGCAATACAGCCGAGTTCATCAGCCATTTCGCGGTCGGGCGGAGCGAGTGATCCCTGCTCGTACAGTGCATCGTTCGCCGCTGAAGGAAGTCCGAGACTCGGCAGTTCGCCTTCGCCCCAGGCCGATTGCAAACGGCCATGGTCAAGAGCGACTCCGCCGAGTGGGCCGAGATCAATGTGAATGTGTCCGGCGCGGCGGAGCTGATCAAACTTCCGTTGACGTTTGAGTGCCCCAGCGAGCGCGCTTGCTCGATCACGAACATCTGCTGCTTCTTCGAACCGTTCATCGCTCGCAAGTGCGGCGATACGTTCGGCCAATGGTCCGAGGAGCAGGTCAGGCTCGGTTGTGAGTCCTTGAACTGCGCGTTCGACAACGAGTCGATAGTCGTCGGGATCGACTCCACCAGCGCACGGACACATCGAAACTCCGAGTTGTGCGGCAGTACACGGCGCGTCTCGAAGTGCGCGCTTTCCGATTCGGCCGGCACAACGGCGAAGCGGGACCGAGGTATGAATGGCATCGACGACGCGTTGTGCAGAAGATCGAGATGAAAGTGGTCCGAGATAAAGGTCACCGTCGTCGCGCACGTCTTTCACAATTGACAGACGAGGGAACGATTCGGAAAGCGTGAGCTTCACATACACATACCGACCCCAGTCTTTGAGCTGTCGGTTGTAGCCAGGCATGTACTTGTGGATGAGCCGAATCTCGTGGACGGCTGCCGAAAGCGGGTGGGGATGAACAATGTGGTCGATGTGAGCGGTTTCGCGAAGAAGCGAACCGATCTTCCGCCGATCGTCCCCGGAGAAATAGGAGCGCACCCGTGCCCGCAAGTTGGTCGCCTTACCGACGTACAAAACATCGCCACGTGCGTTGCGGAACAGGTAAACGCCTGGCGAACGGGGCAGCGAATCGGTGAGTCGAAGCTTCTGTGCGCTTGCGTGCCCCGCCATTGTTGGTAGCGAAAGGAGATCGTCGAGGCCGGTGACACCGAGCCCTCCGGCTCGTTCGATGAGTAGATGGAGGAGATCTCCCGTAGCGAGTGCATCGTCGAGTGCTCGGTGAGATGGTTTGTGATTGAGTCGCAGGTGTTCGGCGAGAGTGCCAAGCTTGCAGTTTGGGACTTCGTTGCGAACGAGTCGCCGCGCAAGTGCAACGGTGTCGACCGACCGGTTGGTGAGTTTTGGTCGTTGATCGCGCTCAAGGGCAGCCTGCACGAACGAAAGGTCGAACCGAACGTTGTGACCGACAATGACCGCGTCCCCGATGAATTCGAGAAGCGACGGTAAGACCGCTTCGATGCGCGGCGCAGGCATCACCATCGAATGGGTGATGCCGGTAAGCACCGTGATCTGAGGTGGAATCGCGCAACCTGGATTCACGAGCGTTTGAAAAGTTCCGATGCATTCGCCGCCCTGGAGCTTCACCGCACCGATCTCGGTAATGCCGCATGAGTCTGCCGAGCCGCCGGTGGTTTCGAGATCGATGACACAGAAGGTGACCTGCGAAAGGGGCATGCCGAGGTCGTCGAGTGACAATTGAAGGGAATCTCGAGCGGGGGAGCGCACCCGCATAGTTTGATCGAACGAGTGTTCGCATGCAAGGAGGTTCTTCCAGCCTCGCTAGTCTCCCTGCGTGTCCTCCACCCGGTATCGCTGCACCGCTTGCGGAAATCTCACCCGATTCGACGTCGTTTCCACGAAGCGCACGCGCGCGTTTCACCACTACACGGTTGGTGGAGAGCTTGAGGTCGAGAGCGAGGAAATCCTCTCGGAATCAGTTGAAGAGGTTTCGTGTCACTGGTGCGGCAACGGAGGCTCGGTCGTTCAGACCCAGCCGCCTGCATAAGACACATACTGACCAGTCGTAAACGTGCTTGTTCCGTCGAGGAACGGCGCACAGAACGCAGCGAATTCATCCATGCGACCGAGGCGACGCATGGGAACCTGCTTTTCAAACATCTCTCGAACCGCAGGGTCTTTCGCGCCAGTGGCTTCAAGGAATTCGGGGAAGTCCATGAAGTTCGTGCCGACGGCGTTGACTTGAACGTTCTTGCGTGCAACTTCACCGGCGACATTTCGTGTGAGCATCGTTGCTCCGGCTCGCGCCGAGGAATAGAGCGAAGCTCCGGGTGTGGGCCGCGCTCCGGCCGCACTGGTGATGACGAGAACTTGTCCTGATCCCTGTTCGACGAGCGGAGGAATCACCGCTTTGAGGAAGTGATAGGGGGCGTAGAGGCAACCATCAACAATTTTTTCGTACTGATCGATCGTTGACTCGAGAAATGTTCCAGGGATGATCTGGCCTGATGCGGCGACGGCAGCATCGAAGTGGCCGAAGCGGGAGAGCGCTGCATCGACGAGCTTCTGCGAGTTCTCTGGTTTCGCGATATTCGATACTTTCTCGACCGCAACAACGGTTGAGCCGAGAGCTTCAAGTTCGGCCACAAGCTCGGGTTCAGGATCACCGAGAACGAGATCGTGATGACGACGAGCCAGCATTCGGGACATCTCTGGTCCGACGTAACGATGTGCATCGCTCACGAGGGCAACACGTCGTGATGGTGCGGTGTCTGTCATGGCAAGCCTCCGTGATCTTCGGTAGCGTCAGTCGTGTCAGTTCGATTGACACAACCGATCTCGTCAACCTACCTGTTGGCGAACAGCGAGGGGCAGAAACATGGAACTCCAAGGCAAGGTCGCCGTCGTAACCGGCGCTGCATCAGGAATTGGACTTGCAGCTGCGGAGCGTTTCGTTGCTGAGGGAATGTCGGTTGTGATGGCAGATATCGAAGCACCGCTCCTCAACGAGAAGGTTGCGCGGCTTCAAGCCGATGGCGCACCAGTGGTTTCCTTTGTCGTTGATGTTTCCGATGCGGAGCAAGTGACGGCGCTTCGTGACTTTTCGCTTGCAAGTTTTGGGGCGGTGCACTTGTTGTTCAATAACGCTGGGGTTGGTGGAACGGGACGCCCAACATGGAAAACCAAACCCGCGGTCTGGGACTGGGTTGTTGCGGTTGATCTTCTTGGTGTCGCCTATGGCGTTGAGGCGTTCACGCCGCTCATGGTGGAACAAGGTGAAGGTCACATTGTGAACACCGCGTCGGAGGCGGGTCTCTGTGCCACGCCGATGCTCGGCGCGTATCACGCTGCGAAGTACGGGGTCGTGGGTCTGTCGGAAGCATTGGTGATGGAACTCGCGGGAACCGGCGTTGGCGTGTCGTGTCTTTGCCCTGAACTCGTGAATACGAAGATTTTCGAATCGACACGCAACGCTCCTGCGCACCTCGGGCTCCCGAAACCTGACCCCACCCCGATCGAAATGCTTGAAGCATTCATGAAGACGAAGGCCATTGAGCCTTCGGTTGTCGCCGGAAACGTTGTCGATGCGGTTCGTGGCAATTCGTTCTGGATACTCACCCATGAGGTGACTCACGTTCGGGCGCAGCATCGAAATGAATCGCAGCAACGTGGCGAAACGCCGTCAATGATTTCTGTTGCCGGAGCAAACTAATGGCGCTCACACCCGAGTTTGGCGGTGAGATTGGTCGCACTCAAGCTGAATCAACGCCTTGGTGGCCGCCGGCGAAGCACCCCGGCGACAGTGCGCCAAACGTTGTCGTCATTCTTTTTGATGACCTTGGCTTCTCGCATCTCAATTGCTTCGGCTCTGACATGGTCACGCCGAATATCGACAAGCTCGCGAACAACGGCCTCCGCTTTTCCAACTTCCATGTGACACCGCTGTGTTCCCCAACGCGAGCAGCGCTGTTGACTGGAAGAAATCATCACACCGTGGGTATGCGCAGCATCGCGAATTTCAACACCGGCTATCCGCATATGACCGGTCGGATCTCTGAGCATGCAACCACAATGGGTGAAGTGCTTCGAGATGTTGGCTACACGACCTTCGCCCTTGGGAAGTGGCATCTGTGTCCGATGGACGAAGCCTCAGCGGCTGGTCCCTACGACGCGTGGCCGCTGCAACGTGGTTTTGACCGCTTCTACGGATTCCTCGATGGAGAAACCGATCAGTTCGCTCCCGACCTTGTCTATGACAACCATCGCGTTGATCCGCCAGCAACCGCGGCTGAGGGTTATCACCTCAGCGAAGATCTCGTTGACAAGGCAATTGAGTTCATCCATGACACGAGGTCGATCCGACCCGATCGACCGTTCTTCACCTATCTCGCATTCGGCGCAACCCATGCACCACATCAGGCGCCGGAGGAGTACCTCGCTCGCCATCGTGGCAAGTACGACGAAGGTTGGGACGTTGCTCGCGAACGCTGGTTCGCAAAGCAGATCGAACTCGGTCTGATCCCTGCCGGCACGCAACTGGCACCGCGTAACCCTGGAGTCGAACCTTGGGACTCACTCCCCGAGAACCAGAAAAAGCTTGCGCTCGCGCTCCAAGAAGCGTTCGGCGCATTTCTCGAGCACACCGATGCGCAGATCGGTCGTTTGGTCAACGAGCTTGAGGCGCTGGGACAACTCGACAACACCGTCATCGTGGTGATGGCCGATAACGGAGCAAGTCAAGAAGGCGGCCCATTCGGTGTTCTGCATGAAATGAAGTTCTTCAACTTCATGATCGAAACTCCCGACGAAGCGGTTGATCGAATCCCAGAAATCGGTGGACCCGACTCGCATGCGAATTATCCATGGGGGTGGGCGCAAGCCGGAAATACACCGTTCAAGTGGTACAAGCAGAACACCCATGAAGGTGGTGTGCATGTCCCATTCATCGTGCACTGGCCTGCAGGTATTTCCGAAGGTGGCGCGATCCGCGATCAGTTCCACTACGTCACCGACGTTGCGCCAACGATTTACGACATCGTCGGTGTTGAAGCACCCGAGGTCTACCGCGGACTTGCGCAGTTCCCGATTGCGGGCGAGTCGATGAAATACGCATTTTCCGAACCTGAAGCCAAGACGAACCATGGCATGCAGTACTTCGAAATGTTCGGCCATCGCGCGATGTACGACCACGGTTGGAAAGCCGTCACTCGCCACACTCCTGGCGTTTCGTTCGATGACGATGTGTGGGAGCTCTACAACCTCAATGTCGATCCATCAGAATGCAACGACCTCGCAGCGAGCGAACCCGATCGACTTGCCCAGATGATCGAACGGTGGTGGGCCGAAGCTGAAACCCATGGCGTACTTCCGCTCGATGATCGAGGTGTCGAATTGTTCGGCGCGCGATTTGGTGAGCATTCACCGCACCGCCCCGACCGTCGCTATTCCTATTACCCGCCCATGGCGCCGCTGCCGTCACAAAGTTCAGCGTCGTTAGGCGGTCGCAGTTGGACCCTCAACGCATCAATCGATCGTGAGGCGGGCCAAGGTGGCGTGTTGTACGCGCTCGGTAATGGCAATAGTGGTCTCACAGTTTTCGTGCAGAACAACCGACTTCTCTTTGATTACAACGTCTTTGGCGATCACTTCGAAGTCGAATCAGACCGTGAGGTTCCTGTTGGTGCGTCGGTAGTCGGTGTTCGATTCGAACGCACGGGCAAAGGTGGACATGCCTCCGTTGTTATCGACGGCTCGGAATGCGGAACCGTCGAGTTTCCGTTTGTGATGCGCGTGATTTCAAGCATGGGCTCGAGTATTGGTTTCGACCATGGTTTGCCGGTCAGCCGTCGATATTCCGATGCATTCCCGTTTGAGGGAACGCTGCATCGAATCGACATCGAACTCGCACAGTCACGTAAACCTGAATCGGCCGATGAGGCAGCTGCTTCGCAGCGCGCTGGTATGGCTCGGCAGTGACCTCTGTCGATTACAGCGCAGGTTATTGGCCCAGCGCCTGGCCTGCCGAGGATGGCGGACCACTCCGAGTCCAATCCTGTGAAGGCGCCTTTGCTGGTCTGGCGAGCGGTTCGCCAACTGTGGTCTCTCGTGACGCGCATGGCGCAACGATGGTGGTTCGACGTGAAGCGGGTGAGGTGTACCTCACGGGTCATAGCGTCGGTGGTGAAACCAACGAACAAACCAGTTGGGTAGAGCGCATCGATCCGAACACGCTCGAAGTTCTGAAGCGTTGTGATGACCTCGCTGGTGGACCAGCTTGGCCGGGTGGAATTGCGGCGCACGCTGACGGATCGCTCATTGTTGTTTTCGGTCGACACATTCATCGGCTGTCGAGCAACCTCGATGTCGAACGTACGGCCGAACTTCCGCGTCATCGTCCCTACAACTCGTTTGTCGTTCTGCCTGACGGCCACATCGTCACAAAAGATTTCGGCGGACGCCTTCCTGGCGCTGAGGAATCGTTCGTTGCGGACAATTGCGAAGTGTTGGTGCTCGATCCGAACTCATTCAAGATTGTTTCCCGCGTGGAACTCCCAGAGCCTTCGATCGCTCGACTTTCGTCAGACGGCAACACGGTCTATGTCGTGGGTGATCACTCGATGTTCCGTCTCAACTGGAACGGAACGACCCTCGAACTCGATTCACCATTCGCACCTCGGTATCGCACCATCGAAGGTCAGACCTACGGGTGGGATGCGGTGATTGCTCTCGGGGCAGCGTGGTTCCTCGATAACGGCGGTGGCAGCGAGAACTACGTCGGGACGTTTCGTGGCCAAGGAATTTCGCCTGCGCCGTTGCATCTTGTTCGAGTCGATCTCGAAACTGGCGAAGTTTCTCTGACGGAAATCTGCGGGCTTCCGAACGGAATGGTTGCCAACCCGCCATTGATTGATGAACGACGCATGATCGCTATCGGCTTCGATAGCGCCAATGGAATCCTCGCCGCATTTGATATCGATCCCGATGGTTCGACCTCAATGCGTTGGAGTGTGGATCAGAATCACGGATCGCACATGATCCTTGATCCGGCAAGTGGTCTCTTTCTCTCTGCTCATCACGACAATGAACGTTGGATGGAGCAGTTTGTCGTTCGAGAGATCGCAACAGGAACCGAAGTTGTTCGAGTTGATTCTGGAAGTCCGCTGCAGTCGGTCGTGTTTCCGGCAGTGGGCGAATCGCGAACTATCTACGCCTGTTCGTTCTCGACGGTAAGTGCGCTTAGTTGGTGATGTCGGTGGCCGAGTGTGTGCCGCCGGTGAACTGATCAAGTCCATCAGGTAGTGGTCGCAGTTCATCGCAAAGAGCGCGGCTTGGCCTCGTCTCGCAATAGCCAAGAATGCGCATGCCGGTGAAGTGGTGCACGCCCACGGGGTCGAGCGGGCTGCGTCCGTGCACAGGTCCCATATAGAAGGGGCCCGGCGGGGGAGGGAGTTCGCTCGTGCGTAGTCCGACGATTTCGGTTGTTGTGGGTATCCACCACAAGTGCCATGCCGCGTCGGGATCGTCAGTTGATCGCCAACCTCGGCCGAGGTCGATCTCGTTGTCCGCACCGCGCATGCGAACGAAATGTCCGGGTGTTGCTAAATCGGTGCGGGGCGCGGGAGCTTTCCACCCGCTGATTGAGAGTCCGTAGAAGCCCAGAACGACGAAGGTCGCAAGAGCGAGAACGCCGAGGAAGATCCAGGTGGACACCTTGGCGAGGTTAGGCGGGAACCACCTCGACGGGAATGCCGTTTACCGCTTGGTTGCCTGAGAGTTGGTCGACGAAGTGTCCTGGAGCAAGCAGGTTTGAATTCACACCAGCGTGTTCACGAGCAACAGATAGGCGAGTGCCCGCTTTGTCGTGTCCCCAACCATGAGGAAGGGACACAACACCTCGCATCATCTCGTCACTGATTTCCACGGGAACTTCAATTGAGCCCGCTTCGCTCGTGACACGAGCGTTGGCGCCGTCGGTCAGGCCAAGCGCGGATGCGTCGTCGGGGTGAACGATGAGCGTGCATCGGTTGCCGGCCTTTACGAGCACCTTGATGTTGTGCATCCAGGTGTTCTTCGACTTGATATTGCGTCGACTCACGAGCACGTAGGCATCGGGATCTCGGTCGAGTGCTTTCTTCAAGCGGGGGAGGTCGCTGAGGATGTACTCGGGCGCGAGTTCGACCTTTCCAGAAGGAGTGCCGATGACTTCGGCAGCGCGATTGGGAACCATTGGGCCGAGATCGACACCGTGAACGGCGTCTTTCACTTTTTGAAGATTGAGACCTTCGGGGTCTTCGCCGTAGCGGTCGCCCCACGGACCCATGCGCAATTGAAGATCAATCATGCGTTCCGGACCGCCGTGGTCGTACAACGGAAGCGTGGTTTCAGGATCGCGTCCGTACATGTGGCACATGGTGGTGAACCAGCCATCGTCAAGCGCTTCGAAGTTGAAGTCGGCATCCTTGTTACCTGCGCACAACCAACCCAGACGAGCGAGAATTTCCCATTCGGGCACGTAGTCCTCGCCGGTGTCGAACAATTGATCACTCCACTTCGACGCGTTGCCGATCGACCAGGCCCACATGAGTTCGTCGAAATGTGGTGACTCAAGTGGTGACGGACCAGGCAGCAGTACGTGCGCGAAACGAGTGGTTTCGTTCATGTAGCAATCGATCGCAATCAAACAATCGAGTAACGGAAGCGCGTCTTCAAGGTTCTGTGAATCAGGAACCGAAAGAGCAGGGTTCGCTGCGATGTTGATGAGTGCTTTGATCTGTCCCTTGCCTGGTGTTGCGATTTCTTCGGCGAGACATGAGCACGGAACTTGACCAAGGATTTCCGGCGCGCCGCGAACTCGGCTGCGCCAACGACCGAATTCGGGTTCGCCCATGATCTTGGTGTCGGGCACCCACGTGATCGGCTTTGCCGCGGGCTTGCCGAACAACATGCCGCCTGACTTGTCGAATTGTCCGGCGATGATGTTCACGACATCAACGAGCCATGACGCAAGCGTTCCGAATTCCTGATTACACAGACCAATTCGGCCGTAAAGACCACCGCGCTCGGCATTGGCGAGATCTCGCGCAATGCGGCGAATGGTGTCGGCGGGAATTCGGCAGAAATCCGCCACTCGTTCGGGCGTGAAGTCCCCGCACGCCTCGCGAACCTGTTCGACACCTTCGACAAGTCCTTCGACGTTGCCGAGAGTGAACAGTCCTTCGCTGAAGATGACATTGCACAGAGCGAGGAGGAAGGCGGCGTCGGTGCCGGGGACGATAGGGAGCCATTCCGATGCGTGGTCGGCGGTGATGGTTCGACGGGGGTCGATGACAATGACCTGCCCACCACGAGCCTTAATGCCGTCAATCTGTGCGAGTTGATCGGGGCTGGCGAGAAGCGAACCGCCGGAAGCTTGCGGATTGCCGCCCATGATCACCCAGTAGTCCGTGTGCGCAATGTCGACGGTGGGGATCTTCCACATGTTTCCGTACATCAAGACCGATGAGACGTTCTTCGGCCACTGATCAACGGTGCCTGCCGAATAGATCATCGGGAAGTTGGCTTGGCCCATAAGCAGCGCGCCATACCGACTGAGGCTGAACGAATGGCCAGCCGGGTTTCCGATGAACGCTGTCATTGATTCGATGCCGTGTTCGTTGAGAACACCGTGCAGAAGTTCTTCGCACTTCGCGAATGCTTCGTCCCACGAAACTTCGCGCCAGGTCTCGCCTTCGCGGATCATGGGAACGCGGATGCGGTCGGGGTCTTCATGGAGGCGGCCAAGGGTGGTGCCCTTCGGGCAGATGAAACCCTTGGACCAGACATCGTCACGGTCGGGGCGAATGACTTTCACATGATCGTCGTCATCGAGGTGGACCTCGAGTCCGCACATGCACTCGCAGAGCGGGCACTGGCGCAGAAAGACCCGGGTCCCATCGGGTTCGGTGCGGTACTGGCGACCGATGACCTTTTGGCGTGACGTCGGTGTGGCGACGGGAACTTCCATGATGCGACCCCCCGGTGCGTAGGAACGGAAAGATCGTAGACCGGAGGACTGTCTCACCCGACCGGCACTGTGTGGAGATGGACACACCTTCCCCTTCCTTCACCATCGATTGCGACACCTGCGTCATGCAGCACACCGATGCCTGTGGCGACTGTGTCGTGTCGTTCATCTGCTCCCGAGAGCCCGGCGACGCTCTCGTGGTCGACCTCAACGAGTACCGGGCACTCGAAATGCTGGCTGAGTCTGGGCTGGTGCCCGAACTTCGCCATCGCGGGCGTCCAAGCGACTCCCCGCAGCGCCGCCACCGCACCGGCTGATCTGTTCACCTGTGACAATGGGGGCGTGAACGCGCCCGGCCTCATCGACGAACTCAACGATGCGGCCGAGAGCGCAGGACTGGTCGCCATCGGTGTCGCTGCAGTTGAACCCTTCGTCGATACCCGTGAGGCGCTTGAGACGCGAAAGGCCGAGGGTCTCCACGGAGGAATGGCCTTCACCTATCGCGATCCTCAGCGTTCCACTGATCCGGCTCGGATCCTTCCGGGTGCTCGATCACTTGTTGTCGGTGCCTTCCCCTATTCGGCAGGGTCGGTAAGCGAACCTGCCTTTGAAGGGCCGGCCGGGCGAGTAGCTCGCTATGCGGTCACCGATCACTATGCGGCATTGCGATCAGCGCTGGAAGCTGTAGCGCAGGTTCTCGAAGCATCAGGTCATCGCACTCGCGTCGTGCTTGATGACAACGCGCTGGTTGATCGCGCTGCTGCGCAGCGTGCTGGGTTGGGTTGGTTTGGGCATAACGCCAACCTCCTTGTTCCCGGTTACGGAAGTTGGGTTGTGCTCGGTTCGATCATCACCGATGCGGAACTTGTGCCGTCGGTACCAGTACCCGATGGGTGCGGAACCTGTCGTCGGTGTCTTGATGGATGTCCAACCGGTGCAATCGTCGCTCCCGGTGTTGTTGATGCTCGCCGTTGCCTCGCGTGGCTTGTCCAGGCTGAAGGCACCTTCCCGTTGGAGTTTCGAGAAGCGCTCGGCGATCGCATCTATGGGTGCGATGAGTGTCAAGAGGTGTGTCCTCCCGCTCGACGCAGTCCGCAGGCGAAACAACTGATCGACGTGGAGGCCTCGTGGGTTGAGTTGTTGTGGATGCTGCAAGCCGATGACGAAGCGCTGATAGCGCAACTTGGTCGTTGGTATATCCCGCGTCGCGATCCTCGATATCTGCGCCGAAACGCATTGCTTGCGATCGGGAACGCCGCGAATCCGCACGATGTCGACGTTCGTGCCGCAGTTGAAGCGTTTGTACTTGCCGACGACGAGATGTTGAAGGAACACGCGAAGTGGTCACTGCAGCGACTTGATGAACGAGCCAAGGCGTACGCGTGAAACACCTCCTCGTCACGAATGATTTCCCACCGAAGGTCGGTGGCATCCAGAACTACTTGTGGGAGTTGTGGCGACGCCTGCCGGTCGAATCGACGACCGTTCTCACCACGCCGTATCGGGGCGCTGCAGCGTTCGATGCGCAACAACCCATTCGAATCGAACGGGATCGTTCCAAGGTGCTGTTACCGACGCGCGCGCTTTCGCGCCGCATCGACAAACTCGCCGCCGAACTCGATGTTGATCTTGTGTTACTCGATCCCGCTGTCCCGCTCGGCGTTGTCGGACCTTGGCTTGAGCGACCGTATGGAGTCGTGCTGCATGGTGCGGAAGTAACTGTTCCCGGTCGGCTTCCACTTGCTGGTTCGGTCCTTCGCCGTGTGCTGCGCGGTGCACAGGTAGTGATCGCCGCCGGCGGCTATCCCGCTACTGAGGCGCGTCGATGCGCTGGTGTTGATCTTCCGACGATCGTGATTCCGCCCGGTGTCGACACACGTCGTTTTGTTCCTGTTGCGGAGAGCGATCGATCCGATGTCCGACGTCACCTGGGTTTCGATCCAGATGCTCCGCTCATCTTGGGCATGAGTCGACTCGTTCCCCGAAAAGGTTTCGATGTTCTGATCGACGCAAGTGCCGAGTTGGCGAAGCGGTGGCCAACATTGCAAGTGGCGATCGCTGGATCGGGACGCGATCGCGCCCGCCTTGAACGACGTGCGAAACATCGGGGAGCACCCGTTCGTTTCCTTGGTCGCGTTGATGACGCCGACCTTGTTCCACTGCTTGGTGCGGCTGATGTTTTCGCGATGTTGTGCCGCAATCGATGGGCTGGACTGGAGCAAGAGGGGTTCGGCATCGTGTTTCTGGAAGCGGCGGCCTGCGGTGTGCCCGTCGTTGCCGGTTTGAGTGGAGGTTCTGCTGAAGCGGTTGTCGATGGTCAGACCGGTGTTGTTGTCGCTCGGCCCCGAAATGTTGCCTCGGTCGTGACGGCCATTGAAGGCGTGCTTCAGGATGATGCGCATCGCCGACGACTAGGTGATGCTGGACGACGTCGTTCTGATGCTGAATTCACTCACGATCGGCTGGCAACATTGCTGCACCAAGAACTGGAACGGATTGGGTCCTCAGATGGGTGACGAGAGCAACAACAAACAACCGGTGAGAGAAGTGGAACAGTCTCATGTCATCGCCGGAACCGGCATTCTTCGAACCACCATCGCGGGCACGGTGGTTTTCGTAGTGCTTGGACTTGCTGCGTCAGTATTTCAAGGTGCGCTCACTGGCGCATACGTGGCTCTGTCGCTTTTTGAATTTTTCATTGGCGTCGTGGTTTTCGGTCTGGCATTTTTCCGCGCCATTGATCGAAGTCGAACTGAAGCAATCGGCATCGGCGGTTTGTTCTTTGCATCAGGTTCCGCACCCAAGCGAGTGCAGCTGATCCTCATGGTGTCGCTGTCGGTGCAGGTCGTGATGTCAATTGTCGTGGCGTCGCTTCATCTCTATACGGGTCTGGCTTTTGGAGTGCTCGCTCCAATGTGGGCGCTTGGGTTCAGCGGCCTTTGGGTCGCGGCGTACGGCACCTTTCCTGAGCGAACCCCAGAACTGAGTCGTGCCGGTCGCCGAGACGAGGCACGACGTGTCCACAAACAGTCGGCGCCGAAGCATTCTGCAAACGACGCCGAGTAGGAGCGGGGTAGGGTACGAACATGTCTGAACAGGCCAAAGAGCAGATCCGCATCGCAGCCCCGGTCGAGCGTTGCTTCGCGACGTTGGTCGATTTCACCTCGTATCCGGAATGGGCCGGAGACCTCAAAGAGGTGGCTGTCGTCGAAACCGACGCCGATGGACGCGCAATCGTTGTGGAATTTCGCGCCGCAGCAATGGGCCGCAGCACGACCTATCAACTTCGTTACGACTATTCCTCCGCTCCCAATCGTTTGGGTTGGGAATTGGTCGAAGGCGACCTTCCTCGTGAACTCGATGGCGCCTATGTGCTGATTGCAGCCGAAGGTGGCGCAGAGACCGACGTTGTCTATGAACTTGCCATCGATCTGGTCTATCCAATTCCAGGGTTCGTGAAGCGCCGAGCCGAGGGCCGCATCATCAAGACGGCGCTCGGAGAACTCAAGGCTCGGGTCGAAGGCTCGCCTCGTCCGACCGACGACGACTGAAGCACCGAAAACATGGCGCCCGACGAAGACGCGATGCGGGCGGCAGCCCGCGAACTCATCGCCGCAGGTCGCTCATTTCTCGACGCCGCTGAAGCGTTGCTTGATGACCCAGTTGCAACCGAACGGGTTGTCGGGATCATTTCTGTCATCGCGCAACAAGCGCAGCGCACCGCTGCCAATGCCTTCGGCGACATGAAGCGTTCTTCCGAGAGAACTGACCAGAGACCCTGAGCAAAGCAAGAGTCAGGGGCCTACGCTTTGGCTGAGTAGTTCGACAACTGAGGAGGCACTATGACCGTGATCACCGAGGCTTCGATCAAGGAATTGGCGGGTTTCCAAAGCGCCGAAGCTCCAGTCGTGAGTTGTTACCTCGATGTTGATGGTCGTCGTCACATACGCCCCAAGGATTATCTCCTCGAACTTGAGTCGTTAAAGAAACAACTCATTGCCACGCATCCCGGCCAAAATTTCGACGCCGATCTTTCGCTTATGTCCGACTATGTCGCGACACAACTTGATCGCCATGGTGTCCGCGGACTCGCAATGTTTTCGTGTGCTGCAAAAAAGTATTGGAGGGTCGTTCGGCTTCCAGTTTCAGTTGCGAACCGCCTGTCGGTAAATCAGTCACCAGTGGTAGCTCCACTCGAAGCGATCGTTCATACGCTTGAGCCGTTGGGGGTCCTTCTCGTCGACCGTCAACGAGCTCGGATGTTACTTTTCCAGTTCGGCGAAGTTGTTGAGCGCACCGAATTGTTCGAAGCGCTGCCGCGTGATTACGACCGACGTGACGATGCCAGTCGTGGCTCTCGAGAGCGAGAGCAGCATCACATTGATGAACTCGCGCACCAGCATTTCCGTCATTCAGCTGAAGCTGTGTTCCGACTTTTTCAAGATCGCGGATTTGGTCGGTTGAGTATTGGTGCTACCGACGAGGTCTACGCCGCAGTCGAGCACGAATTGCATCCGTACCTTCGCGAGCGACTGGCTCCGCGCATTCACGTTCCTGTTTCAGCCAACGAAACTGACATCGCAAAGGCTGCGTTCGACATCGAACGTGTCGTTGAGCGTGAACGTGAAGACGCTGCTGTGATCAAACTCCGTGACGCACTTGGCTCTGGCAACAAGGGAATTGCAGGGCTTGTGCCGGTTCTCGGTGCATTGAACGAACGGCGCGTGGCCACACTTCTTGTCTCGAACGGTTTCGAGGAATCCGGCTGGTTGTGTGGGTGCGGAGCGCTTGCGATGAAGGGTCCCAAGTGTCCGCTCGATGGTCAGGAAATGGAGCGTGTTGACGATGTCGTTAGCGACGCCGTCGATGCAGCGCTGCGTGAAGGGGCCCAAATCGTGACCTGCGAAGCCAATGCCGACCTCGACGTACACGGACGAATCGGAGCGCTGTTGCGCTACTAGGGCCCCTGGCGAGGGGAGAACTGTCATACCGTCGCGTCGATGGGCTAATCATTGTCCCGTGAGTGAACGATTGGTCGGTATCGATGTGGGCGGAACCAAGATGCTCGCGGTTGCTATCGATCGTTCACAGCCCTCAGAGGTTCTTGAGATGCATCTCGTGCCGACGCCATCAACATCCGATGGTGTGCTTTCTGCACTGAGGGAGTTATCAATTCGTTGCGGTGTTGACCAGCGTCTTGGTATTGGGTTGGCAGGGCTTGTCGAGGGCGGAGAGGTGCTGCGAGCCGCTCCGAATCTTCAAAGCATGATTGATATTCCTGTCCGTGCTGCGATTGAAGATGCACTTGGTGTGACGGTAAGGATCGATAATGACGCCACATGCGCACTCGTTGCAGAAATGTCGACCGGTGTGGCGAGAGGTGTCGACGATGTTGTTCTTGTGGCGCTCGGAACCGGCATCGGTGGAGGCATCGCAAGTGGCGGTGAGATCCGACGAGGTGTGCACGGTTTTGCTGGCGAGCCGGGCCACATGTGCCTCGACCCGAATGGTCCGATGTGCGTCTGCGGCCGTCGAGGATGCTGGGAACGGTATGCATCTGGTGCCGGGTTGGTGTGGTTGTCGCAGCAACGCAGTCTTCGTGTCGATGGCACTGGCAATGCAATAACTGCCGAGGAGCTAGCGGAACGTGCGCGCAGTGGAGAGACGGTCGCGCTTGAGGTCTGGGCGGAGTTTTCCGAATGGCTGGCTCGTGGCCTTGCGAACCTTGCTGATGTACTTGATCCTGAACTCATCGTAATTGGTGGCGGGCTTGTCGCCGTGTCCGATCTCTATCTGGACCGAACGAGAGAACTCGTAGTTTCTGAGGTGCTGGGGGGAAGATCCCGGGGGAGAATTCGGATTGAACCTGCCCACTCCGGACCCTCGGCGGGTGCCATTGGCGCTGCGCTGCTCAACTAGCCTCGCCCGAATGGAGTTCCGCCGAATCAATTCGTTGCCGCCCTATGTCTTCACGATTATCGATTCGCTGAAGATTGAGGCTCGCCGCGCCGGAGAGGACGTCATCGACCTCGGCTTTGGTAACCCCGACCTTCCGTCCCCTGACATCGCCGTAGAGAAACTGGCCGAGGCGGCCCATAACTCTCGGAACCACCGTTATTCAGCAAGTCGTGGTATCCCCAAACTTCGCGAAGCAATTGCTGGGTACTACCAGCATCGTTTCGGCGTCACGCTTGATCCCGATACCGAAGTCATCAGCACTATTGGCGCCAAGGAGGGTTTCTCGCACCTGATGTGGACGCTCTTGCAGCCCGGCGATGCGGCGCTCGTGCCCTCACCGTCCTACCCGATCCACATTTACGGTCCGCTTTTCGCGGGTGCTGATATCCGCGAGGTTCCCCTCGGAACTGGCCAAGACTTTTTCGACAATCTCCGTGAGCAATGGGAGTACTCCTGGCCGAAGCCGCGAGTCATTGTCATGTCGTTCCCGCATAATCCGACCACGACCTGTGTGGATCTCGATTTCATGCAGAAGGTTGTTGACTTCGCCCGCGAGCACGATGTTGTCGTCGTTCACGACAACGCCTATGCCGATGTCGGCTTCGATGGCTATCGACCACCTTCGATTCTTCAAGCCGAAGGTGCGAAGGAAGTTGCGGTCGAGCTGTACTCGATGACGAAATCATTCTCAATGGCGGGTTGGCGCGTGGCGTTCATGCTTGGACGTGCCGATGTTGTTGCTGCCCTTGCCAAGTTCAAGAGTTACCTCGATTACGGCACGTTCCAGCCGATTCAGATCGCGGCCACCGTGACGCTCAACGAGGCTGCTGATTTCCCAACCGAAGTCAATGAGATCTACCAATCCCGTCGTGATTACCTGTGTGGCGGATTGCAGCGCATCGGCTGGGAAATTGAGCCGCCGAAGGGAACGATGTTCGTCTGGGCGCCGATCCCCGAGCAGTACTCCGATATGAAGTCGATTGAATTCGCATCATTCCTCGTCAAAGAAGCGAACGTTGCCGTCTCGCCGGGTGTGGGTTTCGGCCCAGGTGGCGAGGGATTCGTGCGGTTTGCCCTCATCGAAAATGAGCAGCGAACCCAACAGGCCGTTCGTAATCTTCGTCGGGCTCTTACTCGCCTCGACGGCTAAATCTGCTTCATTGCGGGTAACGGTTTCTTCGTGTTCTCGTTTATGTCGTGCCATGGAAACATGGCGTTCATTCTTGATCTCTAAGGTGTCAACATGGCGCAGACGTACATCATTCGAGTGTGGATGCCTGATCGTCCCGGCGCCCTTGGGGCGCTTGCGAGTCGGATCGGTGCCGTAGGCGGCGACGTCACCGGCATCGACATCCTTGAACGCGGTGCCGGACGCGCTATCGATGAGCTCGTTGTGGAACTACCCGACGATGCACTTGTTGATTTGCTGGTCGCAGAAATTCATCAGGTCGATGGTGTCGATATCGAAAGCATTCGGCCCGCCGCCGAGGCGCTTCATGACCCACGTGTCGATGCGCTTGAAACTGCTGCGGTGTTAGTTGGTGCTCCAACTCCGACGGCAGCGATCGACGAACTGTGCGTGCACGGCGTTCGGACGGTCGGAGCTCATTGGGGCGTCGTCCTTGACCTTGCCAATGGTTCCATCGTTTCTCAGGTAGGTGACTGTCCGCCGGCTGCATGGATCGCAGCATTTGTCGCAGGCAGCCAATCTTCAGCGCAGGTTTCGGACGGCGATGCCGGGCCTTCGGATGTGGTGTGGGCCCCCTTGCCGGCGGCAGGAAAAGCGCTGGTGATGAGCCGGAACGGAGAAGCGTTCCGGGCTCGCGAACGGAGGCAAGCGGCCGCTCTGGCTCGGATCGTTGACACGAGGTTTCGAGAGTTGACGAATGTCGGGCGTCATGACCACCCTTCGTCACGGCACTAACGACCCGCTTTCAGTCGCCTGGTGATTCCTTCGCCCAACCTCGGGAGCGTTCGATGGCACGAAGCCACTGAGCGTGATTGGCATCGACGAGTGAGCGGTCGGCAACTGGTTCGACCGTGACGTCAACTGCCCAGTTCTCGGTGATGTCGTCAAGTGATCCCCAAAAACCTTCGGCAAGTCCTGCGAGGTAGGCGGCACCGAGTGCAGTCGTTTCGGGAACCGTTGGTCGGTGCACCGGAACGCCCAATTGATCTGCTTGCAGTTGGAGAACCAAATCTGTCGCCGCTCCACCATCAGCCCGAAGGGACTGCAGTTCAAGCCCGCCCGCAGTGGTCATGGCGTCAACAACGTCGCGAGTTTGCAGTGCGATGGAATCGAGCATGGCGCGCGAGAGATGAGCTGCGGTTGTACCCCGAGTGATTCCAAGAATGGTTCCGCGCGCGTAAGGGTCCCACCACGGGCTACCGAGTCCCGTGAATGCGGGAACGACGATGACGCCATCGGAGCTTTCAACCGAAGACGCCAGAGCGGTGACTTCGCTTGAGTTCTCGATGAGGTGCAGTCCGTCGCGGAGCCACTGCACACCGGAACCGGTGACAAAGATTGCACCTTCATAGGCATACGTGAGTTGCAGCCCACCGGTTGAAGCCGGCAGGGACCAAGCGATCGTGGTGAGTAAACCTTCGACAGGAGCCGGGCACTGCGTGCCCATATTCATGAGCACAAAACTGCCGGTTCCGTAGGTGTTCTTCGCCATCCCCGGTTCAAAGCAGGCCTGGCCAAACAGCGATGCCTGTTGATCGCCGGCGATTCCGCTGATGGGGATACCGGCGCCAAGAGCACACGTTGACGCGGTTGTCGCAACACGTCCACTGGATGGAACGACACGGGGGAGTACGCCCTGCGGAACGGCGAGTAGGTCGCACAAGTCCTGCGACCATTCGCCAGTGCGGATGTCGAACAACATCGTGCGACTTGCATTCGTTGCATCGGTGACGTGAGCGGCACCATCAGTCAGTTTCCAGACCAACCATGAATCAATCGTGCCGATCGCGACGGAGTCGTCGGGTGTAATGCCGCCATTGGTGAACAGCCAATTGGCTTTCGATCCCGAAAAATAGGGATCGAGGACGAGTCCGGTCGTGGAGCGAACCTGGTCGAGCGCGCCATCAGATTCGAGTTGGGCACAAAAGTCGGCAGTTCGTCGGTCCTGCCACACGATGGCTCGGTGAAGGGGGGTACCCGTTGCTCGATCCCACGCAACGATTGTCTCGCGTTGATCAGTAATGCCGATCGCAACGATGGTCTCCTCGGCGGCGGCGAGTGTGGCCCTTAGTTCGCTAAGGACACCCTGAATGGACGCCCAGATCTCATCAGCGTCATGTTCCACCCAGCCGGGTTGCGGAAAGAACTGGTTGAATTCCCGATACGCCGAAGCGACAGGAAGCCCGGCGTGGTTGAACGCAATCGTTCGAACGCCGGTTGTTCCTGCGTCGATCGCGACCACAACAGTCATGAGGTCATCAGTTCAGGGCAGACTGCGGGCATGAGCATTGATTTCAGTTTGTCACCCGAACTCGAAGAGATCCGCGGAAAGGTCCGCACCTTCATCGCCGAGGTCGTCGCTCCAACCGAAAAGCGACTGGAAGCATCAGGAGTTGCCGAGACCGATCGGCGCGCGTACGTCGCCGAGTTGATTGAATTGCGCCGCCAAGCTCAAGCGCTCGGGTTGTGGCTTCCTCATATGCCCGTCGAATGGGGCGGTATGGGATTAGGTCATGTGCAACTCGCAATGGTGCAGGCTGAGGCGGCGCGAACTCGACTGGGGCCGTGGGTGCTCAATTGTCAGGCTCCCGACGAAGGCAACATGCACACCTTGTTGCATTGGGGTACTGACGAGCAGAAGGAAAAGTATTTACGACCACTCTGTGAAGGTCGTGTGTGGTCGTGTTTCGCGATGACCGAACCCGAGGTTGCTGGTTCGGATCCCACGCTGATCCGCACGCATGCCGAGCAGGACGGGGAGGAATGGGTGATTAACGGACATAAGTGGTTCATCTCAAATGCCCATCGCGCCAGCTTCGCCATCGTTGTCGCCCGGACCGAAGATGATCCCGATCTCCCGCAGGCGGCGAATACCGCGTTCATCGTTGACATTCCTACCGAGGGTTGGAATGAAGTTCGGCAGATCGAGACGATGCACGGCGCCACCGGTCATTCCGAGATCCTCATCGAAGACCTACGCGTTTCAGACGCAGCGATGCTTGGCGGGCGCGGTCAAGGCCATCGTTTAGGTCAGTACCGACTTGGACCAGCACGTCTCGCACACTGCATGCGTTGGATCGCCCAAGCCGAAATAGCGCTCGACATGATGGTTGAGCGTTCGCTCGAGCGTTATTCGCATGGTTCGATTCTTGCCGAGAAGCAGGGCATTCAATGGCTCATTGCTGATTCCGCCATGGAGCTCTACCAATGCAAGCTCATGGTCTTGCACGCGGCCTACAAAATTGATCGCGGCGATGACTTCACTGCCGAAGTGTCAATGGCAAAACATTTCGTCGCGAACTCGCTGAATCGAATCATCGACCGTTCGATCCAAGTGCATGGGGCTCTCGGATACTCAACTGATACGCCCCTTGCTCACATGTATCAGCAGGCCCGCTGGGCGCGATTCGCAGACGGTGCGGATGAAATTCATCAGATGCGAATTGCACAACGCACGATTGCAGCGTGGCGTGATCATGGGAGCACCCGTGCTGCAACGGGAGATTTACCGATTTAATCGTCCCGATCTTGTGAATTGATTACGGGTTCGACGCGACTGTTGTCGTTGTTTGTTCGCGGTTGATTGGCTGCGGTTGATCCTCTGTTGGAATGCCGCATGCGGCCGCTATGGCGGCCACGGTTACTGCTGCAATCACGGGAGCAAGGACTCGGAGAAGAGGTTTGCTGCTCATTGGGCCTCCACTTCATCCTCGTCTAGTTCCGGCGGATCAACGAGGGGCAGTTCGACAACAAATCGAGCGCCGTGTTCTCCGTCGCGTCGATCTTCGACCCACACTCGACCGCCGTGCAATCGGATGTGTTCATCGACAAGGGCCAAGCCAAGGCCTACGCCCGTGTCGTTCGAACGGTTGCCACCTTCACTGCCGCGAGAGAATCGATCGAAGACGATGTCGCGTTCATCCTCGGGAACACCATTGCCCTCGTCTTCGACACTGATCTGCACCATGTCGCCGACGCGTTCAATTGTGGCTGAGGTTGCCCCACCTGCGTAGCGGTGGGCGTTGTCGAGAAGGTTGGCAATAACTCTGCCGAAGCGACGCTTATCGACACGGACAATGAGCTCGTCGGTATCGAAATCGTGAACAACGGGCACGCCTCCTCCTCCGAGGATGCTGACCGACTGGTACACGAGCTCCACCACAAGTACTTCTTCAAGATGCAGCGTGATGGCCCCAACGTCGAAGCGAGAAATCTCAAGGAGATCTTCAACGAGTTGTTGCAATCGATCGATGTCAGCAGAGAGCAGGACAAGCGCGGTACGTGCGCGTTCGGGTAAATCGTCTCTCGTGTTTTCGAGTACTTCGATTGAGGCTGCAAGCGTCATCAGGGGCGAACGCAACTCATGACTGACTTCGGACGCGAAACGCGCATCTCGCTCGATTCGATCCTCAAGCGCCTGGGCCATTTCGTTGAACGGTTTCGAGATGAGATCAAGGTCAGCGTCGACGCCCTCGGGTAACCGGGTGTCGAGGCGACCGCCCGCAATTGCCCCTGCAGCGGTGCCGACATCAAGCAGCGGGGCGAAGACCCGGCGACTGGCCCAATAGCCAATAAGGGCGCCGGCGACTGTGGTGAGTGCTGAAGAGATCAAGAGTGTCCACGCCAGCCCATTAAGGGTGTGCTGAAGATCGGCGAGAGGGACGCTTTCGTAATACTGCGCATCGAGTCCGGAGACAGGAACGCCGACAAGAAGCTGTGTCGATCCGTTGATCCCTGTTCGCATTCGTGCAGCTTGGCCACTATCGACCATGTCACTGAGCGAGGTGGGGATCGCCTGTTGTGTAAACGCAGAGGTATCTGTCGCATACCAGCGACCATTGTTGGAAAGAACGGCGTTTGCATCGTTGGGATGCGAGAGCCCATTCAGATCTCGGGCCACCATCACAGGACTGGTGGCATAGGGGAGCTCGGCCGAAAGTCGGTCGGCATTGGCGAATGCCCGAGAGACCGACGAGTCCTGTCGCTGATCGATCAGGTTTTGGCGGGTGAGTCCAAAGGTGATGAACGCCAGAACCGCAGAGAGGACCGCTGCGCCAAGAGCGAATGTGAGCGTGAGTCGAGTACGAAGTCCGAAACGCCGACGGACGGGGGCAATGATCCGAGCCCGACGTCGGCGCCGTGTTCGGGTTGTGATGGGTTTCGTCACTGCTGGAGCTTGTAGCCGAGGCCGCGAATCGTCATGACGTGGCGCGGATTGGCAGGATCAACTTCGACCTTCATGCGCAAACGACGCACGTGCACATCAACGAGACGTCCATCGCCGAAGTAGCCGTATCCCCAAACGCGTTCGAGAAGGACTTCACGGCTGAAAACTCGGCCTGGCGCCGACGCAAGTTCGACTAGCAGTCGGAATTCGGTCTTTGTGAGATGTACCTCGGCGTTGTCGCGAAGCACGATGCCTTCATCGGGAATGATCTCAAGATCGCCAAACCGAAGATGGGTCGGAGCGAGGTCGATAGTTCTCGCCCGACGGAGGAGGGCACGAATTCGAGCAGAGAGTTCTTTGGGCGCGAATGGTTTCGTGAGGTAATCGTCGGCGCCTGCTTCGAGGCCAGCAACAACATCGTGGGTATCTGCACGAGCGGTAACCATGACAATCGGGACATCGCTGACTCGGCGAATAGATCGGCAAACGTCGAAGCCATCGATGCCGGGAAGCATGATGTCGATCAGGACAACATCACTCGGTTGACGGGTGAACGCTTGGAGCGCTTCTTCGCCCGTGTCTGCTTCTTCGACGTCCCAGCCCTCGTCCTCAAGCGCGAGGCGGACGGCGGTGCGGATTCGTTCGTCGTCCTCAACAGTAAGGATGCGGGTTCCCATAACTCACCATTGTCACCGATGAGCGACCGCTGCGTCAGATTCTTCGGCCGAACCCCAAAGAGGGGAGGTCAAGCATTGGCGGCGTCGGCCGCGACGAGCAGTTCGCGGAGTGCATCAAACAGTGCCGGTGGTGCAGCAAGGCAGAACTCGAATTCGGCTGCTCCGCCATAGAGATTGCCAACACGTGCACCAGCTTCGGTTGCAATGAGTGCACCGGCTGCGTGGTCCCAGGGCTGGAGGCCTCGTTCGTAATAGGCATCGACGCGTCCGCATGCGACGGAGCACAGGTCAACCGACGCGGCACCCATTCGGCGGATATCGCGGACCGAACTGATGATCTTTCCAAGTACGGCTGCCTGTCGGCGGCGACGATCGGGCTCATAGGAAAAACCTGTTGCGACAAGTGCATGAGAGAGGTTGGTCTCAGTCGATGCGCTGATTGCTTGACCGTTACGGAATGCCCCTTGGCTCCGAATCGCGGTGAAGACGTCGCCATGCAAAGGATCGTGTACGACGCCAAGAGCAATTTCTCCGTCGATCTCCGCAGCAATCGAGATTGCGAATCCGGGGTGGCCATAGAGGTAGTTCGTCGTTCCATCGATTGGATCAACAATCCATCGCACACCGGTTGTGCCGGATCTGTCTGTTCCTTCTTCACCAAGGACTGCATCATTCGGCCGCTCGGCTGCGAGTCGACCGAGGATCAGTGCCTCTGACGCTTTGTCCATTTCGGTCACCATGTCGGTGCCCGTGGTTTTCGTGTCAACCATGGTGCGGGCTCGAGAAAGTCCGTCAACGATCAGGGCCGCTGCATCCGCAGCTGTTGATGTTGCGAGTTCGAGCAGCGCGGCTGGATCGTGGCTCATTACCGAACGCGCGGAACGTTGCGAGTTGCAGCGGTGGACTTCGCTGCGGCAGCGGCTGCTTCATCACGGGCGCGGATGGTGTTCCACTCGCCCATAGCCCGAAGTGTGAGAACGACAACAACGGCGGTACCGAGCGCAGCGACAACTGCACCGATAAGCGCCCCGAGGCCGGCCCAAAACGATGAGTCACCAGAGACCTGAAGGTCGACAAAGGCGAAGCCGATGAATCCGCCAGCCGTTCCACCGATGAGGATGGCGACGAAGGCAAGGACACGTGCACCGACCGATGGCAGCGCAGACGAAGCCGATGATGTGGAGGGGTTTGATGGAGACATCGGTCCCATCGTACGGGTCTCAGCCCGCCCACTGCGCACCGGGGGAGCGCTCCGTGCTCCTACAGTTGAGTTCGTGAAGCCGCTCGTCATCCTGCCGACCTACAACGAAGCCGAGAATATTCTCGAGGTCCTCGAGCGAATTGCGCAGGCACTGCCACAGGCCGATGTTCTTGTCGTTGACGATGGAAGTCCAGATGGAACCGCTGATCTCGCCGAAGGTTGGGGTGCGGACAACGGCGGCCACGTGTCAATCCTCCGCCGGGGAGCGAAAGCCGGCTTGGGTTCGGCGTATCGCGCTGGTTTCGCCTACGGCCTCGCAAATGGCTACGACGCATTGATCGAAATGGATTCCGATCTTCAACATGACCCCGCTGCGCTTCCTTCGCTGGTGAATGCAGTCGAATCGGGTGCCGATCTCGCGATCGGCTCTCGCTATGTCCCGGGGGGCCACATTCCTGACTGGCCCCGTCATCGCGAATGGCTGTCACGGGGCGGCAACCGATATGCAGCGATCGTGCTTCGACTGCAGGTTCGCGATGCCACCGCCGGCTTCCGTTGCTACGCCGCTCCGATGCTGTCGCGTATCCCGCTCGACCTCGTGACTGCTGATGGTTACGGGTTTCAAATCGAAATGGCGTACAACATCGCCCGACGCGACGGTCGCATCGTGGAAGTCCCCATCACGTTTAACGATCGTGAACGTGGGACATCCAAGATGTCTTCGCGAATTGTTTTCGAAGCGCTTCTTCTTGTGACCTGGTGGGCGGTTCGCGATCGCATTTTCCGCCGCCCGCTCCCACCGGACGTGTCGTAGGCGATGCGCGACTGGCTCGTCGGCGGTGCGGTGATTGAGGGACCGTCGGGTCTCTTGCTGGTGCGTAATCGCCGCCGTGACGGAACGTTTGATTGGAGTCCTCCGGGTGGCGTCATCGATGCCGGCGAATCAGTTGTCGACGGAATCGCTCGTGAAGTCGTTGAGGAAACTGGACTCGTTGTTACCAAGTGGGCCGGAAAGATTTACGAAATAGAAGCGAATGCTCCCGAAATGGGATGGACGCTTCGGGTCGAAGCGTGGCTGGCTGAATCATGGGAAGGCGAACTTCGATTCGATGATCCCGACGGGATCGTTGAAACCGCAGCGTGGGTTGAGCCCGAACACTGCGGGAGCCATCTCAATGACGGTGCACCTTGGGTGGCTGAACCCGTTCTCGAATGGTTGATGCATCGCTGGGTTGATCCGCGTGCGTTTGCCTACAACATTGAAGGATCTGACCGATCTTCGTTGGTGGTTACGCGCGTGTGAACAAGTCACGCGACATCGCAAACATTCTCCACGTCGACATGGATGCGTTCTTCGTATCGGTTGAATTACTTGATCAGCCCGAACTGCGCGGAAAGCCGGTCGTTGTTGGCGGTGACGGACAACGGGGAGTCGTGGCAGCTGCGTCCTATGAAGCACGAGCGTTCGGCGTTTACTCGGCAATGTCAGGGGCCCAGGCGCGTCGATTGTGCCCACACGCGATATTTCTGAGCGGAAGGTTTCATCGCTATTCCGAAGTCAGTGCAAATGTGATGGCGATTTTTCGAGACGTCACGCCGCTCGTTGAACCCCTTTCACTCGATGAAGCTTTTCTCGATGTGAGTGGTGCTCAGCGTTTACTCGGTGACGCGCCGTTAATCGCCGCCTCGATCCGTCAGCGTGTATTTGAAGAGCAAGGACTTACGTGTTCGGTAGGAGTGGCAAGCACAAAGTTTGTTGCGAAACTCGCAACTGAAGCGGCGAAGCCCAAGGCTTCAAAAAATGGCCCGCAGTTTGGTAGCGGCGTCTTTGTTGTTGAGCCTGAAGAGACGTTGGACTTTCTTCGTCCTTTGCCAGTTGAAGCCTTATGGGGTGTAGGTCCAGCCACGCTGGCCAAGCTTCATCGGATCGGTGTCATGACGATCGCTGATCTCGCAGATTTGCCAGAAGAGAACATCGTTGCAGCTTTGGGTCGCTCCCATGGCCGGCATTTACATGCGCTTGCGAATGGTCGCGATGAACGTTCGGTCGAGCCTGAACGAGCCATGAAATCAATCGGTCACGAAGAAACTTTTTCTCGTGACCATCACTTGCGTTCGACGTTGGATCGTGAGCTCGTTCAGTTTGCCGACGCAGTCGCCTCACGGTTGCGTTCACAAGGGTTGGTAGGTCGGACTATCCAACTCAAGGTTCGATTCGGGGATTTCACGACGGTCACCCGGTCAACCACATTGGCCGTCTCCGTGGACGATTCGCGTTCACTGCTTGAGGCTGGTCGGGGGCTGCTCGATCTCATCGATCCCTCTCAGGGAGTTCGACTTCTCGGCCTTTCGGTGAGCGGGTTGAGTTCTGATTCCTCACGTCAGCTCACATTCGATGAAGCGATGTCTGGTCCAGGCTGGCAGGAAACCGACCGCACAATTGACGAAATCCGAGCACGATTCGGCGAAACGGCGATCGGGCCTGCGGCTGCGGCAGGTCCCGATGGCCTCCGCCTGAAACGCAGAGGGGCACAGCAATGGGGTCCAAATGCAGAGAAGGAGTAGGCACATGGCAGGCTCGCAACCCACCAACACCTGCTCGTGTCACGGTGCCGTTGTGATTCGGGTCCCGTCGTGGGAGACTGTGTTTCCAAGTCGTAAGAAGGAGCAGGTGTAGTGCCGCTTTCCGAGGACGAACAACGCATCCTCAGCGAGATCGAGCAGCAGCTCTATCAGACCGACCCCGGTCTGGCTCGAGACATCGCGGACACCACCGTTTACACCGCGGCGTCTCGCGGGTTGAAGTGGTCAGCATTCGGCTTTGTCGTCGGACTTATCCTGCTGGTCGTTCTGCTTGGCACATCGTTCCTCCTCGCCTTTGGCGGATTCCTCATCATGCTTGTGTCGGCGCTTGCGTTTGAACGAAACGGTCGTCGCCTCGGCAAGGTCGGGATGCAGCAAATGACGCAGTCGGTGAAGGCCGCAGGATTTCGTGATGCACTCGGAAACACGCGCTCACGTCTGAAGGATCGTCTCCAGCGTGAGGACGAGGACTGACACTGTCTGTCCCGGCAGCACTCGCCGTCGATATTGGCGGAACCAAGATCGACGTTGGCCTGGTCGATCGAAATGGAGTTGTTGTTGCTCGCGAACGTGCAGCCACACCAGCGCACGGTTCTGGCGATGGAATGTTTGCGGTTCTCGAGTCGCTCATCGCCCAAGTTCGCAGCGGAACTTCCGAGGTCCCAGTGGTTTGCGGTGTTGGCACTGGTGGGCCGATGACACGAGGTGGTGTTCACGTCTCGCCAGTGAATATCCCGGCATGGCGTTCGTTCCCATTGCTTGATCGACTTTCTGCGTCGACCGGGCTGCCAACATTTATTGAGAACGATGCGAAAGCGCTTGCGTTGGCCGAAGGTTGGTTGGGTGCAGCGCAGGGTGTCGAGAACTACCTTGCGATGGTTGTCTCGACGGGCGTCGGCGGCGGGATTGTTCTCGACGGTCGACTTCTTGACGGTGCCGATGGAAACGCAGGGCATGTTGGACACATCTGCGTTGAACCCGAAGGTCGCGAGTGCGGTTGTGGCGCGCGCGGTTGTCTCGAAGCTGAAGCCTCCGGAACCGCGATTGCCGCCTACACAGGTCGACCTGCGGCAGAAGCCACTCCAGAGGTCATCGAACGAACTGGTCGACTCGTCGGTCGTGCCGTAGCGACGGTCGCCAATCTTCTGGATCTTCGACTCGCCGTCGTTGCCGGTTCCGTTGCGCTTGGCTTTGGTGACCCATTCTTTGCTGCTGCGAACGACGAGATTGCACTGCGCGCGCAACTCGATTTCTCAAGGGGATGCGAACTGCGGCGCGGAGGCCTTGGCGCTGAGGGTCCGCTTGTTGGCGCTGCAGCGGTCGGCTGGCGCGGACTCGATCAGTAGGATCATCTCGTGGCTGATCAACCTTCTCCGCGTTGGATGCTCGCCGGAGCAGTTGCTGTGCTGCGTCACCCGTCGTTGTGGACGACAGCGGTGCGTCAACTGTTTCGCCTCGCCCCACGGGGTTGGTGGAAGCGTGCACCGTTCTTGCCGTTGCCCGACGCGTCGTATCTGAAGTTTCGGTTGGTCACTGCCTACGGTGGCTCGGGTGGAGATCCTCGCCCCGAGGATCTCATCACCTATCTGCACTGGTGCCGTGCGTGGCCCGAAGTGACGTCCTGAAGCATCGTCACACTGAGTTACGACAGGTACTGATCGCCTGACGCTCGGACCGTGATGTCACTGATTGAAACGCCCCAAGGTTGGTCAATCACATAGATGATCTGCTCGGCGAGTTCTTGTGGTGAGATCGCCCAGTAACGGATGTCCTCTGGGTCAGTCAGGCCTTCAGATTCGCCTGGGGTCATGAACTTCACCGCGTTCTCTCGGAACGACTCCATGTTCTGACCCAGAATCCCGATCATTGCGTCGCCATTGACGATGGTTGATCCGAGATTGGTGCCGATAACGCCGGTTGGCTTGACCGTGGTGACTTTGATCCGTCCTTGCGATTCAATGCGCAGAGATTCAGAAAGCACATTCACCGCTGCTTTGGTCGCGGTGTAGATGGCCGAACCGGCGACGGGAACATTTCCGTAGATCGATGAAATGTTTACGACCTGTCCTCGGCCCTGTTTGATCATCTGGTCATGAACTGCCGCAATGCCATTGACAACGCCTTTGAAGTTGATGTCGATACAACGGCTCCATGCATCGGAAGCGGCGGCATGATCTGCCCAAAACGCGAGAGGCATGATGCCGGCGTTGTTGACGAGAACATCGATCGCTCCGAAGTGTTCGAGGCACGACCCTGCCATTCCGTGCATCTGTTGGGGATCAGTGACATCGGCGGCGCATGCCATAACAGATCGTCCGGTTTGCTGAAGCTCTGCGACGAGTGCATTTAGGCCATCAGTATCGACATCGACGGCAAGAACATTCGCGCCTCTTTGTGAAGCGATGTCGGTGACGAGTCGGCCAAAGCCGCTTGCAGCGCCTGTGACAATGATGGTTCGTCCAGTGAGATATCCGTTTTCAGCAACAGTCATGATGGTGACCGTATCGCTGGTCGGTAACCTGCGCCGGTGGCCCGTTGGGATGTTGTGCGAGCAAAGGGAGACGCGCGGGGCTTTCACAGCCACGGCGTCCCCGCCGGTGCACAACGTTCAGTTCGGTTGCTTGAGGTCACCGGCTCGGCGCTTGCGCTTGGTTCGTCGCAATCAATCGACGATGTTGATCTTGAAGCTGCAAAGCGACTCGACGTTGATGTTTTCAATCGTCAGAGCGGGGGAGGGGCGGTGCTACTCGACCCAGCGGCGCAGGTCTGGATCGACGTTGTCATTGGCCGCTCAGACCCGTTGTGGCAAGACGATGTGAGTTTGGCTTCGCAATGGCTCGCAGAAGTGTGGGTCACTGCATTGCGTTCGGTTGGTATCGAAGGTGATGTGCATCAAGGCACGATGGTGACGAATGCCCTGTCGCCTGTTGTGTGTTTCGCTGGTCTTGCCGCTGGTGAAGTGACTGTCGGCGGAGCGAAGGTCGTCGGAATTTCGCAACGACGCACCCGAGCTGGCGCTCGCTTTCAGTGTTCAGTGCCGTTGCAGTGGGATGCAGAGCGTCATGCCGAACTGTTGGCGCCCGGCATTACGAACAGCGGCGGATCGATCTCAGAAGTCCAAGTGTTTCCTGCGACGCTTGGGGATCCGGGGTTCGATTTACGCGACGCGTTTCTCGATGCGTTGCCGTAATTTTCAGATATCGGCGGACATTTGATCAAAGCCTTCGATGTAGTCGCCCGCAAGATGTCCGCCATCGACGGGTATGTCGGCCCCGGTCACCATCTCGGCAAGATCGCTAGCGAGAAAGAGTGCGACACGGGCAATCTCATCGGGTGATGCTTCGCGAGGAATGGCCCGGTTCGATCCATAGGACGTAAGTCCGGGACCCAACTTCATGAGTTGGGTTCCCCACGGTCCGTACATTCCGGGGTTCCCTCCAGCGGGGCAGACCGAGTTCACACGTATGCCGGAACGGCCGAGTTCAAGAGCCGCGGCATGGGTGAGTCCGCGCAGGGCCCATTTGCTTGCGGTGTACGCGCTCAGTCCGTTCATTCCATGCAGCGCGTCGATCGACGCGATGTTGATGATTGATCCACTGCCGCGTGCGCTCATGGGCGGTGCGACGGCAGCGATGCCGGCGAATGCACCAGTTGCGTTGACATCAACGACGCGCCGAAATGTTTCCATCGAGGTGTTTGCAATCGAGCCGATATGGAGGATGCCGGCGTTATTGACGAGTACGTCGATCTGGCCATGAGAGGCGAGAACTCCACCGACGGTTGCTTCCCAGGCCGAATTGTCGGTGACATCGAGCGCAGCGAAGGACGCCTGGGGCCCGAGCTTCTGGGCCATGGCTTGGCCCTCGTCGACAAGGACGTCGGTCGCCACGACGGTCGCTCCCTCGTCAACGAATCGTCGGCAGATAGCCGCTCCGGTACCCCGGGCTGCCCCAGTGACGATTGCAACTTTGCCCGTAAGCAGCATCGAAATTCCCCCATTTTTGCTGTTGGATCCAGACCCTAGGCCTGGGGTTGCCGTCGAGGGGGCTGGGCGCGGTGCGCCCATTTTTCGGTCGATTTGGGGTCTCCGGGGACAAAGGGGAGGGATGTACTTGCGTAGTGGGGGGAAGTGGGGCAATATGTCTGCTCGTAGGGGCTCCGTGGGGAGTCGGTGGAGAGGATTGCAGGCATGTTCGTTGGGACGTTCGAGCATTCGCTCGATGACAAGGGCCGAGTGGTCCTTCCCGCGACCTTCCGCGCCCAGTTGGTCGAGAAGGGGTTCATCTCTCAGCTCGACCGCTGTCTTGGCCTCTGGACCGAAGAAGGCTTCGGCGAAATGGCCACCCGCCTCCAGGACAAAGTCCGTTCGGGTGAAACCAGCCAGGAATCGCTCCGCGCCTTCGCCGCCAACGCCCACGAAGTCCGACCTGATTCTCAAGGTCGCATCACGATTCCCCAGCGCTTGCGCGACTTCGCCTCGCTCGACAAGGAAGCCGTCGTCATCGGCGCCTTCGGTCGCATCGAGATCTGGAACGCCGGCCGCTGGAACGACCAAGCCTCACTCGCTGACGACAGCCTCACCCAAGCCGTTACGTCCTTGGGGCTCTAGTCCGTGTCATGTCCCCCCTGTCCCTGACCCAGAAACGAAAGGACCACTCCTGCGACCGAGCCGGTCGCCCGATTTTCAGCAGTCTCTCGGAACACACGATGGAAGGCCCCTACTCCGCCCGCTTCCCATCGAGCCCGACCGGGGAGAAATCCCGGCGGGCGCCCGTGTTCCGAGGGACTGCTGAGGACCGGTACCGGCTTTGCCGGCTGGCTCAGCAGCGAGAGGTATCTGTCATGGCCGAGAACCGCGAATCGTTCGACCACCGCCCGGTGATGCTCGACGAGATCGTGGCGGCCTTTGGTTCTGTGCCCGCCGGTTGGGTCATCGACGCAACGCTTGGTGGTGCGGGCCACACGACTGCGATTCTCGAGGCCTATCCGCACCTGTCGGTTCTCGGTATCGATCAAGACCCCGATGCGCTTGTCGTTGCTCGTGAACGTCTCGACCCATTCGGCGAGCGCGCCCGCACTGTCCGGGCCCGATTCGATTCGCTCGGCGCAGTGGTTCGTTCTGAACTCACCGATCAGCCGATCGTTGGTGCACTTTTCGACCTCGGTGTGAGCTCACCTCAGTTCGATCGTGCTGAGCGGGGCTTCAGCTATCGGTTTGATGCACCGCTTGATATGCGGATGGACCCCTCACGCGCGTTGAGTGCGATGACCGTGGTCAATGAGTACGAAGAAAAAGACCTTGCCCGAGTTCTCCGTGAATTCGGTGATGAACGATTTGCTGTTCGGATTGCGCGCGCAATCGTCGCTGCCCGACCTGTTGAATCGACATTCCAGCTCGCAGAAATCACCCGCGACGCAATTCCCGCTCCGGCTCGGCGCACGGGTGGTCATCCGGCGAAGCGGACGTTTCAAGCGATTCGCATTGAAGTGAATAACGAACTCGGCGTACTTCCCGTTGCGCTCGAAGCGGCAATCGGTGCAATGAGTCCTGGCGGCCGTTTGGTGGTGTTGTCCTATCACTCGGGTGAAGACCGGATTGTGAAGCAGGTCATGCGCGATGCGGAGTCTGGCGGCTGCAGCTGTCCTCCGAATCTTCCATGTGTATGCGGCGCAGTATCAACAGTTCGACTCGTTCGCCGCGGCGGAACGACGCCAACGGCAACTGAACGGGAACAAAATCCGCGCGCTGAAAGTGCTCGACTCCGAATTGCGGAGCGATCATGACAAGTGCACGAGTCGCCACCGAAGGCCGTCGCGCTGCAGCGCTTCGCGCACCGCAGGAGTCAACGCGAGAAGGATTGCGGTCCCGGCTTCGTCTTGTTGATCGCACCGCTCCAGAGCGTCGACGCATTGGCATATTCGCCGGCGTTGTGGGTGTTGTCGTCGTGCTGTTTGCCATCGCCGCCGCCCAGACACTGATTATCTCGGAACAGGCTCACATTGATCGCGTCAACAATCGCATCGCCGAAGCGGAAACTCGTGCAGAGAAGCTGCGCGTTGAACTTGCGCAGTTGCAGAGCCCGCAAAACATCACGACGTTGGCGACGACCAAACTTGGGATGATTCCGGCCCCGACTCCGGTCTACCTGCAGCCAAAGTCCACTGACGATGCCCGTGCAGGCGAAGCGCCGCCCGCTCCGACACCGACAACGATTGCGCGGGCCACAGCGACGACAGTTGCGCCGAAAACCACTCCGTCCACCGTTGCAAAGGCGACGACTCCTACGACGGCGGCGAAACGATGAATCCACCTCCCGGCCCGGGATCACCGTCGGTTGAACATCCGCCCAGGAATGCACCTTGGAATTCGCCGGACTACTTGCCACGTGGTCGTCGTCGTGCAACAACAACGACGCGTCCTCCGCGTCACGCAACGGGTCGGGGAACGACAGCTCCGCGTCCTTCAAGCGCTCAGCGCGAACCGCGGGTCGCTCGAGAAGTACGTCCGGTCGAACGGGTCCAGACCTCGCAGCGTTCGGGGCTGCGCGGTCCTGCGGGCGGTGCGGGCTACACCACACATCGCCCTGCAGGAAACGGGTCTGTGCCGGCAGCGGAACTTATTCAGACTGTCATCGCGTCAACCCTCGCAGCAGTGATCGCGTCGCTTCGTGGTGTGTTCGATCCGGCGAGTTCCGGCAAGGGCTCGCGTCCCGTCATGGTTCAAACGACAGTCGGCAATCAACGTCGTCGTTCACTCGTTGTACTGGTAGTCATCGTCCTGCTCTTTGGCATCGTTCTTGCGCAGGTCGTGAACCTTCAGACATTTGGTCGCGGTCGGTACGTCACCTACGGAGAGGGACAGCGAACGAATAACCAGGTCTTGGCTGCCGATCGTGGTGCGATTCTCGATCGCAATGGCGCGGAACTCGTGATTTCGCGTCCAGGGCGCTCGATTTTTGTCGATCCAAAACTCGTCACCGACGCGTCGGCGGAAGCGGCAAAGCTCGCACCAATCCTGGGACTTGATCCGCTCTTCATTGAGTCGAAGATGAATGGAAGCGGAAGATTTGCTTATCTTTCACGACGCGTCTCTGCAGAGGTTGCTGATCAAGTGGAGGCACTCGGACTTGCTGGTGTCGCATTCTTGGAAGAAAGCGAACGATTTGCTCCCGCCGGCGACTCCGCTCGCTCGTTGCTCGGTGGCGTCGATGTCGACAATGTTGGAATCTCGGGCCTGGAGTCCCAATACGGCACCGCCCTTACAGGTACACCGGGCAGTCTGTCGCTTGAACGAAGCCCGAGAGGCCAGACCATCGCCGTTGGTGATCATTCGCTGACTCCTGCGCAAAAGGGCGACGATCTCAAGTTGACGATCGATCAGTCGATCCAATTCGAAGCAGAACGTCTGTTGGGCGAGCAGGTGAAAGCCACTGGAGCGAAGGGTGGTGTTGCGATCGTAAGTAAGCCTGGCACTGGCGAAATTCTCGCAATCGCGGACATGGTTCTTGATCCCGAAACTGGACAAGTTCGTGTGAGCTCAAACAATTCAGCGGTCACGACTCAGTACGAACCTGGTTCGGTGATGAAGGTCGTCACAATCGCTGGTGCGATGGACGCGGGACAGATCAGCCCGACGACTCAGTTCAATCTTCCGCCAACGCTGAAAATTTACGATGCGGTATTTGGTGAAGCCGAAGGACGCGGCACCGTCACGTGGGACACCACACAGATCCTCACTCATTCATCCAACATCGGAACGATCAAAATCGGTCAGGGTCTCGGTAAGGAAGCGTTGTACAACACACAAAAGGCATTTGGTCTTGGAGCGAAAACTGCGCTTGATTTCCCCAACGAAGCTTCGGGGACTGTGCTGGCTCCATCGAAGTATTCCGGCACCTCACTTCCTTCGATCGCAATCGGTCAGGGAATTTCGGTGACACCGATGCAGATGCTCTTTGCTTACAACACAATCGCGAATCAGGGCGTCTACGTCGCTCCGAAACTTGTCGACTCAACCATCGATGCACAAGGCATTGAACATCCGACTGCTGCGGGTGAATCTCACCGTGCCGTTAGTGCGGCGACTGCCGACAAACTCAACATCATGATGCGCAACGTCGTCAATGAAGGTACGGGTCAACTCGCATCGATTAACGGCTATTCAGTTGCGGGCAAGACTGGAACGGCACGTAAGCCGCAACCTGGCGGCGGTTACACCGACAAGATGGGCGTGACTCGCTACCAGTCAACGTTCGTCGGGTTTGTGCCCGCACAACAGCCGGCACTCTCGGTTTACGTCATGATGGATGAACCCGGTGGCGACTACACCGGCGGCGCCACTGCAGCACCGGTGTTCTCGAAGCTTGGATCCTTCGCCCTCAATCGTCTTGGCATTGCGCCTGCAGCGACCGACGTCTCTCTCGGTGGAGCGCCAGTGTCTGGAGAACTTGGACTCCCGAGTTCATCGGCTCATGCAACAGTGACTGAAGGCAATCGCGTACGTGCTCTTACTGCGGGATCGCCTGAAGCGCTCGCATCAACTGTTCCCAGCACGATCGCACCGCCTGCACCGACAACAACCACGACCACTGCGCGCAAAACTGCAGCGGTGAGGTGACGCGTGCGACTGGCGACGATCGTTGCCGAATTGAATGAGGTTGATGTGGTGGGCGATGAACGCGCCTCCGCAGTTGCTGACCTCGACATCACCGATGTGACTTTCGATTCTCGCCTCGTACGTCCCGGTTCACTCTTTTGTTGTGTGCCCGGAGTAAACGACGATGGCCACGCTCATGCGAGCGAAGCGGTGGGCGCTGGAGCGGTTGCGTTGCTTGTTGATCACCGTGTTGATGCTGATGTGCCGCAACTGGTTGTTCCCAACGTGCGGGAAGCGATGGCATCGGCCTCGGCAACCTGCTTTGGACATCCATCAGATGACCTCATTGTCGTTGGCGTCACGGGCACGAACGGCAAGACAACCGTGACGTGGATGCTTCGAAACATTTTTAAGGCGGCGCATCGCAATGTTGAGGTTCTCGGCACGCTGTCGGGGGCCCGAACCACTCCTGAATCGCCCGACCTTCAGCGCCAACTCGCGCAGTGGCGAACAAGTGGCGTGGACGTTGTTGCAATGGAGGTCTCCTCGCACGCAATCGATCTTCACCGGGTCGATGCGATGAAATTCCGAGTCGCAGTGTTCACGAACCTGAGTCGCGACCATCTCGACTATCACGGCTCAATGGAGGAGTACTTCGAGACGAAAGCTCGATTGTTCGACGCAGAGCGTTGCGATTCGGCCGTAGTCAACCTTGATAGTCCTCACGGTCGACTCCTGGCTGACGTTGCCACGGTTCCTACAGATGGCTACTCGCTCAGCGAAGCGGAGAATCTCGAACTTTCCGTGGACGGATCAACGTTTACCTGGTCGGGTCAGACGGTTTCACTCACATTGGGCGGTCTCTTCAATGTCAGTAACGCGCTTGGCGCTGCCCATGTCGCCCGCGCCTTAGGTGTCGACGATGCGACGATTGCTGAAGGGCTCTCACTTCCGCTTGTTGTTGAAGGTCGATTCGAGCGAGTCGAAGCTGGACAGCCCTTCGCTGTCATCGTTGACTACGCCCACACGCCCGACGGACTCGAGCAACTGCTTGCTGCTGCAGGCGACCTTGTCGATGGACGCGTCATCGTGGTTTTCGGTTGTGGTGGTGACCGTGATCAGTCGAAGCGCTCGATGATGGGAGAAACCGCGGTCGCGCATGCTGACTCGGTCATCATTACTGCAGACAATTCGCGATCTGAGTCAACCGATCAGATCATCGCTTCGATCATGGAAGGTGTGCAGCGGGTGCCGGGTCCTCGAGCCAGTTCAGTCATCGTCGAACCCGATCGCCGCGCTGCGATTTCTCTTGCCCTTCAAAGCGCAACCGAGGGAGACATTGTTCTTCTCGCCGGCAAAGGGCATGAAACAGTTCAGATCATCGGAGAGATGACGACTCCCTTCGATGATCGAGTCGTTGCCGTCGAGGAATGGAAGCAGTTGGAGGACGCAAAGTGATTCGCCTCCTTATTGCTGCAGCCATTGCGCTCTCACTTTCATTGTTTGGAACTCGGCTCCTGATTTCGTGGCTTGAACGACGTCGTATCGGCCAACCCATCAGGGAAGACGGTCCCCAGGGTCACATCACGAAGGCTGGTACCCCCACAATGGGAGGCGTCGCATTCGTCGCAGCCGCAGCAGTCGGCTGGTTTGTGAGCGATCTGAGCGGCGCGGTGTTCACTCGCCGTGGCCTGTTGTGTATGGCGGCGATCGTCGGAGCCGGTCTCGTTGGTCTCCTCGATGACTCAATCAAAGTCTTTCGTGAGCGCAATCTCGGCCTGACAAAACGAGCAAAGACTCTCGGGCTCCTGGTCGTGGCGGTGGCGTTTGCTGTTTCCATGCTGGCGTTCACGAATGTCACAACCTCGCTGTCGTTCACGCGTTTTGATTTCCCCGGCATCGAAATCGGCAAAATCGGCTGGGTTGTTCTTGCCGTCATCATCTTCTATGCGACCACCAACGCGGTGAATCTCACCGATGGTCTCGACGGTTTGGCTGCGGGAGCATCAATCTTCGGTTTCGCTGCCTACACCGTGATCGCGTTTTGGGGATTCCGTCACAACTCGATTTACGGCGACGAAAGTTTCCTTGACACGGCCGTTGTTTCTGCCTCGATGATGGCTGCTGTTGCCGGTTTCTTGTGGTGGAACGCAGCGCCGGCCCGAATCTTTATGGGAGATACCGGTGCCCTCGCGATTGGCGCTGGTCTCGCAGCGTTGTCGCTCAGCACCAACACAATTCTTCTGCTGCCTCTCGTCGGCGGCCTGTTTGTCATGGAAACGGTTTCAGTCATGCTCCAGGTGGGTAGCTACCGAGCATTTGGACGCCGGATTTTCCGAATGGCTCCGCTCCATCATCACTTTGAACTCGGGGGATGGCCCGAAACCACAGTGATCATTCGGCTCTGGATTGTGGCCGGGTTGTTCACCGCTGTCGCACTTGGCATCTACTACGCCGACTTCGTGCGCCTGCCCGGAGTGATCGACTGATGGACGCGCCGACGCGAGGGCCCTTGCGGTCCGCGCTCGTCTTCGGATTCGGTATCACTGGCCGTGCAGTTGCGCGCGCCCTGGTTTCCCGTGGGATCACAGTTGTGGCCGTCGACGAGCATCCCACTCACACGATTCGCGCTGAGGCAGCATCACTAGGAGTGGAACTCGTCGAATCGCCTTCCTCGCAGGATCTGACGCGCCTTGTCTCAGGGTGCGATCTTGTCGTACCGAGCCCCGGGCTTCCTGAATCTCATGAGGTGTTCGGAATCGCCGAATCGACAGGCATCGCGATCGAGTCGGAATTCGATCTCGCTGATCGCTGGGATTCGCGCCCCATCATTGCCATCACTGGTACCGACGGGAAAACCACGGTCACCACGCTGGTCACCGCAATGCTTGTCGCCTCGGGTGTGCGGGCCATCGCTTGCGGGAACACCGATACGCCTCTGGTCGAGGCCATCGCCGATTCAAGTACCGAGGTTTTCGTTGTCGAAGCTTCCTCGTTTCGATTGGCAACCACACGTTGGTTCCAGCCGTCGGTTGCGGTCTGGCTGAATTTTGCGCCCGACCACCTTGATGCTCACATCTCGCTCTCGTCCTACGAGGCAGCGAAAGCATCGATCTGGGCGCACGTCGATGCAAAAGAGGGCGTTGCCATTGCGTCGGCGACTGACCCGGTTGTACTTGCCAATCGCAATGCTGAACTCTCAACGATCACATTCGGCGGAGCGGGGACAGATGCCGATGCAACGGTTATCGACGGATGGCTGTGTTTGCCCGACGGCACGAAACTGGTATCTGTCGACGAACTTCCTCGTTCCTTTCCTCATGACATCACCAATGCGCTTGCTGCATCTGTTGCCGCAATGGCGGCGGGCGCGACGCTTGAAGGCGTTCGGCACACGCTTCGATCATTCCGAGGTCTTCATCACCGAGTGGAACTTGTTGGCGACGTCAATGGTGCAACCTGGTTCGACGATTCGAAAGCCACGACGCCTCACGCAGTTGAAACGGCGCTCGGTGCATTTGATTCGGTGGTGCTCATCGCCGGTGGGCGAAATAAAGGACTTGACCTTGCCGTCCTCGGAGCCCACGTTCCTCCGGTACGTGCCGTTGTAGCGATTGGTGAAGCTGCAACTGAAGTGAGGGCGGCGTTTGATGGTCGCTGCGAGGTCCGTGTCATCACCACATCGATCGAAGATGCGGTTGCGGCGGCGTTAGAACTGTCTCGGCCCGGCGATGCAGTTCTTCTCTCGCCGGGTTGTGCATCGTTCGACTGGTTCACTTCGTACGGAGAGCGCGGCGATCGCTTCGCTGACGCTGTGCGCAAACTTCCCGGATTTCGAATGGTGGGAGCGCAATGAGCGCAACAGTTTCTGAAACACGTTCGCCGATCGGCCGAATGATGCGCTCGGCACGTGAACCCCAACCTCGTACAACCGATTTCAAGATTCTTTGGGTGATCATCATCGCCCTGAATCTCTTCGGCCTTCTGATGATCCTGTCTGCATCATCAGTAACTGCGCTCTATCAATACGGCACGTCCTGGTACCAGTTCCGACTTCAGGCAATCTGGTTCGTCATCGGATGCGGTGCCATGTTCGTCATGAGCCGCTATTCATACGAGTTGCTGTCGAAATGGATGAAGTGGATTCTCCTCGGCTCGGGCGCACTGATGACCGCGGTGCTCATACCTGGGGTCGGCGTTTCAGTCAATGGTGCCTCGCGTTGGCTTGGTTGGGGCCCACTGCGTATGCAGCCATCAGAAATGGCAAAGCTCGCAGTGATTCTTTATGCCGCCGACACACTCACCCGCCGTGTGGGTCAAATCGGCGATTGGAAAGCAGTACTCCGACCTGTTGCCATCGTGTTCGGCGGGTTCGCAGTTCTGCTCATGGCTCAACCGAATCTCGGGACCACCATCATCCTCGCCACCATTGTTTTGGTGATGTTGTTTGTGGGCGGTGCGCCCGGAAAGCCCCTGGCGATCCTCTCGGGAGGATTAGTCCTCGGCGCAACGGTGTTCGCGTTTACCGAGCCCTACCGATTCCGTCGTCTCATGGCATTTCGCGATCCGTGGGCTGATCCTCTGAACACCGGATTCCAAACCATTCAGAGTCAGATTGGTTTCGCCAACGGTGGAGTGCTCGGAACCGGACTCGGCCAAGGTCGGGCCAAGTGGGGATTCCTCCCTGAAGCTCATACCGATTTCATTTACGCAATCATCGGCGAAGAAATCGGGTTGGTTGGATCGGCACTCGTCATCGCAATGTTCTTGGGCTTTGCATTGTTCGGCGTCCGCACCGCACTGCACGCTCGCGACCGCTTCGGAATGTTGTTGGCAACAGGAATTACGACGTGGATCCTTGTGCAGGCATTCATCAACATTGGTGCGTGCGTTGGTGTTCTGCCGATTACCGGTGTTCCACTTCCGTTTGTTTCAGCGGGTGGATCCTCGCTGCTGTTCACCATGGCGGCTTCCGGCATTCTCCTGAACATCGCCCGACAGGAACGCTGATGACGAATCGGCCCACCGCCGATTCCGCCACATTCGCCCTCGTGGCCGGTGGTGGCACTGCAGGTCATGTGCTTCCCGGACTTGCCGTTGCACAAGCACTTGTTGATCGAGGACACGACAGTTCCTCGATCCATTTTGTGGGAAGCGAGCGAGGCCTCGAACGAACGCTGGTGCCCGATGCGGGGTTCGACGTCACGCTGCTACCTGGACGCGGAATCCAACGACGATTCACGGTCGAAAACCTCGCGGCGGCGTGGGGTCTTCTCCGAGCGGTATTCAAAGGCATTGGGATCGTTCGTCGACGTCGTCCGAAGGTGGTGTTGGTGCTTGGCGGCTATGCCAGCATCGCTAGCACCATCGGAGCGGTGATCTGGCGAGTACCAATCGTTGTAATGGAGCAGAACGCAAGAGCCGGTGCTGCGAATCGGCTCGCTGGTCGCTTCGCCAAGGCATGTGCGGTGCCGTTTGTCGAAACCGACCTGCCCAGAAGCGTTGTCACGGGTAATCCCGTTCGCGCAGAAGTACGAGCAATCAACCGCGAACGCGATCGTGTAACCGCACGAACAAAACTCGGTGTGAGCGAGGGCCGAACGATGATCGCAGTCGTTACCGGTTCGCTTGGATCTCGAAAAGTCAATGAAGCGGTCTTCGATGCTGTTGCGAAGTGGTCGACTCGGACCGATCTTTCGATCAGACATGTAATCGGGTCTCGTGACTGGGAAGCAGTCCAGGAACGGCTTCCCTCGCCCGACGGCCTTGAGTACGTCGCAGTGCGCTACGAAGACCATATGGACACTGTTTTGGCTGCGGCTGACCTGCTTATCGGTCGCGCTGGTGGCACGACTGTTGCTGAACTCGCCGAAGTTGGTATCGGCGGTGTGCTCGTTCCACTTCCGCAAGCGCCTCGGGACCATCAAACCGCAAATGCGGCAGCGCTTGTTCGCGCTGGAGCAGCAGTGCTGATCGCCGATTCCGAACTTGATGGCGATCGACTTTTTGCCGAGGTGCAACCGCTTCTTGACGATCCCACGAAGATTGAACGAATGGGAACCGCTGCGCACACGTTGGCACAGCCCGATGCTGCCGATGCTGTCGCCGAACTCGTGGAGCGTCATGCCCGCCGTGGCTGACAACGATCCTTCTCCGTCGCTCGCGACGCCTCGGTCGATCCATGTGGTCGGAGTGGGCGGACCAGGCATGTCGGCAATCGCATCATCGCTTGTAGGAATGGGTCATTCTGTGTCGGGGAGTGATGTCGTTGAGTCACCGGTACTTGATCGACTTCGGTCCGAAGGCGTCGAAGTCTTTGTGGGCCATTCCGCCGAGAACATCGGACCTGACACCGATTTCATTGCTGTCTCGACAGCGATTCCCGACGACAACCTTGAGGTGCTCGCAGCACGCGCCCGTTCCCTGCCCGTCGTTCGCCGACGCGCGTTGTTGCCCGCAATGGCCGCTGAACGTCGCACGATCGCGGTAGCGGGAACGCACGGAAAGACGACGACCTCGTCGATGCTTGCGCTCGTACTTCTCGAGGCGGGGCTCGATCCTTCGTTCCTGATCGGCGGAGAAATCAGTCAGCTTGGAGTCAATGCGAAGTGGTCGCAGGGCGAATGGTTCGTCCTTGAGGCTGATGAAAGCGATGGATCAGGGTTCGCTATCGATCACGAAGCGCTCATCGTGACCAACATCGAAGCGGATCATCTTGAACATCACGGTTCGTTCGAAAATCTCCGCGCCGCATTTGAGCGATTCATCGCATCCACTCGCGGTCCAGTCGTGCTGTGCGCAGACGATCCTGAAACTGCTGCTATTGCTCTCGGAACCGACGCAGTCACCTATGGGCAGTCTGAAGTTGCCACTGTTCAGATCATCAATCTTCAAGGTTCGCGTGGTGGCATTGATTTCGATGTCGTGCGTTCGGGTCATCGGATCGGACATATTCATCTTCCCGTCCCTGGAACGCATAACGCACTCAACGCGTGCGCCGTTGTTGCGTTAGCCCTTGAGCTTGACGTTCCGTTTTCAGCATGCGAAACAGCGCTAGCAAGCTTTGGTGGCGTTCGCCGCCGCTTCGAGCTGCGTGGTGAAGCGGCAGATGTCGTCTTTGTCGATGACTACGCCCATCTGCCAACCGAAATTGAAGCAGCGATTTCGGCAGGTCGCGATGGAAACTGGGATCGAGTTGTTGCAGTCTTTCAACCTCATCGATACAGCCGAACACAATCACTCTGGCGCGAGTATTCCGATGCATTCGTCAATGCAGATGTTCTTGTGCTCACCGGTATCTATTCAGCGGGCGAAACGCCACGTGAAGGAGTATCGGGGCGCCTCATCCTCGATGCGGTGACACAGGCACATCCTGAACAGACGGTTTTGTACGTCGAAGACCGATCAATCTTGGCAGCAACACTTGCGAAAGAACTCCGTCCCGGCGATTTGTGCTTGACGCTCGGGGCTGGCGACATCACCAAACTCGCCGATGAAGTGCTGCCCCTATTTGGCGACGGGGGGCCATCATGAACATCGATCACGTGTTTCATGCCCTCGAACCCGTATTCGGCGATCGCGTTGAACGCGACGCAGCCCTAGGCGAGCTCACCACCTATCGCGTTGGGGGCCGAGCCTCGATTCGTGTTCGCGCCGAATCGGCCTCAGATCTCGAGGTCATCGGGAAATTAATTGCAGAGACCCGCGTTCAATTCGCCGTTCTGGGACGCGGTTCGAATCTCCTTGTCGCCGATCAAGGCTTCGACGGAATAGTCGTAACGCTCGGAGAAGGCCTCGCGTCCGTCACGATTTCGGAGACGACAGTGCGTGTCGGTGGTGCTGCTCCGCTCCCTGTTGTCGCACGCCGAACAGCAGCCGCCGGACTCACCGGGTTTGAATGGGCTGTTGGTGTCCCAGGTTCCATTGGTGGCGCGGTGCGTATGAATGCTGGTGGCCATGGCTCCGATATGGCGCAGTCGCTCGTCGGGGTCCACGTCGTCGATCTCGCGACCGGCGACCATGGGGAGATGTCAGCGGCCGATCTGGAACTGGGATTTCGTTCCTCAGCGCTCGGCCGAACGTTGGTTGTGACCGAGGCAGAACTTGCGCTTTCGATTGGCGATCGGGCTGCTGCGGAAGCGGAAATCTCAGACATCGTTCGCTGGCGACGGGAGAACCAACCCGGTGGCGCCAACGCTGGTTCAGTCTTCGTGAACCCTCGGCCTGATTCGGCCGGTCGACTCGTCGACGAGGCTGGCGCGAAAGGTTTGCGACATGGTTCAGCCGAGGTCTCGACCAAACACGCGAATTTCATTCAGGTCGACGATGGTGGTTCCGCCAACGACGTGGCCGCACTCATGACCATTGTTCGCGCGCAGGTTCGAGAACGCACCGGCGTGGACCTTCATGCAGAAACTCATTTCCTCGGCTTTTCTCCTGAAATTTCAAATGCAGCCGGAGCTCGACGCGTCGAGGATCACAACTGATGGCCAGCCGAATCCTCGATCGAAAAGGTGCTGATGCCGAGATCGATCCGCGTATCGCTGCGCGTCGCGACGCGGTGGAAAACGAGAAGCGACGTCGACGCGGTCGGTGGTGGCTCGCCGCGTCGATCGTTGCCGCCCTACTTGTTGGAGCGTGGTTCGTTACGCGCACTCCGCTACTTGACGTCGATCGCATCGAGGTTCGCGGTGCAGTTGTCACGACCGTCGACGACATCGTCGCGACGTCTGGTCTCCGAACCGGTGAACCACTCCTTGAAGTCGACGCGTCGTCAGCTGAATCCCGGCTCCGTGAACTTCCCTACATCGAGAGTGCATCGGTGGCCCGAAAGTGGGACGGCCTTGTCACGATTACCGTTACTGAACGTTCGCCGGTTGCAATTGCCGCGTCCTCCGATGGCGTTGCGATGCTTATTGACGCTTCTGGCAGAGTCATTGGCCCTCATGTGGCTGGTGACGGAGTCGAAACTGTTCTGATTGGCGTCGAGGCCGGAGCTCCGGGAACCGTGGTGGAAGGAGTCGCTGGGGCCCTTGAAGTGGCCTCGCTCCTCACCCCGGGAATGCGGGCTCGGATCGCGGGGATTGCGACCGCTCCCGATGGTGCGCTCAATCTGGCCCTCCTGCCCCAAGGCATCGTCATCATGGGCCCGCCTACAGACCTCCCAGCCAAGGTCGACTCGTTGCGGATTGTGATGGGCCAGGTCGACCAAAGAGACCTTTCGACGATCAACGTAGTGAATCCCTCAACCCCCGTCGTCGTGAGAACCCCGAAATAGCCCTAACGGGCGAGTAACCTCGCTCTAGTTCTTCTACGTCTTTCTGAAGTCCGTCCTGCATTTCTCTCGAAGGAGCTCCCCATGGCCGCCAGTCCGCAGAACTACCTCGCGGTGATCAAGGTCGTCGGCGTCGGTGGTGGTGGCGTTAACGCCGTCAATCGCATGATCGACGCTGGCCTCAAGGGTGTTGAGTTCATTGCCGTCAACACTGACGCACAGGCGCTGCTCATGAGCGATGCCGACGTCAAGCTCGACATCGGCCGTGACCTCACCAAGGGTCTTGGTGCAGGGTCCGATCCAGAAATCGGTCGTGCCGCTGCCGAGGCACATGTCGACGAAATTGAAGAAGCGCTCAAGGGTGCCGACATGGTGTTCATTACCGCCGGTAAGGGTGGTGGTACCGGAACGGGTGCAGCACCGGTTATCGCGCAGGTCGCCAAGAGCCTTGGTGCACTCACCATTGGTGTGGTTACCCGCCCCTTTGGCTTTGAAGGAAAGCGTCGTTCGACGCAGGCCGATACCGGTATCAAAACCTTGAAGGAAAAGGTCGACACCCTCATCGTCATTCCCAATGACCGATTGCTCACGGTCTCCAATGACAAGACCTCGGTGCTCAACGCGTTCAAGATGGCCGACGAGGTCCTTCTTCAAGGTGTTCAGGGCATCACCGACCTCATCACGACACCAGGCCTCATCAACACCGACTTTGCCGACGTCAAGATGATCATGAGCGACGCTGGTTCGGCGCTTATGGGTATCGGTTACGGCTCGGGCGAGGGTCGTGCGGTTGCTGCGGCCAAGGCGGCGATTTCCTCGCCGCTGCTTGAAGCCTCAATCGAAGGCGCTCGCGGAATCCTTCTCACCATCGCTGGTGGAAGCGACCTTGGCCTCTTCGAAGTGAACGAAGCAGCCGAGATCATCCACGCTGTTGCCCATGCCGACGCCAACATCATCTTTGGCACGGTCATCGACGACGAAATGGGCGACGAAGTTCGCGTCACGGTCATTGCAGCCGGTTTCGACCGCTGGGATGGCGAGGTTCGTTCCGGCCGTATCGGTCGTGATGATCGACCGATCGCTCGTGATGTGTTCTCTACCGACGACGACCTCGATGACGACGGCGACTTCGACGTCCCGTCGTTCCTTCAGTAGTCACCGTCTCCGCCACGGTGCGGTTCTTTGATCGAGCGCTCGTCGACGGGCGCTCGATCCGCGTCCGAAGCACCGAACGATCCGACGGGGACTTCTCCGTTGGGGGAGTGGGCCCAGAACTTGAGGCACGTCGTCGAGCAGTCGTTGATCGCCCATGGGTGTGGCTCTCTCAGGTGCACGGCGATGTCTGTCTTGACGTCGACGAACTTGGTATCGAGACCGTGCATGGTTCCCCAGCCGATGCGTCACTGACTTGCCAAACCGACATTGCTCTTTCGATACAGACTGCAGACTGTGTTCCGATTGCGCTGTGGTCGGAAGACGGAGTGATCGCTGCGGTGCATGCGGGGTGGCGTGGGCTTGAAGTTGGCGTGATCGATGCGGCGGTTCTGTCGATGCGAGAGCGGACCTCCGAGCCACTTTCGGCCGTTATCGGCCCGTCGATTGGGCCGGAGTGCTACGAGTTCGGAGAGGCTGACCTTGTTCGTCTCGAACGACGTTTTGGTTCTGGAGTCCGGTCGAATACGTCAACCGGTCGCCCCGCACTCGATGTGCGAGCAGGAGTTCGCTCAGAACTCGCTCGTCTCGGTGTCAGTATCGAAGTTGACGATGCGGTCTGCACCGCGTGTGCAGGTGATTTCTTTTCGCACCGTGCGCGATCTGAGAATGAGCGTCAAGCGACCGTAATTTGGATCGAGGAATCGTGACCACTCAAGTCAATGCGCAACTCGTTGCCGAACACGTTGACGAACTGCGCGCACGTCTTACGCAGTTGTCTCCCAATCGAACCGTTCGCATCGTTGCGGTCACTAAGGGATTCGGAGTGGATGCTCCGCGTGCGGCACTCGCTGCTGGTCTCACAATGATCGGCGAAAACTACGCGCAGGAACTCATTGCGAAGCACGCGGAACTCACACCTGAAGAGCAGGCGAGAATCGAGTGGCATTTTCTTGGAAGGTTGCAACGGAACAAAGTGCGCAGCTTGGCCTCGATCGTGTCGGTGTGGCAGAGCGTTGATCGTTCCGAATTGATTGACGAGATCGCTCGTCGAGCCCCGGGCGCCCGGGTCATGATCCAGCTGAATCTCTCCAATGAGCCTCAAAAGGGTGGCGCTCCGCTGGGCGAATGTGGCTCGCTGGTTGAACAGGCTCGGGCAGTGGGACTCGACGTCGTTGGCCTGATGGGCGTTGGCACTGTCGGTGACCCGGTCGAATCCGCAGAGGCATTTTCCCGGTTGGTCGGTTTGGCCAGTGAACTCGGTATCGCTGAAAGCTCGATCGGTATGTCCGACGACCTCGAAGAGGCGGTGGCCGCGGGTTCGACCATGGTCAGGGTCGGGACGGCACTTTTCGGGGCCCGGGCCCCTCGAACTGAAGTTTGACGGGCCGAATCGCCGTTTGGTGGGACGAATGTTGTCTCCCGGTGCGGACCAACTAGCCTGCCGGGTCGGACCGGGGGGGAGTTCCCCCGCACGGAGGGTCAGATGTCTTCGATGTGGCGCAAGGCCATGGTGTACCTCGGGCTTGGGCCCGACGACGAGTACGACGATTATGCGGCGTCGCCCGACGATCGCCCGTTGCCGCCACCCCCAGCGCAGGTGACTCGTCAACAGCCTGCACGGCCCACCGGCACTGTGCGCGCCCGTCCGCCAGTTTCCTCTGGCCCAGTTCTTTCGACTGCTCCTGAGACCGGCGAGGTATCTGCGGTGCGTCCCGTCGCTGCACCGACTGCGCCGGCACGCTCGGCCGCAGTGGAAGACGCGTCGAAGCCGCGTGTCCGTGCGGTGCCCCGACGTCAGTCGGTACGTCCGCTGTTGGTGACACCAACCCGCTTCAACCAGGCGCAGGATGTTGCCGACAACTTCAAGGCGGGAAAGGCAGTGGCGATGGATCTCGCCGATGCCGACGGCGATCTTGCTCGTCGCCTCATCGATTTCTCTAGCGGCCTTTGCTACGGAATCGGTGGTTCGATGCAACGCCTCGAACGTTCCTCGGTCTACCTGATCCTTCCTGTCGGGGTAGAAGTGCCCGAGGAAGAACGAGCACTTCTGCTCGGCCGCATCGACGAAGATCAGTAGCCCGCAACTGTGTGGGTCCTGATTCACTACGTCGCGCAGATTTTTCTGCTTTGCCTTCTCGGACGCATCGTTCTGAGTTGGTTCCCTCCGTCACGTCCGGGTCCAGTGGAAACACTCAGGGTGGTGCTTTTCCGCATCACCGAACCCGTGCTTGGACCAATTCGCGCCCTCTTGCCCCCAGTCCGAATTGGCGGAATGGGGCTCGATCTTTCGCCGATGATCGTGTTTATCGGCCTCGAAATCCTTCTGGCGTGGTTGCCGGGCTGAGTCCGCTTCGAAGCCGTTGACACCCGGGCTCCTTTCGGCCGATACCATCGCCGCCATGGAAACCACTCCCGGAACTCCCCATCTCCTTACTGACGTTCGATTCTCTGTCAGCCGCAAGGGGTATGACCCCGACGAGGTCGACAACTTCCTTGAGCGTGTGAGCGCTGCGGTTGCGCAGCTGCAGGACAAGCTCCGTCAGGCAACCGCGTCGGCGGAAGCAGCCGAGACGCGTGCTGCCGATGCGGTTCGCAACGAAAGCCGTCTCCAGGCTCGCATCGCAGAACTCGAGTCAGGTGTTGTCTCCGCACCGGCTGCCGCAGTCGTGGCGCCAATTCGTTCTGTCGATCCGACACTTGAAGCCGAACAGGCATCGTCAGTGCTTGTCATGGCACAGCGAACCGCTGATGCAACGATCAACGAAGCACGTACGAACGCAGCGCAGATGCTTTCGGAATCCGAGGTCGAAGCCAGTCGCATACTTTCGGCGGCAAAGACCCAAGCCGATGAAGCGATTCGTGATCTTGATAAGACTCGCCGCGAACTCGCTGCCGACAACGCTGCACTCGATGCGTTCCTTTCCGAACAGCGTGCAGTTATCGCCAACGGACTTTCACGAATCCAGGCGGTTCTCGATGATCCGGCTGCACTTCGTGTTGGAACTCCGCCTGTGGAACTCACGACGCCTTCTGTGGTGCCTGCACCGGCTCCTGCGGCGTTCACAGCTCCTGCTCCCGCTCCGGCACCTGAACCCGAGCCTGAGGTCTTCCAGCCCGTTTTGGCCGAAGACAGCGGATGGAGCCCCGAACCGGCCCCGACAACGCTGTTTGTTGACGAAGAGGTCGATGGTGGTCCCGCCACCGCCGCCGTTCCGGTATTTGATGATGAATTCCTTGCCGAGGACGACGATGATGCCGATGCGGCAATGCGTCGCTTCTTCGACGCAGATTTCGACGACGATCGTCGCTGACGACGTTTCAAACATCAACGATCGTTCGGGACTCTTCAGCTTCGGCTGAGGGGTCCCGTTTCGTTTTGTTGTCGGGTGGTGCGGTTCGCTCTGCGTCAGTCGACGCGAACGAGTGCAATGCCGATCGTGGTGCCGTCGATCTCGATTGATCGGTCGCCGTTTCCGAACTCGATCGTGCGGGCAAGGATTTCGGTGGTGATCGTGTCTCGATGGGTTTCGATCACCGCACGAAGGCCGTCATCAGCGTCGATGGTGACTGCAATACGATCAGCGATTTCGAGGCCGGCGCTCTTGCGTGCGTCATTGAGTGCACGCACAAGTTCGCGAGCCGTACCTTCGGCGCGTAGTTCATCGTTGAGTTCGAGGTCAAGTGCTACTGCCCATCCGTCGTCTTCGACGAGTGCGAGATCGGCGTGCTTCTCGGCACGAACTTCGACCTCTTCGGCAGTCAGGCGTTCGCCGACGATCTCGATCCAACCGTTCTGGGCGAGTTGGGCCTGCAATGCAGATCCATCGGCATCGGCCAAAGCGGCTTTGACCTCGTTGACCCGAGGGCCGAGGCGAGGACCAAGAAGGCGGAAGTTGGGGATGACGGTCCAGCCCATGAGACCCGAAAGCGAATCGAGTCGTTCAAGCGTCTTGACGTTGAGCTCGGCTTCGATTTCGGCCTCGATGGCCTGATCGAGATCGGTTCCCCCGTGAAGGAGGAGGGCTCGGGCAAGAGGCTGACGAACCTTCATCTTTGCGTCGGTGCGTGCGGAGCGCCCAAGGCTTACGAGACGACGAGCAGCATCCATCTGCTCGGCCAATGAGGCGTCGTGTCGACCCTTTGCGACTGGCCAATCAGTGAGATGCACGGACTTTTCGTCGGTGAGCGTTGTGTAGATCTCGTCAGCAAGGAACGGGCAGAACGGTGCGAGCACTTGCGCAATGGTGGTGAGGCACTCGTACAACGTCGCGTGTGCTGCAGCGTCGCTGGACTTCCAGAAGCGAGGGCGACTGCGACGGACGTACCAGTTCGACAAATCGTCGACGAACTTGGCAATGCGTCCGGAACCACCAAGCGCATCGAAATTCTCGAGAGCAGTGGTGACCGAGGCGACGGTGTCATCGAGTTCGGAAAGGATCCAGCGATCGAGTACGTGTGTCGGCGCAGGAGCATCGGGATCGGGCTGCCATCCGTCGAGATCGGCGTAGGTGGCAAAGAATGAAAACACGTTCCAGAGCGTGAGCAGTGTTTGGCGCGTTGCTTCGCGAATGCCATCGGGGAACACTCGACGTGGTGTCCATGGCTGTCCGGAAGAAAAGAAATACCAACGCAGAGCATCGGCACCGAGAGTGTCGAAGATGTCGAATGGGGCAATGACGTTGCCGCGCGACTTCGACATTTTCTGTCCGTTTTCATCGACGATGAGGGCGAGACAAACAACGTTCTTGTAGGGCGTCGAATCAAACACCAACGAGTTCACGGCGAGAAGTGAGTAGAACCAGCCACGGGTTTGGTCGATGGCTTCGCAAATGAAATCGGCAGGAAATGCGCCAGTGAATGAGTCGGCATTTTCGAACGGATGGTGACGCTGTGCCGATGGCATGGAGCCAGAGTCGAACCAAGCGTCGAGCACTGGTGCGACGCGTCGCATTGTGCCTGTGCAGCTGTCGGCGCTGCACGCAAACGTGATGTTGTCGACGTGCGGGCGGTGCAGATCGAGTTCTGTGAGGTCACGGCCAGTCAGTGTGCTGAGTTCTTCAACGGAACCAATGCAGTGTTCATGTCCGTTGGCGTCGCAACGCCAAATCGGAAGCGGTGTTCCCCAGTAGCGATCGCGTGACAACGCCCAGTCGATATTGCCTTCAAGCCACTTGCCGAAGCGGCCGTGCTTGATGAACTCGGGATGCCACTCGATGCGTTCGTTTTCGCGCATGAGCAGATCGCGATGTTCTGACGTGCGCACGAACCAAGAGGTCTTTGCCCAGTAAATGAGCGGTGTGCTGCATCGCCAGCAATGCGGGTAACTGTGTTCGTAGGCCTGTTCGCGAACGAGAAGACCACGGGTATCGAGGTCGGCGATTATGTCGCGGTCGGCCTCTTTGACAAACGTTCCGGCAAATGTGGGAACAGATTCATCGAACGCAGCGTCGGCATTGACCGGATTGAGAACTGGAAGCTTTTCTGCGCGCGCGACGGCAGCGTCGTCCTCGCCAAATGCAGGAGCGAGATGAACGATGCCTGAGCCATCATCGGTGGTGACGAATTCCGCGGCGACGACTCGCCAACCATCTGCTCCGGGTGGGGGAGTCAGCGTTTCGAATGGGCGCTGGTAACGCCAACCAACAAGTTCCGAACCCTTCAATGTTTCGACAACGATCGCGTCTTCGGGCGCAAGGGATGCAGCCATAACGAGATCGCGAGTTCCGTCAGTCGAAGCAACTCGGACGTAGTCAATGTCGGGGCCTACCGCTGCAGCCACATTCGAAATGAGGGTCCAGGGGGTTGTCGTCCAGACCAGAAGATCAACATCGCGATCAACGATTGGGAATCGGACATAGACAGACGGATCCACAATGTCGCGATAGACGTCGGGTTGGCCAAGTTCGTGGCTTGATAGTGCGGTGCCGCACCTACCGCAATACGGCGAAACTTTGTGGCCCTCATACAGAAGCCCTTTGTCCCAGAGCTGACGAATGAGCCACCACACTGACTCGACGTAGGAATTGTCGAGGGTCCAGTACGCGTCGGCAGTATCAATCCAGACGCCGGAGCGCTCGGTGAGTGCGGTCCAGTCGGTGACATAGCGCTGCACCGATTCACGGCAGCGTTGGTTGAACTCGGCGATGCCGAACGCTTCGATTTCGTACTTGGTGGAAAGCCCGAGTTCCTTCTCGACCTCAAGTTCGACCGGCAGACCGTGACAGTCCCAGCCGCCCTTGCGGGGGACATCGCGGCCTCGCATTGTCTGGAAGCGGGGATAAATGTCTTTGAAGACCCGCGCCCACACATGGTGGAGGCCGGGTCGGCCATTTGCCGTTGGGGGACCTTCGTAAAAGATCCAGGGCTCGCTGCCGGCCCGCAGGCGACGGGTCGCGCCGATGGTGTCCTCGGCCTTCCAGAGCTGCAGGCGGCGTTGTTCGAGGGAGGGGAGGTCGAGATCTGGGTCGACGGGACCGAATGACATGGGGGCCAAGCGTACGCTGTCGCCGAACGGCTCCGGTGCGTGCGGGTTGACGTGGGAGGGTGGCGCCCATACCCTCCGCCGATCCACCGCCACCCGAGGGAGAACATCCGTGGCAGTCAAAAAGGCACCGGCGAAGAAGTCCGCAGCGAAGAAAGCTCCGGCAAAGAAGGCAGTGGCCAAGAAGGCTCCGGCCAAGAAGGCAGCCGTCAAGGCTCCGGCCAAGAAGGTTGTGAAGAAGGCGGCTCCGGCCAAGAAAGCTCCGGCCAAGAAGGCTCCTGCGAAGAAGGCGGCAGTCAAGGCTCCGGCCAAAAAGGTTGCGGCCAAAGCACCAGCACCGAAGGCCCCCGCGAAGAAGGCGGCTCCCGCCAAGAAGGCCGAAGTTGCGCCCGTCATGGCGCCGCGACCCAACCGGCTTCCGGCGATTCCAAAGGAACCGAAGAAGATCAAGTACCCATTCGACGCCAAGTTCCTCGATGCGCAGCGGGCCTTGTTGCTCGAAGAGCGCCGTCGTCTTGTGCACGACGCCGAAGCACTGACCGCCGAAGCGAACTCGCTTGCGGAACTTCGCGAACCAGGTGATGTGCAGTTCGACGAGGAATCGGGCGAAGGTGACACCCTTGCTGTCGAGCGTGAGCGCGATCTTGCACTTTCGGCGCAGTTCCTTGACCAGGTCGATGAAATCGATCGAGCGATGGCCAAGATCGGTCAGAACACTTACGGCATTTGCGAAATCTCAGGACTCGCGATTCCCAAGGAACGTCTGCGTGCGATTCCTTGGTGCCGTGAGCGCGTGGAATACAAGGTCGGAAACTTCCGTCGCTGAACAACCATGTATCGGGCAAACCAGCCCCTAGGTTGGAACCCGTGACAATGTCGACTCCACCAGCCACAGCGGCACCCACGCATCGGGTGCTGTTTGGCGCGGTGGCGATCGGATGGCTCATTGCCGATCAGTTGACGAAGGCGTGGGCGGTGTCGTCGCTTGACGATCGCACGATCGACGTTGTCTGGACCCTTCGTTTTCATCTCACGATGAACTACGGGGCGTCATTCAGTCTCGGTTCCGGCTTTGGTGCTTGGATCGGCCTCCTTGCCTTGGTTGTCGTCGGCGTCTTGGTCTGGAAGGGCGGGTCAGTTCGCTCGCGTCTCGGCGCTGTTGCCCTCGGCATGATCGTTGGGGGCGCGCTTGGCAATGTCTTGGACCGCGCTTTTCGCAGCGACTCTGGTTTCTTTCAGGGTGGCGTTGTCGATTTCATCGACTTGCAGTGGTGGCCGGTGTTCAACATTGCCGATATCGGTGTCGTCTGCGGGGCGATCCTTCTCGTGATCTCAACACTCCTCGCTCCTGCTCCAGAGGATGACAACGCTTCGAGTGCACCCACAACGAGCAAGCCGGCGACTTCTTCTTCATCATCATCCTCTGAGGACGTTCACACCTCCGAGAACAACTCCTCAACGATTGAGAGCAACTGATATGGCCTATATCGAGGTCATCCCCGCCGCACTAGCTGGAGAACGTATCGACCGAGTCGTAGCGATGATTACCGGAGCAAGTCGAACCCGCGTCACCGAGTGGCTCGAACAAGGACTTGTTCTGTGTAACGACGCTGTCGTCTCGACACGTTCGCGTCGCGTCGCTGACGGCGACACGGTGCAAATCAATGTCGAACCCGACCTTGGTCCCGCTCCGCTCGTCGCGGAACCCGATATCGATGTTCCGATCATGTACGTCGATGACGACGTCATCGTGATCGATAAACCCGCTGGTCTGGTTGTGCATCCAGGCGCAGGAAACGCCACCGGAACGTTGGTGCAGGCGATGCTCGCGATCTATCCCGAGATCGCCGATATCGGAGAACCCGAGCGTCCGGGGGTTGTGCATCGACTCGATAAGGACACATCGGGTCTCATGCTCATGGCGCGGTCACCTGAAGCGCATGCGGAACTCAGCGCGATGTTGGCTGCTCACGAAGTTGAGCGCACTTATCTCACACTTGTGTGGGGTATTCCCGAAGCGGGCAGCGGTCTTATTGATGCGCCAATCGGGCGGTCAACGCGTGAGCCAACGAAAATGGTGGTGAGCGCACAAGGTCGCGAAGCGCGCACCCGCTACACCGTTCTCGAAACGTTCGAAGAGCCTGTGCCTTGCGCGTTGGTTGAGTGTCGTCTTGAAACAGGTCGCACTCATCAGATTCGTGTGCACATGGCAGCAATTGGTCATGCCGTCGTCGGCGACGACCGTTACCGGGGATCGCGTCCGGCAATCGAAACGCCTCGAATCTTCTTGCATTCGGCTGCGCTTGAATTCGACCATCCAGTTCGACTTGATGAACGCCTTGAGTTCGTGTCGGAACTTCCCGAAGACCTTGCGTCGGTGTTGGGTCGAATCAGGAACCAGACGCCCACGGAGGGGTAACCGCGGGAGTGGTTGCAACTTCGGTTGGCCACTTCCCCTGACCGCGTGCCATCGAAACGATGTCTGCCAAGGTCGCAGCTTCGAGATAGCGGCGCATGTGCTCGCCGACGTCGTCCCAAACTGCGAGCAACACACACTGGCCCTCGTGGTCGCAGGCGCCATCGGTATGCGGTTGTCCGAAGTCGCCGGCAACGATTGGTCCGTCGACGGCGCTAATGATGTCGGACAAACTGATTTCCTCAGGAGCGCGGGCCAAGACGTAGCCACCGCCAACTCCGCGCTTTGAACGAACGAGGCCAGCACCTTTCAGTGCCAGGAGGATCTGTTCGAGGTACGGCTGCGGCAGACCGGTGCGCTCGGCGATATCGCGAACCGAGGTGGGACCACCCTCATCAGAGTGCAGGGCTAAAGACAGCAATGCCCTGCTTGCGTAGTCGCCTCGGGTCGATACCTTCACGACCGGCATCGTAGGTGGAAGTCGCCGAGTCGGGGACATGGAGCCCTCGGCACTACCGTGACCGGCGGAGGGCCACCGTGGATTCTCGATCTTCAACAACTGATGCATTGCCAAATGGGCTTGTGCTTCCCGATTACGGCGGAGCCTGCATCTCGAACATTGTTCCGGCGCTCCTTGATCCGTCCAACCCATGGCCCGCTTGGATTCCAGAGGTTGCGGCCGATGCCGATCAGATCGTGCTGCTCGTTCTCGACGGAATTGGTTGGAACCAATTGCGCGACCGCCGTCACCTCGCACCGACGCTGTCGGCCATGGTCGGCGGCCCAGTCACGAGCGTCGCTCCATCGACTACTGCGACGGCGCTGACCTCCATCAGTACTGGTCTCGCTCCGGGGGAGCACGGGATCATGGGGTACCGAATGACGGTTGGGCGCGACGTGCTCAACGTCTTGCGATGGTCGGCAAACGGACGCGACGCTCGAAACGCGATTCCCCCCGAGTCGCTGCAAACGCATGATGCATTCGAAGGTCAGCGTCCTCCAGTCATTACGCGTTCAGAATTCCGCGACTCTGGTTTCACACGCGCTCATCTTGAGAAGACAAGGCTTGTCGGTTGGCGCGTGTCATCAACTCTCGTAGCTGAGGTTGCAGCCGCAGTAAATCGCAACGAACCATTCGTGTATGCCTATTACGACGGCATCGACAAAATCGCCCACGAGTTTGGGCTCGGCGTGCATTACGACGCGGAGTTCGCGTTTGTTGATCGCCTTGTTGCCGACATCTTGAGTGTGTTGCCGTCGGGGGCCGTATTGGTTGTGACATCCGATCATGGGCAAGTCGATGTTGGTGACGATGTCCTGACGCCTGATCCCTCTGTGATGTCGCATGTCGACCTGCAATCAGGTGAAGGAAGATTCCGCTGGCTTCACGCTCGTCCCGGCCACGCTCGGGCCCTCTTTGACGATGCGATGGCGCATCACTCCGATCGATCATGGGTTGTCACGGTTGATCAAGTGATTGACGAGGGTTGGTTCGGCTCAGTCGTGACCGACGCTTCGAGGTCACGTCTGGGTGACATTGCTCTGGTGGCTAGAGACGCAATCGCGTTTTCTGATCCGGCTGATAGTGGGGCATTTCCTCTTCGAGCCCGCCACGGGTCGCTCACTGCCGATGAAATGTTTGTTCCGCTACTGGTTGGCACTCACTGAGTCCTCGGGAAGACTGATGCAATGACTGATTCCATGAACGGCGGCGCCGAACGAGGCGAACTCATCATCCCGGTTGACGAAACTGAAGTCCAAGAACAGCAGCGAGAAATGGTGTCCGAACCAGCCAAGGTGATGCGCGTCGGTTCGATGATCAAGCAGTTGCTCGACGAAGTTCGCCAAACCGAACTCGATGAGCCGTCACGGGTTCGACTCCGCGCGATTTACGACACCTCAATTGAAGAACTTGGCTCGGCGCTTTCACCTGATCTTCAGGACGAACTGCAGCGTCTCGCATTTCCGTTTACTGAAGAGGGAACGCCGACCGATATCGAATTGCGAGTAGCCCAAGCACAGCTCGTTGGCTGGCTCGAAGGCCTCTTTCATGGCATCCAGGCCACGCTGTTTGCTCAGCAGATGGCCGCCCGTCAACAACTTGAGAACATGCGGGGCCAACTGCCACCCGGGGCCGGTCGCCCAGGTTCGGAAATTCCCGAACCCGAGGACCGTCCCGGGACGTATCTGTAACGCGTCAGTGTTGTGTCACCGGCCAGAAGCGAGCGTGGCCTTGACCTTGCTCAGCTGGTAACCGGAGAAGAGGAACAGCAGGCCAAGCAGTGTCAGGCCGATGCCGATCACGACGCCAAGCACGTTCTTGGTTGCTTCGGGCCACGCCATGATGACGATGCCGATAGCGATGGTGACAATGCCCTCGAGGAGAAGTGCGCCTCGGCCACCTTCCTTGCCAATCATGAACGAGACGACAATCGCAAGCAGGCCTGTGATCACGAAATCCAAGCCAACGAGCCAAACGATGACGTTGACGGTTGCGCCTGTCCAAAAAATAAGGGCGAGACCAAAGCCGAAGTTCACGAGGCCACGGATGAGCAGCAAGCCCCAGTAGGTGCCCCTGCGGTGGGTCGTAACTGCCTCGGCGGCCTGGCCAAAGCCAGAGACGACGAAGAGGAATCCGAGGATGATCGCGATGATCTGGAGCTCGCGATCGGGGCGAAAGAGCAGGACAAGGCCGGCCACCAAGCTGATGAAGCCGATGGAATAGGCGGTAATTCGGGAACCTCGGAGGAGGTCCATCGTGGATCGGTCGTCAGCTGCAGCGGTCATGGTGACCTCCGGGTTGAAGGGGCAATCAAAGGTTCACGAAAGGCTAGGACCGGGCTTTGACGGTGCCGGGGATGCCCGGAGCGAGCATGGGGGACTGACGCTACGATCGCCGGGCATCACATCGGTGTAATTCGCAGAGGTGCGGACCTCTTCGAACGACAATTTCCCGGAGCTCCTCGAAGTGCCCGATTCCTTTACCCATCTGCATTTGCACACCGAGTTCTCGATGCTTGATGGTGCCGCGCGTGTGGGCGAAGTTGTCGCGGCCGCAGCGGCCGATGGTCAACCAGCAGTTGGTATTACCGACCACGGGAACATGTATGGCGTCCTCGATTTCTACAAGGCAGCCAAGGACGTCGGGGTAAAGCCGATTATCGGTTCTGAGCTCTACCAGGCCTACGACAGCCGCACCGAGCGTCCCACTCGCCGGGGTCGCATGGACGACTCGGGTGGCGAAGCCGAGGGTGGACGCAAGGCGTACTACCACCTCACCGCGCTGGCCGAGAACGCAACTGGTTACAAGAACCTCATCCAACTCTCGAGTCGTGCATTTCTTGAGGGTTACTACATGAAGCCCAAGGTCGACTGGGAACTTCTCGAAGAGCACCACGACGGCCTCATTGTTACAAGCGGCTGTCTCGGCGGACAGGTGTTGCAAGCACTCATGAATGGCGACGAGCGCGGCGCGCTCGAAAAGGCAGCACGACTCCAAGACATCTTCGGACGCGACAATTTCTTCGTCGAGATCCAAGATCACGGCATTCCCGAACAGAAGACCACGAATCCGCAATTGCTCGACATCGCTCGCGCGATCAAAGCTCCACTCGTTGCTACGAACGACAGTCACTATGTGCATCAGCACGACGCCGTGTCGCATGACGCGTTGTTGTGTGTGCAGACCGGCTCGCTCATGAGTGATCCCGATCGCTTCAAGTTCCACGGTGATCAGCACTATCTCAAGACCGCTGCGGAAATGCGTTGGCTGTTCGACGAAGTTCCGGAAGCGTGCGACAACACACTTTGGATTGCTGAACGATGCAACGTTGAGATCGAATTCGGGAATCCGCAACTCCCGAACTTCCCGTTACCCGAAGGTTTTGCAGACGACGCTGAGTACTTGCGTTTCCTCACGTTTGAAGGGGCGAAGGAACGCTGGGGTCAACAACTTCCCGATCACATCGTTGAGCGATTGGTTTACGAACTCCAGGTCATCGCCGATATGGGATTTTCTTCCTACTTCCTCATTGTGTGGGACCTCATCAAGCACGCTCGCGACAACAACATTCGAGTTGGCCCGGGCCGAGGTTCCGCCGCAGGTTGCGCAGTGGCTTACACATTGCGCATTACCGATCTTGATCCGATCGAATACGACTTGCTGTTTGAGAGATTCTTGAACCCCAGCCGTATCTCGATGCCAGATATCGACATGGACTTCGACTCGCGTTACCGAGACGAAATGATTCGCTACGCCGCCGAAAAATACGGCCGCGACCATGTTGCGCAGATCGTTACGTTCTCCACTATCAAAGCGCGCGCTGCAGTGCGCGACGCTGCTCGAGTACTTGGTTACCCCTACGCAGTGGGCGACAAAGTGGCAAAGCTCATGCCGCCACTGGTGATGGGTCGTGATACGCCTCTGCACGCCTGTTTCGAAGAAACCCCGAAGTTCGCCGACGGCTACAAGATGGCTGCCGATCTGCGCGAGGTCTACGCCGCCGATAACGACGCTCGTCAGGTTATTGACGTCGCTCGTGGTCTTGAAGGTCTTCGTCGTCAGGACGGTATCCACGCCGCTGCAGTGGTGATTACGAAAGAGCCGCTTACCGAGTATCTGCCCATTCAGCGAAAGCCAGAAGCAGGTTCAGATCCCGAGCTCGCACCGGTGGTGACCCAGTACGAAATGCATGGGGTGGAGGAACTCGGCCTGCTCAAGATGGATTTCCTGGGCCTCCGAAACCTCGATGTCATTACCGACACGCTGGCAATGCTCAAGGTCACGCAAGGTATCGACGTCGATATCGACAACGTTCCGCTCGATGACGATCTCACATTGCAATTGCTGCGCGATGGAGACTCGATCGGTGTGTTCCAGCTTGAAGGCGGTCCAATGCGCGCGCTGATGCGTTCGCTGGCGCCAACTTCGTTTGAAGACGTTGCTGCCCTTGTGGCGCTCTATCGACCGGGCCCGATGGCCGCCAACATGCACAACGATTACGCCGATCGAAAGAATGGCCGTAAACCGATCGACTACCTGCACGACGATCTTGCCGAACTGCTTGGCGATACCTACGGACTCATGATCTATCAAGAGTCCGTCATGCGTGTCGCGCAGAAGTTTGCTGGTTATTCGTTGGCCGATGCTGACAACCTTCGAAAAGCTTGCGGTAAGAAAGTCCGCGAGCTGATTCAGAAGGAACGCGAGAAGTTCGTCGAAGGTTGCGATTCCGCTGGCTACGGGCGCGAAATTGGTTCGGCGTTGTTTGATGTCATCGAACCATTTGCCGATTATGCGTTCAACAAGAGCCATAGTTACGGCTACGGACTCATCGCGTATCAAACCGCATATCTCAAAGCGCACTACCCGGTCGAGTACCTCGCCGCACTTCTCACCAGCGTCAAGACCAACCTCGACAAAGCCGCGGTGTATCTCAACGAATGTCGTCAAATGGGAATTGAGGTACTTGTTCCTGACGTGAACATTTCTGTGAGCGACTTCATTGCAGTCGACAAACCCGACGGCACACGTGCAATTGCGTTCGGAATGTCGGCGGTCCGAAATGTTGGCGAAGGCCTCGTCGGACTTATGCTGGCCGAGCGCGACGAAAACGGACCATTCGAGGACTTCTTCGATTTCTGTGATCGCGTTGATGTCAGCGTTCTCAATAAACGAACGCTTGAGTCACTCATCAAAGCCGGAGGCTTTGATTCCATGGGCTATTCCCGTAAGGGCTTGCTCGGGTACTTCGATCGCATCATCGATGACACCGTTGCTCGTCGCCGCAAAGAAGCCGAAGGTCAATTCGATCTGTTCTCGATGGCCGACGACGATGACGATGGTGCGCTTGTCGCTGGCACCCGCATCGTCATTCCCGAAGAGGATTTCGATAAGCGTCAACGTCTCGCCTTCGAAAAGGAGATGCTCGGCCTCTACGTGTCCGACCATCCGCTGATGGGCGCCGAAGCTTCGTTGCGTCGTCGAACGGAAACCACGATTGCTGAGCTCGAAGGTGTCGAGGATGGCACCATGCGAACGACGGGCGGCCTTGTCACCTCGTTGCAGAAGAAGTGGACTCGCAAGGGCGATCTCATGGCGGTCTTCACGCTTGAAGACCTTCAGTCCACCGTCGAGGTGATGGTCTTCCCGAAGACCATGCAGAACTACGGCCATCTCCTCGAAGACGATGCCGTGGTCATCGTGCGGGGCAGAGTCGATACTCGGGACGACCAGCCGAAGCTCATGGCCATGGAACTTGAGCGATTCGAGCCCGTTGTCGACGGCAATCCGCCGGTGCATGTGAACCTGCGCCCGGCGGCGCTGTCCGACGAACTCCTGAGCGCCCTCAAGGCTCTCCTGACCGAGCATCCCGGCGAGTCCCAGGTTTTTCTCCACATCGGGGAGCATCAAGTCCTGCTCCTCCCAGAGAATTTTGCGGTCTCGGCCACGGCCGGTCTTCTCGCTGAACTCAGGGAATTGCTTGGGCCAGATGCGGTCGCTGCCTGACATCGGGGCCCGAATTGCGTTAGCGGCCGAGCCGGGGTGAACTAGTACTCCGGTTTTGTCTGTTTCAGGGGCTGTTGAACCATGGCTATCAAGGTCGTTACGAAGGATTGCACCCAACTCAGTGATGCTGAGTTGGCCGAGATGGCTGACATCTGCGCGGATGGGCCAAGTCTCTACGAGGTCGGGCTGCTGTCGAAGCAGGTCGACGCGTGGGTTCTCGTCTCCTTGGCGAGAGAGGGCAACGGCCTCAAGGGGTTCTCGTTCTGCACCCTCGAGCGCATCGGCGGCACTCCCAGTGTGCTCATTGGTCTGGCATCGGTGAAGCGCACGTCGAAGCGCTCCTCGGTGCTGCGCGCGATTCTCGCTGATCAGTTCAAGCGTGCCGTCATGGCGTTCCCTGACGAAGACGTTCTGATGGGCACTCGCTTTGCCACGGCAAGTGGTTTCGAAGCGTTCCGCACCCTCGATGACATCATTCCTCGCCCCGATCACAAGGCCACTGGCGAAGAGCGTGCATGGGGTCGTCGTCTCGCTAAACGATTCGGTATCGACTCAAGTTCCTACGACGACAAGACGTTCATCGCAACTGGCGATGGTTCGTTCCCGTTGGCCCTCGATTACGAATCACTCGAAGCCGACAAGATCGATCCGCAGATCGTCGCGTTGTTCAAGAGCGTCGGCGCCAAGCGAGGCGACTCTCTCGTTGCCTTCGGTTGGGCAATGGCCGAGGATCTCGCCAAAATCAAGTGATTGATCGGTCGGCGTGATGCAGTTCGCCGACGTTGTTACAAAACGCCGCATGGTTCGTGCGTTCGAGTCGCGTTCAGTTCCATCGGATGTTCTTGACCGGGTGCTCGATCTTGCGCGTCGAGTTCCTGCCGCGGGTAATACGCAAGGTCTTGATCTCGTTGTCCTTGAAGGCGTGCAGACGCAGCGCTATTGGGACGCAACGCTGACCGCTGAACGGCGCGCGTCATTCCCGTGGCCGCGACTTCTAGATGCGCCGGTATTGCTTATTCCTGTGTCGTGGCCGTCGGCGTATGTCGAGCGCTATAGCGAAGCCGATAAAGCACGGACAGGACTCGGTGACGGTGAATCATCGTGGGACGTGCCGTATTGGTATGTCGACACAGCATTCGCTGCGATGGTCGCGATGCTGGCTGCGGTTGACGAAGGACTTGGTGCGTTGTTTTTTGGTCAGTTCGAACACGAAGCTGCAGTGAAGCTTGCATTGGGGATTCCCGAGGATCGTCGCCCTGTGGGGACGATTGCGCTTGGGTATGCCGCTGACGAGCAGAGGCCGAGCGCGTCATCGAAACGGCCGCGTCGGCCGTTCGACGAGGTTGTGCATCGCGGCGGCTGGTAACTAACCGAGCGCGCGCAGTCGGTCGTTCAGTTCTTCGACAGTTGACGCAGGCGCAGCACACATCATTTGGCGACAGATATAGGCCCGACCCTCGCCGCCTGACTCGGTGCGGCCTTCCCAGAGCGGTGAGGAGCCCGGGGTTCCCCATGTGAGAACGCTTCGAGGCAGCCAGCGTTGCTGAACGTCGGCAAGGAGGTCGGGGCGATCGCCCGAAATGACAATTTCGTCAACGCCGAGAACACGAAGTTCGGCGGCAAGAAGGAGGTGGCCAAAACCAAGCGGGAGGCGTGCGGCTGCTTCAGCGAGACGATCGACAATGGCGGTGGCGAATTCTCGGTGTCGGTCATTGCCGGTGATCGCGGAAAGCCGGAGAAGTCCAACGGCGGCGAGGCTGTTGGCGCACGCCGTTGCGTTGTCCATGAATTCTTTGGGACGGGCGACGAGTTGATCGCCGTCGCTCCCATTGGTGAAAACACCGATGTCTTCAGGGTCGGCGAACAAATCCAGGAGCGCATCGGCGGTGGTTGCCGCTTCGTCGAGCCAACGTGGATCGCCGGTTGCTTCATGTACTCGAACGAAGGCGTCGACAAGCGCTCCGTAGTCGGCGCTAAAGGCCAGGACGCGCGCTTCGCCCTGCCATGAGCGCATCCATCGTCCGTTCACCCGCAAGTTGTCGCATAAGAAATTGGCATTTGTGACTGCGGCGTCGAGCCACTCGGTAGTGCCGGTTGCAGCTGCGGCCTCGGCGATGGTGGAAAGCATGAGTGCGTTCCATTCAGTGAGGACCTTGTCGTCGAGTCCCGGTCGAATGCGTGTGTTGCGCTCATTGAGCAGTGCTCGACGCCCGCGCTCTACATCATCCGGGCGGGCGAGGTCGCCGCGCACGACGCGCTCAAGAATGTTTGTGTGTTCCCAATTGCCGTGTTCGGTCACTCCGAACCATTCGATGACAGCGTCAGCATCGGCACCACAGATAGTGCGAACTTCATCAAGTGACCAGACGTAGAACTTCCCTTCGACCCCCTCAGAGTCGGCATCCTCGGCAGAGAAGAAGCCACCGAGCCGATGGCGGAGATCGTGCAGGACATAGTCGATGGTCTCGTCGAGCGTTTGGCGATAGCGCTGTTCGCCAGTGAGCTGCCATGCGTGCAGATAGACGCGAGCCAGCAACGCCTGGTCATAGAGCATTTTTTCGAAGTGGGGGATGAGCCAGCGGCGGTCGGTGGCATAGCGCGCGAATCCACCAGCGAGGTGGTCGTAGATGCCGCCAGCAGCCATCGCGTCGAGTGAAAGGAGTGCAGCATCGAGTGCTGTGGTGTCGCCGGTGCGGGCGTAGTGACGCAACAGCGCATCGATCGCAAATGTTTGCGGGAACTTCGGTGCGCCGCCAAAGCCGCCATCGGTTACGTCGATCTGGCCAATGAGCGCAGAAGTTGCTGCGGCAAACAGCTCGTCGTCTGGTTCCCGCGTAGGTTGGGGGAGTTGCACGCCCTCGTCAATTGCTTCAGTGATCGCCGTTGCTTGTTCAATGAGATCATTGCGACGTGTGCGCCATAACTCATTGATTCGTTCGCAAAGTTCGGCGAAACCGAGATGTCCGCCACGAGTGGTTTTCGGAAAATACGTGCCCGCGAAGAACGGTTTGCCGTCGGGAAGGCAGAATACGGTCATCGGCCAGCCGCCATGTCCGTTCATGGCCTGGACGGCATCCATATAGACCGCATCGACATCGGGTCGTTCTTCGCGGTCGACTTTCACGTTCACAAACAGACGATTCATCAGTTCGCCTGTGGCTTCGTCCTCAAAGGATTCGTGAGCCATGACGTGGCACCAATGGCACGCGGAATACCCGACGGAAATAAGGACGGGAACATCGCGGCGCTTGGCTTCTGCCAGCGCTTCTGGTCCCCAGGGCCACCAATCCACCGGGTTGTCAGCGTGTTGACGAAGGTACGGACTGGTTTCATTGGCGAGGCGATTTGTCACGGGCGGGAGGGTATCGGTGATGAGGTCCTACGATGCGGTCATGTCGCAGATCCCACGCATCGAATTCAACGACGGCAATTCCATCCCTCAGATCGGTTTCGGCGTTTTTCAGATTCCGGCAGAGGAAGCCGAACAACTCGTCGGGCAGGCGATCGAAGTGGGTTACCGCCACATCGATACCGCCTGGGGCTACTTCAACGAAGAAGGTGTCGGCGCTGCGGTGAACAATTGTGGCCTTCCGCGAGAGGACATCTTCGTCACCACGAAGGTCTGGAACAGTTCGCAGGGACGTGCCCTGTCGACCGAATCGCTTGAGCGTTCACTTGAGACTCTTGGTTTCGATTACCTCGACCTTTTGCTGATCCATTGGCCTGCACCAGCAAACGACCTCTATGTCGAAACCTGGGAAACGTTCATCGAACTCCGAGAGAGCGGACGAATTCGTTCCATCGGCGTCTCAAACTTCGAGCCAGAACATCTGCACCGAATCATCGAAGCAACGGGAGTTGTGCCGGCGCTCAATCAGATAGAGCTACATCCGTTCTTCCAGCAGAAACTGCTTCGTGATTTCCACGATCTCCACGGAATCGTTACTGAAGCTTGGGGTCCCATTGCTCGCGGCGCCGTGGACAACGACCCACTCCTCGTCGTTCTGGCCAATTCCTATGGTCGCAGTCCTGCACAGATCGCGTTGCGCTGGGAGATCCAGCACGGGATCGTGACCATTCCGAAATCGGCAACTCCGTCTCGAATCGCCTCGAATTTTGATGTCTTTGATTTCGAAATCACTGCCGACGATATGGCGATGATCGATGCGCTCGATCGCGAAGACGGACGTTTCGGTCCACTGCCTTCAGCAATGAACTGATCTACGACTTCGGCGGATATTCCATTCGTAGCGAGGCGCGAGTAGCAGCCTCATCGCCGAAAAATCGCTTCACGAGGTGAAGTCCGATATCGAGTCCGCTCGTCACGCCTGCACCTGTGATGAGATCTCCATCATCGACGACACGTTCGTCAACAAACGTTGCTCCTGTCGCGATGAGGTCATCACGAGCTGCGGTATGCGTTGTTGCTTGGCGAGAGCCGATGACACCGGCATGGGCAAGCAGGAGTGCGCCGGTGCAGACGCTCACCATTGTCGAGCCCCTTTCGGCTGCTTCGCGCAGTAGCGGTAGCCATTCACCTCGTTCGACCTCGCCCCAGGTGCCGATCGTGTCTCTTGCGGCCCAACCTCCTCCAGGGACGATCACGACATCAGCGCTTCCTGCCTCAAAGACGCCGTCGGGAACGACGCGCATGCCGAACGAGCACGTGACGATTGTGGTTTCGTCTCGGGTTCGCAGCCGGACTTCGGCATCAGATCCTGAGCGAGATGCGGCGCGGAGCACTTCCATCGGCCCGACAAAGTCGAGCTCGTCGACTCCGTCATAGAGCACGATGTCGAAACGCATCAGTGGCCCTGAAAGTTCGGGGTGCGCTTTTCGGCGAAGGCCTTCATGCCTTCTTTGGCGTCAGCGGAGCGCATGACCGGTGAAACGAATCCAATTTCGATTGGCTGTGCCTCTGCTTCTGGGAGCCAACCGGTAGCGATGACCGAAGCCTTGGCAGCTTTCACTGCAAGCGGACCATTGGCACAAATCACGTCGGCGATTTCACGTGCTTTCGCCATGCCTTCGCCGCTCGGAGCAATGTGGCTCACGAGTCCCCAGCGCAATGCCTCGTCGGCATCCAGCACACGACCAGTGATGAGCATGTCCATCGCGACGGCGTAGGGAATCTGTCGCTTGAGGCGCATTGTTGATCCGGCGCCAGCGATGAGTCCACGCTTGACCTCAGGTACGCCAAACGTTGCATGCGCTTCAGCGATACGAATGTCAGTGGCTTGAAGCATTTCGCAACCACCACCCATGCATTGACCGTTCACCACAGCGATGATTGGCTTCGTGCACCAATGGGTGAGAAGGAGTCCTTTACCGACGACGCCCGGGTCGTCTTTCAGGCGATCTTGAATTCGCTTGGCTTCTTCGGTGACTTCGCCGGACATCCATCCGTCGTTGAGGTCGCCACCTGCGCAATACGCGACGTCACCTGCGCCAGTCAGAATGACGCAGCGGATGGAGTCATCGGAATCAGCGAGATCCCACGCATCGGCGAACCGAACGAGCATGTCCGGTACGAGGGCGTTGCGGCGGTGCGGCCGGTTCATCGTGAGGATCAGCACTGAACCTTCACGCTCAACGAGAAGGCTTGGTCCATCGGTTTCGGTCATAGTTTCCCCTTTGGTGCGAGTGGTGTCACAAAGAACGGCGTTCGACTTTTCCGAGTGTCGTGCGCGGAAGGGCATCAACAACTTCGATGCGTCGAGGCGCACAGTAGGCCGGAAGCGTCTGCTTCACGTGCTCACGGAGGTCATCGAGGGTAGGTGGTGCCGACGGATCGGCGGCAACGACGATTGCCGTCACAACCTGACCCCATTCGTCGTCGGGCCTTCCGATGATGGCAACTTCGTTGACTGAGCTCAACGCCGCAATTGATTCCTCGACCGGCGCGGGCCAGATCTTTTCTCCACCGGAAATGATGAGGTCGCCTCGACGGCCATGCACGATGAGTCGACCATCGATGAGTTCGCCGGCGTCATTTGTCGGAAACCAACCCTCGGCGTTTCGTGGATCTGTTCCGTCTCGGTAGCAACGCAGCAACATGTCACCGCGTATCTGGATCTCGCCGTCGAGGATCCGAAGTTCAACGCCGGGAAGCATCTCGCCATCAAACACCACTGCACTGCCAGTTTCGGTCATTCCGTAGCTCGCCCGGCAGTTGGCTGGCAGGTGTTCCGGAGTGGCTTGTCCGCCAACGATGATCCGATGAAAAAGTTGCGGATCGATACGAGCAAGTGTCGTCGGCACGAGTGAAGTGAGCGTTGCGCCCTCTCGGGCTGCGGTTTCGACGGAAGCGGCGTCGAAACGATCATGGACAATCAGTGGGATCTCGAACGTGCGGGCTCGAACCACGATGGCCAGCCCAGCGATATGGGTGAGCGGCAGACAGCACAACCATTGATCGGTTGAAGCATTGACTCCGAGAGCACTCGAGGTGGATCGGGCAGATGCTTCGAGTGACGAGTGTGTGTGCACGACTCCCTTCGGTGTGCCTGTGCTGCCTGAGGTGGCAATGACGAGTGCATCCCCAGAATCGACGAGGCGACCTTTGAGTCGATGTTCGGAGTCATCGGCATCAATGAGACGTGTCGGGGCGAGGGCGGAGAGAAGTTCCTGGCGGGCGGAGTCAGGGAGTCTGGGATCGAGGGGCATGGCGGCGTCGCCGCGCTCCCAGACCTTCGAAAGGGTCTCAACGAAGCGCTGTCCGGTTTGGGCGATCGCTACCAGTTCCTGCATCGGGGATGAGGCTAGGCCCAAGATTCGGCGGGTTCGGGTTCCACCGGCCACACTTGCCGCCTATGAAGGACTGGATTGCTGGAGCCCGACCCCGAACCCTGCCTGCGGCGCTGGTGCCCGTGCTTGTCGGAACCGCTGCGGCGGCTGGCATGAATGGCGACACCAATGCACTGAAGGGCCTCATTGTTTGGAAATTCGTTGCCGCTCTTGTGGTGTCGCTGGCTCTGCAGGTTGGTGTGAATTACGCGAACGATTACTCCGACGGCATCCGGGGTACTGATGCAGACCGAGTTGGGCCGATGCGTCTCACCGGATCGGGTCGTAAAAAGCCGAGTTCGGTCAAGCGCGCTGCGTTCCTTTCTTTCGGTGTTGCTGCAGTCGCTGGTCTCGGGCTGGCCGCCACGACGACTTGGTGGCTCATCGCCGTTGGCTTTGTGGCGATCGCTGCTGCGTGGTTTTACACCGGCGGTCCTCGCCCATACGGTTATGCCGGACTTGGTGAAGTGTTTGTCTTCGTGTTCTTCGGTGTTGTCGCAACCACCGGCTCTGCATTCGTTCAGATCGAGCGGTTTACGCCACTGACGGTGTTGGTCTCGATCCCTGTTGGCCTTTTTGCGACTGCACTTCTTGTCGTGAACAACCTTCGCGATATTCCAGGAGATACCGAGTCGGGCAAGCGTACGCTTGCAGTGCGACTTGGGGACAAGCGCACGCGAATTTTCTACATCGTGCTGGTCGTATTTCCATTCATCACGGTGCCGCTGTTGAGTGGACTGTCCCAGCGTCCTGCGGGTGCGCTTTCAATGTTTGCGATCCTCATTGCCCGCAAACCAGTGCAGCGAGTGATCGAAGGTGCGAAGGGTCCGGCGTTGATTCCAGTTCTTGGGGCGACGGGAAAAGTCCAGTTGGCGTTCGGCGTTCTGATCTCCGTCGGCCTGTTTATCGGGGGCTAATCACGAAGTTGTCGCAAGCCATTCGCTGATGGCAGTGGCCGTCGTGAATGGCTGTTCCAGTTGGGCGCTGTGCCCCGCATGCTGAATCGCTTGAAAGGTCGCGTTGCTGCCGATCGATTCGACAATGCGGTGGCCGATCTGGATGAACTTGGCATCGTTTGCTCCAGCAATGCTGAGTACTGGCATGGAGAGCTCAGACAGTCGATCCCAAAGTGGTTCCTGCGTACCCGTTCCGCTCAATCGCAAACTTGACGACAAACCACGCGCTGAGTTTTGGGCCCGCACGTTGCGAAACGATTGCTCTGGGGAGAGCGATGCAAACAGTGGTTGTGAAAGCCACTCTTCAAGAAACGGGTCGACGCCGATCTTTTCGATATGGAGAGCGAGGGCGTCATCATCAATCTTTCGCTGCGATCGTTCCTCGACCGTGTCGATTCCTCCCGTGGCGCCGATGAGGACGAGTCGGTGGACGAGTTCCGGGTGCATGAGCGCGAGATGGAGGGCGACGCGTCCGCCCAATGAATAGCCAATGACGATGCTTGGCTCAATCGCCGAAGCAAGAAGAGTCGCCGTTTCGGGCAGGTTCGCTTGCACTTCGCCCGAACCTCCGTGGCCCGGTAGATCGAACGCCACCACTGGGTGGGTCCGAGCAAGTTCTGTCCCAAACGGACCCCAGCACTCGGCGGTCTGAGTGAATCCGTGGAGAAGAACGATTGGGGCGGCGGTGGTGCTCGTTCCGATTCGGAGAGAAGCGAGCGCTTGGGAAGTCACCCGCCCAGCGTAGAGGCGGGCCGGCGCGGACCGTAGGCTGCGGACATGACTGTCGAGGACAATGGCGTACTCAACGCAACGTTCTGCGCCACCCTCGTCGATGAATGGGCGCGCAGCGGACTGACCGATGCAGTTGTATGTCCTGGTTCGCGTTCGACACCGATGGCGGTGGCGCTAGCGGCTGATGGGCGTGTTCGTGTTCACGTGCATCACGATGAACGATCTGGATCGTTCATGGCGCTCGGGCTCGCTCGTGCCACTGGCCGTGCTGTTGCTGTGCTTTCAACCAGCGGAACCGCCGCAGTGGAATTTCACCCTGCAGTTGTCGAAGCTGATCTCGATCGGGTTCCGTTGCTCGTGCTCACAGCCGATCGGCCACCAAGGTTGCGCGGGATCGGTGCTCCGCAAACGATTGATCAGGTCGATCTTTTTGGAACCGCTGTTCGCCTGTCGATCGATGCGCCGGTTCCGACACTTTCAGCAACCGCGACGTGGCGATCGCTAGCGAAACGCACTTGGTGGGCAACTTCAGGTGTCGACCCTGGCCCGGTGCATTGCAATCTTCCTTTCGACGAACCGCTCCTTGGCGTGCCAATGGCGCTACCGGCGCTCGACGATACCGAGCACGCAATCGTTGATCTCGGCGATCCATTTACTGATCCAGGTCCGTTGCCAGTGCGCGGGGTGATCATTGCCGGAAGCGGAATCGACGATGGCGAAGCGGTTTTGAAATTGGCCGAGGTCCTGAATTGGCCCGTACTTGCCGATCCGAGGAGTGGATGCAGGCGTTCACATCGTTGCGTCATTGCGCACGGCGACACTTTGGTGCGAACTGATGGCGCACAAGTTGATGTCGAAATGATTATTCGGTTTGGGGCGCTTCCCGCCTCGAAGATGGTTGGCGAGTGGGTGGCGCGAGCGTCAGTTCCACATGTTCACGTCGATCCAACCGCGGCGGTGAACGATCCCTCTCGCACCGTCACACATCGCATTCGCCAGTCAGCAGGCAACTATGCGCGTTCTGTCATTGAGTTGGTCGATGCTGAGACCGATTCGTCATGGGTTGACCGTTGGCGTCGTGCCGACGATGCAGTTGACAGTGCGCTTTCGGAGGCGCTGAGTGCGGCGGACTCAATAACCGAGCCCGGCGTTTCCCGGAATGTTGTTGCTGCGATGCCTGCGGGCGGAACCTTGGTTGTTTCGTCGTCCATGCCAATTCGAGATGTTGAGTGGTTTAGCGCCCGACGCGATGACCTCGAGGTACTTTCGAATCGCGGAGCGAATGGCATCGACGGTGTTGTGTCAACGGCTGTGGGTGTTGCTCTTGCCGGTGGTCCAACTGCGCTTCTGATCGGCGATGTCGCGTTTCTGCACGATACAAATGGACTGCTGGGTCTCGATGCTCGAGGTGTTGACCTATGCATCGTCGTTGTCGACAACGACGGAGGCGGAATCTTCTCGTTCCTTCCGCAAGCTGGAGCGCTTAAGCCAGAGCAATTCGAACAACTCTTCGGAACCCCACACGGTGTCGACTTGTCAATGCTTGCGCACGCTCACGGATTGCCCGTCTTAGAGGCAACCGACGATCTGACTGTCGGCCTCGCGGTGCAAGCATCACTTGCGACAGGCGGAGTTCACGTTGTCCTTGCGAAATCAAACCGCGTGAAAAATGTGGCCGTTCATGATGAGTTGCATCGGGTGGGTATCGCGGCGGCGGCAGCAGCTGGTTGGACTACGGCCTAACGATTGCACCCAGCATCGTTTGAAGTTTGGCTCGGGTTTCTGCAAGTTCTTGTTCGGCCTGCGAATCGGCAACCACGCCGACTCCGGCGTGGATCCGAGTCGTTGTTCCGTTGATCTGAGCAGAGCGGATGCCCACTGCCCATGTCCCGTTGCCCTCGGCGTCGATCCAGCCGACAGGACCTGCGAAACGACCGCGGTCAAGTCCCTCAAACTCGTCAATGAGCGCCAGAGCTGCGTCGCGTGGCATTCCTCCAACCGCAGGGGTTGGATGCAATGCGCCGACGAGGTCGAGTACGGACGCAATTGGCTCTGAAAGTTGGCCTTCGAGTCGTGTCGAGAGATGTTGCACATTGGCGACAGCGACGATCGAAGGTTCCGCTTCTTCGTCGAGGTACGAACACCATGGCAGGAGCGTGTCGTGGACCATATCGATGGTGTGGCGGTGCTCATCTCGCGTATTTGTCGAGGCAAGAAGCGCAGCTGCGAGTCGAGCATCGGTGTCGGGATCGCCGCTGCGTGGAGCGGTTCCTGCCATCGGGTGAGCGCGAACGATTGTTCCAACGCGTTGAACAAGAAGTTCGGGCGTGGCACCGACGAATCCGTCGATGGAGAACAAGTGGCTTCCGGGGAAGGTGCGTCGAAGTTGGGAGAGCACGGCGCTGGGACTGACTGGACGATCGGTAGTGATTTCAATTCCGCGAGCGAGGACGACTTTGCGAGCATCGCCGGCGGCAAGCCGTTGTGTCGCAGCTGTGACGGCATCACACCAGTCTTCAGGGCTTCGCAATGGTCGTAGATCAAAGTGGGAAGGCGATTCGCTTGAAGGGTGCAAGCCTGCATCCCGGGCGAAACCAGCACCAACGGTTGCTGCTCGTTCGAGAACTGCGGTGATCTCTGCATCAGACGGTTCGTCGTCAGGTGTCGCGATAGTTGTGAGCCATGTGGCGCCATCGCCATTCCGGCCAATTGCGATGCGGGGAACGATGAGTTCGCCGTCAAGGTGCGTATCGAATGGGAATGCTCCGAGAGCAACGGGGCCCGAACCGGGGATCTCAAGCTCGTTAACGACCTGAATCTGTTCGAAGGCAGATTGGACGACTGATGAGGTCAGAGCGCGATCGGAACGCGGTACCGCAATTCGTGCAGCGCGACCGATACCAACGATGCCCTCGCCATTGGTGGAAAACAAGATGTCGTTGTCATCGCAAAGTGCAACGAGATCAACATCGGCTTCAAGCGCACGGGTGCGAGCAACAAGGCCCACGGTCTGGTTCACCGTTTGTCGTCGCGCCGCGTCGCGGTGATGAGCTGGGAGATGCCAACGGAAAGCAATTGCCGTTCAACTTGCACGAATCCTGCGTCCGCGAGTCGCTGCAACATCACGCCCGGCTCGGGGAGGTAGGCGACCGACTTCGGGAGGTACTGGTAGGCCGAAGGATCTGACAGAAGCCCGCCGACCTTTGGGACGATCGAGCCGAAGTAAATCGAGTGGCCCCATCGGAGGAAACGATTCGGCGGTTCCGCCACCTCAAGGAGCGCAATGCGACCACCAGGACGAACCGTACGAGCGAGCTCGGTAAAGAAACCGTCGAGTTCGACGAGGTTGCGAAGCGCGAACCCGCAGGTAATGCCGTCGAGGGAACCGTCAGGTACAGGAAGCGCAAGTGCATCGGCTTCGGCCAGCGGCGCTGAAGTGCGAGCCGCAGCAAGCATTCCGAAAGAAAGGTCGAACCCAATCGGGCGAAGGCCCTGTTTTTGAAGCTCACGGCAGAAGTCACCTGTGCCGCAGGCAAGATCTGCGACGAGAGATCCGTTCGGCAGTCCAAGTTCACGAACGGTTCTGGTTCTCCAGCCGACGTCCATGCGGAAGGTCATCACTCGATTGACGAGGTCGTAACGAGGAGCGATGGCGTCGAACATCGATCGAACGGCGCGGACCTTCTCTTCGCCCTGCGGGAGTTGTTGACTATCCATCTCGGTCACGTCGTCAGCCTACGGGGCGATTCGGCACTCTGACGAAGCGGAGAACAATCGATTCCCTGCCTCCTCGTCTGATTATCGAGGGGACGTCGTTGACGTTGTCGAGGACGAGGGCGGCGTTATCGCTCTCGGAGTGGCAATTCCAAACTTCGCAAGGTTCGACACACTTGGGTGAGGAATGCCGGCGGGACCTTTGGAAAATGCATCCAAGATGTTTTCGGTGACTTTCTGCAGTTTGCAGATCGGAGTCGACGGAGGTTCAGGCGGACACGCATCGAGAAGTCGAGGCGACCAACCGAAGGTGGCAGCAGTCAGAACGCCCGCACCGCTAGGAACCGTGTACCAGGTTGTATCGGCGAAGGAACTTTTTCCTTTGCACGTCACAGGTGAGTGAGCGAGAACCTGGATGTTTGCAGGGGTCGGCGCGCTTGGTGTGACGCGGTCATATTCGTTGCCAACCATCTTGGGGACCCGGTCGCCATTTTTAAATTGGGATCCTTCAAACATCCACATTGATGCATCGCCCACAACCCAGTCCGCCTCAACGGGATTGCACTCGTAGTACGAACCAGTGAGCGTGCTCTCAGGATTCGCTGCGGGGCTTTCACGGAACGAGGCTGTCACCCGTTCAGGATCTTTCCCGTTGAGAGGATCTCGATTCGCGTCGCGGTAGTTGACCTCAAGGCGAGCTTGTCCTGAGGCGGAGTCCTCAAGTCGTATGCGTCGATAGACATTGTTGGCGCCAAAGAAGCCGATGTTCACGCCGGCGTCCCGAGCTGCTTCGAGGTTCTTGCGCATTTCGACGGTGTAGTACTCGTCATGTCCCGGGATAATGATTCCGCGGTGGTTTTTCGCTAATTCTCCGCGCTGGTGGAGGTCAATGTTGGTCCAGTAGGAGACGTCGTAACCATGGCGCTCAACAAACGCGATGAATTCGCGTTCGCGGCCGAGGAACTCGCCACTGCCATTTCCGGTGTAGGGGCGATCGAAGCTCACCACGTCAGCGCGACCACTGGTTCCGGTATAGATACTTGCGCCGCCCCAACCGTTATAGGCCTGCCAGGTCGTAACGGCGCTCTGCATGAGGAGATCTGACGTGCTCTTGTCGTCGCGAATCACAAGTGGGACGAATGTTTCGCCTCCGTCGTCGCTCTCGAGTTTGAGGAGGTACTGGCCGGGAGGCCAGGTTTCGTCTGCGGTGATCGTGACCGACGGCGCCCACGGTGCGCTCCACGTCTTTGTCGCAGCAACTTGTTGGGGCTTTGGCTGATTCACGCCCGGAAGGGGTTCGCTCTTCCAAATCAGCCGGGCACCGGTACCGCCGTACCAGCCAATTCGATACGCAGAAACGGTCCATGCTTTTGCGCGGGTCGATGACTTCAGGACCGTTGAACCGCCGACGTCAATGCTGGTGGTGTCAAGGAACCCCTCGATTTTCGCCCACATTGCGCGATCGTCAGGAATCATCCACTCGGTGGTACCGGGTTTCGCGTTCTCCTCAGCAATCCAGCCTTTGAATCGGTACTGCGAGTAGGGATCTTTTTTATCGACAGCCTTCGTCGAACTCGTCGGTTCCGAGGTTGGACTTGAGGTTTGTGACGAGGACGAGCGACCCGCAGAAAAAGCTGCTGCTCCGACCCCGATTGCCAGGATGGCGATTCCAAGGACGATCAACTTCGGCCGCGAGAGTCGGGGTTCCTTGGCGTGCTTCACAGAAGCGAAAGGTTAGGGGTCAGCGCCTTTCGTGTGGTGTCGCCTCGTTGGGGATCACGCGTCAGTCGGAGAGACCAACGATCGGGCCCACCGGTAGTCGGCTTTGCCGGCAGGTGAGCGCTCGATCTTGTCCACGAAAACGATGTCCTTCGGAAACTTGTAGCGAGCGATGTGGTCCGCGCACACCGCCGTGAGTTCCTCGGCGGAGGCATTCGTTCCAGCCCGCAACTGCACAATGGCGACAACTTCGCTTCCCCAGCGATCGGATGGCCGTCCTGTGACGATGACGTCGTACACGGCGGGATGATGGGAGAGGGCTGCTTCGACTTCCTCAGCGAAAATCTTTTCGCCTCCGGAATTGATGGTGACCGAATCGCGACCATGGAGTTCCAAGGCTCCATCGGCAGTTAACCGCGCCCGGTCGCCAGGCACGGAATACCGGATGCCGTCGATGGTAGGGAAAGTGTGTTCGGTCTTTTCGGCATCGCCGAGATACCCAAGCGGGACCCGACCAAATTGTGCAAGCCAACCGAGATCGGCGTGCCCGGGTTCGAGGCATCGGTCGAGTTCAGCCGAAACGATGGCCATCCCGGTGCCGGGTTTAAACGTGCCGGTTGAAATTGGAGCACCGGCGCTAATGACTTGGCTCGCTTGCTGTCCAGTTTCAGATGATCCGAGTCCATCCATAATCGCCATTGAGGGCAGGCGGTCGAGAAGCGCTGCCTTGACCGGCGCAGTAAGCGCCGCACCGCCGCTAATGAGGAGTACAAGTGATGAAAGATCGTGTGGCGCCCGTTCAAGTTCGTCGAGGAGTGGTCGGCCAAACGCATCGCCAACTATTTGAGCGATAGTGACCTTTTCTCGTTCGATGGTGTCGCAGAAATCGACGGCATCAAATGTTGATGCGTTATGCGGAAGGACGATGGTGTTGCCATTGGCCAATCCGTTCAACGCCATCCAGTGCGCTGCGCCATGCATGAATGGCGCTGACGGGAGAACGCGCATGCCACCTTCCAGGGCGTTCTCGGCAATCGCCTCAGCCGAGTCGTATTCAGTGCCAGTTGAGATCTTTCGGCCGCCGAGTGCTGCGGGATAGATATCGCCTTGGCGCCAGAGAACGCCCTTCGGCATTCCCGTCGTTCCGCCGGTGTAGAGGATGTAGAGGTCGTCCGGAGAAGTTATTTCGAGCGGCGCCATCGTCGCTGATGCGAGGAAATCCTCGTACCACTCGGCCCCATCGAGAAGAGGGGCTCCGCTTTTGTCGTCAATCTGAATGAAAAGTTCAAGTTCGGGGAGATCGCTCCGAATCGCATCAAGCGTTGCGGCGAATGCCGAATGAAACAGGATGACCTTCGCGTGGGAATCGTTGAGGAGGTAGCGAAGTTCGCCGGCAACGTAGCGATAATTCACATTGAACGGTGCGAGGCGAGCTGCGTACGAACCAACCATTCCTTCGATGTATTCAGGGCAGTTATGGAGATAGAGGGCGAGGTGGTCTTGGCCACTTTCCCAGTTTTTAAGCTGTGAACGATCGGTGTGATGGCCGAATCCTCGATCGGCAAGAGCGGATGCCAACCGGTCAACTCTGGCCATAAATGCTGCATAGGTCAGGCGGTGATCATCCTGGACAAGTGCTTCGCGCGTCGGAACCGCATGGGCGACAGTGCGTACGACCTCAGCGAGGTTGAAATCCATGGTCGTTCAAGAAAACCAGATGCGCTGGTATTCGCGACTTTGGTGATGAAGGAGAAGCGCGAACAACGCGAGGGGCATGACGAGCGACAGCAGGAAGCTCAGATCGAAAACTGATCCGACGCCATTGCTCGCAATGGAGAGAATGAACGGAATAAGTCCGATCGTGGCGATCACGACGCCAAGCCAGTAACCCCAGCGCTTCTCATTTGCGATGCCGAATCCGGCGCCAGCCTGACCAATGACCAGCACCAATCCGATGGGGCTCATAATGCCGCCTAGCAGCGCGGTAAACACGGCGTTGATGTAGAGCAGGAATACCGCAATCTGCAGAGTCTGCGGCTGAGTCGGGTTCGTCCATCGACGGGTCTTCATGAGGTGCGAGTCTGTCAGGGATGGAACCAGTTGCAGCACCGGGGAATCGAATTTCTCGCCCAGAACTAGTGGGCGTGGTGTTGGCCGCAGGAGAAGGGACGCGTCTCGCCCCGCTTTCTCGTCTGCTGCCGAAGGCGTTGTGCCCGGTGGGCAACCGGGCACTGATCGACCTCGCGCTCGATCGGCTGGTTCCGGTTGTGGGTGAACTGGCCGTAAACGCTCATCATTTTGCCGACGAGGTACGCCGTCACATTGATCAGGGATGGGGCGCCGACGTCGCAGTTTCGATTGAACCTGAACGCGCATTAGGCACTGCGGGTGCAATCGCTCGATTGCGTTCCTGGATTGATGGACGAGCCACGGTCGTTGTGAACGCCGACAGTTGGTCGCCGACATCGCTTGCTCCGTTGCTTGAAGGTTGGGACGGCGAATCTGTTCGCGTCATGGTGAATGGCGGCGGCGGTTTTGGGCCACAGGCCCAGATCCTCGCAAGCACACTCCCGTGGTCAACCGCGAGCCGTTTGGTTGAGTCGCCGACCGGTCTCTACGAAGTTGTATGGCGTGCTGCTTTTGCATCTGGTGAGCTCGAAGTCATTGATCACGATGGTCTGTTTATCGACTGCGGCACACCGCTCGACTATCTCGAAGCAAATCTGGCTGCGGTTGCGCTTAATGGCTCAGCGGTCGTCGGTGCAGGCGCAGTTATCGCCGACGGGGTGAATATCAAAGGGAGCGTGATCGGTTCTGGCGCCCACGTTGCTGGCGATGTTTTGGACTCCGTTGTTTGGCCGAATCAGTCGGTGGATCCAGGTGAACGGTTGATTCGCTCAATTCGCGCCGGAACTTCGGTCACGGTGGGTCCATTGTGATTGGCGCGTAGCTGTCCGCATGCGGCATCGATGTCGTTGCCGCGGTTTGCTCGCACCGTGACGTTCACACCCAGATCCTGCAATTCGTTCGCGAATCGCTGGACCTTCGATGGTGATGAGCCGGTTGTGGGCCAACCGGGTGTGTCATTGAGGGGGATCAAATTCACATGGGCGCGAAGTCGTCGGGTGGCAGCCGCGAGTTCTTTCGCGTCGCTTGGCCGATCGTTGACGTCGGCGATCATCGCCCACTCAAACGAAAGACGTCGATTCTTCACCTTGAGGTAGTCCTCGCACGCGTCGTACAGATCCGCAAGCGGATATCGCTTGTTGATCGGAACGAGTTCATCGCGAAGTTCATCGTTCGCGGCATGCAGCGATACCGCAAGGTTGACCGGAAGCGGTTCGTCAGTGAGTCGACGAATTCCAGGGATGATGCCAACGGTTGAGATTGTGAGGTGGCGAGCGGATATTCCGATATCGCCGTGAATGCGATGGACTGCGCCGATCATGCGGTCGTAGTTCGCCATCGGTTCGCCCATGCCCATGAAAACGATGTTCGAAACTCGTCGAGGGGTTGGACCTTCGTTCGCGCGTCGTGCTGCGCGCACAACCTGTTCAACGATTTCGCCAACTGTGAGATTGCGTTCGAATCCGCCCTGACCCGTGGCGCAAAATCCACATGCCATTGCACAACCGGCCTGTGTGCTGACACAGACTGTTGAACGATCTGGGTAATGCATCAGAACGGTTTCAACCGAGGAGCCATCGGCGAGACGCCAAAGCCATTTCACCGTGTTGCCATCGGCCGTGGAGGATTCAGTGACCATTTCGAGCGCGGACGGCAATGTTTCGCTGAGTCGAGCGCGAAGCGAAGCGGGAAGTGATGTGATGTCGGCAGGTTCTGCGAAGTCGACGTAAAGGCCCTTCCAGAGTTGGTCGAGCCGATATCTGGGCTCGCCGTCGAGAAGCGTCGTGAGCCCATCTCGATCGGCGTCGTAGAGGGAAAGCGATTCCGTCGTCATGCTGTCTCGCCCTCAGCGATGCCCCACCAACAGTGCGCGTCATATTCGACAAATCCCAGATCTCGATAGAGCGACTGGGCCGCGAGATTGTCGTGCTCGACGTGCAACATGCCCACCGTTACTGATTTCGATGCAAGGAATACCAGCCCAGCGATTGTGAGCGCACGGCCAAGGCCTCGTCCATGAAATGACGGATCGACGGCGATCACAAAGATTTCTCCGAGGGCGGGATCGCTCGCAGTCTCTGGATGAACTTTCGTCCAACAGAAACCGGCCAGGACTCCGTCGATTTCGTGGAGGAGGAATCCTTCGGCGTCGAACCACGATTCCTGAAGTCGGTCGTTGAGCTGCGTAGCAGTCCAATTCGATTGGTCGGGGTGCCACTCAAAGGCCCGATTGTTGACGCGAAGAAAAGCGGCGTCGTCGGCACCGGGAACGAACGGACGTGTAGGCAACAGAGGAGCGGAATCGCCGAGGGGGAGCGGAATTCGCAGTTGCTCAATGCAGCGAATGAGCCTGAGGCCAGCAGCGGCCGCCTCGGCGGCATCAGCATCAGTGGCGGGTTCTGACTCCAGCGAAACAAGTTGTCCAGCGTCGTTGCGACGTTCATTGCGCACGGGCGGACCCTACCGGCGCTGACGGCAGTAGGGTCCCGTCCTCATGGCCAAGCCCCGTTCTCCAAAGGGTCGAGCAAAAGAGACGCTCGCTCGTCTCGACCTCGAATACCCCGATGCTCAGTGCGAACTCGACCATCGCAACCCCTATGAGTTGCTTGCAGCCACGATTCTCTCGGCGCAGTGCACCGATGTGCGCGTCAATCAGGTGACGCCGGCGTTATTCGCCCGATTCCCCTCCCCAGAGGATCTCTCTGTGGCGGATCCGCTTGAGGTGGAGGAGCTTGTGCGCAGCACCGGTTTCTATAAGAACAAAGCTCGGTCGCTCATCGGTATGGCCCAGGCGCTCGTTGAGCGTTACGGGGGAGAGGTTCCCTCCGCAATGGAGGACCTCGTGACTGTTCCCGGCGTTGGCCGAAAGACCGCGAACGTGGTGCGAAGTGTGGCGATGGACCTGCCGGGCCTTCCGGTCGATACGCATGTTGGTCGGCTCTCACTGCGACTCGGGCTTACCACCGAAACCGATCCGGTGAAGGTCGAATATGTGCTCAACGACATGATTCCGCCAGAGGATCGCGGCCGTTTCAGCCTTCTCCTGATTCTTCATGGCCGTCGGGTCTGTGCTTCTCGCAAGGCCCGTTGCGTGGACTGTGTACTGGCGGACTACTGCCCATCAGCGACGCTCTGAATCGTGACCGGATGCGACCCCGGCCTCGGGGCCTAGTCCATAGAAATCTTTCACTCAATCACGGCGCGAGATCGTCAAATTTTCGCGCTATGTTGACCGGGTCAGGCTCCCGCCGCCTGACATGGTGACAATCATCTGGGATCCGCCGCCCAGTGTCACCTTGCCGACGCCCCCTTGTGGGGCGTCGGCGTCTTTTTGCCCCGAGGCGGGCGAGCCGGAACGAGGTATCGGTGGGTCTGCGAGACTGCGGGCGTGCACAACGAACGAGCCCAACTTTCAAGCGCAACCACAACGCTTGAGGAACTCCTTGATCGGGTGAGCTCAACTGCCGAAGCAGTGCTGGCCGCAGGTGATGAATCTCTGGCTTCTGATCTGTTCGAAGTTGAGCGTTCCTTGCGCACCGCCCACCGCCGGCTGGTCTCGGCCACTCGCCGAGCGGGCTGAACCGGTAAACCTCTCCGGACCACGGCGGGCCGACCGCTAGCGTCCTAGGTCGTGTTGAACCGACTTGATCTTCGTGGACGTACCGGCGACAGCCTCGTTGCCGAGCTTCCGCGCCCGGATCCGGCGGGCGAAGGTCCCACCGATGCGGTTCGAGCGATCATCGCCCAGGTGCGTGCCGGTGGCGACGCCGCTGTGCGTGAACTCACTGAAAAGTTTGATGGCGTCGTTATTGCCGATTCGCGTGTGGGCCGACCGGAACTCGAAGCAGCGCTTGCAGAGATTCCAAACGAACTGGCTGATGCACTTCGCGAGGCTGCCGATGCCGTTCGCGAGTTCCATGTTGCGCAACTCCGCGAGGATCACACGGTTGTTCGGGGAGGAATTTCCGTTACCGGCCGTTCTGTTCCTGTTGATCGAGCGGGTTGCTATGTGCCGGGCGGACGCGGCGTGTATCCGTCGTCGGTGCTCATGACCGTGATTCCTGCGCAGGTCGCTGGAGTTCCCGAAATTGTTCTGTGTGTGCCGCCCGATCGTGAGACGGGAAAGATTGCGCCGGCCACGCTTGCGGCTGCGGCGATTGCCGGCGCTGACGAAGTCCGGGCTATTGGCGGTGCACAAGCAATTGCGGCCATGGCCTATGGAACCGAAACGCTTCGTGCGGTCGACGTCATCGCCGGTCCGGGCAACGCATTCGTTGCCATCGCCAAACGCGAAGTCGCCGGCCAAGTTGGGGTTCCGATGGCCTTCGCCGGACCATCCGAAATTGTTGTGGTGGCCGACAACACCGCGCCGACGGATTTCATCGCGATCGATCTCATGGTGCAGGCCGAACATGGCCCCGATGGTCTCGCGTGGTTTGTTACGTGGGATGAATCCGTGGCCGATGCCGTCGATGAGTCGCTCAGTCGTCTTATTGCGCAGGCACCGCGACAAAGTGAAATTGCATCCACCTTTGCATCGGGCGGATTCTGCGCTCTTGTCGACTCTCCCGAAGCAGCAATCGTCGTTGTGAATCATATCGCTGCAGAACACGTCGAAGTGATGACTGCCGACGCTTCATCTGTTGCAGCAGGCATCCGTCATGCCGGCGCGGTCTTCCTTGGTCCGCTTGCCCCTGCTTCGATTGGTGATTACGTCGCTGGCCCGAGCCATGTGCTGCCGACATTTGGCACCGCGCGCTTTGGTAGCGCGCTCACCGTTGATGACTTCACCAAGCAGGTGCACGTCATTGATGTCAATCGCGCAGGATTCGATGCTGCTGCTCCAGTGGTGGCGGCGATTGCCGATGCGGAAGGTTTCGCAACGCACGCCGAATCGGTTCGCCTCCGCTCGCGCGCGCTTGAGGCCGATTCATGATTACGCCTCGCGACGACGTCGCGCTTATGGACGGCTACCACTCTCCTCAGGTCGACGTCGCTGTTCGTCTGAACACAAACGAATCGCCCGATTCACCTCCGGAGGAATGGAAAGACGCAATCGCCGAAGCGCTTGGTTCCATCGAATGGAATCGATATCCCGATCGCGCTGCAACGGAACTCCGTACCAAGATCGGCGCACTTCACGGCGTCGGGCCCGAACAGATCTTTGTGGCCAATGGTTCCAACGAAGTTCTGCAGACAGTCATGCTCACCTTTGGTGGCCCTGGCCGCACCGCAGCGGTGTGGGAACCCACCTATGCGTTGCACAGTCACATCTCACGCATCACCGGAACGGCGGTGGTTGAAGGCGAACGCGCCGTTGATTTCTCGACCGACCTTTCCGAGGTTCGCCGTGTCATCGACCTCGCCAAACCTCAGGTCAGTTTTTTGTGCTCGCCGAACAATCCAACTGGTGTTGTCGACGAGGAGGCAACGGTTCGTGCGGTGCTCGACATGGTGACTGCGGTCGATGGGCTTCTCGTTGTCGACGAGGCCTACGGCCAGTTCGCCCCATGGTCGGCCGATGTTCTCATTGCCGATGACGTGCCACTTGTTGTGAGTCGAACGTTCTCAAAGACTTGGTCGATGGCTGCGTCTCGCCTCGGGTATCTCGTTGGTCCGGCCTGGATCATCGCTGAACTCGAAAAGGTTGTCCTGCCATACCACCTCGACGCGTTCAAGCAGGCTGCTGGAACGTTGGCGCTCGCGCATGTCGAAGAAATGAACGAGCGCGTCAGTCGTTTGGTTGAGGAACGAGGACGGTTAGTCGCTCGACTGTCAGAGCTCGATGTCGATGTGTGGCCCTCTGGCGCCAACTTTGTGCTGTTCCGACCGCGTTCAATCGACGGCAGCGATGTGTGGCAGCGCTTGGTTGACCGCTCTGTGCTTGTTCGTAATTGTTCATCGTGGCCGCGCCTTGAAGGCTGTTTGCGTGTCACGATCGGAACACCCGGTGAGGACGATTCGTTCCTTTCCGCTCTTGAGGAGGCCCTCCAGTGAGTGCAACACGAACCGACGATGGTCGCCGAGCGGCAACAGTTGCTCGCGCAACCTCAGAAACGTCCATCGTCATCGAAATCGATCTTGATGGTGAAGGCCGTCACGAAACCTCGACCGGTCTGCCGTTCTTCGATCACATGCTCGCCCAACTTGGTCGCCATGGCGGTTTCAATCTCATCGTGAAGGCCGAAGGCGATCTCCAGATCGACGCTCACCACACCGTTGAAGACGTGGGTATCGCTCTTGGCGAAGCATTTGCTGTCGCGCTCGGCAACAAAGCGGGTGTTCGCCGCTTTGCGTCGAATCGAGTCCCGCTCGATGAAGCCCTTGTCGATGTCGCTCTCGATCTTTCCGGCCGCCCATTCCTCGTCTACGAGGTTGAATTTCCTGGGCAGAAGATTCTCAGTGATCCGCCCTTCGATCCTCAACTCATCGAGGAGTTCTGGCGCGCGTTCGCAACGTCGGCGGCGCTCACTCTGCACATCTCTTTGGTTCGCGGCGTGAACACTCACCACATCGTCGAAGCGACGTTCAAAAGCGTTGCCCGTTCGCTTCGTGACGCCGTTCGTGTCGAAGGTGGGGGAGTCCCCTCCACCAAGGGCGTGTTGTGACCAACGATGTCCGGCCGCTTGTTGCGGTTCTCGACTACGGGATTGGCAATCTGCGTTCAGCGCAAAAAGCGCTTGAGCGCGTGGGCGCCGACGCGCGCCTCACTGCCGATGGCGGACTCATTGCTGATGCTGACGCCGTAGTTCTTCCCGGTGTTGGTGCATTCGGCGCGTGCATGGACGCATTGCGTGACTGTCGACTCGACGAGGTCGCTGTTGCTGCGGCGAACGATGATCGTCCGTTCCTTGGCGTTTGTGTCGGTATGCAGATGTTGTACGAAGGATCCGAGGAATCACCTGGCGCTGCAGGGCTTGGTGTGCTGCCGGGTCGACTCCGGCTTCTACCCGACACTGTCAAGCGGCCACAGATGCAATGGAACCTTGTTGATGTTCGTCGGCCAAGCCATCTCTTCGCGACTGTGGAAGATCCGGTGTGGGTGTATTTCGTTCACTCTTATGCCGCCGACGCTGACGGCGAATCTGTGGTTGCGACCTGCGACTACGGCGGTCCCGTTGCGGCGGCGGTCGAACGAGATGGGTTGTGGGCCACGCAATTCCATCCCGAAAAATCGGGAACGGTTGGACTTGAACTTCTGCGGGGTTTTGTTGACGCCGCTCGTCTGAAGGTTGGAAGTTGATGGAGTTGTATCCCGCCATTGATCTGCTCAACGGTCATGCCGTACGTCTGTATCAGGGTGACTACGCACGCGAAACCATTTACAACAACGATCCAGTTGCGCAGGCCAAGGTGTTTGCCGACGCAGGTGCTCGTTGGATTCACGTGGTGGATCTCGATGCGGCACGTACAGGTTCGCCGCTCAATCGCGAAGTCATCGCTGCGATCTGCGATGCGGTCGACGTGCCGATTCAAACTGGTGGCGGCGTGCGCAGCGAAGGAGCGGCCGATGCATTGTTCGACGCTGGTGTTTCCCGCGTTGTTCTCGGAACTGCTGCTCTCGAAAATCCGGATCTCGTTCGCAAACTGGCGTCACGCCACGCCGTGGCCGTTGGTCTCGATGCTCGTGGTCGCGAAGTTGCAGTGCGCGGATGGGAAGAAGGATCGGGTCAGGATCTCCTCGACGTTGCCCGCGGATTCGCTGATGCGGGTGTCGAAGCTCTGATCGTCACCGAGATTGGTCGAGATGGAACCCTCGAAGGCCCAGATCTCGACGGCCTTGGCGAAGTTCTTGAAGCCACCGAACTTCCTGTCATCGCATCGGGTGGCGTTGGAACGCTTGCGGACATTGCCGCTCTTGAAGCGCTCCGTTCTGCTGGTCGTCGTCTGTCCGGCGCGATCGTTGGACGAGCACTCTATGAAGGTGCATTCACGTTGCAGGACGCGCTTGGAGCGGTTCGTCGAAACCCCTGAAGTCGTGAATCGTTCGCGGTCCTAGACTTCAGCGATGGATGCTTCGGACTGGAATGCGCGATACGACACGTCTGAGCTCATTTGGAAGGGCGAACCAAATCAGTTTCTTCCTCCCGAGGTTGCCGATCTCACCCCAGGAACCGCAGTCGATCTCGCATGTGGCGAAGGTCGAAATGCGGTTTGGTTGGCCAAACAAGGCTGGACCGCAACTGGCGTCGATTTCTCGGATGTGGGCATTGAAAAGGGTCGGAAGCTTGCCGCAGAAAACGGTGTTGACGCGACTTGGGTCGTTGCTGACGTCACTACGTGGGAACCGCCGACGGACGGCTATGACCTCGTTGCGGTTTTCTATCTGCAACTTGGCGCCGAAGAACGACGGGCATCGATGATCACCGCCGTTCGCGCTCTTGGGGTTGGCGGAACCTTGGTCTTAGTTGGCCATGACCTTCTCAACCTGACCGAAGGCTGCGGAGGTCCGCAGAATCCCGCGTTCTTGCTGACGGCCGAAGACATCATTGACGATCTCACTGCAGCCGAGATCGTGCTCGACGTTGAACTCGTGACCGAGAAGTCGGGTCGCGTCGAGCGTTCCGTCACAACCGACGATGGCGAACGTACGGCAATCGACACGCTTGTTCGTGTGCGACGTGTGGCCTGATCACGATGAAGACTGCACGCATTATTCCCTGCCTTGATGTCACTGATGGTCGCGTCGTGAAGGGCGTGAACTTCGTTGGCCTGCGCGACGCCGGCGACCCTGTCGAACTTGCCGCTCGATACGACGCCGACGGAGCCGATGAGCTCGTTTTCCTCGACATCACGGCAACCTCTGACGGCCGCGAGACCATGGTCGATGTTGTGCGTCGCACAGCTGAGCAAGTGTTCATTCCGTTCACGATTGGTGGCGGAATCCGAACTGTTGACGACGCTCGCACAATGTTGCGTGCCGGCGCTGACAAAGTCTCGGTCAATAGCGCTGCAGTGGCTCGGCCAGAACTCATTAGTGAAATCGCTGAAGTGTTCGGAAACCAATGTGTTGTCTGTGCCATTGACGCGCGTCTCCGTGCCGAAGATGGAAGCGCCAGCGAAGGCTGGGAGGTTTATGTCGCCGGAGGCCGTACGCCAACCGGAATCGATGTCGTCGAGTGGGCGCAACGAGCTGAATCCCTAGGCGCGGGCGAAATTCTTCTGACCTCAATGGACCGTGACGGCACCCGAGACGGATTCGATCTCGAACTCACCTCCGCTGTCTCAACGGCTGTCGGTGTTCCTGTCATTGCGTCAGGTGGCGTCGGAACCCTCGATCATTTGGTCGATGGCGTCGTTGCGGGCGGAGCCGATGCCGTGTTGGCCGCGTCAATCTTTCACTTCGACGATCACGCAATTGCCGAAGCAAAAGAACACATGATTGCGGCCGGAGTCAACGTCCGTCCGTAGTTCTGAATTCGTTTACATCGCGAGTTGCGCGTCGATGCGCGCAACGATGAGCGCAGCGACTTTGTGTGTGCGTCCGACAAAGAAATGATCGGCGCCAGCCACGGCAACAACTTCGGTGTTCAGCCACGTTGCGGTCGCATCGATGGCTGACGCTGGGTCTCGGAATTGGTCGTGTTCTGGAACGATCAGCAACTTCGGTCGCGGATCTGCACCAGCTGCGGCACTGAGGTCCTCAAGAGGAAGGACGCGTAGTGGGGGAGCACAAGCCAGCCAAGCCGAAATTCGCGGGTCGAGTACCGAGAGGGATGTGTCCGCGCCGAATGACCATCCTGAAACGAAGAGGGGAAGTGTGGGGCAAGCGGCGCTCATCGCGTCGATCGCGGCGACGATGTCGAGGGCTTCGCCGACACCGAACTCATGCTCGCCCTCAGAGGTGCCAACGCCGCGGAAGTTGAAGCGCAGCACCGCCAAACCCGACGAGGGCAACGACCGGAAAAGTTCGCTGGTGACGAGCGAGGTCATGTTCCCGCCCTGTTGAGGGTGGGGATGGCAAAGAACGACCGCAGCTCGTGCCCCTTCGGGAACGATCAGTTCGGCTTCAAGCGAAAGCCCATCGGCGGTAGCGAAGCGGAGAGAGTGGGGCGCGAAGTCGTCGGTCACGGGTGGAGACGGTACCGTCGTGTTGTGCCCTCATCGCAGACCACCGATCGACTGACCGAAGGCGTTGGCGCCGACGGCGAAAAACTTCCTATCCAAATGCTGAACGATCGCGTTCTTGTGCACTTGGGTGGTCCTGAAGGGGAGCGTCGTTCAACCGGCGGCATTCTCATTCCAGCAACTGCTCAAATCGGAAAGCGATTGGTGTGGGCTGAAGTCATGGCAGTCGGTCCAAACGTTCGGTCGATGGAGCAAGGTGATCAAGTGCTCTTCAGTCCCGAGGATCGCTATGAGGTCGAGGTCCGGGGTGAGGACTACATCATCTTGCGTGAACGAGATGTTCACGCGGTTGCCTCCGAACGCCTTTCCGAGGGAAGTACCGGGCTCTACCTCTAACCGAGGATCAGTCGGAAAACCCGTTCCTCGGCAGTCAGGCCCGCCGCTAGCGTGGCGCCATGCCCGAAAGCATTCCGATCTCTGTCACCGCCGAACAGCTTGCCGCGGTCACCTTCAACTCTGATGGCCTTGTTCCTGCAATCGTTCAGGAAGAAGGAACGGGCAAGGTCTTGATGATGGCGTGGATGAATGCCGATTCATTGCGCCAAACCTTTGAGACGGGACGCACATGGTTCTGGAGTCGTTCTCGCCAGGAATATTGGTGCAAGGGTGAAACCTCTGGCGACCGTCAGTATGTGAGAGAGGCCTATTACGACTGCGACGGCGACACATTGCTCTTCATCGTTGAACAAGAAGGCAAGGGTGCCTGCCACACAGGTAATTACTCATGCTTCTTCACCGCATTCGGTGACGGAGACTGATCTTGGACGTTTCGCCCTCGCGAGATGAATTTCATGCCCTTGCCGCCAACCACAGTGTTGTGCCGGTGTGGCGTGAACTTCTTGCTGATCTCATTACCCCGGTCGCTGCGTTTGCGCGCCTATGCGGCGACGAGCAACCGGGGTTTCTTTTTGAATCGGTCGAACACGGCGAACGCTGGAGCAGGTTCTCCTTTGTCGGTCGCAATCCGATTGCGACGCTGGTGCTTCGTAACGGTGTCGTCACTGTCGATGGCGATCTGCCTGCGGCGATGCCCCGCGACAAGGGAATCCTCGCCGCCATCGAATGGCTTCTTGCTGCGTATCGCTCACCATCGATCGATTCACTTCCTCCGCTTCACGGTGGCGTTGTTGGCTATCTCGGCTACGACGTTGTGCGCGAGGTCGAACAACTTGATGAAACGCCACGTGATGCCACGGGGTATCCCGATGCGGTCATGGCCGTCATTGGTCAGCTAGCGGCATTCGACCATTTCCGGCAGCGCGTCACACTTATCGACAATGTGCTCGTTCCGGAAGGCGTGAGCGCGAGCGAACTCGATCGGCTCTACGACGAAGCAATCGTTCGTCTCGAGCAACTCGCAGCTGACGGCGCGCAGCCACTCGCTGAACCAATGGTTGATCCGCCTTCGCCGTCGCCCGAGCTTCCCGATGTCACCGGTTCGATGACCTACAACCAGTGGCAGAGCGCGGTTGATGTCGCGAAGGAACGCATTCTCGACGGTGACATCTTCCAAGTTGTCTTGTCGCAGCGTTTTTCTTTTGAGCTCGGCGCCGATCCTTTCGATTTCTATCGAGTCCTTCGTCAGGTGAACCCGAGTCCCTACATGTACTTCGTGCGCATGCCAGAACTCAGCCTCGCCGGATCGTCTCCCGAACCCATGGTGAAACTGGTCGACAATCGCGTGATTTCGCGTCCAATTGCCGGCACTCGTCGTCGTGGTGCTACGGAAGAAGAGGATCGTCGACTCGGTGCAGAACTTCGCGAACATCCGAAAGAAATAGCTGAGCATGTGATGCTCATCGATCTTGCTCGCAACGATGTCGGTCGTGTCGTCGAGTTCGGAACCGAACAAGTTGACGAAATGATGATTCTTGAGCGCTACAGCCACGTGATGCACCTCACCTCTCAAGTCTCTGGTGAACTCGCCAAAGGAAAGACTCCGATCGATGTTCTTCGGGCAACGCTTCCTGCGGGAACGGTCTCGGGCGCTCCGAAGGTGCGCGCCATGGAAATCATCGACGAACTTGAACCCGTCAAGCGCGGTCCCTATGCCGGCGTCGTTGGCTACATCGATTTCTCGGGAACCATCGATACCGCAATCGCTATTCGCACACTCGTTGTTGGCGCCGATGGCATCGCCCATGTGCAAGCCGGGGCGGGCATCGTTGCCGACAGCATCGCCGAGCACGAAGATCTCGAATGTCGCAATAAGGCCCGCGGGTTGCTCAGCGCAGTTCCTGGTGCACGGCGAATGACTGCGCAGCGGCGCGGCGAGGCCGTCGACTGATTCATTGCCGTTGCTGGTGCAATTGGCCAGCGAAGGTGCGACACTCAAGAGCGTGACAGCTTCTTCGATCGATCAGATCATCGCCGGTTATGAGGCGCTCCGAGGTTCGGGTGGTGTAGCCGTTGTTGAACGCGATGTTGTGGCGGTAAGTGGTCCGGATGCGGCTCGCTACCTACAAGGGCAACTGAGCCAAGACGTTGTGGCGATGGCTGGCGACAGTGCGTGGTCTTTCCTTTTGGCGCCAACGGGCAAAGTCGATGCCTGGCTGCGTGTGTATCGGATCGATCCTGAGAACTACATCCTGGAAACCGATTCCGGTTACGGCGAGGTGCTGCGCACTCGATTGAATCGATTCTTGCTGCGAACCAAAGCAACGATTGCTGATGTGCAGAACTGTGTACTTGTGCAGCATCGGTGGGATTCCTCGGTGGTTCGCCTCGGCGGGGAAGATGTCGGAGGAGTCCTTGTTGGTTCTCCTGTTGGTCCCGGTGTGGCGGGGCGAGACGAATTACAACTCGATTCGGCGAAGGACCTCGAAGGTGCACTGCCTGAAATCATGGTTGCCCCGGAAGCGATGCATCGCTATCGGATCGCACACGCAATTCCTTCGATGGGCAGTGAACTCACCGACGAAACCATTCCGGGTGAAGCAGGCGCATGGGTGATCGACGCCTCAGTGAGTTTCACCAAGGGCTGCTACACCGGACAAGAACTCGTTGCGCGTATCGACAGCCGCGGCAACAACGTTCCGCACCCGATTCGACTCCTCGTGCTCGACAACGATGTAAATCTCGGTGATGAAGTGTTTCTTGACGGAGCGTCAGTCGGCACTATCACGAGTGTTGCTTGTGCGTTGAGCACTGACCTTCCCGCGCTTGCGCTCGCTCGAGTCGGACGCGCGGTGATCCCTGGATCCCAAGTAACTGTTCGTACCGGTTCCACCGATTGCGCAGCAATAGTCGTTGAGCCCGGTTCGGTCCGCTGAGCGCTTGCCATGAATGATCCGCTCTACGCCCGACTTGGTGTGACGCCATCGGCGAGCGCTGCCGACATTCGCAGCGCGTATCTGAAGCTGGCCCGCATCCATCATCCTGATTTCCACACCAACGACGCTGCTCGACAATCAAACGAGCGAGAGATGCAGTCAATCAATGAGGCGTGGGCGATCTTGGGTGACCCCGAACGTCGTCGGGCACACGATGAACGCATGCGCCTTTCGCAACCCGATCCGGTGTCAACGGGCAAACCCGTCCCGGGTCGATACGACTTCGTTCCCTTCGACGACAGCGATGACGAAATCGATCCTCGACTGCTCGAAGACATCGGCGTCGAAGGCACTGAAGTTGGCCGCTCACTTCAACTTGCACCGATCGTGTGTTTTCTTGGCGGAATCTTCGGCGTCATCCTCGGCGTCATCGTGAACCTCCCGTTTCTTATCGCCGTTGGTGTGGTCGGCCTCGTCTTGGCACTGCTTGGGTTTCTTGCCGCTCCGGCGGTGGCCATTTCTCGAAGTATCCGAGCGGAGCGGAATCGTTAGCGGTTGGCCTAAGGTCTGCGCACATGACCCAGACCTCATTGTTCGTAAAGATGGTGTTTCAACCCGGCAAGCGCGATGAAGGCGTCGCAGCGCTCGAAACCATGCTTCCCGTGGTTGCCGATGAACCCGGAACGCTCGTGTACTCGTTCCATCGTGATGCCGGTGATGAAAACACCGTCTGGATCTTCGAGCTTTACTCCGACGGCGAAGCACTTGGCGTGCACGGCGGCTCGGACGCGATGAAGGAACTTTTCGGCACGCTCGGTGGCCTTATGGCCGAACCGCCGATGATGGTGATGTCGACTCCAACAGGTAACGCAAAGGGTCTTCCAAACTGACCACCTATCTCGACCGAATCCTTGAGGCGCACCGAGTGGTTGCGGCTCGCGACGATCGCCCGTTCGACGAACTCGTCGAGCGGGCGATGTCCGTCGCGCCTGCGCGTGGATTCCGTGCGGCACTTGATGCAGTAGTTGCATCGGGTGATATCGCCGTTATCTCTGAAATCAAACGGCGGTCGCCTTCGAAGGGCGACCTTGCGTCGGGGCTTGATCCAATCGAACTCGCTCGTCAGTACGAACGCGGTGGCGCCGCGTGTTTGTCGGTGCTTACCGATGTCGATTTCTTTGGCGGATCGGTCGAGGATCTTGTTGGTGCGCGCGAGGCATGCTCGCTACCGGTCTTACGTAAAGACTTCACTGTCAGTGCTCGCGATGTTTGCGATGCCCGCATTATGGGCGCCGACTGCGTGTTGCTCATCGCGGCCGCGCTTGACCAAGCCGAACTCGAATCTTTCCTGAAGTTGTCCCGTGCGATTGGGTTCGATGCGCTTGTCGAGATCCATGACGAAGCTGAACTCGATCGGGCTGTCGCCGCTGGCGCCGATCTGATCGGCGTGAATCAGCGAGACCTCGTGACCTTCGCCGTCGATACAGATCGGGCAGTGCGCATGGCTCCAAAGATGCCCGCTGGTGTGGTGCGTGTGGCCGAATCGGGCATCACCGGCCCGGGTGATGCGGCCGTTCTTGCCGGGGCGGGGTACCACGCCGTCCTTGTGGGCGAACACCTCGTGACCTCAGGCGATCCCGAGGGCGGCGTTTCAGCGCTTCGGAGTGCTCGCCGGTCCTAGGATCGGCGCCGTACAACGAGACAGGGGAGTCACAATGGCCCGCTTCAACATGTCCGAATCCGAGATGCCCTCGGCGTGGTTCAACATCCTTCCGCGACTTGCGACGCCGATGGATCCACCGCTGCATCCCGGCACCCGTGAGCCCGTCACGCCCGACGATCTCGCGCCGCTGTTCCCGATGGAACTGATCATGCAGGAGATGTCGCCGGAACCGTGGATCGACATCCCCGGTCCAGTGCTCGACATCCTTCGTCTGTGGCGCCCGACTCCGCTCGTTCGCGCCGAACGTCTTGAGAAGATGCTCGACACGCCCGCTCGCATCTACTTCAAGGATGAATCAGTGTCACCGGCCGGTTCACATAAGCCGAACACTGCCGTGCCGCAGGCCTATTACAACAAGATGGAAGGTATTAATCGCCTCACCACCGAAACTGGAGCGGGCCAGTGGGGCACCGCACTTTCGTTCGCCACTGCCCAGTTCGACATGGAATGCATGGTCTACATGGTGCGCGCTTCGTTCGAACAGAAGCCGTATCGCAAGATCATGATGCAGGTGTGGGGCGGCGACGTTGTTCCGTCACCAATCGACGATCCTTCAAATCCTGGCTCGCTCGGTGCAGCAATTTCCGATGCCGTTCGTGACTGTGTGCAGCGCGACGACTCGCATTACGCACTCGGTTCAGTGCTCAACCACGTACTTCTCCATCAGACCGTGATCGGTCTTGAAGCACGCGATCAGTTGCGCGCTGCTGGCGAAGAACTTCCCGATGTTGTGATCGCTCCGTGTGGTGGCGGCTCGAACCTCGGTGGTATTGCTTTCCCGTTCGTGCCCGACGAAAGCGTTCGCCTTGTTGCGGTCGAACCGTCATCGTGCCCGACCCTCACACAAGGCCGTTTCGAATACGACTTCGGCGATGTCGCCGGCATGACCCCGCTTATGCCGATGTACACACTTGGCGCTGACTTCATGCCACCGTCGATCCACGCTGGCGGCCTTCGCTATCACGGCGATTCTCCGATCGTCTCGAAGCTTGTGCACGAGGGTCGCATGGAAGCCGTTGCTATCAATCAGGGCAAGGTCTTTGATGCGGCGATCAAGTTTGCGAACGCCGAAGGCAAGGTTCCCGCTCCCGAATGTGGTCACGGCATTGCTGTCGCCATCGACGAAGCGCTTGCCGCCAAGGAGTCAGGCGAAGAAAAGGTCATCCTCTTCAATTACTGCGGACATGGTCATCTCGACCTCGCGGCGTATGACGAATACCTCAGCGGTCGCATGGTCGACGCCTGAGTCTGTCGAAACAAATGATCGCGTGATGAACACGTCGCGCCGCTAGCGTCGCGACGTGTTCATCAAGATCTGCGGTACAACAAGCGCCGAGGACGCACTGCTTGCGGTGTCTCTCGGCGCTGACGCGCTTGGTTTCATTTTTGCCGAATCAAAACGACGGGTCGATGTCACAACGGTTGCGCAAATCGTTCCGCAACTTCCCGGTGAAGCGATTGCGGTCGGTGTCTTCCGCAACGAGTCGGCCGAACACATTCTTGACATTGTGAAGGCGACCGGGCTCCGTGGTGTGCAGCTGCATGGAAACGAGGGCCCGGAGGTCTCGCAAGCTTTGCGTGACATCGTTCCGTTCCTTGTGCAGGTCTTCACTGCCGATGATCCCCGGCTCGTACAGCTCGATGACTACCCGATCGATGCGGTCCTGCTCGATTCGCCGACGCCAGGCTCGGGCGAAACCTTCGATTGGTCGCAGGTCGCCGACCTCCCGCAGCGTCGGCGCGTCATTCTTGCTGGCGGCCTCAACCCGGCGAACGTGGCTGAGGCTATCGAGCGCGTTCGTCCGTGGGGCGTCGATGCGGTGAGTGGGGTCGAGGCATCTCCTGGCCACAAGGATCCCGACGCCCTCGCTGCATTCATTGCTTCGGCAAGAGATGCCCTGTCTGAGTTCTCTACCGACCCGGCCCCGGCCTAGCCTCAACGTCATGTCACTGCCCGAGCCGTCATCAAGTGGTCGTTTCGGAGAGTTCGGGGGCCGCTATGTGCCCGAAACTCTTGTTCCGGCCTGTCAGGAACTCGAAGCGGCCTTCCGCGAGGCGTGGGCCGACCAATCGTTCCGTGACGAACTCGATGGATTGCTGGCCGACTACGCAGGCCGCCCGTCGCCGATCACCGAGTGTCATCGGCTCTCTGCCGAACTCGGTGTGCGCGTGCTGCTCAAGCGTGAAGATCTCAATCACACCGGTTCGCACAAGATCAACAACGTGCTCGGCCAAGCCCTTCTTGCCAAGCGCATGGGTAAGACCCGACTCGTTGCCGAAACCGGTGCGGGCCAGCACGGTGTTGCATCGGCAACCGCTGCTGCGCTCATGGGCATGGAATGCAAAGTCTTTATGGGTGAAGTTGATATGGAACGCCAGGCGCTCAACGTCTTCCGCATGCGTTTGCTTGGTGCCGAAGTTGTTCCGGCAATGTCTGGCAGCCGCACGCTCAAAGATGCCGTAAACGAAGCCATGCGCGATTGGGTCGCCACGGTTGAAAACACCCATTACTGCCTTGGATCGGTGATGGGCCCGCACCCCTATCCGTGGATGGTGCGTGAATTCCACACCGTCATCGGCAAGGAATCTCGCGAGCAGTGCGCCAAGTTGCTCGACAACGAAATTCCCGATGTCGTCACCGCATGCGTTGGCGGCGGATCAAATGCGATCGGCATCTTCAGTGGTTTCGCTGACACCACTGCGGAACTCGTCGGCGTTGAGCCCGCCGGTGGCGCAGCAGTTGGTCGTGGCGTGCCCGGCGTTGTGCACGGCATGAAGAGCTATCTCATGCAGGACGAATTTGGTCAGGTGCAAGAAGCCCACTCGATTTCCGCTGGTCTCGATTACCCCGGCGTCGGTCCTGAGCATTCCCACCTTTCCTCAATCGGTCGTGCTCGCTACGAGCAGGTCACCGATGACGAAGTCATTGCTGCATTCCAACTTCTCAGCCGCACCGAAGGCATCATCCCGGCGCTCGAACCAGCGCACGCACTCGCATGGATCAGTCGCGATCGTGCGAAGCTCGCCGGAAAGACCGTGCTCCTCAACATGTCTGGCCGTGGTGATAAAGACGTCGGCCAAATGATGGAAATCCTCGGATGACACCGACGCTTGCCGAAGAAGGACTCACGATCCCCGACGCGCCATCTGAGCCGGGGGAGTTTGAACGCTCGTTGCGCGCCACTCGTGAAAGTGGTCGCAAGTTGTTGGTTGCCTATGTCACCGGCGGACTTCACGACGAGTGGCCCGACGTTGTTCGCGCTGTCGCCGACGCCGGTGCCGATGCGATTGAAATCGGCATTCCGTTTTCTGATCCGGTCATGGACGGTCCCATCATTCAGGAAGCGAGTGAACTGGCATTACGCGACGGCGCCAGTCCAGTCACGGTGCTCGACACACTCCGCACCATCGATGCCGGTGTTCCGCTCGCCGTGATGACCTATTACAACCTGGCATTCCATATGGGTCACGAACGTTTTGCGTCGTTGATGTACGAAGCCGGTGTGCGAGCGGCGATCCTTCCGGATCTTCCGCTTGAAGAGGTCGGTCCGTGGGCCACTGCAGCCGATCCAGCGGGAATCGAAACGGTGATGCTCGCTGCACCAACCGCTCCCGACGAACGACTTCCCCGAGTTGTCGCTCGATCTCGTGGTTTTGTGTACGCCGTCGGACTTCTTGGCGTCACTGGTGAACGCGATGCACTTGCCGAGTCTTCACTCGTTATCGCTCGTCGGCTTAAAGCAATCACCGATAAGCCCGTGCTCGTTGGCGTTGGCGTCTCGAACGGTCAACAAGCGGCCGAAGTCAGTCAGGTCGCCGATGGCTGTGTCATCGGTTCGGCGCTCATGCGTCGTGTCGTCGAGGGCGAAGGTCCTGCCGGCGCAGGCGCGTTCATTGCTGAAGTGCGCGCTGCTCTCGACGAGTCATGACCGACGGTTCTCAAGGCAGCGAACGCCGCCAGATCCCTCTTGAGCAACCGCTGTTCGATCGGGTCGACCCTGAATTCTTCAATCGACTCGTCGATCGCTTCTATGACGGTGTCATCGCCGATCCGGTGCTGGCGCCGCTCTATCCGGCCGATGACCTCGATGGCGCCCGTGAACGACTCCGGATGTTCCTCGTGCAGTTCTGGGGAGGTCCGCAGACCTATAGCGAGCAGCGAGGCCATCCTCGCCTCCGTATGCGCCATGCGCCCTATGTGATCGGCGAGGCCGAACGTGAGGCCTGGTTCCGACTCATGGCCAATGCGGTGGGGGCCGAGGTCGAAGCAGGGGCCCTGAGTGACGAGGACGAGGCTCGGATGCTGGGCTATTTCGCCCATTCGGCCAAATTCATGATGAATGTCGAGGAATGACGGGGGCCTTCGCAGGACCTCTGACCAGCCCTGATTCATCTTCCTGCATAGTCATGCAGAAAAATCCGCTGCCATCCACCATTTCCGCCTCAACTGCCGCAATGCTTGAGTCCCATCGGGCGGTCCTGCCCGAGTTCGAAGGTGACCGGGGGCCGACCCGGAAGCCAACCCGTGCCGGGCCACATGGCTGGGCCAACAGGAGGAAGTCATGACCAAGAGCGAACTCATCGCCGAGATCTCGAACCGGACGGGCCAGACCAAGGCCGACGTGGAGAAGACTCTCAAGTCGTTTGAAGACATCGCACACGAGGTTGTTGCCAAGGGCGCCGAGAAGCTTACGCTCCCGGGCTTCATCAGCTTCGAGCAGACCCACCGCAAGGCTCGTACCGCTCGCAACCCGCAGACCGGCGAGACCATCAACGTTCCCGCAACCAACGCCGCCAAGGTGTCGGCTGGAGCGAAGCTCAAGGCATCGGCCAAGGCTGGCGCCTGAGTTTCACCACGCAGTTCTGATCGAAGGGGAGCACGCAAGTGCTCCCCTTCTTTCGTTTTGTCGTGCAGCACCCACTTTGGATCCCAGCGTCGTGCCCAGTTGTCCTCGCCCACTAGTTTCAGGGGATGGCCACCACACAACTCGCGGTTGGTGCGAAAGCACCCGCATTCACGCTCGCTGATCAAACCGACACCAAGGTGAAGCTTTCTGGTTTCGCCGGCACCAAGGTGCTCGTGTACTTCTACCCAAAGGCCGATACGCCCGGCTGCACGACGCAAAGCTGTGGTCTCCGTGACATCGCCAAGAAGATCGGCGACACCGTCATCATCGGTATCAGCCCCGATCTTCCCGCCAAGCTCGCCAAGTTCGATGACAAGTACAAGCTCGGCTTCACGTTGCTGTCTGATCCCGAACATGTCGTGGCCGAGAAGTTCGGCGTCTGGGGCGAAAAGTCGATGTACGGCAAGAAGTACATGGGCATTGTGCGCTCTGCCTTCCTGATTGACGAGAAGGGCAAGATCGAGCAGGCCTGGTACAAGGTCAGCCCGAAAGACACGCCTGCAAATCTTCTCAAGGCGCTTGGCAAGTGAGCTTTCCTGCTCCTGCCGATGTTCTTCCGCATCGGCCACCATTTCTTCTTCTCGACGAAGTCACCGAACTCGAAATCGGTTCTTCGGCAAAGGGCTTGTGGCGCATCACCGGCGAGGAATGGTTCTTTCCCGGGCATTTCCCCGGTCGGCCAACGCTGCCTGGTGTGCTCATGCTTGAAGCCATCGCACAACTCGGCGCTTACGCGGTGCTGAGTGATCCCGCATTCGCCGGCAAGTTGCCGTTGTTCGGTGGCGTTGAGAAGTCGCGATTCCGTCGTCAGGTAGTGCCTGGCGATGTTCTTGAACTCGAAGTCACGCTCGGCCGAATGTCGGCTCGTGCGGGCAAAGGTTCGGGCCGCGCCCATGTCGGTGGCGAAACTGCAGCCGAAACCGAACTCCTCTTCGTCTTCGCCGACGCCTGAGTCATGGCCAAAGCACTGATCGACACGCCGATCGGTGCGCTCACTGTTCTTACCAACGATGTCGGCATTTGTCGCGTGTGGTTCGGCGATCTCGACGAAAACCTCTCGGGAACCTCAGTTGCCGATGCGCATCTCGCAGTAGCTCTTGCCCAGTTGAACGAGTACTTCGATGGAGAGCGCACATCTTTCGATGTGGCGATTGATCGCAGCGCGCGCTCGGGCTTTCGCGGTGAAGTTCTCAACGCGTTGGAAGGCGTGCCGTTCGGACAGACGATTACCTACGGCGATTTAGCGGAGCGCGCAGGTCGACCCAAAGCAGCGCGCGCCGTTGGAAGTGCGATGGCCACAAATCCAATCGCCATCATCGTTCCCTGTCACCGAGTACTACCGAGTAGCGGCGGCGTCGGACAGTTCGGTGGGGGAGTGCGCGCTAAAGAGTGGTTATTGCGTCGAGAAGGAAGTCTCGACTGAAACGGCTCAGGCCGGCGGTGGGCCGATCACGATGCAGCCGTTGTGGCCACCGAAACCGAAACTGTTCGAAAGCACCGGAGCGGGAGTCCATTCACGGGCCGCGCCCACAACGATGTCAATAGGTGCCATTTCGGGATCAGCGTTTTCATAGCCAGCAGTGGGCGGGATCGCGCCTTTCTGCATGCCGAGCACAATGCCGACCGCTTCGATGGAACCAGCGCCACCAAGCGCATGTCCGGTAACACCCTTAAATGAAGTCACTGCTGGGGGAGTGTCGCCAAAGACTTCGGCGATCGCAGCAGCTTCGGCAGCATCGTTCAGCGGGGTTGAGGTGCCGTGAGCATTTACGTAGGTGACATCTGAAGGCACGAGACCAGCATCGGCAATCGCGGTGCGCATGCAATTGATTGCGCCAACACCGCCAGGTGACGGCGCAGTGATGTGGTGCGCGTCGGCATTCGATGCCGCGCCCATGAGTTCAGCGAGGATCGTTGCGCCACGCGCTTTGGCCGATTCCATTTCCTCGAGCACGAGTACACCGGAACCTTCAGCGAGTACGAAACCGTTGCGCTCACGGTCGAAGGGGCGGGACATGTTGTCCGAAGACATCGCGGTCATGTTCGTGAAGCCAGCAATGCAGGTGGGGGTCATGACGGCTTCGGAAGATCCGGTGACCATGGCATCGCATAGGCCCGACACGATGAGTCGGTATGCGTTGCCAATCGATTGGGTGCCAGCGGCACAGGCGGTGCAGGTGTTTTCGCACGGGCCTTGCCAGCCGTACTTCATGGAGATCGCGGCGGAGGCCGCATTGGCCATGAGCATCGGAACCATGAACGGGCTGACTCGGCGAGCACCCTTGTGCTCGTTGACGAGCACCTGTTCTTCAAGAGTGGTGAGCCCGCCGATGCCGGTGCCGATCCAAACACCCTTGCGGGTGGGATCGCCGCCAACATCGCCGGACATCGTCAGTGCTTCGTCGGCGGCTGCCAACGCGAACTGCGCGAAGCGGTCGGTGCGACGCGCTTCTTTCGGGTTAGCGAAATACGGTTCGGGATCGAAGTTCTCGATGCGACGCAGCCCTTCGGGCGCGGCCGACACCAATCCGTTCCAGAACGCCTCGGTGCCAATGCCACATGGGCTGACGACACCAACGCCTGTAATCGCTACCCGACGCTTTGTGCTCACCGCTTCGACATCACCAGTTCGTAGGCTTCGCCAACGGTCGTGATGTTCTCAAGCTCGGATTCGTCGACGGAAACGTCGAACTCTTCTTCGAGCTTCATGACCAGTTCAACGAGGTCGAGGCTGTCGGCATCGAGATCGTCAGCGAACTTGGCTTCCATCGTCACCTGGTCGGGTGAGACGGCGAGGATCTCAACGGCGCAGGCCTTGAACTTTTCGAAATCGTCACTCATCGGGGCTCCTTGGTAATCGGTGCGACAAACCTAGTCGGGGGTCGCGTTGGTTTTGTGGTGCTTGGGCTGTTAGCCGCCCATGCCGAGTCCGCCATCGACTGGCAGAACGGCACCGGTGATGTAGCCGGCCTCGTCGGACGCGAGGAAGGAAACGGCGGCAGCAATTTCATCGGGCTGGCCCATGCGGCCGAGCGGCACGGCGCTGGTAATGGACTCGCGCATTGCGTCGTCAACCGCAGCGAACATGTCGGTGGCAACGGGGCCGGGTGCAACGACATTCACGGTCACGTTGCGTGACGCGAACTCACGGGCAAGCGAGCGAGCGAGACCGATGAGGCCAGCCTTCGAAGCGGCGTAGTTGGCCTGTCCTGCCTGACCGACAGAACCGACGACCGAACCGATGAAAATGATTCGACCCCAACGAGCGCGCATCATTTTGGGAACAGCGCGGCGGGCGGCGCGGAATCCGCCGACGAGATTGGCGTCAATGACATCGGAGAAATCCTCGTCGGTCATGCGCAGCACGAGTTTGTCGATTGTCATGCCAGCGTTTGAGACGAGAACTTCAACCGGACCGAGTTTCTCTTCAATCTCGGTGAACGCTGCTTCGACCTGATCGGTGTCGGTGACATCGCATTGCACACACAGAAGGTCCCCAGCGTCATCGGGTGCAGCGCTGCGGTGCGTGATCGCAACCTTGTGGCCTGCTGCGGCGAAGGCTTTGGCGCATGCGAGGCCAATGCCCCGGTTTCCGCCCGTAACTAAGACAACTCTGCTCATGCGTTTTCCTCCGGAAGACGACCAGTCCAGCGAACGATGGCACTTGCCCAACTCATGCCGGCACCGAAACCAACAAGCAGCACGTTGTCATTGCGCTTCACACGACCATTTTCAATGGCATCGACAAGGGCGAGCGGAATCGAAGCCGAGGATGTGTTGCCGGTTCGATCAAGAACGATCGCGGTGCGTTCGATGGGAACGCCGAGGCGTGAGCAGGCTGCATCAATGATTCGGATATTGGCCTGGTGCGGGACCATCAATGCGAGGTCGTCTGGTGTGAGATTCGCATCGGCAAGCGAGGCCCGTGCGGAGTCGACCATGACCGTGACGGCCTTTCGGAAAACCTCTTTGCCCACCATCGACATGTAGCCGCCGATCGGGGCTTCGAGAAGTTCGCGAGCGGTGCCGTCGGATCCAAGGTCGAACGAAACCAATTGGCCTTCGCCTTCAACTGCTTCGAGCACAACAGCGCCTGCTCCGTTCCCGAAAAGAATCGCAGTATTGCGATCTTCTTGGTCGGTGACCTTGGCGAGCGTTTCCGAACCAATGAGAAGTACACGGTTAAGGCCCATGGCGATGAGCCCGTGTGCTTGAACGAGTCCGTACACAAAGCCCGAACACGCAGCGTTGATATCGCATGCGCCGCCGTTGATTTCGAGTTCTTCCTGCACCTGCGAGGCGGTGGAAGGGATCTGATAATCAGGCGTCGTCGTTGCGAGAAGTATGAAATCGATATCGGCGCCGGTAAGACCAGCCATGTCGAGTGCCTTTCGGCCGGCCTCAACCGCCAAACCTGCAGTGGTGCCGCCGTGGCGACGTTCGCGAATACCGGTGCGTTCGCTAATCCACTCATCGGTCGTATCGAGGCGCGCCTCGAAGTCGGCATTGGTGACGATGATGTCAGGAAGGGCCGTTCCCCAACCGGTGATGGTTGCGCCGCGTGGGGCTGGAGTGGTCATCGGTTCCTCGGGGTGATGTTGATCACGCGGTGCGCAACCAAGCGATTGGCTGACTGGTGGTGACGCGCTCGCCTTCAACGGCAAGGACACCGACCAAGATCCCTGCGAACGGAGACCGAACTTCTTGTTCGCCGACAAGTCCAAGGACCGTGCCGGGCGTAAGAACAAAACCGGGAGCCAAATCGGCGGCAGGGGCAAACACGCCAGCGGCCGGACTCACGACCATTCGTTCGGTGGCGAAGAGATGTTCGCCTTCGTGAACTTCGACAGTTTCAACCGGAGCCGCCAGTGCGGTGAGGAGTTTGTCGAGATCATCAGGTGTCGACACGGAAAGCGTCTTCACATCAGCCACTGTTCGCTTGGCCATTCCAGTGAGCACATTGCCCGGGCCAAGCTCAACAAACACCGTTGCGCCGGCATCGCCGAGGTTGGCGAGCGTTTGGCGCCAACGAACCGGACTGCACAGCTGCGCATTGAGTAGGTCGGTCCATTCGGTGCCGGTGTGGGCCCGAGCGTCGACATTGGCGTACACGGGAAGATCGGCTTCACGAAGATCGGCGGTGCCGATTGCGCTGCGGAGGCGATCTCGAGCCGGTGCCATGAACGGAGTGTGGAATGCACCGCTGACGGCCATGGACATGACCTTCTTGGCGCCGATTTCCTTCGCGATCTCAGCTGCTCGTGCAACAGCATCGGGATCTCCAGCGATGACGACCTGTCCGGGAGCGTTGTAGTTGGCCACCCACACGTCGCCATCGACGCGAGCACAGGCAACTTCGACGTCGTCATCATCGAGACCAAGTACGGCGGCCATGGTTCCGATGCGAGAGGTGGTTGCTTCGAGCATGGCTGCACCGCGTTCGGCGACAAGCATGAGGCCTTCGTCGAAGGCCAAGGCACCCGAGGAAACAAGAGCGGTGTACTCACCAAGACTGTGGCCGGCTGCGGCTGCAGGTTCGACACCAAGTCGTTCCACTGCGTCGAGCACGATCAAGCTCGTGAGGAACGTCGACAACTGGGCGTTATCTGTGCGAGTGAGTTCCTCGGCTTCGGTATGAAGAAGGAGATGTTCGAGGTCACGGCCGAGGACGCTGGAGGCTTCCGCCACAAGTTCCCAAGACGGGTGGTCTCGCCACGCGTCTCCCATGCCGGGTTTCTGTGATCCCTGGCCGGGGAAAGTGAAGACGATCATCGTGTCGGTGGCGGCTTTCGCTCGTGGGTGGAGGGCGTTGATGCTCTGACCCGGAGGCGGCTACTTCGGTTTCATTTTTCCTTGGCAAACCTGCGCCGAGGGGATCTTCGTGCGACGGGAGGGACTCGAACCCTCAAGCCCCGAAGGGCAGCGGGGTTTGAGCCCGCCCTGTATGCCAATTCCAGCACCGTCGCAGAGGTGCGGTCGCCACGCTACCAACTGGCCGGAGGCCCTTCTTCCCACTTCGACCTGGAGGACTTGAGGGTCCTGGCAGGGCCGGTCCTACACTTCGCCGCCATGACCAGGGCGACGTTGGAACGGAGGCTCACCGAAATCGGTGCGCAGTTGCGCGACCTGCGTCGCGACTTGGCCATCGCCGATGAACAACTGGCCCATTTCGCTGACGAGGCCGATGATGCACGCCTCCGGTCGCTGGTGTCGGAAACCCCACTGGCCGAGCGAGAGCATCGGACCGCTGCCCGACATGCTGAGGCAATGGAACGGCACCGCAATGAGGTTGTGGCTGATATCGGTCGACTCGAGCAACAGCAGGATGAATTGCTCGACAGACTCAACGACGCCATCGGCTGAGCCGGTACGATCCCAAGCAGTCCGTACTTGGTCGGACCTCCACTCTCAAGGGGCTGCAACGTTGCCGACCCGTGTCGTCATCGCCGAAGACGAGGCGATCATCCGACTCGATCTGAAAGAGACCCTCGAAGAAGAGGGCTATGAGGTCGTGGGCGAGACCGGACGTGGCGACGAAGCCGTCGCCCTCGTTCGTGAACTCAAGCCCGAGATCGCAATCCTCGATATCAAGATGCCGGGGATCGACGGTCTCACCGCGGCCCGACAAATCACTGCCGATCAGTTATGCGCGGTGTTAGTGCTCACCGCTTTTAGCCAGCGAGACCTTGTCGAAGAGGCTCGGGACGCCGGTGCACTGGCCTATCTCGTGAAGCCATTCCAGCGAAGCGACCTCGTACCGGCCATTGAATTGGCAGTTGGCCGGTTTCGCGAATTGCGAGCGCTTACCGAACAAACGAAATCGCTCGAAGAACAACTCGAAACCCGCAAGGTGGTGGATCGCGCCAAGGGCATCCTCATGGACATCCACGGTTTCACCGAGGCCGACTCATTCGCGTTTGTGCAAAAGACCGCCATGCGTGAACGCACAACGATGCGTGCCGTCGCTGAACTGATTATCGACGGCACCCTCAAACCGGAGACTCCATGACGACGTTGATGCTTATCGACGGAAACTCGCTGACATACAGAGCGTTTTTCGCATTGCCCACGGACATGGCAACGGCATCAGGTCAGGTCACCAATGCGGTGTTTGGTTTCACATCGATGCTCGTGAACCTGCTGCGTGATCAGAAGCCCGATCACTTGGCGGTTGTATTCGATCGTTCCGAACCAACCTTCCGGCACGAAGCGCTGGACAGTTACAAAGGCAACCGCGACGCGACTCCAGATCTTCTACGTCAGCAGATGGGCATCGTTCGAGAAGTCGTTGAAACGCTGCGCGTTCCCGTTCTTGATCTCGTCGGTTTTGAAGCCGACGACATCATCGCCACATTGGCAACCGCAGCCGAAGCGCGCGGAGATGACGTCATCATCGTCACGGGAGATCGCGACAGTTATCAGCTCGTCCACGACCCACACATCAAAGTGCTCTACAACAAGCGCGGTGTCTCCGACTATGCGTTGTATGACGAAGCGGGAATCTTCGAACGCACGGGCGTGAAGCCCACCGACTATGTGCATTACGCCGCGCTTCGCGGCGATCCTTCCGACAATCTTCCTGGCGTTCCGGGGGTTGGCGAAAAAACTGCAGCGAAGCTGATTAATCAGTACGGCGGCATTGACGGCATTTATGAACACCTCGACGAACTCACGCCGAAGTTGCGTCAGAACCTTGCCGAGAACGAAGACAAAGCCCGAATCAACATCGACTTAATGAAGCTGCGTCACGACGCGCCAGTCACCGTCGATCCCGACGACTTGCAGATCGGCAATTTCGATCTTGCCGAAGTTCGTCAGTTGTTCGACTTCCTTGAGTTCCGTCAGTTGTTTGATCGCCTCATCGCTGTCTTGGGTGTCGCGAACGATTCCGCCGAGACCGTGACCGGAAGTGTCCTCGAAGCCGAGCGCACCGACGTCTCGACGCAGAAAGATGCCATTGCGCTGTTCAGCGAACTGGCAAAGGCCGACGCACCGCTTGCTGCGGCGGGCGCTTGGGCGGGCGATGAAGGGCGCTCCGATTTCGAAGGACTCGCTCTCGTCACCGATGCCGCCATGGGTGAAGTTGCCTGGATCTCGACCGAGACACTTGCAGCCCCGAAGGTTGCGGCAGCTGCCGGATCGCTTTTCGCCGATGGCGGACGTCCAGTCGTTGCTCACGATGCCAAAGCACTGATGCGTGGCCTTGACACCTGTGGCGTCGATCTTCGATCCCTTGCACTCGACACGATGATCGCGGCGTACCTGCTCGACCCCGCCGAACCGCGTTATTCGCTTGAACCGTTGCTTGATCGCTACGCCGACGCTCGTTTGCCGCAAGACGATGACCAAGACGAAGGCCAACTCGATTTTGGTGGAGCCGATACTTCGGCGCTGGCACAACGAGCCTCGCGTCGAGCGCTGGGTGTGAACGCACTCGTCGATCCGCTTCAAGAATCTCTGGCTGCTCGCGGACTTGCCGATCTCAACACTGATATTGAGGTTCCGCTGGTTCGAGTTCTTGCCCGCATGGAAATTCTTGGCGTTGGCGTCGATGAAGGTGAACTTCGAAAGCTGCGGGACCAACTCGTTGCCCGTTGCGATGAACTCCGAACGCTGATTTGGGCCGATGCTGGTGAAGAGTTCAATGTGAACTCCACCGTGAAGTTGCGCGAGATCCTGTTTGAGAAGTTGGAACTGACTCCGCAGAAGAAAACCAAGACCGGTTATTCAACCGACGCAGCAACGCTTGAAAAATTGCTCGGTGAACATCCGATCATTGAGCACCTGCTTGCCTATCGCGAGGTCGAGAAACTTCGTTCGACATACGGCGAAGGTCTGCTTACCGAAATCGCTCCCGACGGTCGCATCCATGCGACCTTCAACCAGACCGTTGCTCGTACGGGTCGTTTGAGTTCCGACGCTCCGAACCTCCACAACATTCCCGTGCGTAGCGAACTCGGTCGCGAATTCCGCAAAGCGTTCGTGCCGGCTAAGGGATACACGCTTCTCATCGCCGACTACAACCAGATCGAACTTCGTTGCATTGCGCACCTGGCGGAAGATCCGGGTTTGATCGGCGCGTTTGAATCAGGTCAAGACATTCACAACGCAACCGCTGCGCGAGTGTTCGATGTCGATCCGAAAACGGTCACGATCGAGCAACGTTCCAAAGCAAAAATGGTCAGTTACGGCCTTGCTTATGGCATGGAAGCGTTCGGTCTCGCGCAACGCTTGGGTGTTCCCATCGGCGAAGCGCAGCAGATTCTCGACGCGTACTTCGTCGCGTTCCCGGCTGTGCACGACTACATGGAACGCACTGTCGCCGAAGCACGCGAGAAGGGGTACACCGAAACGCTGTTCGGTCGTCGCCGTCAGATCCCCGAACTCGCGTCAGACAACTTCCGCATTCGCCAAGCCGGCGAGCGTCAAGCCATGAACGCGGGCATTCAAGGTCTTGCTGCTGACATTTTCAAAGTTGCGCTGATCCGACTTGATCGAGCCCTTGACGCCGCAGGTTCAACCAGTCGCCTCATCTTGCAGGTGCACGACGAAGTCATTTGCGAGGTTCCGCCCGCCGATCTCGACGCAGTCACCGCAATCGTGCTTGAAGCAATGTCGGGTGCCTTCGACCTTCGAGTTCCGCTCGAAGTGAATCTTTCGCATGGTGACTCGTGGGCTGCAGCCAAGGGTTGATGTGAGCAACGCGCCCGAAGGTCATTGGTTCGAGGGAATTGCCGATCATCTGGGAACTTCGTACCTGCGCTATTCGTTCACGATGGGCACGGCCAATGAGGTCGACTTCTTGGTTGACGAACTCGGCCTGACTCCGGGAATGCGCGTGCTCGATGTCGGATGTGGTCCTGGCCGGCACGCTTACGCGCTTGCCGAGCGCGGTATCGCTGTTCACGGCGTCGACATCGCCCAGACCTTCATCGACCTCGCCCGAGACGGAGCTCCAGAAGGAGCCACCTTCGAACGCCTCGATGCACGAGCCCTTCCCTTCGACGGCGAGTTCGATGCGGTGATCTCGCTATGCCAAGGCGCATTTGGTCTGGCTGGGGGAGCGGCCGCCGTCGGCCCCGATCCCGACGGAGTCGTGCTCGACGGTATGGCCCGAGCCCTTCGCCCCGGTGGCCGGATCGCGGTGTCGGCCTTTTCCTCCTATTTCCAGATCCGTTGGCTCGAAGACATCGACACCTTCGATGCCGATGCCGGCGTGAATCACGAATCGGCCCCACTTCGGGCCCCCGATGGCACCGAAACCAGCCGAGACCTATGGACCACCTGCTTCACCCCTCGGGAATTGCGATTGCTCGCTGCCCGGGCCGGATTGCAGGTTGATGCGGTCTGGTCGGTGACCCCAGGGGAGTACGCCCGGCGAACGCCCGAGATCGACCGGCCCGAGTTTCTGCTCGTGGCCACCCGCCCAGCGGTCTGACCTGCAATTTGCGGGCTGGCGGCCCCTGTGGACAGGGGTCTAGCCTTGCCGTTCTTCCTCGCGCCTGTGGGGGAGTTGTCCCATCCCCTACTTCCTGTCCATCGAAGAGAGAACCCTCGTGTCCGAGCAGTCCACCATTGAAGAAGCCACACCCGTCGCAGAAGCTCCCGCAGGTATGGGAACGTTCGCAGCCGACGGCACCTACGTTCCGCGTCAGGTGATCGAAGACGATCTTGGTGGTCTGTCACTCGACGAGGCGTACACCGCATCGATGGTTCAAGTTGAAGACGGACAAATCGTTGAAGGCACCGTGGTCAAGGTTGATCGCGACGAAGTTCTTCTCGACATTGGTTACAAGTCTGAAGGCGTCATTCCTTCTCGCGAACTTTCGATTCGCAATGACGTTGATCCCTCTGAAATCGTCTCTATGGGCGATGTCATCGAGGCACTTGTTCTTCAGAAGGAAGATAAAGAAGGTCGTCTCGTTCTCTCCAAGAAGCGCGCACAGTACGAGCGCGCCTGGGGAACGATCGAAAAGATCAAGGAAGAAGACGGCGTCGTCAGCGGCCCGGTCATCGAGGTCGTCAAGGGCGGTCTCATCATCGACATCGGCCTTCGCGGCTTCCTTCCCGCATCACTTGTTGAACTGCGTCGCGTTCGCGACCTTGCGCCCTACGTCGGCCGCACCCTCGAAGCCAAGATCATCGAGCTCGACAAGAACCGCAACAACGTTGTGCTTTCACGTCGTGGCTGGCTCGAAGAGACTCAGAAGGAACAGCGCGAGGACTTCCTTGCCAACCTCAAGCCCGGCGAGAACCGTCGCGGTGTGGTGTCTTCGGTCGTGAACTTCGGTGCATTCGTCGACCTTGGTGGCATGGACGGCCTCGTCCACGTTTCGGAGTTGTCTTGGAAGCATGTCGACCACCCCGGTTCGGTTGTGCAGGTTGGCGACGAAATCGACGTGCAGGTCCTCGAGGTCGATCTCGACCGCGAGCGCATCAGCCTTTCGCTCAAGGCCACCCAGCAGGATCCGTGGCAGGAATTCGCTACGGCCCATCAGGTTGGCGAACTCGTCTACGGCCGTGTCACCAAGCTCGTTCCGTTCGGTTCCTTCGTGCAGGTTGGCGATGGCATCGAAGGCCTCGTGCACATCTCGGAAATGTCGGCACATCATGTCGATCTTCCCGAGCAGGTCGTCACGCCCGGCGAAGAACTCTGGGTCAAGATCATCGACCTCGACCTTCAGCGTCGCCGCATCAGCCTTTCCATCAAGCAGGCTGCCGAAGGTGGCGTCGTTGCTGCTGAGTATCAGGAGCACTTCGGCGAGCACGCCTATGACTCTGAGGGCAACTACATCGGTAGCGAGACCACCGAAGCTCAGGAAGCTTGGGCCGAGTACTACGCCGAACAGGGCGATACCTCGATCCCGCCGGTACCAACCTCTGCAGAAGCTGCTGCCGAAGCCGCCGCTCCCGAGGCCGACGCCGCCGAGTGAGTCTCACCGGCACTCGCCGGTGATCAATCGAGACGCACGATCCCTAAACGCAGTGCGGTGAGAACCGCCTGCGTTCGGTCGCGCGCGTCGAGCTTCTGATAAATCGACGCGAGGTGGTTCTTCACGGTCTTCTGCGAGAGATAGAGCCGTGATGCCACCTCGGGTGTTGAGCAACCGTCGCAAATAGCTTGCAAAACCTCTTCTTCGCGGCGGGTGACGGTGACGGGATACCCGCGCCAGTCGGTGAGGGCGGGTCGGGTTGGGTGCATCGCTGTGTTGGTCATGCACTACCTGTCGGCAGGTTTGGCAAAAGTGTGAGCGAAATGTTCGGAAATGCATCGAGACGCGCTCTGGTACGTTCCGTCGATGCTCCTACTTGGTTTGACCGGTGGAATTGGTTCGGGAAAGTCGACCGTGTCGGCCGAGTTCGCACGACGTGGTGCCGTCGTGATCGACGCTGACCTTGTTGTTCGTGAACTTCAGTCGCCGGGCGGTGCCGTGCTGGCGGCAATGGTCGAACATTTCGGTGACGGCATCCTTGCTGAGGATGGAACCCTGAACCGTCAGGCAGTCGCTGACATCGTGTTCAACGACCCGGAGCAATTGAAGGCACTTAACGCGATCGTGCATCCGAAAGTTGGCGAAGAGATCGACGGGCGCATTGAAGCGCAACGCGAGACCGACAACGTTGTGATTCTCGACGTTCCGTTGCTTGTTGAATCAAAGGCCTACGAAACCGAAGGCATCATCGTCGTCGACACAGATCCGGAAGTTGCGGTGCAGCGTCTGGTCGAATTCCGCGGATTCAATGCCGACGACGCGCGCGCTCGTATGAAGTTGCAAGCAACACGAGAAGAACGACGCGCTGTCGCTGCATTCATTGTTCCCAACGATGGGTCACAAGAAGAACTCATGACGCACATCGATGCGTGTTGGGACTGGATTCAGACCAAGCGCAACGCTGGTTGAATTTGATTACAGCCCGAGACGTCGGGCGAGGTCGCTCATAATCCTGCGGTTGGGGTCAACGCGCTCACGGACTTCTCGCCACTCGTGAAGGCGGGGATACATCTGCGGCAAGAGTTCAGGACGAACGCGACTGTCCTTGGCGAGGTAGATGCGTCCGCCGACGCCAACAACAAGATCATCGAGGCGGTCAAGCAGCGGTCCAAGGCCTTGGACTCCAGCGGGAATGTCGAGGGCGAGTGTCCAGCCGCCAGCCGGGAACGAAAGCGGCGCCGCGTTGCCTTCGCCGAACGATTTCAGCACGGCAAGGAACGATGTACATCCGGAGTGACTGAGTTCCTCGACGATTGTCGTGAGCGTGCTCGTTGCGTCGAATGGGACAACGAACTGCCACTGTAAGAAGCCCGCTGGTCCGTAAATGCGATTCCAGCCGCGCACCATGTCGAGTGGGTGGAAGAACGTTGGAATCGATTGAATTTCGTCGCGTCGCTCAACGGGAGCTTTGCGAAACCACAATTCGTTGAACGCCCGGATCGAAAGTTTGTTCAGCAAACCCGCAGGCATGAACGGGGGAGCGCTCACAAGTTCGCCGGCTTTGTACACGTAGGGATCGGCGCCGATCTTTGGTGCTGCTTCCTCAGCGCTGGCGAAACGACCGCGTGTGAGTACCGAGCGACCCATTGCCGAGCCAGTGGCCATGAGATCGATCCAGGCAACCGAATAGTCGTACAGGTGGTCACCGCTACGCATGAGTTCACACACCGCATCGAGGTCGGCTGCGCGGTCGGTGTCGACGACGAGTTGGCTTGAACCAATGCGAGGGCATCGGAATGTAGCGTCGAGAATGACGCCGGTCAGTCCCATGCCACCAGCAGTGGCCCAGAACAGTTCCGCATCACGATCAGGGCCGATTTCAACGATTGAACCATCGGCAAGTTGAAGGTGCAGTGACACAACGTGGTTACACCACGAGCCTTTGAGGTGATGATTCTTGCCGTGGATGTCGGCAGCAATTGCTCCACCCACGGTGACATAACGTGTTCCGGGCGTAACTGGGACGAACAGTCCTTGTGGCACGAGGGCATGGAGAAGGCGATCAATGCTCGCGCCGGCATCGGCGGTGACGAGCACGGTGTCAGAACTCGGATCGGACTCGTGAATCGTGAATGCCGCGACGTCCATCGTTTCTACGACGGTGCCACCGGCGTTTTGTGCAGCGTCGCCGTAGCTACGGCCGAGGCCGCGAGCGATGAGGCCGCGTTCGAAATTGGTTGGTAGCGCGCGTTGCAGTTCGGTCGGCGAAGTGGGACGACGAACATCGGCCCCCGAAGGTGCGGTGCGACCCCAACCGAAAAGTTCGGAGGAAGAAGGAACGGCCCGAATGGCCGCTGGTTCAGGAGGCGTAGACGGCACAGGCGTAAATGATTGCCCAGATCGCGCCAGCGGCGAGAAGGGTGCGGTCGGAAAGTACGAGATTCTCTGGTTCAGCACCCTTGCCCTGTTCAAGCAAGAGTGCGTAGCGAAGGATCGCGATGGCGAACGGAACGATCGACAGCTGGAAAAGCACTGAACCGTTGGTGGATTCCTGTGCCGAGGCAAACGCCCACAAGCAGTAGGTGATGAGCGCGCCTGCGGAGAACACTGCCTTCAAATAATTGAGGTACTGCGGAGAGTAGGCAGCGAGTGCAGGGCGGATTGTTGCGGCGTCATCGCCAAGTTCCGCGCGTTCACCCGCTCGCTTACCCGTGACCATGAACAGCGCACCGAAACTGGTCACGATGAAGAACCACTCAGAGATCGGCAGGCCAGTTGCGGTTGCGCCGCCGATCGCACGAAGAACGAATCCGGCAGCAACGGCGAAGATGTCGAGGATCGGCATGTGCTTCAGCCACAGCGAATAGACGGTGGTAAGAGCGAGATACGCGAGGATCGTGAATCCGAAATCTCGTCGGATGAGGAACGAACCGCCGATTGCGACCGCAAGCAGCACGACGGCCAGAACGTAGGCGAGACCGACCGGAACAATGCCAGCGGCGATCGGTCGATTCTTCTTGACTGGGTGACGGCGATCGGACTCAATGTCCATCGCGTCGTTGAGGAGGTAGGTGGCGCTTGCGGCAGCGCAGAAGCAGCCGAACGCTCCAAGCGCCTGCAGATCAGTGTCGCGATTGTCGAACAATCCGGCGGCAACAGGCGCAGCAAAAACGAGGACGTTCTTGATCCACTGCTTCGGACGCAGCTCTCGGACGATGCCACCGAGTAGTGAGGGGCGGGGGGAAGTCGCGACTGTCATCTCAGGTGGCGCTTACCTTGCGCCACAGAAAACGAGGAAGGTGCCGGAGAGTGAGGAACATCGGCATCATGATCGACGGCGCCCAGATAATTTCCTTGTTCTTCTGGAGGCCATTGATGACGGTGTCGGCGATTTTGTCTGGAGTCGTCGCAAACGGCGCAGGCTTCATGCCTTCGGTCATGTGTGTGTGCACGAAGCCGGGACGAACGACGACACATCGCGCTCCCGTTCCTATGAGTGCGTCGCCGAGGGCTTGGCTGAAGGAATCCATCCCGGCTTTTGATGAGGCATAGATCATGTTCTCGGCACGAGCGCGAACACCGGCAACTGATGTGATGGAAAGGATCGTTCCGTGACCCTGTTTGCGAAGTTGTACGGCCGAGGCGAGGCCGGCGGAAACGGCGCCACCGAAATTGGTTTGTACGACTTGAGCAGCGAAGACCGGATCGGTATCGATTTCGCTATGACCATCGAGAATGCCGAAGGCGAGGATGACCATGTCGATATCGCCCATGCGTGCAGCGGCAGCATCGATGACCTTGGTGTGTGAGGCGGCATCAAGGGCATCGAAGACGATGGTGTCGGCGTCGACGCCGGCGGAGCGGAGACGATTGAGGGTCGCAGTCGCCGAAGCGGGGGAGCGCACGCCGAGCACGACCTTTTTGCATCGACTGGCCACAAGCCTGTCGACGATGGCCAAAGCAATTTCGGAGTTTCCTCCGAGAACCAGTACTGATTGCACCGAACCCAAAGCGTCGCGCATGTGTTTTGTTCCTCTTCCAGGGTCACGGGCCGTCTGGTCAAGGTTAGACGGCAGCCGCCGAAGTGCCGGGAGCAATGGCCCCGACCCTTCGTAGACTCCTCCGATGCCTCCGTTTCGACTTGTCTCCGATTTCCAGCCCGCTGGCGATCAGCCAAAGGCGATCGAGCAACTGACGGCGAGTATCGAAGCGGGGAATCGGTTCCAAACGCTGCTCGGCATTACTGGTTCGGGCAAGAGTGCAACGATTGCGTGGACGATTGAGAAGTTGCAGCGGCCCACATTGGTGATGGCGCCGAATAAATCGTTGGCCGCGCAGCTGGCCAATGAGTTCCGCGAGTTCTTCCCCGAGAATCGAGTCGAGTACTTCGTCTCCTATTACGACTACTACCAACCCGAGGCCTACATGCCGGCCTCTGATACCTACATCGAAAAGGACTCATCGGTAAACGACGAGATCGAGCGATTGCGTCACGCTGCGACATCGGCGCTGTTGACTCGACGAGACACGATCGTGGTTGCGTCGGTGTCGTGTATTTATGGTCTCGGTTCCCCCGAGGAATACGCCGACCAAATGTTGGTGATTCGTCAGGGTGAGTCTCACGAACAGCGAGCCATCTTGGGTCGCCTTGTCGACATGCAGTACGAACGCAACGACATGAACCTCATTCGCGGAAAGTTCCGCGTTCGTGGCGACACCATCGAAATCCATCCGGCATACGACGAAACTGCGATTCGCATCGAACTCTTTGGCGACGACATCGATCGAATCATCGTTGTCGACCCGCTCACTGGTGAAAAGATCACCGAACTCGAAGAACTCGTCGTCTTTCCGGCCACGCATTACGCCGCAAGCGATGAGCGTATGCGCACCGCGATGACGCGCATCGAAGCGGAACTTCAACAGCAACTCGCCAAGTTCGAGAGCGAAAATAAACTGCTCGAAGCGCAGCGATTGCGTATGCGCACGCAATACGACCTCGAGATGATGGCCGAACTCGGTTTCTGTAACGGCATCGAGAACTATTCGGCCCACATCGACGGCCGTGAACCAGGCGAAGCTCCGTTTACGCTGCTCGACTATTTCCCCGACGACTTCCTTGTGGTGATGGACGAAAGCCATCAGGCTGTTCCGCAGGTTCGTGGTCAGTACGCCGGCGATCGTTCCCGTAAACAGACCCTTATCGAGCACGGCTTCCGGCTTCCCTCGGCTGCGGACAATCGCCCGCTCACCTTCGACGAGGTCATGGATCGCATCGGTCAGGTCGTGTTCCTTTCGGCAACGCCGGGACCTTTCGAACTTGAGAACTCTTCAGCGATCGTCGAGCAGGTCGTGCGTCCGACTGGCCTCGTCGATCCAGAGATCGTTGTGAAGCCCACGAAGGGGCAGATCGACGACCTGATCGAACAAATCAACAAGCGCGTCACCAACGGCGATCGAGTACTTGTCACCACGCTCACCAAGAAAATGTCTGAGGATCTCACCGACTATCTCCTCGAACTTGGCGTGAAGGTTCGCTATCTCCATAGCGAGGTCGACACCATTGAACGCATCGAGATCCTTCGAGATCTCCGACTTGGTGAGTTCGATGTCTTGATTGGTATCAACCTGCTGCGTGAAGGCCTCGATCTTCCCGAAGTGTCGCTTGTTGCCATTCTCGATGCCGATAAGGAAGGTTTCCTTCGCTCCGAAACTGCACTTGTGCAGACCATTGGCCGTGCGGCTCGAAATGTCGACGGTCAGGTCATCATGTACGCCGACTCGATCACTGACTCAATGCAACGAGCAATTTCCGAAACGAATCGTCGTCGTGGTTTGCAAGAGGCCTACAACAAGGAACACGGCATTAATCCGCAAACTATTCGCAAGGCCGTCACCGACATCCTCGCGACGCTTCGAGGCACCTCAGGCGCTCCGGTTCCCGGAAACGGCAAGCGATCAACTGCTCGAGACAAGGTGCGCTCGAATCTTGCGGAACTTCCGGCCGATGAGCTCGGTCGATTGGTGCAGACACTCGAAGAAGAAATGAAGGAAGCGGCGGCCGACCTTCGATTCGAATACGCAGCCCGACTCCGAGACGAAATCAAAGAACTGCGTCGAGAACTTCGCGAAGTGGGCTGAACCCCCGCTTCGAGCATCGTTCTGATTCGGGGCGACAGTAGGCTCCCGCCGTGGATCAACTGGTCATTCGTGGTGCCCGAGAGCACAACCTTCGCAACGTCTCAATCGAACTTCCCCGAGACCGGCTCATCGTTTTCACCGGCCTTTCTGGTTCCGGTAAATCCTCACTGGCCTTCGACACGATCTACGCCGAAGGTCAGCGCCGCTATGTCGAGTCGCTGTCGGCCTATGCCCGTCAGTTCCTCGGTCAGATGGATAAGCCCGATGTCGACTTCATCGAGGGCTTGTCTCCGGCGATTTCCATCGATCAGAAGTCGGCCTCCCGCAACCCCCGTTCCACCGTCGGAACCATCACCGAGGTCTACGACTACCTTCGCCTTCTCTATGCGCGGATCGGCGTTCCGCATTGCCCCGTCGACGGGTCGGTCATCAAGCGCCAGACCCCACAGCAGATCGTCGATCGAGTCCTTGAGCTTCCCGATGGCACCAAGTTCCAGGTGCTGGCTCCTGTTGTGCGCGGCCGTAAGGGCACCTACGACACGCTGCTTGCCGACTTGGCCTCGCAGGGCTTTGCCCGCGCCATCATCGACGGCGAACTGCACGAACTCACCGACAAGATCGAACTGGCTCGTTATGAGCAACACACCATCCAGATCGTGGTCGACCGCCTTGTGAAGAAGGCCGGCATTGATCGCCGCCTCACCGACTCGCTCGAAACTGCTCTGCGCATCGCTGAAGGTGTTGCCGAAGTGCAGATCGTGGGCGGGGGAGACGACTCCGGTCTCGACGATGAAATCCTCACGTTCTCGCAACACCTCGGTTGTCCGAGCTGCGGTCTGAGCTACGAAGAACTCGCACCTCGAAACTTTTCGTTCAACTCGCCGTATGGCGCGTGTGAACACTGCGATGGTCTGGGCACGAAGTTCGAAGTTGATGCTGAACTCGTCATCCCGAACCCCGACCTGAGCGTGTCGGAAGGTGCACTTGCGCCGTGGGCCACCGCCCGCACGCAGTATTTCGGTCGGCTCCTCGAGTCGGTGTGCGATGTCTACGAAATCGATCCCGATGTTCCGTTCGACAAGTTGCCAAAGAAGCAACAGAAGCTGCTGCTGCAGGGAACGGGCGCAACCGGTCGTGTGCAGGTTCGCTACAAGAACCGCTACGGCCGTCAGCGGTCCTACGACGCGAAGTTCGAAGGTCTTGTTCCGTGGTTGCAGCGCCGCCATTCCGATGCGGAAAGCGATGCACAACGCGAGCAGATCGAGGGCTACATGCGCGAAGTGCCGTGTCCCGATTGCGAAGGTTCGCGTCTTGCTCCGTTCAGCCTTGGCGTAACAATCGATGGTCACTCCATCGCCGAGATCTGCGCCATGTCGATTGGCGATGCAGCCGCCGCGCTCAACGGATTGAAACTTTCTGAACGTGATCGCATGATCGCCGAGCGCGTGGTGAAGGAAATCAATGCACGTATGGGCTTCTTGCTCGATGTGGGTCTTGATTACCTCTCGCTCTCTCGTTCAGCAGCGACACTCGCCGGTGGCGAAGCGCAGCGCATCCGCCTTGCTTCGCAAATCGGCTCTGGTCTTGTCGGCGTGCTCTACGTGCTCGATGAACCGTCGATCGGACTCCATCAGCGAGACAACCGCCGTCTCATCGACACCCTCATTCGTTTGCGTGAATTGGGCAACACAGTGTTGGTCGTCGAACACGATGAAGACACCATCAAGGTCGCCGACTATGTCGTCGATATCGGTCCCGGTGCAGGCGAACACGGTGGCGACATCGTCTACGCCGGTCCAGTCAAGGGCCTACTGAAGTCAAAAGAATCGGTGACGGGTCAGTACTTGTCCGGCCGTCGTTCAATTCCAGTTCCGGAAATGCGCCGATCTCCAGGCGCCGATCAACTCGTTGTGCGCGGTGCTCGCGAACACAACCTCAAGAACATCGACGTTGAATTCCCACTTCATACCTTCATCGCGGTGACTGGTGTGTCGGGTTCAGGAAAGTCAACGCTCGTCAACGACATCCTCCATCGCGCGCTCATGCAGAAGGTCTACGGGTCAAAGACTCCGCCAGGCCTGCACAAGAGCGTCGACGGCATGGAATTGGTCGACAAGGTCATCAACATCGATCAGTCGCCGATTGGCCGCACACCGCGTTCAAATCCTGCCACCTACATCGGCGTGTTCGATCACATCCGCAAACTCTTCGCCCAAACGCACGAAGCGAAGGTGCGCGGGTATCTGCCCGGTCGGTTCTCGTTCAACGTGGCCGGCGGCCGCTGCGAAGCGTGCTCGGGTGACGGAACCATCAAGATCGAGATGCATTTCCTTCCCGATGTGTATGTGCCGTGCGAAGTGTGCAAGGGCGCTCGCTACAACCGCGACACGCTCGACATCACCTTCAAAGATCACAACATTTCCGACATCCTCAGTATGAGTTGCGAGGAAGGCGTCGAATTCTTCGCCAACCAGCCGGCAATTGCCCGTCATTTGCAGACGTTGGTCGATGTCGGTCTTGGCTATGTGCGTCTCGGCCAGCCGGCCACAACGCTTTCCGGTGGTGAGGCGCAACGCGTCAAGCTGGCCAGCGAACTCTCGAAGCGTTCAACGGGTCGAACCGTGTACATCCTCGATGAGCCGACCACGGGCCTTCACTTCGAAGACATCCGCAAACTTCTCACGGTGCTTTCCCGTCTTGTTGATCAGGGCAACACCGTGCTGGTGATCGAACACAACCTCGACGTCATCAAGACTGCCGACTGGTTGATTGATCTTGGTCCCGAGGGCGGCAGCGGCGGTGGCTCGGTGCTCGTCGAAGGCACACCCGAGAAGGTGGCTGCGACAAAGAAGAGCTACACGGGTCAGTTCCTGCGGCCACTCTTAGGTATGGACTGACGAACAACTCGCCGAGCAACAGTTTGCTCAGGTGATTTGCAGCATGCGGTCGAGCGCGACCTTGGCCCACTCGGTGGTGTCGGGGTCAACCGTGATGCGATTGACGACCTTGCCGTTCACGAGATTCTCGAGCACCCAGCAAAGATGCGGTGCATCGATGCGGAACATTGTCGAGCACGGGCACACCAGCGGATCAAGCGACACCACTGTCTTATCGGGAGTCTCGTTGTTCAGCCGGTTCGTGAGATGGATCTCGGTACCAACACCAATAACCGCGCCAACCGGTGCGTTCTCAATGGCGCGAATGATGTAGTCGGTCGAGCCAACCTGATCGGCCAGTTCGCACACATCGTGCGCACATTCGGGATGCACAACCACGATGCCATCGGGGTTTGCCTCGCGAAACGCCGCGATGTGCTCGGGGCGGAAGCGCTGATGCACCGAGCAATGGCCCTTCCATAGAAGGAACGTCGAGTCCTTGACGTCGGCCTCAGTGAGCCCGCCGTGTTCGCGTCGGGGATCCCACACGCGCATTTGCTCGGGGGAGAACCCGAGGTCGATCGCGGTGTTGCGGCCGAGGTGCTGATCGGGGAAGAACAGCACCTGCTCGCCACCGGCTCCGTCCTCGGAGCGATCGCCGATCGAAAGCGCCCATTCAAGAACGGCGCGGGCATTTGAAGAGGTGCACACCGCTCCACCGTGTTCACCCACGAACGCCTTCAGCGCTGCTGAAGAGTTCATGTAGGTGATGGGGATGACCTTCGAGATGTCGGTCGTGACGGCAAGTGCTTCCCATGCTTCGGTGACTTCTTCGAGATCGGCCATATCGGCCATCGAGCATCCGGCATTGAGATCGGGGAGGATCACCGCTTGGTGGTCGCCGGTGAGGATGTCGGCCGACTCGGCCATGAAATGCACACCGCAGAACACGATGTACTCGGCCTGCGGTTGTTCCTGTGCGAGAACCGAGAGTCGGAACGAGTCACCACGTGCATCGGCCCATTCCATGACCTCATCGCGCTGATAGTGGTGACCGAGGATGAAGAGGCGGTCGCCAAGGGTGGCCTTGGCCGCGGCGATGCGTTCGGCGAGTTCACCGGGTGTGGCGTCTGTGTAGCGCTCACCGAGCGGTAGTTGGAGGCGAAGCATGTTGTGGTGCACTCCCTGGAAGGGCCGGGGAGATCCGATGAGTGGCCGGTGGGGGCAGCCTGGTCGCCACGCCACGGGGTTGTCGGCCTCGGGTCTCGTTATGTCGCCGGATACCAGGCCGGCTCCGACAGCATAGGGGTACGAAGGCCGAATGGCGCGGGATCCGCGATTCCGGCGTTTGATGCATTGACGGAGGGGGGGTGTGTTTAGCCTTCCAACAGGTTCTCGGCGGCGGACGTCGAGGCGATGCCGCAAAGACATGTGAAAGGCGGAGTAATGAACATTTCCGAAGTCGAGGCTGTTCAAGCGTCGAACCAGAACGCTGACATTGATTCTTGCGAATCGACGACCGGTGTGATTCGAGGGGTCAAGGTCGTCGGCCTGATCGTTGCCTTCCTTGCGATTGCCGGGCTTGCTGTAATGAAGACGTCTTCTGCCGGTGCAGCTGACGGTTCGGGGCCAGCAGGTTCCGCTGCGCCATCAGCGGATGTTCTCCGTGCTGCGCAGGCAGAACTTGAAGCCAACGTCGCTTCGGGCTGGGTTCCGATGGACGAAAAGCATCCATACGCAGGCGAGCCCGTGCAGGGCTGGGTTCCCATTGGCTCGGACGCGTCATCACTGCTGCCGGCGTATCAAAAGGTTGAGGGACGACTCCCGGTATTCGCCCAGAAGGGTGGCGGCCAGGTGCTTGGTTATCTCTACCAGTACATCGGATTTGTTCCAGTTGATCTCGCCGATGGTGGGACGTTCGATGCTCACGCAGTGCGATCACAGCGCGTCGGATGTGACCCGATCCTGCCCGACGGCTCGATCGATGCGAAGTGCAACTCGCTTTTCATGGAGTCGATGGGTAGCTGAACTTTTGATTCTGAGTTCTAGCGATGTGGCCCGGGATTGGTTCCGGGCCACATTCGCGTCTCGCATCCGGTCCTCTCGGCCGTACGATCCTCGGAATGGTGCAGCGACCGCCGGCCGGCACGATTCCTGACGAGCCCGGCTCGTTTGGCTGGCTGAACCTGGGTTCGAATTCCGTTGACTGGTCACGGTGAGCCGCTTATGGTGACGCATGTCACTCAGTGGGAGGTGACTTTGGGGCGGAGGTTGTGGTTGTGGGGCGGAAGTTACAGCGTGGCGCGGTTTGTGTTTTGACGTTGGCGGTTTTGGTGGTGGGTTTGCCGTTGGTGTTGGTGGATGGGGGTGTGTCGTCAGCTGGTGCGGCGGGGGTTGGGGGTTCTGGCTGGGTGGATCCGGGTTTACCGGTTTCGGAGGTTCCGGAGCCGGTTGGGGCGGGTCCGTTGGTGGACGGGTATGTGTCGCCTTCGGCGTCGTTTCCTGATCCGTCGGTTGGAATTGTGCACGACTCTTCTCGTGTCCGTGAGATTGTCGAAGCGCGGACGGCGTCATCGGAGCGTTGGTTAAACGTTGATGGGTCGTTCACTGAAGTGGTGCATTCGGAGCCGGTGTTTTATCGGCCGGCGGGTTCGTCGGTGTTCGTTCCGATCGATGGACGGGTTGTTGCCGATTCTGTATGGCCCGGTTGGTTTCGTAATGCCGGCAATTCGTGGTCGGTGTGGTTTGGGCCTTTAGTGTCGTCGGGTAGTGGTGCTTCCGGTGGAGTGGTGATAGAGGCAAATGGTGTGGTGGTGGCTTCGGCGCCGGTGTCGTCAATGTCTGGACGTATTGATCCGGTGGTCGATGGTGAGGCGGGTGTGGTGACTTATCGCAACGTGTGGCCCAATGTGGATGTTCGCTACTCGGTGCGATCTTTTGGCGTCAAAGAAGACCTTGTCGTGACTGGTCCGATTTCGCAGTCTTCGTTTCCGTTCTCGGTGTCTGGCTCGGGGCTATCGGGGTCGAGCAGTGATGGGGGCGTGAGCGTGGTTGGTTCGGGTGACGTGTCGATCGCGGCGCCATCAGTATCGGATCGTGATGGTGCTGATGTGACTGTTGAGGCACGTCCGGAGTTGGTCGTGGAGGGGCCGATCGGGTCGGTGCAGTCGTTGCGACTTGTCGTGGATCGAGCGTGGTTGCTCTCACAGCAGTCCGCAGCGTTTCCTCTTGTAATCGACCCAACATTGCTGATCGGCGCGTCGTCGTGGGCGTCGTATGGGTCAACGCCAGGATATTTTTGTGACACGTCATGTGGTCATCGCGTGGGCAATGCAATGGCCGGTGGTGACATGGTGTGGCGATCGTTGGCGTACTTTCCATACGAGTCAGTGTTTGTTTACGGAAAGAAAGTTGTTTCGGCAACGTTGAACTTGAGTCGAAATACTGCAGTCGCGGGCACCCCGAACGGGTACAACTTTCGAGCGTGTTGGGCCAGTGCTTGGTCATTCGACGGGGCTGTCGGCAACGGTTGTTTCGATCCAGTCACTCTGGGCGATTCAGCCACAGTCGACGTGACACAGCTCTACCAAAGCTGGGTCGATTCGCAGACCGGTGGCGGGACACTGGGTTTCATCGGTCAGGAACAATCGGGTCTGTACTCGCTAAAAGAGCTTTCAGCCTATGTAGCGATTGTCTGGAATTCGCCACCGCCGAGCCCGGCGAACGATGCAACAACCGTCCCGGCTGATCAGTCAGTCTTTTCATCGCTCTCGCCCACGTTGTCAATAAACCCGGTCACTGATCTTGATGGTGACGCTTTGTTGTACGGATTTACCGTTGCGACTGCGGATGATGGATATTCCGGCGGAATTGTGGCGTCAGGTCCGTTGCAGCCGGCGTCGCCGGTGTCATGGACAGTGACGACCGGGGCGTTGCGTGATGGTCAGACCTACTACTGGCGGGCGTGGGTGTGGGACTTGAAGAACATCACGTGGTCGTCGGTGAGGTCGTTCACGGTAAATCTTCGGCTGGGAACTGGTGGGCCATCGCCAATGGATAAAGTCGGGCCTGTTTCAGTGAACCTCGCGACGGGCAATGCAACTTTTGCCTTTTCAACGCAGTCGGTGTCAACGGTGGGCGGTTCTCTATCGGCATCATTGACGTACAACTCGTTGCAGCCAGCGAACAGTGGTCTGCGTGGCACGTACTTCAACGACAACAACGTGAACCGGGTGTTCGACGATGACGTGTCACTGACGCGAGATGACGCGCAGGTCAACTTCGATTGGAAGACCAACTCGCCAGCCCCACAAATCGGTGCCGACAACTTCTTAGTGAAGTGGGACGGCTACATAAATCTCGGCACTGGAACATTCAACCTCGGCGTCAGGTCTGATGACGGAGTGCGCGTAGTCATCGATGGTTCGAACACGTTGATCGACGATTGGCACGACCACGGCGTCGCTGCGACGCCGACATGGTCGGTGCCGGTCACATTCAATGGAACTGCGAAACGCATCCACATTGAGTATTACGAATCGAATGCCACCTCGATTGTTCAACTGTGGTCCAAGGCCACAACGCAACCACCAACCGGAGGTTCGATCGTTCCGGCTTCAGCGTTCACGACTGATGCCGCCGCAGTTCCAGCAGGCTGGACGTTCAGCTCGGGTGGCACGACATACGTTTCGGCCCAGATCGGCGAACAGAGCGTCGTGCTGCGAGGGTCGGACGGGACATCATGGGAATATGGAAAAGGAACCGGTTCGGTGCCTGGGTGGGTCACACCGGAAGGTCGCGATGACTTAATGGTCACAAACCCGGACGGCACCATTTCGGTGATCGGGTCGGGAGGACTCACATACCTCTTCACAAGTGCCGGGCAGTTGAAGTCAATCACCACGTCTCGTGATGACCGTCGACCAGTCTCTGAACAACGCAAGTTCGCCCCATTGAACGCTGCGACCGATCCGGTGAGGCTTACCGAACTGATCGATCCAGTCTCTGGGGTGAAAATCATGTTCAACTATTTCGGCGGCTCCGGTGCGTCTTGCCCAACGAGTATCGGCACACCAACCGGGATGCTTTGTCGCATCGGATTCCCCGACGGGTCAACCACCGACTTCGGTTTTGACAGCGCCGGTCGACTGGTGAAACTCGTGAACCCGGGTAACGCGATCACGACGTTCGCGTATAACGCAGCCGGCCGTATCATCACCGTCGTCGACCCTTTAGCCAACGACGCTATTGCTGCAGGGCTTCGAACCAACGACGCAACTGTCGGAACCGCAATCACCTATGTGGCGGGCAAGGCCATCTCAGTGAAACGTCCTGCACCGTCCACGCCTGCTCTATCGGGTGAATCGAGGTTCCAGCACAGTTACACCTACGGCACTGGAACCACTGCGATCGCCACTGTCGGGGTTGCAGGAACCGCTTCAGTTGCCTACGACGGCCAGAACCGCAGAACAGTCAGCACCGACGCCACCGGCCGATCGGCGTATTCAACATGGGACGACGCCGACCGGCCCACGTCCACGATCGATAGCGCCGGGGTGAAGTCCACTCGCATCTACGACTCCCACGGCTGGCTTACCGATACTTACGGTCCTGGCCCAGCGGCATCGTTCACCGGGCTGATTGGAAACGCCTATGTCACCCATAACAGCGTCATTTACGACGACAACATCTCGAGCCTCGCGGCCGCGTGGTATTCCAATGGTGATCTTGCTGGAACACCGATCCTTCACACCACCGGCATCGCTTCCAACGGCCAGATCTGGGCTGACTGGACGACGCCGCCGAACTCATTGCCCGCATCGAACTACGGCGTCCGACTCACCGGCGACATCACATTTCCAACAGTCGGCACTTACACGATGTCGATCTTTTCCAAGAGCCGAACACGCCTTTGGCTTGACGACAATCTGATCACCAACTCCTGGTCCGACCCCGGTTCAGCTGCGACAGTCACCAGCGCCACATTCGTCAACAGCACCGCGAACTCAACCCATCGGGTCCGCATCGATGTCGGCGAGACGACCGGACAAGGCAGTCTTGGGTTGGCGTGGACGCCACCTGGCTCGACACTTGCAGTCGTACCGACAGCGAACCTTGAACCCCGCTACGGACTGCCAACGGCTATCACAAACAATGTCGGCGCTAACGCTGAGTCGACAATTCGTTCTTATAGTTCCAGTAACGGCATCGGACCTGAACACGGACTGGTCACAGCGATAACAGCTGACCCGAGTGGGCTCGCACTCACCACGACCACCACCTACGAAGCTCCTTCAACGACGAGTTTGTTGCGACCGACCGGCACCAGCCTGCCCGCAGGCACGACCACCGCAACTGCAGCGAGCTACTACGGAAACACGGAGACGCGCTCGAATCCGTGCAATACGACTGTTGCAGCGAATCAGGGGGGACGACGCAAACTTGTAATCGAAGCGGATCCGGATGGTTTCGGAACCCAACAAGCAATTCAACATGAATTTGTCTACGACATGATGGGTCGTGTCTCAGCGTCGCGCACTGGTGCATCTGGTGCGTGGACATGTGCGAGTTTCGACACGCGTGGCCGAACGATTTCAGTTACCCACCCGGCCTACGCTGGCGTCGCGGCACGCACGGTCACCAACGATTACGCCGTCGGCGGTAATCCGTTGACGGTTTCAACTAGCGACCCGAACGGCACGATCGTCACGACAGTCGATCTACTCGGTCGCGCAACACAAAACATCGACGCGGTCGGGATCGTCACGACCACCAGTTACGACCAGGCAGGCAGTGTCTCAGCCACCACCTCGACAACACCGACAGGGACCATCCAATCAGTTCTTGCTGCGACCTATGACGCCGCTGGCCGCACCGAGACCGTCACCCTGGCTGGATCGGCCGTAGCAGACCCGACCTATGACTCTGCGGGCAGACTGTCTTCTGTGACCTACCCGTCGGGAACCGGAGCAGTTGGAAACGCAACGTCCGGCACGTTCGCTTACGACATCAATGGCCGTGCCGCGCAGGTGACATGGGCTGGGTCGGTTGGGGTGTTGAGTTCTGATCAAATCACGGCTCGTGATGGTTTGGGTCGTGTGACTGATTTGAAGGTTGATGGTGTCGATCCGTATGCCAGTGGTGTCAATTTTGTTTATGACCGTGTTGGTCGGTTGGCGGCTGCTCGCACGGTGGGTCATAACATCATCTATTCGTACGCGAACAGTTCCTGTGGTTCGGCGGCGTTGAATACTGCTGGTCGTGACACGAATCGCACGCAACTGATCGATAACAGCATTTCGACTTCTTATTGTTATGACAATGCTGATCGGCTGACGTCGAGTTCTGATCCGACGGTGGGCACGATCACTTATGACGATCATGGCAACACCACTGCGATCTTCTCTGAAACCCACACCTATGACGATGCCAATCGGCATCTGAGCACTACTGCTGGTTCGACAACGGTGAGCTATGTGCGAGACGCTCTCGACCGGATTGTTGAACGAAAGGTCAACGGGGCAACCGTTGCCCGTTACGGTTACGTGGGAAGTTCTGACTCGCCGTCTTTTGTCCTTGATGCCAACGGCAACGTCGCCGAACGGACAATCGGCTTGCCAGGTGGTGTGAATCTCACTGTTAGGGCGGCTGGGAATGTGTGGTCGTATCCGAACCTCCACGGCGATACCGCTGTTACTGCCACGCAGGCCGGAACGAAGATCGGTACGACGGCGAACTATGACTCAGGCGGCAATCAGACTTCCGGCAC
>JAURMR010000042.1 GCA_030830565.1 Acidimicrobiales bacterium
AGGAATCGGAGGGGGTTTCAGTTCCGTCGGAGTCAGATCCGGGAGGAGTTGTGGAAGACATGACTACCGCCGGCGGTGGATTGAACAACGACAGGGACGATTCGTGAGCCTATGGCAGGCCATGGCCAATGTCAGGGCACTGAACGATGCCGAGACTCAGATCTTGCGGGCGTAAACGGCCACGAAGTCTCGGGCGTCGTTGGTGAGATACCGGTTCCCACCCTTCTGCGAGTCGGGCAGCAACTTTGTTCCGGACACCGAGGACGGATTGCCGGGTGTTGCTGCGGTGTAGAAGTTGAACGTGGTCCAGGCTGGGTTGATGTCGAGCTCCATGGCTCGGACACAGCCGGCTCGCAACATGAGATCGGCGAGAGATTGAGCACCGAGACCTGATCCGTAGCCATACACAAGGGCACCGTCAGCAGTAACGCCAACCGCGGAGCGCCACACCAGCACCTTGTTGCCAAGGGTGTCGCCCCAAGCGCCGTTTTGGTTGTTATCGAGTCCAGCGGCGGGCTCACCCGGCGTAGCGACATCCTTCGGAGATGGATTGCCGCCGGGGAAGGGGAATCCGCCGCCGTTGTCGATGATGAGGTCGAGGTTCTGTCGAACCGCTTCGATGTTGGGACCCATCTCAAAATCTCGACCCCACATGCCAACGCTGGCCACGCCGTCTTTGTACACAACGAGTGAAGCGGCGCCATCTCGAAGCGGTTTATGGGTGACGCCATCGAGATAGAAACCGCCGAGTGCGTCCTGCATGCGGAATCCACCGTTGAACGCGGCGATGAGATCTAACCGCTTCTCAAGCGGCACCTGTGCCGGAACGGTGTGTTTGCCGCCGGGCTCTTCGGTACCGGGGTGGACTTCGAACTTCACCAACTTCGGATCAATCCACACCAACCCATCGAGGATGGAGGTGTGGACCGAGTCGGGGCGAACCTGCGTGGTGTACATCGTTTGAGCGCCACCAACGAGTGGTCCTACTGGTGTCCAGACTCCTTCGTTTGCAACTGGGGTTACGCCATCAGGAACGGGAACGTTTGCGGGCTTGGGGAGATGAGGAACCGCGGGTGGTGTTGTGGGACCGGTTGCTGCGGCATTCGTGATGTCGATCTCACGATCGGGTGCACCGCCAGCCTTCGGACCGTTCTTGGAAAACCACCATGATTCAACGTTGTTGAGGATGAACCCCATGTTGTTGTCGCGCATCCATTCAGCAGCGCGCTCGGTCATCGAAAGGGTGTTTGGGGTGAGAACGGCCTTGCCCAGAGAAAGAACGGGGATTGAGAGAAGCGCAACGAGCACCACGACAGTGATGGTCTTCCACGCTTCACGCGGCGATTTGGGAGTGTTCGGGGGTGGTGGAGCGCTGGTCGTCATGAGTGCGGCACGGCCGCGGCGGCCTCGCCCGGGTGCGGGGTGAGAATACGGCACCAACCTGAACAATCTCTGTCACATTGGAAAGGAACGTCTTCGGCGTCACGGTTCTCGGTCACGCCGTACGATCAAGTCCTCACTGAATTGCTGGGGGCCACCGATGGCATTTTTTGGAATCCGATTCGACATGCGTATGCCCGCGACGGCTCCAGGCACGAGGGCCGATCGTTATAAGGCATCGGTCGACATGGTTGAGTGGGCTGATTCGCTGGGTTTCGTGATCGCGGTGTTGTCTGAACATCACGGTTCTCCCGATGGCTACCTCCCGTCACCGCTTCCGTTGGCGGCGGCAATGGCGGCTCGTTCTTCCAACATCCGCATCGGTATTTCCGCCATGGTTAGTTCGTTCCACGATCCAATTCGTTTGGCGGAGGACGTCGCAGTCGTCGATCTCATTAGCGGTGGACGGCTCGATCTCACGCTGACAAACGGATACGTAGGTTCGGAGTTCGAGATGTTCGATGTTCCGCTTTCCAAGCGTGCGGCGCGAACGACCGAAGCGGTTGAAACGCTCAAGCAGGCATGGACAGGTGAGCCGTTTGAGTTCCGCGGCCGCACGGTGCAGGTATTGCCGACGCCGGTGCAACCTGGTGGTCCGGCAATTTCACTGGGTGGTTCGGTCGAAGCAGCGGCGCGTCGAGCGGCACGCATTGCCGATGGATTTATGCCGTCGACTCCCGATATTTGGCAGTTCTATGCCGATGAGTGCATCAAGTTGGGCAAGCCTGACCCAGGCCCGTACATGGGTGGGGATACGTCAGTCATTCATGTTGCAGTTGACGTTGATCAAGGTTGGGAAGAACTTGCTCCGTATGCGATGCACGAAGTGAACGCCTATGGAGAGTGGGCTGCGGGTGCAGGTATCGAAGGTGCAACGGGTTTTGTGCGCGTCGATGATTCAGAAGCGTTGCGCGCGACTGGTCAGTACCGCGTTGTGACACCCGAAGAACTTGTCGCCGAACTCACTGAAAAGGGCCCGTTCGCGTTCTGCATGCTGCATCCGTTGGTGGGTGGACTTCCTCCAGAATTGGCGTGGAAGAGTCTCAAGCTCATCGAGACCCAGGTCATTCCAAACCTGTAACAGCTGTTTGCGTTAACTGCGCAACCCTTCAACGATCAACAGCACGCCGAAGATGACGAAGGCAACAGCCGCCCCGATGCGGATGACGCGTTCAGGCAAACGCGTGCCGAGCACATGACCAACGCCGATCGCGAGAGCGTCGGCAGCCACCATTCCCAGCGTTGAACCGATCCATGTGCCGAAAAGTCCATGATCGGTAGCCAGCGTGATGGTGGCGAGCATCGTCTTGTCACCAAGTTCGGCCAGGAAGAACGCAAGGCCCACCGTGAGAAAAACTGAACGGGAGCTTTCCTGTTCGGCCTTCGCAGCTTCTTCTTCGGTGAGTTTGTCGCCGCGCAATGTCCATGCAGCAAAGCCAAGAAATGCGATACCGGCAACGACATTGATGATGTGTGTTGGGAGGGCAACGCCCACTACCGCACCGAGCAACACGCTGGCGAGGTGCACGATTGCTGTCGCGACAGTGATGGCAATGAGCACGGTGATCGCTCGGTAGCGCGCGGCGAAGGTCATCGCCATCAACTGGCTCTTGTCGCCGAGTTCGGCGAGGAAGATGACGCCGAAACTGATCAGAAAAGCGCTCATGGCACCGCCAGTGTGACAGGCAGTGCCATGAACAGCGATGAACTGAGGTGGACGACCACCCCGAGGATCAGACGATTTCGCTGATCTGCATGGTCGGCACGATCGTCGTGTAGTTCACGACATCGGCCTGAACGTCGGCGGTGCCGGGGGCGCCGAGAGCGGCACCGAAGGCGTCCATTGAATCGAAGGTGAAGTGGACGGCCGCTTCGTATGGGCCATCGATGCCCTTATCGATTTCTGCGGACTCGAGTCCCCAGGTCTTGAGCGCGAGCGGCACATGGCTGTCGCGGTAATAGTCATGGTCGAACGACGCGCCGTCGGTCTTTGGGTAGAGCACGCTCAGTCGGATCATTGGTTTCCCCCTCTGTGATGGTCGAAGAGTTGTAGCACGGAACCGATTCCAGCAGTTGGGAAAACGAAAGGTGCCGCCCCGAAGGACGGCACCTTTCCAGCGACTGATGTCCGACTGATTACTTCGTGATGACGAGTGTGAAGGTTCCGTCGAAGTTCTCGACGCCGTTACCGGTCGTGCCGGTGGTGACGGTGACGGTACCTGGAGCAAGTGCCTTGCCACCTGCGTTGTAGGCAACGGTTCCGTCATTGGTTCCCTTAGAGGTGACCTCAAAAATTGACGGGTTACTGCTCATTGCGGTGATCGTCGTTCCCTTTTCCGGTGTTCCAAAGTTGAACACGACGGTGTCGCCGACCTTGATCGGCGGAACCGGCTGGGTGCCGCCTTCGTTGGCGTTCACCATTTGTGGCGTGAGGATGATTGGAGGGAGCACGTTGCCAACGGTGGAGGATGAGGACTTTGCGGTGGTGGTTGGGGCAGCGGTGGTCGAGGACGAGGAGTCCTTCTTGTCCGAACTGCAGCCGGCGACGGCCAGGCCGGCGAGGGCGAGCACTGCGATACCAGCGACGACGAGACGATTCTTCAACGGTTTCTCCGAGTTCTTGAGGCAGTTGTGCCATCCGGAAATGTAGTGGTCGAAACCTTGTTGAGAGGGGCAGGCAAGCGATCTCATTACCCTTGGGCCATGAAACATGGAGCAAAAAGCGCGCGACGGCCGACGACGTCAATCGCATCTATTGGTTCTGTTGGCTCGATTGGCTCGATTGGCTCGGCAGGCTCGATTGCTTCCATTGGTTCCGCTGGCTCGATCGCATCCATCGGCAGCGCGGGCTCGATAGCGAGCATCGGCTCTGCTGGTTCAATTCTTTCGATTGGTTCTGTGGGCTCGATCCTGTCGATCGGAAGTTCAGGATCAGTGCTGTCGATCAATGCTGTAGGTGCGTGGCGATCGATTCCAACCCGTACGCAGGTAATGGTTGTTGCAACCGCAGTTGGACTCGCAACAATTTCCCTGCTTCGCCGGGTTTGAAGCGTTGGCGTTGCAGTTTTCATGACAAAACGACAGAACTTGCGGGTCATTCTGCTGCTACTTGCATGATGCGTATGCGGCGATCGTTTCTACAGTTTCCCTCGCGACGGCAGCGAACTCTTCAGTGCTCGGTGGATCAACGGTCACCAACACCGGCCCCAGCATTCTTGATCAGAGTGTTGGATTGTCGCCCGGGTCGTCGGTTACTGGATTTCCGCCAGGCATTGTGAACGCACCTGGAACGATTGAAGTCACGACTGCTGCTGCTGCTCTGCAGGCGTAGTCAGATCTCAGCGCTGCATACCTCGATGCAGAAGCACGTCCACTCGATGCAACGACAACGGCAGATCTTGTCGGCCTCACACTTCAGGGTGACGTCTACGCGGCCTCTGCGCAGGGCCCTCTTAGTCGCAGCGGCACTCTTGTGCTCGACGGCGGTGGCGATCCGAATACGGTCTTCATCTTCCAAGCTGACTCAACGCTCATCACTGGCTCGGGAAGCACCGTCAGCTGGGGAGTTCCGTCACATTGGGAACCGGTTCGGTGTTCGCAGGGAACATCTTGGCGTTGGCCGCGGTGATGCTTGATACCAATGCGTTCACGACCCCAACCTGTGATCTCACCCCGGTCGCGACAATGACGACTACCGGATCGGGCGGCGACACCACACCAGGCGACGGAACTGGTGGCCAAACTGGCTCAGGCAGCGGAGTCCCGGTCGGCACCCGATTCACAGGCTGACCGAATCGTCCTTCGCACTACTCTGCGCGCCGGTTTCACGTGACGAAGGCTCACGGCGCTGCGGTATTGCCGGCGAGCGTCCAGGCGACCAGCGCATTGGCGTGGCCATGGCCCATCTCATAGTCGGACTTGAGATAACCGACGATGGCCATGTGCTTATCGAGTCCGCAACCGTTGATAATTGTCTGCCACTCAGCGATGGAACGTCCGTACTTCTTCTCGATTGAGGGAAAGTACGAAGTCGGCCCCTGCTTTGGCCATGGTGGTGATTGATCTGCCATGGACGGGAGGGTACACAACCGCCCATTCCCTCGAACGAAAACGACCTCCCGGATGGGGAGGTCGCTTCGTCCGAGCGGGTGACGGGAGCCGTCGCTGCGCTCCTCCCGATTCGTGAGACCGTGAGTCACTTCGTGAGAGCGGGTGACGGGAATCGAACCCGCGTTCTCAGCTTGGGAAGCTGATGTTCTGCCTCTGAACTACACCCGCGTGTCCTATGAATAGGAGCAGGGTGACTCTAGCCAGCCAGTTTCGACACAACCCAGTGGAGAACCTCGTGTCCTAGATTCATTCCACGGAATATCGGGATCATCGCGAGGAATGACATCGAGAAGCATGGGTGGAATGAGCGAATCACTGGGCGATGAACCACTCGTTGTCACGAGGGCCGATTCGGTTGCAACGATTTGGCTGAATCGTGCTGAAAAGCGCAACGCGATGTCGTTTGATATGTGGGCGGCATTGGCCGAGTCGTGTCATGAACTCGCGCGCGATCATTCCGTTCGAGTGTTGGTTGTGCGCGGCGTTGGTGGGCACTTCTGTGCCGGTGCTGACATTGGTGGGTTCAGCGGTGGCATGAGCGGTGAGTATCAAGCCCAAAACCGTGAGGCCGAAGAAGCACTGGCTGGATTCCCTCGGCCGACGATCGCGTTCATCACTGGCTCATGTGTGGGCGGTGGTGTGCAGATCGCGGGCGCGTGCGATCTTCGCTTTGCTGAGATCACCGCGAAGTTCGGCATCACGCCCGCTCGCCTCGGAATCGCCTACCCGACCTACGCCTTGGAACGAGCTGTTCGGCTGGTTGGTCCGTCGGCGGCGAAACACCTGTTGTTTTCTGCCGAACTAATTGATGCGGAACGCGCGCTTCGCATCGGCCTCATCGACGAACTTCTCGAGACTGATGTTGCTCAGCAACGCCTAGAGGAGTTCACGTCGTTACTCGCCAACGAACGCTCGCTACTCACCCAAACGATCTCGAAAGAAATGGTCAACGAAGTCGCCGCGCGGGGCGAAATCTCTGCGGAAACAATCGAGCGCTGGGCCTCAGTTCTCGCGAACAATCCGGATATGCCAGAAGGCGTTGCTGCATTCGCCGAGCGGCGGTCACCAAACTTCGTGTGGGTCCCCGAAGAACCCTCGTAACGCGCTGTCGAAATCCGCACTCAACGAATTGGTTGAGCGCGGATTTCGTTTGAGAATCAGCGAGTGTCGCTTCCGAACATCTGACGGCGACGGGCGGCGAACGCAGCTCCGGCTCCACCAAGAATGATGAGTGCGGCACCTGAGGCCACCAGCGGGGTTGTATCTGAACCCGTTGACGGAAGTCCGCCGGCAACAGTGGGATCGGTTGTCGCATTGTCGCTCGTGATCGTCGTCGGCGCTGATGCATCCGTCGACGTACTTGACGGCGTCGTTGAACTTGTCGACGTCGAGGATGTTGGAACAACAGAGCCGTATTCAAACGCCCCAGCATCGGCGTAGCTTCCAGTCACTCGGTCGTAGCCGATGCCTCGCTGATCAAACGCACTTCCGGGGAACGGTGCGGGAAGTGTCGTGACGAAATCGATAGCCGGCGAAGAAGCGAGTAGCGGCTTTGTCAGCGTTGGACCACCGTTGTCACTCAATGAGCCGAGTCCAGCATTGGTCACGCCGAGGGCATCGGTTGCATCGGTGCTGACGGCACCGGCCTCGAATGGTCCAAGTATCGACTGAGTGGCAGTGGCGTTCGTGTTGTACTTCTTGATGTTGACGGTGCCGTTCTCGGCGATGATCGACGAGTCGATCGTCCATGTTCCGCCGTGCAGGTAGAGGCCGCCGAAACCGTCCGAGTCGAAGGCCGTGTTCGATGCCATGGTCACAAATTCCATGCGGGTGTCGCCCGTGATGTAGGCGGCGCCCGCGCTCATTGGACCGACTTCGTTGTCGGCAATCGTGGTGTTAAAGATGTCGTTGGAGTCATTCCTAAGGAGAACACCGGCACCTTTGTATTTGGTGGAGTTGCCGCTGATTGACGAGGAACTGATCGTCAACGTGGTGAAGTCCCTCGCGTAGATACCGCCACCCATGTAGCCGGTGTTGTCTTGGAAACTCGAGTTCGAGATGGTGGCCGAGCTCGTCTGGCCCCTCGAGGACACATACACGCCGGTGCCGCCGCCCCCATCGGTGTTGGAAGTGTTGAGCGAGAAGTCGGAGCCAGCGATGGTGACGGTCTGTGCTTTCAGGAATGCACCTGCGCCCTGGTAGTAGGCGTAGTTGTTTGTGAACGAAGAATCGGTGATGTCGACGGTGTAGGCGCTCACCCAGAGGCCGCCACCTGACGAGTAGTAATAGTTGGAACTCCTCGCAGCAGTGGTGTTGTTGTCGAAGGTCGAACCGGTGATGGTCACGGTTTCAAGTGCTGAGCTGATCGACCTGATGAAGACGCCTGCGCCGCTGTAGAGGCTGGTGTTGTCGCTGAACTCGCTATCGGTGATCTCGACCGATCCGCAGTTCGATACATAGATTCCACCGCCCTGATCGGTTGGGTTTGTATTACCGGTAATGACGACAGAGTCGATCGCGAGGTCGAGGTCCGGATGGTTGATGCAGTGGATAGCGCTGCCGACGGTGACTCCGGACAGTGTGATGTCGCTGAAGGTGGTGAGACCGTTGCCCCCATCGACCATGAACATGCTCAACACGGAGCCGCCTGCGAGGTAGCCGCCTTCGATGGTGAGATTCCCGGCGCCGGGGCCGATGATGGACACATTCGTGGGAACGCTGAGTGGAGTCAGCGGTTGGATGGCGCCGGTCAGGCCGCTGAGGTCAATCGTGTCGCCCGACGAAGCAGTTGCGAGGGCATCACGGAGCGATCCGCTGCCTGAATCGTTGGTATTCGATACGGCGATTGTGGCCGCGCTCGCAGTTGAGGTGCCTAGCAGAGCAAGCGCTGGTGCCACTCCCACCAGCAGGGCACCAGTACCGACCCGGACGCCACGCTGTCTCAGCGAATGCTTTGAAATTCGGGGAGTAGGGACCGGTGCAGATGAGGTGGAACAAGATTCAGTCACTCGAGAAAGATAGTAATTTCCATTATCGAAGGTCAACAACAGAAAAGCGCTCAAGGGTGCTGGCTGCGATTGGGTACTCGGTGCGCCGGCGGAACCTAGAGTCAGCGCAGACCAATCGTCCGAGGGGGACATCATGACGCTGAGCATCGAAGAGATTTCTGACCGTATGGAGATCCAGGACCTGCTCGTCCGGTACTGCTACGCCGTCGATCATCGCGACTTCGACGACCTTGCGAATGTCTTCACGGCAGACGCGATCATCGACTATTCGGTCTATGGCGGCAGCGTTGGCAATCCCACCGAGACCATCGCCTATCTCAAAGAGGCGATGCCGATGTTCGCCTCATTCCAGCACATGATCTCCACGAGTCGCATTGAGATCAACGGCGATACCGCCAAGGTCAAGACCATTTGTCATAACCCGATGGTCATGCCGATGGGCGAAGAACTCGTCGTCTTCACCTGCGGCCTTTGGTATGTCGATGAAATGGTGCGCACGGCCGATGGTTGGCGAATCTCAAAGCGTGTCGAGGAAAGCTCGTACATGAAGGACATGCCGGGAATGCCTGTGCAGGGTCCCAAGAAAGTCTGACCCGACGTCATTCACTGACCTCAACAACATGACCGATACCCTTCCGTCGTTCTCTTGACGGAAGGCTTTGCCATGTCGACTCTTGCTCAGCGGGTTCAAGCAAAGGCTTATGACCGTCGATGGGCGATTCTTGCAGTGCTGTGCTTTGGCCTGCTCGTGATTGTGCTCGACAACTCAATTCTCAACGTTGCTCTGCCGACGATTCAGAAAGATCTCAACGCGTCGTCGAGTGATCTGCAGTGGATCGTTGATTCGTACACGCTTGTGTTCGCAGGTTTGTTGCTGACTGCGGGCGCTCTTGGTGACAAGTTCGGTCGACGAGGTGCGTTGCAGATTGGCTTCATTCTTTTCGGTATCGGCTCTGTTGCGTCGGCGATTGCAACGTCTTCGGGTCAATTGATTTCCACTCGCGCCTTCATGGGTATCGGTGGTGCATTGATCATGCCGGCAACGTTGTCGATCATCACCAATGTGTTTCCGCCGCAGGAACGTTCGAAGGCGATCGGTGTGTGGGCCGGAACAGCGGGCCTCGGCGGGGCATTAGGCCCCCTAACTGGCGGCTTTTTGGTGCAGCACTTTTATTGGGGTTCGGTCTTTCTTGTGAACATTCCGATCGTGGTGATCGGTTTGATCGCTGGCGTCTTTCTTATTCCGACGTCGAAGGATCCTTCGGCGCCACGCCTCGATCCCATCGGCGCGGTTACGTCGATCATCGGTTTGGCATTGTTGCTCTTTGCCATCATCGAAGCGCCCACGAACGGTTGGGGATCAACAGAGACCCTTGCCTATGGTGGCGCTGGCCTCGCATTGCTCATCGCCTTCGGTATTTGGGAGGCGAAGTCCGATCATCCAATGCTTGATGTCACCTTCTTCAAGAAGGCACGTTTCACCGCCGCTGCGGGAGCGATCACGCTTGTGTTCTTCTCAATGTTCGGCTCGTTGTTCTTGTTGACGCAGTACTTCCAGTTCGTGCTCGGTTATTCACCGCTTGAAACTGGCGTGCGCATGATTCCGTTCGCCGTTGCGATGATGGTGGTGGCACCGCTCAGTTCGAAGGTTGTTGAGCGGATCGGTTCGAAGATCACCGTGGCCTGTGGTCTTGGTTTGGTCACAATCGGTTTGCTCACGATGGTTGGTTTGCAGGTCGACACCCCGTACTCGAACATTTTCTGGCGACTCATGTTGATGTCGGCAGGTATGGGGCTGACGATGGCACCCGCAACTGAATCAGTTATGGGTTCGTTGCCAATCTTCAAAGCTGGTGTTGGTTCCGCGGTGAATGACACCACCCGGCAGGTCGGTGGCGCCATGGGTGTCGCCGTCATCGGTTCGGTACTGGCGACGACCTATGGCAATCAGGTTCGGGAGTTCCTTCTGGGTCTCGGTCTTCCATTGCCGCAGCCACTGGTTGATGCGGCGAGCAACAGCATCGGTGCGGTGCAGAACAACATTGTTCCGACTCTTGAGGGAATGGGACTTGCGGACAAGGCCACCGCCGTCAGTGCCGAGGCCAATTCGGCCTTTGTGAGCGCGGTACATTGGGGCGTCCTCACCGCTGCAGCTGCCACGTTTGTTGGTGTCGTGATGGTGTTGCTGTTCCTGCCCGCCCGACCGCGGATCGACGATGTCGCGGAGCAAGAAGAGGAATTTGTCGGCGAGCACGTAGAGGAACTCCTGACCGACTGATCCACGACTAACCTGCTCTGCCGTGATCCTCTCTGACCGCACCATCCGTGAAGAGGTCGAAGCCGGCCGCATTGTTATCGAGCCTTTCGACCCCAGCTGTGTCCAGCCATCTTCGGTCGATCTTCATATCGACCGCTTTTTCCGGGTGTTTCGGAACCACACGATGGGCCACATCGATGTGAAGCAGAACCTTGAGGACCTCACCGAACTCGTCGAGATCGGTCCCGACGACACGTTCATGTTGCACCCGGGCGAATTCGTACTTGGGTCCACCAGTGAGCGTGTGGGTCTTCCCGCCGATCTCGTTGCTCGACTCGAAGGCAAGTCCTCGCTTGGTCGACTCGGCCTTCTCATTCACTCGACCGCTGGCTTTGTCGATGCTGGTTGGGACGGACAGCTCACGCTTGAACTTTCAAACGTTGCCAGCCTTCCGATCACGCTGTACCCAGGTATGAAGATCGGCCAGATCTCGTTCATCAAGATGACGACGCCGGCCGATAACCCTTACGGCTCCTCAGCAGTCGGCTCGAAGTACCAGGGCCAGATCGGCCCTCGCCCGAGCCGCTACTGGGAAAACTTCCGCTAGTTCAACGGTTTGCAGGTGTGACCTAACCGGCGGCACCGTCAGACGCGGTCGTAGATGAGCGTGACACGACCGATCGCCGGGAATGTCGGATGCAATGTGAGGGTGTTGCCCGAAAGTTCGAAGTCGAACATTCCCGTGTTCGTCAGCGACGCGATCGGCAGCCCGCTGTCGTCCTGTTCGTCAGGCGTGATGGAGACCGGCGACGAGGAACTCCCTCCGAGGCGCATCTTGTCGCCGTCTGTTGCCCACGTCGTGGAGTAGTTGGCCGACCAGGGCAATGTCTGCGAGAAGTCCCCGTCGGGTGATGTCACTGTCTGTGTCCCACCAGCGCTTTGGATGAATGATCCGTCCGGGGCGAACTGGATGCGGTAGTTGCCGGTGCACGTGAGTTCCTCGAACGTCTCTCCCTGCTGCAGCGCAGTCATGATTCGGTCGCAAGGAGCTGACCAGGACCCTAAAACTGGATTCGCGGGATTCTCGCCTCCGGCGGTCGTCGACATTGGTGCTGAATCCTGCCCGCGGCTCGAGTCCGATCCGGACGATCCACCGTCCCTGCCGGCGATCACCACCGCTCCGAGGACCACGACGCCGGCGACAGCGATCGCTGCAAGTGCGAGTCCGACCTTTGCCATTGAACCCATGTCCGATCTCCTGTCGTTCCGCAAACGACGAGATGGCACGAGGCCACCCCCGGTCGCGCAATCTTATCCAGGGGTGCGCGGGAGAGCAGGATGATCGTCTGGTTCGGGGGTCGTGATCCTCCCCGACTGCGCCAGACGTGAAGTGGATTTTTAGACGATCGGAGTGATCGTTGCGTCTGCTTCGGAGCGTTCAAGTGCATCGAGGATGTGCATTGAGATGTCAGCAACCTTCACCTGATCATCTTCGACACCCTGTGCCTTCACGCCATCGTCGATCATGATGTAACAGAACGGGCACGCAACCGCGATCTTTGTCGCACCGGTGCGCAGAAGTTCTTGCGACCGTTCGATGTTGACCTGCTTGCCGGTGCTTTCTTCCATCCACATACGACCGCCGCCTGCACCGCAGCACATTCCCTTGGTGCCATTACGGCTGGCCTCAACGATTTCGATGCCACCGAGTGAACCGATGACTTTGCGCGGTGCCATGTAGACGTCGTTATGACGACCGAGGTAGCACGAGTCGTGGTACACGACACGCTCTTCGAGTCGAGCATTCGAAAGATCGAGTTTGCCGCTGTCGATGAGGAACTCGAGGAACTGGCTGTGATGCACAACCTCGTAGTTGCCACCCATCTGCGGGTACTCGTTGGCAAGCGTGTTGAAGCAATGCGGACACTGCGTGATGATCTTCTTCACGCCCATTCCATTGAGCGTTTCGATGTTCTGCATCGCAAGCATCTGGAAGATGTATTCGTTGCCCGAACGACGGGCAGGATCGCCCGTGCACATTTCTGCTGGGCCAAGAATGGAGAAGGAAATTCCTGAGCGCTGCAGAAGCTGCGCCATTGCTTGGGTGACCTTCTTGTTCTTGTCGTCGAAGGAACCGGCGCAACCAACCCAGTAGAGGTACTCGGCTTCGAGCGGGCTCGAACCATCGAGAATCTCGATGCCTTCGAACTTTTCGGCCCAGTCGCCACGATCGGCCTGGCTCATGCCCCATGGGTTTCCTGTGTTTTCCATGGAGCGATACGCGTTGCCGAGTTCGGTCGGGAAGTTGGATTCCATAAGCGACAGGTAACGACGCATGTCGAGGATCTTGTCGAGAATCTCAATGTTGACCGGGCAGATTTCGTCGCATGCCTTGCACGATGTGCAGGCCCAGACCTCTTCAGGCGTGACGCGTTCGAACAACGAATTGGCATTCACGGTGATTTCGGCAACAACGCCAAGCGGTGGCGACACCTGCGGCGTTCCAGTTGCTGCCATCACTTCGCCGGACTTGAGAACGATTTCGCGTGGATCAAGTGGCTTGCCAGTTGCATGTGCGGGACACACTGATGTGCAACGACCACACATGGTGCAGGCGTCGAGATCAAGCAACTGCTTCCAGGTGAAGTCTTCGATCGTGGAAGCACCGAATGATTCGAGTTCGGTTTCCATGAGGTTCGGCATCGGCTTCATCGCACCCTTGGGGCGCTCGCGATCCTTCAGGTACATGTTGAGCGGCGAGGTGAACATGTGGCGAAGCATCGTGACCGGAAGGATCACAAGGAAAGCGAAGAACGAAAGGATGTGCAGTACCCACCAAATTTGGTGTCCACCAGCGAGATTTGAGTTGTTCTCGATGAGCTTCGCGATCGGCCAACCGACAAACGACCACTTCTCGAATGCGGGCATGCCGGTTTCAGCAATGCGCCAGGCTTCGGTTCCGAAACCAGTCACTGCGATGGCGAGGAAAACGCCGAGGATGACAGCGTGTTCCGGCTTGGTCTTGATGCGAATGCGATACGGGCGCTGGATGTAGCGACGAACGATTGCCCACATCACGCCAATGAACAGACACAGACCAGCAAGATCACCGATGAACGAGTACGCCATGTAGACGTTGCCGTTCAGGAACTTCCAGGACTCGGGAATCTGATGGTTGATCTCGAGGATCGTGGTGACGGCAAGCAACACCACGAAGGAGAAGTAGATGAGCGAATGCATGATGCCGGCGGCGGGATCGCGCAACAGGGTCTGCATGTAGACACCGGCGCGGAAATCGCCGAGGCGACGCTTCACATTTTTGGGCGTGGTGCGACGATCGTCGGGCTTACCTCGCGTCCAGTTCTTGACTCGGCTTCCGAAGATCACCGCTCCGTAGATGAGCAAGATCGGCATCATCACGTAGAAGGCGATCTTGAGCGCGTCAGGGACGCCGCCGAAGACCTCGCGAGTGGTGGGTGAGTCGTCGTGTTGCTGGAACACCGTCGCTGCGACACCCGAAAGTGCCGTCACGATCGCGAAGGCGACGCCGATGACGAGAACGAGATGTGGGCCCTTGATGCGTTTACGTTCCATACGGTTGGCAAACCTACTCGCGCCCATGGGCGCGAGCCCTCACCGGCGGGCGGGGAGAGGGGTTAGGAGCGGATCAGGATTCGTCAGTCATGCGTGCTGCAAGGTTGCGCAGCAACTGCACGGCAAATCCGGGAACCTCTTCAATGAGACCGTTGAACTCGCGCTGGGCGATCACAAGGACCTCCATGGCGGAGTCGGCCGTAACCGTTGCGGTGCGGACGCCGCCGGTCAGAGGAGCAAGTTCACCAACAACGGCACCAGGGCCGAGGTTGGCCACGGTTGCGCCATCTCGGCTGACTGTGGCAGAGCCGGTCACGATGACGAAGCACTCATGGCCCGGCTCGCCTTCGCGAACCAGGACCTTGCCTGCATCAATCGAAACCTCAACTGCTGCCGCTGCTACCTGCTGGAGCTGGCGCTTATCGCACTCTGCGAAGAGAGGGACTTGAGCCAGATGATCGAGCCATGCGTCGCGTGCCATGGGCCGAAGCATAGGGAGAACCCCGGCACTCTGCTCGCTGATTCGGCCACCGATCCTTCATGACCACGAAACATTTGAGAAACAGGCAATCCGTACCGTGACCTTCGTGGATGTCGCCCTGCTCCGTTGGCCCGTAGAAGAAGACCGTCGCCAAACCCTCGCTGCTCGGGGGGCAGCGCGGCTGTTACTCGTCGATCCTGATACCCCGGCACCTGACGCCGCGGATTGTCTCGAGGACTGGATCCGCTTGCCCGCCAGTCAGGACGATATCGATGCCCGATGTCGGGCGATCGCAACCCGATCAATCGTGCATAACTCCGAAACCCCCGGTCTTGATCCCGATGGCGTCCTGCGCGTCGGAGCGGGCTGGGTGTCATTGCCCCCGCTTGAAGCGCGGCTCATGTCGGCACTTCTCGATCGGTTCGGTGCCGTGGTGAGCCGAGACAATTTGTCTCGCACGGGCTGGCCGACAGGTGCACCGGGACGCAATGCACTCGATGTCCACATGCTTCGTTTGCGCCGTCGCATTGCCCCATTGGGCCTTGCAATTCGCACTGTTCGTTCGCGTGGCTACTTACTAGAAGCCGGCGAATTGCAGATGGTTCAACCGGCCTGACGGGCCACGGCCTCGGCAGCAGCCTTGGCCGCTTCGGCATCGCCGAGATAGCGATCAGTCAATGCCAGTCGCTCCGTGGGCACCATGGCGTCGTTGAGTTCGTAGCGAATCGGCACGCCGGTGGGCAGGTTCACATCGGCAATATCGGCATCGCTAATGGCATCGAGGTGCTTGATGAGGGCCCGGAGACTGTTGCCGTGGGCCACCACAAGAACGGTGTGACCGGCATGAAGATCGGGGACGATGCCGTCATACCAATACGGCAGCATGCGGTCGACAACATCGGCCAGACATTCCGAGGCCGGCAAGACATCGGCCGGAAGTGAGGCGTAGCGCTCGTCGAATCGAGGATGACGGGGATCGTCGAGTTCAAGCTTGGGTGGCGGAACGTCATAGGAACGACGCCATTCGAAGACCTGGTCTTTGCCGTATTTCTCGGTCGTTTCCTTCTTATCCATGCCCTGCAACGCGCCGTAATGGCGTTCATTGAGGCGCCATGAGCGACGAACTGGGACCCACAACCGGTCCATGCCATCGAGGGCCAGGTTGGCGGTGCGGATGGCTCGGGTCTGCATGGAGGTGTGGACCACGGTGGGCCCCACGCCGGCTGCGGCCATGGCTGGTCCGGCGGCACTTGCCTCGGCTCGACCCTGATCAGTGAGATCTGCGTCGTACCAACCGGTGAAGAGGTTTTCGAGGTTCCAGGTGCTCTGACCGTGGCGCAGCAGGACGAGGGTGGAAGTCATGGTTCCAGTCTGCCCCAACAGGGTTGGGGCCTTGGGCGGGTTCTGGCACGAGGCCTCGGAAGATTTTTCAGAAATCTTTGGAATCTGGGAATGGAAGGGCCTCGAGCAAAGTTGTTATGGTCACGCTCAACTTTCTTGGCGAAGGCCACTCAGCCCCGCTCAGCAGTCGAGAAGCATCCCCCCGATCAACAGCATCAGAAACAGAGAAACAAGGAGCAACACCATGCCCAAGGCCGTCGGTATCGACCTCGGCACCACCAACTCGGTCGTCTCGGTTCTCGAGGCGGGCGACCCGGTGGTCATCCCCAACGCAGAAGGCAGCCGCACCACGCCTTCGGTGGTCGCATTCGCAAAGAACGGCGAGGTCCTCGTCGGCGAAGTGGCCAAGCGTCAATCCATCACCAACCCCGACCGCACTATTCGTTCGGTCAAGCGCCATATGGGCACCAACTGGACCATCGACATCGATGGCAAGGCCTATACCGCGCAGGAAATTTCTGCTCGCACACTTATGAAGCTCAAGCGCGATGCCGAGGCCTACCTCGGTGACACCGTGACTCAGGCCGTCATCACCGTGCCCGCGTACTTCGACGACGCGCAGCGCACCGCAACGAAAGAGGCCGGGCAAATTGCTGGCCTTGAGGTGCTTCGCATTATCAACGAGCCAACCGCAGCAGCACTTGCGTATGGACTCGATAAAGAAACCACCGACCAGACGATCCTCGTCTTCGACCTCGGTGGCGGCACCTTCGACGTTTCTGTTCTTGAAATCGGCGACGGTGTGTTTGAAGTGAAGTCCACCCATGGCGACACCAACCTTGGTGGCGACGACTGGGACGAGCGCATCATCAACTGGCTCGCCGACACTTTCAAAACGGCACATGGCATCGACTTGTTGAAGGACAACATGGCGATCCAGCGTCTGAAGGAAGCAGCTGAAAAGGCGAAGATCGAACTCTCACAGGTGCAGCAGACGCAGATCAATCTGCCGTTCATCACTGCAACTCCCGATGGTCCGTTGCATCTCGACGAGCAACTCACTCGTGCGAAGTTCCAGGAACTCACTGCTGATCTTCTTGAGCGTTGTCGTGTTCCGTTCGAACAAGCAATCGTCGACGCTGGCCTTACCAAGGGCGATGTCGATCACGTTGTTCTTGTTGGTGGTTCTACGCGTATGCCGGCCGTTGTCGATCTCGTCAAGGAAATGACGGGCAACGATCCGCATAAGGGCGTGAATCCCGACGAGGTTGTCGCGATCGGTGCTGCAGTGCAGGCCGGTGTGCTCAAGGGCGAGGTGAAGGACGTTCTTCTTCTCGACGTCACGCCGCTTTCGCTTGGTATTGAAACCAAGGGTTCGGTCATGACCAAGCTCATTGAGCGCAACACCACGATTCCCACTCGTCGTACTGAGGTCTTCACCACCGCCGAAGACAATCAGCCGTCGGTTGAGATCAACGTGCTGCAGGGTGAGCGCGAGATGGCGCAGTTCAATAAGTCACTTGGCAAGTTCCAACTCGTGGACCTTCCGCCCGCACCTCGCGGTGTGCCGCAGATCGAAGTCACGTTCGACATCGATGCGAACGGCATCGTGCATGTGTCGGCGAAGGATCGTGCGACCAACAAGGAACAGTCCATGACCATTACCGGTCAGTCCTCGCTGAGCAAGGATCAGATCAACCAAATGGTCAAGGACGCTGAAGCGCACGCGGCGGAAGATGCAAAGCGTCGCGAAGAAGCCGATGCACGCAACAGTGCCGACACGCTCGTCTACCAAACAGAGAAGTTGCTCAAAGATCAGGGCGACAAGATTTCTGATGACGAGAAGGCATCGGTTGAGTCAAAGCTTGCCGACCTCAAGACCGCACTTGCGGGTACCGATGGCGAAGCCATCAAGGTCGCAACCGAAGCACTCATGACCGCAAGTCAGGACTTCACCCAGAAGCTGTACGAACAGGCTGCGGCCGAAGAGTCAGCTGCTGGTGGAGCCGCAACGAGCTCGGCACCGAACGACGACGAAGTCGTTGATGCCGAGATCGTCGACGACGAAGGTAAGTGACCGTGTCAGGAAACGGAGAGGTCTCGGAAGAGACCTCTCCGACTGATGACGAACTCCTCGAAGCAGCAGCCGGTGGCGAACAAGGTTTCGAAGAAGCCGATTCCACTGGCGAAATCGATATCGCTGCAGTTGTTGCTGAACGCGACGAATTTCGCGACACGATGCTTCGAGTCAAAGCCGAGTTTGACAATTACCGCAAGCGCGTTGCGCGCGAACAGGAAGAATTGCGCGAACGCGCCAACGAGAACCTCGCAGAGAAGTTGCTTGTTGTTCTCGATGCGTGCGAGGCAGCGATCGGACACGGTTCAACCGATGTCGAACCGATCGCAAAGATGCTTTCCGATTTGCTCGGTAACGAAGGTCTGGTGCGATTGACGCCGGCCGACGAACCGTTCGATCCGAATCTGCACGATGCGGTGATGCATGAAGAAGGTGACGGAGGCGAACCGATTGTGATCGAGACGCTCCGCACTGGTTACCAATGGAAGAGCCGGGTACTTCGCCCGGCCATGGTGAAGGTCAAGGGTTAGAAGTGGCTCCACAGCGCGAGTGGTTCGAAAAGAACTACTACGAGGTCCTCGGTGTGTCGGAAACGGCAGCACCGAAGGACATCACGCGCGCGTACCGAAAGCTCGCTCGGGAGTTCCATCCCGATGCGAACCCGGGTAACGCTGCAGCAGAAGAGAAGTTCAAGGAAATCTCCGCGGCCTATGACGTGGTCGGAGACGAAACCAAGCGGGCTGAATACGACGAGGTTCGTCGTCAAGGTCCGATAGGTGGCATGGGCTTCGGTGGCGGTCGCAGCGGTGGTGGGTTCAACCCCGGTGCTGGCGGCTTCAACTTCGAAGGCGGCGACCTCGGCGATCTTCTCGGCGGCATGTTTGGTGGCGGCGGCGGTCGACGCGGCCGTCAAGGCCAAGCCCGTGGGCGCGCGCCACAACGTGGTGCCGATCTTGAAGCCAGTTGTCGATTGTCATTTCGTGACGCAGTTGCCGGAATGGAAACTGCGCTGCATGTCACGAGCGATCTTCCGTGCGGAACCTGTAGCGGTTCTGGCGCAAAGCCAGGCACGTCACCAACAACGTGTCAGCACTGTCGTGGTCGCGGCGTCTCCGACGACAACCAAGGGATGTTCTCGTTCTCTTCGCCGTGTCCCGTCTGTGGTGGCGCCGGTTCTGTCATCACATCCCCGTGTGGAACGTGTCGTGGAACGGGCGTGGAAAAGCGTGCGCGCGAAGTGAAAGTTCGCATTCCTGCCGGTGTCGATGACGGTCAACGAATCAAGCTGAAAGGCCGCGGTGGCGCCGGTCGTAACGGCGGCGAAATCGGCGACCTCTACGTCATCGTGTCGGTCGAACGCGATGAAATCTTTGGCCGCGACGGAAAGAACCTCACCATCAACGTTCCTGTCACGTTCGCCGAAGCAACGTTGGGCACAAAACTCACAGTGCCCACACTCGACGGTAAACCCGTCACGCTAAAGATTCCCGCGGGCACGCCCACCGGCAAAGTCTTCCGTGTGAAGGGCCGGGGCGTTGCGACGAAGAAAGCAACGGGCGATTTACTGGTCACCGTGCAGGTGGATGTTCCAACGAAACTCACTGATGATCAGCGCGACGCGCTCGAGGCGATGGCCGCGGCGTTTCCTGCTGCTCCCCGCGACTACTTGGGGGTCTGACCATGAGTCCAATGTCTGATTCCAACGCACAAATGCGAGCGGTGTACATCATCTCTGTGGCCGCTGAACTTGCAGGTGTGCATCCACAAACCTTGCGTATTTACGAACGCAAAGGTTTGCTTGAACCGGCGCGCACCACAGGCGGTTCACGCCGCTATAGCCAGGCCGATATCGATCACTTGCGTCGTATTCAAGAACTCACCGACGAAGGTTTGAACCTCGCCGGTGTGAAGAAGGTGCTCGAACTCGAAGCACACATCGCCCATCTCGAGAATGTGCTCATTCAGGCCCGAGCCGAAGCGGCTGCTGCTGTCGAAGAGACGCATCGTTCGTACCGTCGCGATCTCGTGCCCCTACGCCAGTCAGTGGCTCCCTTTGGCGACGCAGCCGAGGTGCTGCGCCGTCTTTCTGGCCGCTAAACGCAGTCGTTCGCAACCGAGCTGCAGCCCACAACTCCCTTGGAAGGGAGCAGTCTGTGGGAACAAAGTTGACAATCCCATTGTTAACTTTTATGTCGGGTGAGCCCGGCAGCCGCCATCTCGGCGGACCCCCCAATTGTCTGATTGAAGGAGAAGCGCCAGAACCATGGCTCTCGACCCAAACCGCTGGACCCTCAAGACCCAAGAGGCGGTGAACACCGCCATTGCTGCCGCTCGATCGGCCAGCAATCCCGAGGTCACCCCCGATCATCTTTTGCTCGCCCTACTCGGCCAGGAAGAAGGCATCGTTCTACCGATCCTTCAGAAGGTCGGCGTGGCGCCGCTCCATGTGCGCAACCTCGCCGAGGATGCGGTGTCGAAACTGCCGAAGTCCTATGGCAGTGAGTCCCGCGTGAGCCGTGAGTTCACTGCGCTTATCGATGACGCCGACGAGATTCGCCGTGATCTGCACGACGAATACCTCTCGACCGAACACCTTCTCCTTGCGATGGCCGATGCGGTCGGCGTGACGAAGGAGGACCTCCTCGCCGCAATGGTTGACGTGCGCGGAAGCCATCGCGTCACTAGCCAGAACCCCGAAGAGCAGTACCAAGCGCTCGAGAAGTACGGACAAGACCTCACCGCTCGGGCTCGCGAAGGCAAGATTGATCCCGTCATTGGTCGCGACGATGAAATTCGGCGCGTCATTCAGGTGCTGTCGCGTCGAACCAAGAACAACCCGGTGCTCATCGGTGAACCCGGTGTTGGTAAGACCGCGATTGTCGAAGGTCTTGCGCGTCGAATTGTCGAAGGTGATGTTCCTGAAAGTCTCAAGAACAAGCGACTGATTTCGCTTGATCTTTCGTCGATGGTCGCCGGTGCGAAATACCGCGGCGAATTCGAGGAGCGACTGAAGGCTGTCCTGAAAGAGATCACCGATTCAGACGGCGAAGTCATCACCTTTATCGATGAGATGCACACCGTTGTTGGTGCAGGCGCATCGGAAGGCTCGATGGATGCCGGCAACATGCTCAAGCCGATGTTGGCTCGTGGGCAACTGCGCATGATCGGTGCGACGACGCTTGACGAATATCGCAAGTACATCGAAAAAGATCCTGCGTTGGAGCGTCGGTTCCAGCAGGTCTTCGTTGATCAACCCTCTGTCGACGACACCATTGCCATTCTTCGTGGGCTCAAAGAGCGTTACGAAGTCCATCACGGTGTTCGTATTCAGGACGCAGCGCTTGTTGGTGCAGCGGTGCTTTCTGACCGCTATCTGACTGGTCGATTCCTGCCTGACAAGGCCATCGATCTGGTTGATGAAGCCGCGTCGAAGTTGCGTATCGAGATTGATTCGATGCCGACCGAGATCGACGTTGTTGATCGACGAATTCGTCAGCTTGAAATTGAACGAGTAGCGCTGGCCAAAGAAACCGACGTCCCGTCGATCGAACGTCTGGCGACGATCGAGGAAGAACTCGCCAATCTCCGTGAGCAGATTTCAGCCATGAAGGCGCACTGGCAGAACGAAAAAGATGCCATTGACCGCATTCGTGAACTGAAAGAACAGCTCGAAAACAATCGCAGCCAACTTGAACGAGAAGACGACCTCGAGAAGGCGTCAGAGATTCGTTACGGAGTTCTGCCTGAGATCGAACGCCAAATTTCCGAAGCGTCGAAAGCGCTTGATGAACTTCAAGCAACACAGAAGATGTTGAAGGAAGAAGTTGACGAAGAAGACATTGCCGAAGTCATCAGCAAGTGGACAGGAGTTCCTGTCAGCCGGCTGATGGAAGGCGAAATGTCCAAACTCGTGCGCCTTGAAGAAGTGCTGCACGATCGAGTGGTAGGCCAGGACGAAGCCGTCACTGCGGTTGCCAATGCAATTCGTCGCAGCCGTGCCGGACTCTCTGATCCCAACCGTCCGATTGGTTCGTTCTTGTTCCTTGGCCCAACTGGCGTAGGGAAGACCGAACTTGCACGTTCACTCGCCGACTTCATGTTCGACGATGAACGAGCCATGATCCGCATCGATATGAGCGAATACATGGAGAAGCATTCTGTGTCGCGTCTTATCGGTGCACCTCCTGGCTATGTGGGTTACGACGAAGGTGGGCAACTCACCGAAGCTGTTCGTCGTCGGCCCTACTCAGTGGTTCTTCTCGACGAACTCGAGAAGGCTCATCCAGACGTGTTCAACGTGTTGCTGCAATTGCTCGACGATGGACGCCTCACTGATGGTCAAGGTCGAACGGTTGACTTCACCAATGTGGTGTTGATCATGACGTCGAACCTTCCTGGCGATCCTCGTGACTACTTCAAGCCGGAGTTCGTGAACCGCATTGATGACATCGTGCGCTTCCGTTCGCTGACCGAAGAAGACTTGGGTCGCATTGTCGAAATACAACTCGAAGGCATCACGAACCGTTTGGCGCAGCGTCGAATTTCACTCAATGTCACTCCGGCAGCGAGTGCCGCGCTTGCTTCCGAGGGCTACGACCCCGCTTACGGCGCTCGGCCGCTCAAGCGAGTTATTCAGCGCGAGATCGCCGATCCGTTAGCGATCGCAATCCTCGAAGGACGTTTCGGCGAAGGCGACACCGTGATGGTCGACGTTGATGCTGACGGAGCGTTGAGCATTCACTGATGCAGTAGGTGAACCACCACCTCGGGACTAGCGTTCCCGAGGTGGTGGCATCGCTTGACGTCGTTACAGATTCGTCAGATGCCACCGATTCAGGACATCTCTCGAAGGCTGAACGCAAGTGCGCGCGGATTGGTGCACTTCTGGGAGTCCTCTTTTTCCTGCTTCTCGCAACATGGGGCCAGCCATGGCACATGTTCGACAAGGGCCCGTTCTCCTCAGATTTCTACGACGCCCAAGCACGTTCGATGGTGCATGGGCACATGGATATCCCCGCAGATGTCGCCCGCGTTGAAGGCGTTGTGGTCGACGGAAAAGTTCAGATCTATTTCGGTGTCGGCCCAGCGTTGATTCGCGCTCCGCTCACTGGGTGGACAACGTTCTTCGATCGCCGGCTCTCGATTCTGAGTATGTCGGTTGCCGCCGGTGTGCTTGGAATGGCGACAGCGCGACTTCTCAAACGTGCACGGCCTTATGTCAAAGATGCACCCATAGGAAGACCCGGGTGGTACGGACTCATCGCAGCCGGGTCGATCCTCTGCACGCCACTGCTGTTTTTGGCATCGCGGGCCATGGTGTATCACGAGGCAATTATCTGGGGTTGTGCGGCCGCGGTCGCAGGACTGGATCTTGTGCTCCGTTGGTGGAGGGATCCGACACGGCGGCACTTCGTCGAAGCAGTAGCCGTTGCAACGTTCGCTATTTCATGTCGCACAACCTCAGGGTTGGCCCCCGCGATTGCCATCGGCCTCTTCGGACTGGTGTTGGCCTCTCGTCGTCAATGGATCAAGGCGGCGACAGTCATTGCGGGAGCGATTTTTGCGCTGTTTGGCTTCATGGCGTTCAACTGGTTGCGATTTCGCTCGCTCACGACGCCGACGTATTCGGGCCAAGTCTGGTCATTGCAGAACCAGGCTCGACAGGAATTTTTAAATGCGAACAGTGGCAGCCCACTTGGCTTCCAATTCGTTCCTACGACGTTCTCCCAATATTTCTCACCTACTGCTATTGGCTGGCAACGGTTCTTCCCGTTCGTGAACTTTGGATCTCGAGCAACACCAGTTGGTGATGTGGTGTTCGACGGGATCAAGCCGACCAGTTCCCTCGAATTGGGAGCTCCTGTGTTTTTTGTCCTTGCGATCATCGGGAGTTGGTGGACCGTAGTTCGCGACCGAACGCGTGAGTGGTCAGTCCTTGCGGTGGCGTCAATTGCTGCTTTCATTCCGACACTGATGTTCGGAAACATCGTTCATCGGTATTTGGTGGACTTTGTTCCTGCGGTAGTGGTTTTGGCATGCCCAGCTGTTTGGGTAGTGATGCGGCGTATTCAACGATGGAATGCGTCTGCGCGGAATGCAGTCTTGGTGGTGACAGCTGTTGTTGCTCTTTTCGGTGCGCTGGTGCAGATGGGCTTTGCACTACAAACCCGAGCATTTGTGTTGCGTCCATCAGAATCCGAAGCGCAGGCGTTTGTCGGGCTACAAAACATGATTGATCGGCAACTCTTCGGTGGCCCGCCTCCATTGGTGCAGCACGTGTCGAGTGATCAACTTCCCTATGAGGGAGTCTCTGACGGTTCTTTGGTGATTCTCGATAACTGCGCTGGTTTGTATCGATATAACGGAGATAGTTGGCAAGTCATCCAGCGAAAGCCCGGAGGTGGAAGGCGTTTCATCATCACTGGCACCATCGGTGAGGATTCGAAACCGATACTCCAAGGATCAGGTTGGACCGTGAGCGGTCGGCGTACTTCCGAGGGCGTGTTCTTTGTATATGAATCGACGAATGGCCGACGCGACGAATCAATCGCTGTCGCGCTGCCAGAGGGAGAACTCACTTTCGATGCGGTCGCTGATCAAGCACAAATCTCGACAATCTCACTGACGTACAAGAACGCAACCGTTTTTGTCGAAAACGTTTTGGGAGCATCGAAGGCGGAGCCGAGTGCGGGATGGACGTCGGCGTCCGGATCAGCTCCTCTCTGCGAATCGCTTCTCTCTCGACTTGAGAACTGAATCGAACGTCGTCGGGACTAGCGTTTCTCAGGTGGTGGCACCGGTCGCAAATGTCGAGAACTCGCTTGAAAGCGGCGATGCCGGGCGGCTCACGAACGCCGAGCGCAAATGGGCTCGAACGGGAACGCTTGTTGCTGTTCTCACGTTTTGGTTCATCGCAACCTGTTTTCAGCCGTGGCACCTCTTCGAGAAAGGTCTCTACACCACCGACTTCTATGACGTTCAGGCCCGCGCACTTACACATGGCCACCTCGATGTCCCAGCGAATATTGCTGGCATTGAAGGTTTTGAAATCGATGGCAAGACCCAGATCTATTTCGGCATCGGACCGGCGATCATGCGGTTGCCGTTCTCCGGAGTTTCTGATGTCTTCGACCGACGACTTTCACTGCTGAGCGAATTGCTGGCGCTGAGCGTGCTCGGCCTTGCTGCAGCGCGATTACTCAAGCGAGCCAAATCGTTGGTAGCGAACGCACCTGAAGGAGCAGCGTGGTGGTTTGGCGCATTCGCCGTTGTGGCCACACTTGGAACACCGCTGCTTTTCTTCTCATCTCGCGCGCTCGTCTACCACGAAGCGGAATTGTGGGGTGCCGCAGCTGGACTCGCTGGGCTCGATCTCGTCATTCGCTGGTGGAGAGTCCCGACACGACGTCACCTCATTGAAGCCGTTGCGCTGGCGACGTTCGCGTTGGCGTGCCGACCATCTTCCGGCGCTGGTCCCGCGTTGGCGCTGGGTCTCTTTGGACTGGCGATTGCTTGGAAACGGCAATGGAAACGTTCGCTGATTGTGCTTTTGGGCGCGGCAATCCCGTTTCTTGGGTTCGCTCTCATCAACTGGTTGCGCTTTCGATCGGCTTCGGACGTTCCGTTCCCGTTGCAGGTTTTTTCGAAATTCAATACCGATCGTCAGGCGGCACTTGCGGCAAACAACGGAAGTCTCTTCGGGCTCAAGTTCGTTCCGACGAACGTTGCTCGGTATTTCTCGCCTTTCGCGTTTCAGTGGGATCGACTTTTTCCGTTTGTGACCTGGCCCGCCAAGGCCACTGTTATTGGCAATGCTCGCTTCGACACGATTGATCACACCGGCTCATTCCCCACAAGCGCACCTTTGCTCTTTCTCTTTGGTTTGGTAGGCGCTTGGTGGACAATCGTTCGCGACAGAACCCGTCAGTGGTCGGCGATTGCAGTGGCGGCGATCGTGGCGACAACGAGCACATTTACGTTCGGCTACCTCGCGCATCGTTATCTCGCCGATTTGGTTCCTGTGTTTGTGGTGCTTGCCGCGCCGGGAGTTTGGCTCGTTGCGCGTCATGCAAAGACGTGGCGCCGGTGGATTCGTCGAACGGTTGTTGTTGCGATGGCGTTTTTGTTTGCCGTCGGTTTCTGGAATCAACTCGGGCTTGCGATTACTGCCAGAGCGTTCTCGATTCTTCCGAGCGAATCGGGTGCTCGTTCTTTTGCAGAATTTCAATATGAGCTTGATGACATGTATTTCGGTGGAACTGCGCCAGCAGTGATCTATAGCGAGGACGGGCAACTTCCATCGGGTATTGCGCCGGGGACGATTGTGATCATGGGTGATTGCGACGCCGTGTATCGAACTGACGGCTATGGCTGGGGCCCCCTTGAACGTCGAATCGGCACAATCTACGGATACCGACTCACAGGCACCATTGGTTCAGTAGACCAAGTCATCCTTTCGAATCCTGATTGGAAATTGCACGCTTCGCGTTCGAACGACGGTGTCGTGTTCCGCTGGGAGTACGGAAATGGAAATGTCGAAGAATCCGTGCCGGTGAAACTTGCCGACGGACCAGGCACATTCGACGTGGTCTTTGATCCTCTTCCACTCGGAACAGGGCGCATTGTGGTGAATGGAACAAGCGTGGTTGGCGCTCCAGTCAGGAGTACTTCTGATTCCGTGGTTAACCCGGAATGGACGTCATCTGCACGCGGCTCGGCCCCGTTCTGCCAGAAACTGGATGCTCGACGTTCTAACGATTCCAGGCCGACATAGGGAACATGTCGACGAGCGCCGGAATGTTTACGAACAGCAACACGACCATGAGGGCCGAGCAACTGATGACAGCCGTCATCAGTCCGCGCTCTTTGTAGAGCTTTTCCGGATGTTCCACCGGGCTAGAGGATTGAAACGCAAGCTTGAAATAGATGGCCATAATGAGCGCCACCAAAGGGAACGACAGGATGAGTTCGATTCGGTAACGCTGAACGAACGCACCAAAAAACAACATCGCTGACGCGGCGTAGAACATGATCGAAACCAGCAAACGCTGTTCGGTGTAGACCGCGAACGATTTTCGATAGCGAACCTGCTCTTCGCGCTGATCGGCCATATCTCGATACTCGGCGAATCGTTTGAGCCCCATGAAGAAACAGCCGATCATCCAGTAGGAAATGAGTAGCGAAACCGGCGGCACGGGACTCTGGGGAACCATGTACCAACCCACGAGCATGCGTAGTGGGTTGTTAATCGATTCAGTAAGAACATCGAGATAAGGAACGTCCTTCGTTCGCACCGGAGGGATGTTGTAGGCGCAACCGGCAATCCAAAGACCGGCGAGTGAGAGCGTGAGCGGAACGCTGACAAGTGCACCAAGCCCGAGCCCGATGACCATCAGAGCGATCCACTCGACATACGCGATCTTGACGTTGACCAGACCCGAGGGGACCGGGCGATTCTTCTTTATTGGGTGGTGAAGGTCGAAGGGTGCATCGAGCACCTCGTTGATCACGTAGTTGCTCGAGGCAATGAGGCAGACCGCGGCCATCCCGATGATGAAGTTCCGAAGCAGGCTCGACCATTCGATGCTTTCCTGGGAACTGAGTGCCACCACGATCCCGGGCAGAACGAACACGTTCTTGAACCAGTGATCGACCCGCATAATGCGGATGTAGGGCAGAACCCGGTGAACGCCGGTTGGGCGGGGGGCGGCGGTCATCATCGTGCTGAGCCTAGACAGCAGGGTTCGATCGCTCGGATCCTTCCGCAGCGCCCGAAATCGGGTGGGGCCGGGTGAAACGCCAACGGGTAGTGTTTCTCGGTTCCCATGCAGTGCCATTGAGGAGTTCACCGTGCCAGCAACCGTCGTCGTCGGAACCCAGTGGGGTGACGAGGGGAAGGGCAAGTTCACCGACCTGTTCGCCCGCGATCAACATCTCGTCGTCCGCTATCAGGGCGGTCATAACGCGGGCCACACCCTCGTGGTCGATGGCGAGTCCTTCAAGTTGCAGTTGGTGCCAAGCGGCATCCTTTACCCGCACATCGTTCCGGTCATCGGCAACGGTGTTGTGGTCGATCCTCGCGTGCTCATCGCTGAACTCGACATGCTCGAAGGCAAGGGTGTCGATACCTCGAAGCTCAAGATCAGCGGCAACGCGCATTTGATCCTCCCGTATCACCAGGAACTCGACAAGCTCACCGAGCGTCGTCTCGGCAAGAACAAGGTGGGCACCACCAAGCGCGGTATTGGCCCGGCCTATGCCGACAAAGCGGCCCGCGTTGGTCTGCGTGTGCAGGATCTTCTCGATCCGAAAATCTTCCGCGAGAAGCTTGATGTTGCGCTCAAAGAGAAGAACGCGATTTTTGCCAAGGTGTTCAATCAGCTTCCGCTCGATGGCGACGCGATTGCTACCGAATACCTTGATGTGTGTGCGCCGCGCCTTGCACCGATGATCACCGATTCGGTGAATCTCATTCACGAATCACTTGAGGCTGGCGAAAACGTTCTGCTTGAAGGTGCACAGGCAACGTTCCTTGATCTTGATCACGGCACGTATCCGTTCGTGACCTCGTCAAACCCTGTCGCCGGCGGTGCATGTACCGGCGCCGGTATTGGTCCTCGTTATATCGACCGTGTTGTTGGAATTGCTAAGGCGTACACAACTCGCGTTGGTTCAGGACCGTTCCCAACCGAACTTACCGACGAAATTGGCGACGCGCTGATCGACATCGGTCATGAGTACGGAACGAACACCGGCCGTCGTCGCCGCACGGGTTGGTGCGATGCGGTGATGTTGCGCCACTCGGTGCGTTTGAATTCGCTATCGGAAATCGCGCTAACAAAACTTGACGTATTCGACACGTTCGATTCGATCAAGGTGTGCATCGCCTATGAACTCAATGGCGAAACGTTCACACACCTTCCGTATCACCAGTCGGTGCTGCACGAAGTCACACCGGTGTACGCAGAGTTCCCCGGTTGGAAAACCGACATTTCTGGCGTGACATCGCGTGACGACCTTCCGAAGGAAGCATTCGATTACGTGTCGTTCTTGCAGGATCAGATCGGTGTACCGATTGGGCTTGTTGGCGTTGGGCCGGGGCGCGATCAGTACTTGAACTTCAACGGCTGATGAAAGTCTGCGTCGTCGGTTCTGGTGGCCGTGAGCATGCGCTCGCCACGGTGCTGCGCCGCCATCACGAGGTTGTTGTCACGCCTGGTAATCCGGGTATTCCTGGTTCGGTCGCTACGCCTGCAACGGAAATCGACGCTGATCTCTATGTGATTGGTCCCGAAGCTCCGCTGGTTGCTGGTCTTGCCGACGAACTTCGTGTGGCAGGAAAGTTGGTATTCGGTCCCGGTGCCGACGGCGCGCGTCTCGAAGGCTCGAAGGCGTGGATGAAAGAGGTTCTTGTCGCGGCCGGTGTCCCGACCGCACGCCACGGCACCTTTACCGAAGCGGAACCAGCTTTCGCTTTCTTGGACACACTTGATGGTCTGTATGTCGTGAAGACCGACGGTCTCGCCGCGGGCAAAGGCGTCATCGTCACGACATCGCTTGAAGAGGCTCGCGCTGCGGTTCTCGACTATCTCTCGGGCGACGCTTTCGGTGATGCCGGACGCACGCTTGTGATTGAGGAAGGTCTCACTGGCCCTGAGGTTTCGGTACTCGCAATTTGTGACGGGACCAACGCGGTTGCCCTCGCTCCCGCACAAGATTTCAAACGCGTTGGCGATGGCGATGCTGGACCGAACACCGGTGGCATGGGTGCCTACTCACCCGTTCCTGTCGCCGATCAATCAGTGATTGATGCCGTGATGAACGACGGTGTGCTTCCCACGCTCGCCTATTTACGTTCGATCGGAATCGATTACCGCGGTGTTCTGTATGCCGGCCTCATGCTCACGCCGAATGGTCCGAAAATGCTCGAATACAACGTGCGTTTCGGTGATCCGGAAACACAGGTGGTGCTTCCCCGACTCACCAGCGATCTCGGCGAACTGCTCGCTGCCGCCGCTGCAGGCCGACTCGGTGCAGCACCAAACTTCGACGATGGCGCAGCCGTCACGGTCGTGTGCGCGGCCGAGGGTTACCCGCGCGATGTTCGCACCGGCGATGTGATCGAAGGTCTCGATGACGCGCAATCAGTCGCTGGTGCAACGGTGTTTTGTGCTGGAGTTGGCGCGAACGATCAGGGTCAACTCATTACCGCTGGTGGTCGAGTGCTTACCGTGACTGGTCAGGGCGCCACTTTGGCCGAAGCCCGGCAGACTGCCTACGACGCGGTGAGCAAGATTTCTTGGCCCGGTCTGCACCATCGCAACGACATTGCCTCGGACGCTGCGGCCCACAGGACTGATGATCGCGCTCGTCGCGCCAATTCTTGATCTGTAAATCGCGCCGAGGTCACCTCGGTGTGGTCGTATCCTGAAGAGGTGCCCGTTTTGGGCGTTTGAGGAGACCGAATGGCGTCCACGTCTGTGCCCAATGTTCTTGCAGCTCGGTATGCGAGCGCGGAGATGGTCCGACTGTGGTCGCCCGAACAGAAAATTGTTCTTGAACGCGAGCTTTGGCTTGCTGTTCTTGAGGCTCAGCGTGATCTCGGCGTGGCCGTGCCCGACGATGCGATCGATGCCTATCGACGAGTGATCGACCATGTCGATCTCGATTCCATCGATGCACGTGAACGCGTCACTCGCCACGATGTAAAGGCCCGCATCGACGAGTTCTGTGCACTGGCCGGTTACGAGCAGATCCACAAAGGCATGACCTCTCGTGATCTCACCGAGAATGTTGAGCAACTGCAGTTGCGCCGATCACTTGTGGTGATTCGTGGTCGCATGCTCGCTGCACTCGCCAGGTTGGCCGAACGCGCCGCGGAATCAGCAACGGTAGTGATGACTGGCCGTTCACACAACGTTCCCGCGCAAGCAACGACACTCGGAAAGCGATTCGCAAACGCTGGTGAAGAGTTGCTGCAGGCGCTGTACCGGGTCGACGATCTTCTTGCGCGCTATCCGATGCGCGGCATCAAGGGTCCGGTCGGCACGCAACAAGACATGCTTGATCTGTTCGATGGCGACGGAGCCCGTCTCGAGCAACTTGAATCTCGTGTCGCAGCGCACCTTGGTTTTGATGCGTGGCTCACCAACGTTGGACAGGTGTATCCGCGCTCGCTCGACCTCGATGTCGTTTCGGCCCTCGTTCAGGCTGCTGCTGGTCCTGCCGACCTCGCGCTCACGATTCGCCTTATGGCTGGGCAAGAACTCGCAACGGAAGGATTCCGACCTGGTCAGGTGGGGTCTTCAGCGATGCCGCACAAGATGAATAGTCGCAGTTGCGAGCGCATTGGCGGTTTGTTGGCCATTCTTCGTGGCCACCTCACGATGGTTGCGTCGCTTGCTGGCGACCAATGGAATGAAGGCGATGTCAGTTGTTCGGTTGTGCGCCGCGTTGCGCTTCCTGACGCGTTCCTTGCCATCGATGGTTTGTTCGAAACGTTCCTCACGGTTCTTGCCGACTTTGGTTCGTATCCCGCAGTTATTGAACGCGAACTTGATCGCTATCTGCCGTTCCTCGCAACGACCAAAGTGCTCGTTGCTGCAGTGCGCAACGGTGTGGGTCGCGAACAAGCGCATGAAGCAATTAAGGAACATGCAGTTGCGGCAGCGCTGCGACTTCGCGAGGACGGCGCCGAAGGCAATGACCTCATTGAGCGACTCGCTGCCGATCCGCGTCTTGGTCTTGCTCCCGATGAACTCGCCGGCGTACTCGCACACCCAATCGACTTTGTTGGTCGCGCACCGGAACAGGTTGCGTCATTTGTTGCAACTGTTTCGGAACTCGTGGCGTCCGACCCTGCTGCTGCTGGGTATCGTCCGGGGGACATCCTCTGAACTGAGGATCGGCCGCGGGCCATTCCAGGAGAACCGCTATGACCGACCCACTCCCACACATCTATTCCGGCAAGGTTCGTGACATCTACGACGCTGGCGACAACCGCTTGCTGATGGTGACCTCCGATCGTCTAAGCGCTTTCGATGTGGTCATGGCCGAATCGATTCCCGAAAAGGGCCGAGTGCTCACCGCCATGAGCGCGTTCTGGTTCGAGACCTTCCAAGGTGTCGTTGGCAGCCACCTGATTTCGACCTCGCTCGACGACTGCCCACCTGCGGCCCAGCGCGACGATTGGCAAGGCCGCATCATGTTGTGCCGCAAGGCCGAAATGCTTCCCATCGAATGCATCGTTCGTGGGTATCTCACCGGTTCGGCCTGGAAGGAATACAGGGCCAATGGCACGATGCACGGCCAGCAACTCCCCGCTGGTCTGCTTGAATCCGCGCAACTCCCCGAGCCAGTTTTCACCCCCTCCACCAAGGCTGCCGAAGGCCACGACGAGAACATTTCCTTCGAAGCCGCTGTCGATCTGATGGGTGCCGACCTCGCCGAACGGGCTCGTTCAGTTGCACTCGAGCTCTACACAAAGGGTGCCGAGTGGGCCGCAGCCCGAGGCATTCTCATTGCTGACACCAAGTTTGAATTGGGCTTGATCGATGGCGAACTCGTTCTGTGTGACGAGGTTCTGACCCCCGATTCCTCACGGTTCTGGCCGGCGGAACGCTGGAAGCCGGGAAGTACGCCGCCTTCGTTCGATAAGCAGCCAGTGCGCGATTACCTCGATGGGCTCGATTGGAACAAGCAGCCACCCGCGCCACCGCTTCCCGCGGAGGTCGTCGACACCACGAGCGCTCGGTACATCGATGCCTACGAGCGCATCACTGGTCGATCATTTTCCGAATGGCGCGGGTGACGATCGACCGGATGCAGTTCTGCGTCGCATACGCGCGTCGATGTGCGAACATGGTCTCATGATCTTTTCGGTGCACGTCGAAGTTCGCCTTCGACCTGGGATCGCTGATCCCCAAGGTTCCACCATCGAACGAGCCATGCCCACGCTGGGTTTTGCAGGTGTGAGCGGCGTGCGAGTCGGCAAGAGCATTCGTTTCGAAATCGACGCCCCCGATGAAGCCGCCGCGCGTTCAGAGGCCGAAGATCTGTGTCGTCGATTCCTCACCAATCCCGTCATTGAAGACGCGATTGTTGAACTCGAACCAGCTGGCGTCGCATCGTGAGTTCACGCGTCGGGGTCGTTGTCTTCCCCGGTTCGAACTGCGAGCAGGACATGCTCGAGGCCATGCGCCTCGTTGGTGGCGAGCCTGAACTTCTTTGGCACGGCGACGCAACGGTGAATGGTGTCGATGCCGTCATCGTTCCTGGTGGATTTGCGCACGGTGATTACTTGCGACCCGGTGCAATCGCACGCTTCTCGCCAGTGATGTCAGCGGTCGCTGAATTTGCTGCTGCAGGCGGCCCAGTTGTCGGAATTTGTAACGGTTTTCAGGTGCTTACCGAAGCAGGGCTCCTTCCCGGCGCTCTGCAGAAAAACGCTGGTCTGAAGTTTGTTTGCGCACCCGCACAGTTGCGGGTTGAGACCACAAACTCGGTGCTCACTCGTGCAGCTGACAAGGGCGCAGTTCTGAGCATTCCGATCAACCACTTCGAAGGTAACTACACCTGCGATTCCGAAACGCTTGCGCAACTTCGTGATGAAGATCGCATCGTGTTGCGTTACGTCGTGAACCCAAATGGTTCGGTCGATGACATTGCCGGCGTGTGCAACGAAGGTCGCAACGTGGTTGGGCTTATGCCGCACCCGGAACGCTCGACCAGCGAACTACTTGGCAGCACCGACGGTTTGCCGTTGCTGCGCTCGTTGCTTTCTGCCTAATCGTTCGCTGCTGAACGAAGTTTTCAGCTGAGAATTCCGGCTCGCCGCAATACCTCGCGCGGCACACCGAGCTCAATCCAAGCCTCGGGACTGAGTTCTTTCGAATCGTTGTAGTCCTTGGCCACGCCAATGAACTCGGATTCAAGGGCCACGAGATCAATCGGTGACTCGAGTTCTTCGAGCTCCTTCTGCTTCTTGATCTTCGATTGCACCAGATCGAGCTTGCGCAACGGATCCTTTTCGGTTGCGAGGTTCGCATCGATCTTCTCGATGCTCTTGCGCAAACCTTCGGGAGTGACTGGCCGGCCGCGTCTGGGCTTGGCCGACTCGATCGCTTGGAGGTAGCGACGCACGATCTGTCCGCGCTCACGACCCTCTTTGAGCGCGGCCTTGTGGCTCTCGGTCATCGTGCCGGGAGGAAGGCCGATTCGGGGTTTGCCCTCGGAAGGTTCAGAGGTCGGGTCACTCATGAGCGTTGAGTCCATCACACTGCCGCGAAACCGACAATGGTCACGTCGAAACCCGGAGAATCGTGGCGTTCCAGCGCACTAGCCTGTACGTAATGGATGACGCGATTCACCGTTCACTCGGACTTACTGATTCCGAATACGAAGACATCCGCACGATTCTGAGCCGCGACCCCAACCACCTTGAGTTAGCGATGTTTGCGGTCATGTGGTCCGAGCACTGCTCGTACAAGTCATCTCGTGTGCATCTCAAGCGACTCCCCACTGAAGCACCGTGGGTGCTCGTGGGTCCTGGCGAAAACGCCGGTGTTGTCGATGTCGGCGACGGAATCGCTGCTGCAATTCGAATCGAATCGCACAACCACCCTTCTGCAATTGAGCCCTACCAAGGTGCGGCGACCGGAGTCGGCGGCATTCTGCGCGACATCTTCACCATGGGCGCACGTCCGATCGCGCTAATGGATCCGTTGCGATTCGGTCCGCTCGATGACCCCCGCAGCCGTTGGATTGCCGAAGGTGTCATCAGCGGCGTCTCTGGTTACGGCAACTCGGTGGGCGTTCCCACCATCGGTGGCGAAACCGTTTTCGACCCTACCTATATGGGTAATCCGCTTGTCAACGTGCTGTGCCTTGGCGTTCTTCCGACCGAACGCCTCGTGCTCGGACAGGCCACCGGTGTTGGCAACCTTGCGGTGTTGCTTGGTTCAAGCACAGGTCGTGACGGCATCGGAGGCGTGAGTGTTCTTGCCTCCGCCGGTTTCTCTGATGAAGAAACCGACGCTGAAAAGCGTCCGTCGGTGCAGGTCGGCGATCCCTACGAAGAGAAGCGTCTGATCGAAGCTTGTCTCGAACTTCTTGATGCTGGTCTCGTTGTTGGCATTCAAGATCTCGGTGGCGCGGGTCTTGCATGTGCCACGAGTGAAACCGCAAGCCGCGGTGGCATGGGCATGGATGTTGACGTCAACGCCATCCCGCGTCGCGAAGCGGGGATGGAACCGTTCGAGGTCATGACTTCGGAAAGCCAAGAACGCATGCTCGCCATTGTTGAGCCCGCCGATCTCGATCAGGTGCTCGCAATCTGTGCGCGCTGGGAAGTTCGTTCTTCTGTTATCGGCATCGTCACCGACGGACCTGCCACTGGTCATCCCGAAGGTGGTCGCCTCCGCATCCGCGACGGGTTCGATGGCGAAATCCTTTGCGATATCCCCGCTGCTTCGCTGCACGAGGATGCGCCGCTTTACAACCGTCCGATCGCTGCACCGGCAATCTTTGATGCTGCGACTCGCACGATGGGCACCGAACCTGCACCGACGTCAGTCGACACCGCAGCGGAATTGCTCGAACTTCTTGCCGATGCGCGCTGGGTGTTCTCGCAGTACGACCACCAGCTGTTCCTCAACACCGTTGAGGGTCCGGGTGGCGACGCAGCAGTGCTTCGTCTGAAGCACCCCACCACCGGCGTCGACACTGGCCGCGGTATTGCCCTCACCACCGACGGCAATCACCGGTGGTGTGCGGTTGATCCCCGTCAGGGCACTGCACTCACCGTTGCCGAATCGCTGCTGAATCTCGCGTGCGTTGGTGCTCGTCCCTTGGCAGTCGTGAATTGTTTGAACTTCGGCAATCCCGAACATCCTGAAGTTATGTGGCAACTTTCCGAAGCGATCGACGGAATGTCCGAAGCTTGTCTCGCCTTCGATACTCCTGTCATCGGCGGAAACGTCAGTCTTTATAACGAATCTCAGGGCACCGACATCGATCCCACCCCGGTAGTTGGCATGCTCGGTGTGATCGATTCACTTGATCGTCGCCCGCCAGGGGTCGGGCTCGTTGCGCAAGGTCGCCTCATGGTCATTGGCGTGACGCAGCCCGAGGTTTCCGGTTCTCGTTGGGCTCGAGCTCGCGGGCACAACGGCGGAACACTTCCAGCTCTCGATGCAGCGCTTCATCTCAAGGTGGCCGAAGTCGTTCGCAAACTCGTTGCTGGCGATGTGCTTGCTGGCATCCACGATGTGTCCGGTGGCGGCCTTGGTGTTGCACTCGCCGAAATGGCAGCGAAGTCGGGCATCGGCGTTTCAGTTGCTCGGGTTGCTGACGCGGCCGAACTCTTTTCTGAAGGTCCGTCACGAGTCGTGGTGTGTGTCGAACCCGAATCAATGGGCGTCGTGGAAAACATCTGTGAGCAAGCCGGCGTTCCCGTCGCTCGCATCGGTGTTGCAGGTGGCGATCGTTTCAGTGTGAAGGGTCTTGTCGATCTTCCGCTTTCCGATGTTGTCGATGCCTGGACCAACCACATTCCTTCCGCACTCGGTGCCGGCACGGCGCAGGACTAAATCGTGCAAACTGACCGCGTGAATCCCGATGACGACACTCCGAAGGAAGCCTGTGGCGTCTTTGGTGTGTACGCACCGGGTCAAGCGGTTTCGCATCTCACGTATTTAGGTCTCTACGCGTTGCAACATCGCGGCCAAGAAGCCGCCGGCATGGCCGTGAGCGATGGCTCAACGGTCACGGTCGTGAAAGACACCGGTCTGGTGTCGAATGCATTCGATGATCGAACGCTTGCTGCACTTACTGGTCACCTCGCAATTGGTCATACGCGTTACTCAACGACCGGTTCGAGCGTGTGGCATAACGCGCAGCCGGTGTATCGCGATGTCGGTGCGCACACGGTCGCAATCGCGCATAACGGCAACCTCGTAAACACCGCCGAACTCGCTGACGAACTCGGCATGCTTCCGGGCACGGTGAGTTCTGACAGCGATGTCATGGCCGAATTGCTTGCTTCGGAACTCGCCAAGAATCCCGACGAAAGTTCGGATCACCGCGCCCTCGAACGCGCCATGCAGGCGATCCTTCCTCGCCTAAAGGGCGCATTCTCCGTCGTTGCCATGGACGAGGGCCACATCATTGGTGTCCGCGATCCCAACGGATTCCGCCCGCTTTGTCTCGGCAAGCTCGATAACGGTTGGGTGCTCGCGTCGGAAAGCCCCGCACTCGATGTAGTTGGCGCACACCTTGTTCGCGAACTCGAACCGGGCGAGATGATCGTGATCGACGCCACGGGTTATCGCGCAGTGCGCGTATTTGATCCAGCGGTTGTTGATCCCAAGTTGTGCTTATTCGAGTTCGTGTACTTCGCTCGACCGGACACACGTCTTTACGGCCAAAGCGTGCATCAAGCACGTGTTCGTATGGGCGAACAACTTGCCGAGCAAGCACCAGTCGACGCTGATCTCGTGATGGGCGTTCCCGAATCCGGCATTCCGGCCGCGGAGGGTTACGCGCGTAAGTCGGGAATTCCGTTCGGCCAAGGACTCGTAAAGAACCGCTACATCGGCCGCACGTTTATTGCGCCGAATCAGGAAATGCGCGCGCTGGGTGTGCGCATGAAGCTGAATCCGTTGCGCGACAACATCGCCGGACGTCGTCTCATCGTGGTCGACGATTCCATCGTGCGTGGCACTACGACTCGCGCCATGGTCTCAATGCTGCGTGAAGCAGGGGCCGCCGAGGTTCACATGCGCGTTTCGTCGCCGCCTTATAAGTGGCCATGTTTCTACGGCATGGACACCGGAACTCGCGGAGAACTTCTTGCCGCCAACATGAGCGTCGATGAAATCCGCGAATACCTCAACGTCGATTCGTTGTCGTATCTCACGCTCGACCGTTTGCTGTCGGCAACTGGCGCAGTGGGAGCAGGGTTCTGCGATGCATGCCTGACTGGCAATTACCCAGTGGCAATCCCTGTCGAGCTCGGTAAACACATCCTCGAGATGCCATCTTCGTCGCCGACGACAACGAACGCATTGGCCGACACGCTCGATGTCGCCCCGACTCTCCCTGCGCAAGATGCGCTTTCCTTCTCATCGGAAGAAACAGATGGCTGACGACGCAACAACTGGTGAAACCTATGCCGGTGCTGGTGTCAGCATCGACGCTGGCGAAGAAGCAGTCGATCGCATCAAGTCTCACGTCCGTTCAACGTTCCGACCCGAAGTCATTGGTGATATCGGCGGATTCGGTGGCCTCTTTGCTCTCGACCTCGCTCGTTACAAAAAGCCAGTCCTTGTGTCGTCAACTGATGGCGTCGGAACGAAAGCACTTGTTGCCCAAGCAACGGGTCGGTTCACCACGATCGGTGTCGACCTTGTTGCCATGTGTGTCGATGATCTTGTGTGCCAAGGTGCCGAGCCGCTGTTCTTTCTCGACTACATCGCAGTAGGAAGACTCGATCCCGATCACATCGATCAACTCGTGGAAGGTGTGGCCGACGGATGTCGCCAGGCCGGTTGCGCGTTGGTCGGTGGCGAAATGGCCGAACATCCCGGTGCAATGGAAGCGGGCGAATTCGATCTCGTTGGCTTCGCTGTCGGTATCGCAGATCGTGATGCGCTCATCACCGGCGCCACGATCGCACCCGGCGATGTGCTTATCGGTCTCCCGTCGCAGAATCTTCGATCAAACGGTTTCTCGCTTGCTCGTCGCGTGCTCCTTGAACGCGCGCAGCTTCCGCTGGATGGGCCCGCCTATGAAGGCGCGCATCACACGCTTGCCGAGGAACTTCTTGCCCCTTCGGTGATCTTTTCGCCGGCCATTGCCGCGCTGCAGAAGGCGGTCGATGTTCGCGGCGTCGCTCACATCACTGGCGGTGGCATTCCGGGCAATCTCAATCGCGTGCTCCCGCATGGGACCGCTGCTGAAGTCACATGGGGAACCTGGGACGTACCGCCGATTTTCAACGAGATCCAGCGTCTCGGTTCTGTGGCCGATGACGAAATGGCGCGCGTGTTCAACATGGGCGTCGGAATGATCGTGGTCGTGTCGGAATCGGAATCGTTGAAGGCGCTCGATGTTGCTCGTACCGCTGGACATCGGGCCACCGTCATCGGGCGCATCGTCGAAGGTGACGGCACCGTCCGCATCGTCTGACACAGACGCACCGAAACGAACGCAGTCGAAACCGCTCCCTCGTCGCTCGCCGCCCGGTAGGTTCCTGACCATGAGTGACGCGACAAAGCAGCAACTGATTGATCACCTTCTTCGTTACTCGGTGCGCACCGGTGACTTCACGTTGAAGTCGGGCAAGAAGAGTTCGTGGTTCATCGACTCAAAGCAGACCGCATGCCGCCCCGACGGACTTTTGCTCATGGCTGATCTTGCGCTTGATCTGATTCCCGACGACGTCACAGCGATCGGTGGGCTCACTGTTGGTGCTGATCCCGTCGCGTACGGCATTGCTGCTGTGGCCGCGACTCGTGGCTGTCACCTCAAGTCGTTCACCATTCGCAAAGAGGCCAAGGACCATGGCGTCGCTGGTCGCCTTGCTGGTCCGCTCGAACCGGGCGACAAGGTCGTCATCACCGACGACACCGTTACCCGAGGCACCTCGCCGATGGAAGCGGTGCATGTCGCTCGTGAACTTGGGGCTGAACCGGTGATGGTGATGGTGGTGGTTGATCGTGGCGGCACCTGCCAGGCCATGGCCGAAGCCGAAGGCCTTGCGTTCCGGGCGCTGGTGACTGCCCCCGAACTTGGGTTCCCCTACGAAGGGGCCTGACCTTCCGAAAACGGGTGACTTTGGGGCCCTGAGCCCCGACTTGGGGACGGCATGGGCCCGACGGGTAGCGTCTCCGCCCTATGGCTGACTCAACTACCGCCGCTTTTAGCATCCGTCTTCGCGTCCGTCTGGGGAATGAACCTGGAGCTCTCGGCCGTCTCGCTACCGCTATTGGTTCAGTAGGCGGAAACATTTGGTCCCTCGAAGGATTCGAGGCCAAGAAGGAATCGCTTGACGAAGACGTTGTCGTCAACTGCTCGAGCGAAGCCCATCAGCAGCAGGTACTCGAAGCTGTTCGTGGTGTTCAGGGGATCGAACTTCTCGAATGGGAAGACCGAACGTTTGCAATCCATGCGGGCGGCAAGATCGATGTCGTAAGTCGGATCGCTGTCAACGACCGTGACGATCTTTCAATGGCCTACACGCCAGGCGTTGCGCGAATTTGTACTGCGATCGAGAAGGATCAGCACCTCGCGCACGAACTGACCATTCGTAAGAACACTGTTGCCATCGTGAGTGACGGCACCGCAGTCCTTGGTCTCGGCGATATTGGTCCCTACGGCGCCATGCCGGTGATGGAAGGCAAAGCACTTCTGTTCAAGGAATTCGCGGGCGTCGATGGTTTCCCGATCTGCCTCGATACCAAAGACCCTGAAGAAATCATTCGCACTGTCGTGAACATTGCTCCGTCATTTGGTGGCATCAACCTTGAAGACATCGCTGCGCCCGCATGTTTTGAGGTTGAAGATCGCCTCAAGGAACTGCTCGACATTCCGGTGTTCCACGATGACCAGCACGGCACTGCAGTTGTCACGCTTGCTGCACTCATGAACGCTCTCAAGATCGTCAACAAGAAGATGGAAGACCTCACCGTGGTCATCGCAGGTGTTGGCGCTGCCGGTGTTGCCATCTCAAAGATTCTGATGAATGCCGGTGTGCGCAACATCATCGGTGTCGATCGCGAAGGCGCTGTGTACAACGGTCGCGGAAACCTCAACGTTGCGAAGCAGTGGTTTGCCGAGAACACCAACCCCGAAGGCCGTCAGGGTTCATTGGCCGACATCATGCCGGGCTCCGATGTCTTCATCGGTGTGAGTGGACCGAACCTCATCAATCGTCAAGATGTTCTGACGATGGCGAAGGATCCGATCGTGTTCGCAATGGCGAACCCTGATCCCGAGATTCGTCCGGAAGAAGCAGAAGGCTGCGTTGCAGTTATGGCAACGGGCCGAAGCGATTTCCCGAACCAGATCAACAACGTTCTTGCGTTCCCCGGTTTGTTCCGTGGTGCGCTCGACGCCGGTGCAACGCAGATCACCGAGAACATGAAGGTTGCTGCGGCGTACGCAATTGCGAACGCTGTGAGCGCTGAAGATCTCGCTCCCGATCACGTCATTCCGTCGGTGTTCGACAAGCGCATTGCGCCTCTCGTTGCGGCTGCCGCTGCTGAGGCTGCAGTTCGCGACGGTGTCATCCGAAAGCGCTGAACAACGTGTCGCGGTTCGACGCGATCACATTCGACTTCTGGGACACGCTCGTGCGAGCTGATGTTGCTGCGACGCGCGTGCAACGCAGGCTGGCAATCGCTGAGGTACTTGTTTCGCATGGACTTCCTGCGGAACACGATGACATTGATGCCGCATTCAACGAAGCATGGAAGCGCTTCGACGCATCGTGGGGTCAGGGTGAACAGTTCACCGGTTATCACGCTGCAGAAACCGTGCTCGATGTTCTCGGCCACACCGATGATGAACAGGTGCGCTTCCGAGTCATCGACGCGTATCTGTCAGCGCCGCGCGCGATGCAACTTGACCTCACCGACAACCTGGTGCCCACGCTGCATCGACTGAAAGACGCCGGCTTGCGCGTTGGTATCGTTTGCGATGTGGGCCTCACGCCTTCAACCGTGTTGCGCGAGTATCTCGAAGGCCACGGCGTACTTGCATTGTTTGATCACTGGTCGTTCTCTGACGATGTCGGTGTGTACAAACCCGATGCAGCGATTTTTGAACATGCTCTCGAAGGCTTGGGTGGAGTCGATCCGTCGCGTGCAGCACATATCGGCGACCTTCGTCGCACTGATATTGCTGGCGCCAAGGGGATGGGCATGTTGGCGCTTCGTTATCGCGGAGTGACTGACGATGACCCTGAACACGGACCAGAAGGCGATGTCGTGATTGATAATCACGCCGAAGTGCCCGCAGTACTCGGCCTGTAAATCGAAATCGACGATCGATACGCAGGGCGGTCGTTGGTTGGCTGTGCCACAGTTGGAACCCACACCACTTCAAGGGGGACGTCACGTGGCACTTGATCCGCAAGCAAAGGTCATTCTCGATCTCATGGCTGATTCCGGCTTCACCTTCGACGGGATGACGCCCGAAGAACTCCGTGAGCGGATGAGCATGACGGCGATGCCAAGCCCGATTGAGCTCGCCAGTGTCACCGATCGATCCATCCCTGGTCCCGCGGGTGATATCCCCGTTCGCATCTATCGCCCCAGCACTGAAGCCGGTCTTCCCGTCACAGTGTTTTTCCATGGCGGCGGCTGGGTGATCGGCGATCTTGAGTCACACGACCATTGCTGTCGCACGATTGCGTCGAAGGCAGACTGCGTAGTCGTAGCCGTCGACTATCGCCTTGCTCCGGAAGCGAAGTTCCCCGCAGCGATTGACGATGCGTGGGCTGCCACCGAATGGGTCGCGACCCATGGTGAGGAATTGAATGTCGACACCTCTCGTCTTGCTGTTGCCGGCGACAGCGCCGGTGGCAACCTCGCCGCAGTCGTCGCCAACATGTCTCGTGAGCACGAGCATGTGGAGGTCATCCAGCAAGCGCTGATCTATCCAGTCACCGATGGCAGCTGCGATCGACCCTCAATGACCGACAACGCCGAGGGCTACATGCTCACCCGCACGGCAATGGACTTCTTCCACGAGCACTACACCGTCACGATCGAAGACGTACGCGATCCGCGATACTCACCCATCCTCAGCGATCTTGCCGGCGCACCGCCCGCGGTCGTCGTGACTGCAGGCTTCGATCCGTTGCGCGATCAGGGCAATGCCTATGCCACCAAACTCCTTGAAGCCGGCGTCGATGTCGATCACGTCGAATACGAAGGCATGTTCCATGGGTTCTTCTCCATGGATGCAGCAATCGACGTGGCCACCGAAGCACAGGATCAGGTGGCGGCAGCCTTGAAGGACGCTTTCGCCCGCTGAAGACCATCACGAGAACGCACCACAAAAGGCCCGGGCGCAAAGCCCGGGCCTTTTCACTGTGGTCGGGACCGGCGTCGATCCGGTGACCTACCGCTTTTCAGGCGGCCGCTCTGCCAACTGAGCTACCCGACCGTGGAGACAGAGTCTCCGTCCCTGACGCCCCGGCGAACCGGTGCGGCAGTTGGCGGTCCCGACGGGATTTGAACCCGCGACCTCCGGCTTGACAGGCCGGCGTGCACTCCAAACTGCACCACGGGACCAGAAACTGCTGCGCACCCCCAACGGGATTCGAACCCGTGTTACCTGCGTGAAAGGCAGGCGTCCTAGGCCGCTGGACGATGGGGGCTCTTGTGCCGCTAGGGCCTGCAGACCATAGCAGCACCCTCAGTGCCATCCCCAATGCTGAGTTGCACGCGGTTCAGACCGTGCGAGCGAGGGCGTCGACGACCATGCCGACGAGCACTCCGAGGAACTCATAGAGCGCCCATGCAGGGAGTTCGGGGTCATCGGCCTCGAGCTGGGGGAATCCGTCCTCGCTGACGTCGAGACGGGTACCCAGAACAAGGCGGACGGTATTGAGTCCAACCATCCAGGTCTCAAGCGTGGCCCTATCGAGTTCAGAGTCGTTTGCCGTGGCCGAGACTCGCTCAAGTGCTTCGCGGCGGGTGCGAAGCAGATCGCTATGAACGAGGTCGCGATAGGCCTCGTTGACTGATTCATCCGTCGCGTGTGCAACGGGGAACACACGACGAAGCATCGGATCGCGGTCGGGAGCGTTCTCATCATCAAGCGCGGCAAGTACGTCATCGCACACTGCAGCGATGACTTCGCGCAGGTCTGCGCGCAGATTGATAATGAAACGATCCGGTCCTTTGCTCTGAATCGTTCGCTTGAATCCGAAGGCCATGTCAGTCCTGCTGTATCGTGGCCCAAAGGCCATGTTCGTGCAGACGGAAAACATCGAGCTCTGCCTTTTCTTTTGAGCCGTTCGAAACGACTGCTCGTCCCTTCTCATGAACATCAAGCATGAGCGACTCAGCCTTCTCATGGCTGTAGCCAAAAACTTTTTGCAGTACGTAGGTCACGTACGACATCAGATTGATTGGATCATTCCAAACAAGAACGATCCACGGATGATCGACGTTGAGATTTGTGTCGATTGATGGTTCATCAATTTCAACCGGCGCAACATCGGAAGCATGCGGACGCGTCATGACGTTGTTGACGGTGATTCACTCGGATCGGTTTCAAGTGGCCGTGCAACGAGTGAAAGGTCGAATGCAAGTACTGCGATCCAGACCACCACACTGCCGAATACGTGAATGAGTACAAGGCCGGGTGGAACGCTGTTGAAATATTGGACGTAACCGATCACGCCCTGAATGACGATCGCCGCGACGAGATACTTCGCGCGTCGGTTCACACTGAGCGGCGCTCCAGTTCGATGCAGGATGAAAAGCGTGACGATTGTGAGTGCGAGAAAAATCCACACCGTGATGCTGTGAACGCGTGCAACTGATGTGATATCGAAGGAAAGGCGTTCGACATTTTCGTCACCACCGTGTGGGCCAGTGCCGGTAACGATCGTTCCTGTGAACAACGTGAGCGCTGAGACAACAACCAGGACGCGACCAAGAATGCGCGCGTTGCGCGGAACGACTGGTAGAGCAGGAGACTGCGCGTATTTCGAACGCTCATGAAGAACGAATGCATTCCAAATCAACACAATCGAGACAGCGAAGTGCGCAATCACGAACGGTGGCTGAAGTTCGAATAACACCGTGAGGCCACCGAGAACGATTTGTCCGATGACGCCCGCAACGAGTCCGAGCGAAAGCCACGTGAGATCTCGACGGCGCGGTGTCCGAATGAGCGAACCGAGCACAGCGAGAATGACCGCGACGGATACAAAGCCGGTGACAGTTCGGTTTACGAACTCGATCATGGCGTGGTACTCGAGTGGCGCGACGATCTGATTTTCTTCGCAGGTTGGCCAGTCGGAGCATCCGAGTCCCGAACCGGTCAGTCGGACGGCGGCGCCGCTGACGGTGATGAACACCTGCGCGAGCAGGGCCACAAGGGTGATGCGCCGGTAGGCCCGAGGGGAGAGTCGAGGCAACCGCACGGTGCCGATGGTACGGGAGTCCACTCAACCTTCCCCAACCCCAGCGGCTCGGTGACGTGAAGATTCCGGAGCGACTGCCCCGATTGTCCGCCTCGGGACCCATCGCCCTAGCATCGGCCCCGATGGAATCGGTCGCGCAACCACCCCTCGCAGCGCGGCTTCGGGGGTATATCGCCCTTACGAAACCCCGCATCATTGAGCTTCTGCTCATTACGACGGTGCCCACGATGATCGTGGCCGAGCGTGGTTTGCCGTCCTGGTGGCTCATGCTGGCAACGGTGGTGGGTGGAACCGGAGCGGCCGGTGGCGCCAACGCCATCAACATGTACGTCGATCGGGACATTGACGCCCTCATGCGTCGAACCCGCAATCGCCCACTGGTCACGGGGCTGATTCAGCCCCGGAATGCCCTGATTTTCGCTATCGGGCTTGAAGCCGTCGCTTTCGTATGGCTCTGGGTCTTCGTGAACCTTTTGAGTGCCATTCTGGCCGTTTCGGCCTGTCTGTTCTATGTCTTCATCTACACGTTGTGGTTGAAGCGAACCTCGAGCAGCAACATCGTGATCGGTGGAGCGGCTGGAGCTGCTCCGGTGCTTATCGGCTGGTCCGCCGTCACCGATTCCCTCGCTTGGGCCCCGGTTCTGCTCTTCGCCATCATCTTCTTTTGGACCCCGCCTCATTTCTGGGCCCTGGCCATTCGTTACGAAGAGGACTACACCGCGGCCGATGTTCCGATGCTCCCGTCGGTGGTTTCTCGTCACGAGACTGCCGTCCGGATCCTCGTCTATACGCTCATCGTCTGGGCGCTGACTATCGCCTTCATTCCCGTCGGAGATATGGGCTGGATCTACGCGGTACTCGCCGTCGGTTTGGGCGGTTTCTTCACCTATTTGTCTGTGCAATTGCTGCGCGATCCGACAACCGAACGGGCAATGCGACTGTTCACGTTCTCGATCACGTGGGTGACGCTGCTCTTCGCCGGCATGGCACTCGATCAGCTGGTTCGATCCGGACTCTGAGGTCCTCGGACCGTTACCAAGGTCCTCGGTCGAAACAATCTGCCCGATGGGTTTCAATCAGGCATCCGGGCATGTGTAGGGTGAGATCCGTCCCGCCCTTGATCCGGAGGGTCCCCCCTTCGGTCGAGACCGGCCCGTGCCGGCCCGAGTGTGCACGCTCGTACGAGGTCCTTACAGAACATGGCTCTAACCGACACCCGACCGGAATCCGGTACCGACGCAAGTGCGGTCGCCCCTTCCGTCGTACCCAGTCCCCTCACCATCTTCGGAACCGGTGATCACAAAGCAGTTGGCATGTTCTATGTGCTCGCTGCGTTGGTCTTCGGAATCGCAGGTTGGATCGCCGCAGCACTTGCTGCAGGGCATGAAGTCGGTTCAGGTTCATTCCTGACCGACTCCACAAGCACACAACTCTTTCAGACATCCAATTTGGGCCTGATTTTGCTGGTTATTGTGCCGCTCTTCCTCGGGCTCGCGACCTACATCGTTCCATTGCAGGTTGGTGCGAGCACCGTCGCATTCCCCCGCGCTGCTGCCGGCGCAATGTGGACATGGTTGCTCTCGTCCGGGGTTTTCATCGTCGCTTCATTTATTGATGGCGGCTTCGGAGGCGAACGCGCAAAGTCCGTGAGCCTCACGCTTCTCGCACTCGGCGGCCTCATCATTGCGCTGCTTCTTGGCACAGTGTGTGTCCTCACAACCGCCGTCACGTTGCGCACGCCGGGCATGACGCTCGATCGCGTCCCGATGTTCACCTTCTCCATGCTTGTGGGCGGCGCCATCTGGCTGCTCACGCTTCCGGTGTTGCTCGCGAACCTTCTTCTCATCTGGGTCGATCACCGCTACGGCGGCGGCACGGTGTTCGGTGCGGCGAGCTCGCAATTCGGTCAGGTGGCATGGATCACCCACGAGCCGCAGATCTACGCCTTCCTTGTTCCCGGACTCGGCATCGTGGCCGACATCGTTGCCACCCTCACCGGTGCTCGCCTTGGTAAGCGCAATCTTCTGCTGTTCGCAGTTGGCGCATTCGGTGTCCTCAGCGTCGGCGCGTGGGCTCAGCCCGCGATCTACCCGGCATTTTCTGACGATGTTGTCTGGCAAGCGATGGGACTTCTCGTCCTGCTCCCGCTCTTGCTTCTTCTCGGAGGCGTTGCCACCGCGTTCAAGAATGGCAAGCCATCGCTGAAGAGCCCACTGGGCCTTGCGGTCGTTTCCATCGTGCTTACCGTTCTCGGCGTTCTTGCTGGTGCCTTGTTGGTCATTACGCCCCTTGAACTGCGCACTACAAGCTTCTTCGTCAATGGTCAGTTCATCCTGGTGATCGGCGCCGCCCTCACTGCTGGTGTGGCCGGCATTGGCTACTGGGGTCCGAAAATGACCGGTGGCCAGCTGGCCGACGGCATTGGCAAGCTCAACGTTCTGCTCATGCTTGGTGGCGGCATCCTCGGCGGCGTTTCACTCTGTGTCGTTGGTTTCTCCACCCGATTCAGCGGTCTTTCGGGCTCGCACGACACGCTTGTCGTCATCTCGGCGGTTGGCTGCGTGCTGTTTGCACTGGGTTCGCTTCTTGCCATCCTTGGCCTCCTCAGTGGCGCTCGTAAGGGTGCGACCGAGGCCGGCGCAGACGCTTGGGGCACTGGTCAGACCCTTGAATGGGCCTGCGCGTCACCGCCCCCCACTGGAAACTTCGGCGACCTTGCCGTTGTTCGTTCGCCCGAGCCGTTGCTCGACGAGGAGGCCTGAGCATGACCGCCCACGTCCTTCCCCCGGCCCCTCCCGTCCAGCGCCCCCGCGTGCTGGTTGTTGGTGCTGCCTTTGCCGCTGCGGCATCGTTCATGGTCTTCGTCGGCCTGATCGGTATCTATCTCACCACTCGTTCCGATGTCATCGGAGCCGGTTCCTCGTGGCTTCCTGAGGGTTCGACGATTCCCCTTCAGCAGCCGAACACGATGTTCATCACGCTGATCATGACGGTCTTCACGATGCAGTGGGCCGTTTGGGCGATTTCCAAGAATGATCGAGTCAACGCGTATCTCGCACTTGGCCTCACGCTCATGCTTGGCATTGCCACGATCGTCATGACGACCTACCTCTGGACGCTCATGAAGCTCGATATCGCTTCTGGAACTCAGGGTGTTCTCATCTACACAATCACCGGCGCACACATCGTGATGCTGGTGCTCGCGATGTTGTTTGTCGCCCTCATGGCCCTTCGGGCCTTGGGTGGGCAGTTCACTGCTCGCCAACACGATGGCATTACCGCCGCTGCCGTTTATTGGTACGCAATGGTTGCCGTCTATGCCCTGATCTGGATCTCCATCTACGTCACCAAGTAGGCCGCCATGCTCTCCTCGCGGATGTTCACAACAGCGTTTCGGTTCTTCGCCGGTCTGGCGGTCTTTTCGCTGATCGCCGCGTTCGCCGTCGGCCTCACCAGCGAGACGCAGTCGCTGATGAACCGAGTTCTCGGACCACTCACCCTCGGCTGGAAGGGCGGCGTCGGAAACCACTTCGCCTACACGATCTTCCTTGGTCTTGCGGTTGCAGCTGCTGCGCTGGCGGGTCTTCTGATTGCATTCCGTGACGCCGACCCGGACGCCGAAGCGCAGATCGTTCACATGGAATCGGTGCCGCTTACCCGAGCACCGTCCGGCGTGAACTACCTCCCAGCGCTTGGTGCACTTGCTTTCGTCCTCATGCTCATTGGTCTTGCCACCGAGAGCGGCGGCCTCACCATGGCCGCAATTGCAGTCATGGTCGTTGTGGCGTTCACCTGGACGGTCCGCACTTGGGCCGAGCGAGCAACCGGCGACGATCACACCAACGCCGAGCTCTACCACCGCTTCATTGACCCGTTCCGGGTTCCGGTGATTTCGATCCTCGTTATTGGCCTTGTTGCTATCGGTCTCTCCCGAGTTCTTCTTTCGGTCTCGAAGATCGGCTCGGTGTGGGTCTTCGGCTTGGTCGCCCTGGCGTTCTTCCTTATTGCGGTGCTTCTCGCCCTGAAGCCGTCCTCGGCGAGGTGGGTCACCACCGCAGTCGTCGTGATTGGTGCCATCGCAATCGTTGCTGCCGGTATCGCCGGTGCGGTCATTGGCGAGCGCGAGATCGAACACCATGGCTCCGAGACACACAGCTCCGAAGGTGCTGTTGGCCTTCACCCTGGCGACCCCGTCGAGATTCAGGGCGGAACCTCCGCATGAGCACCGCCGCTTTTTGTTTCCTGCTGAACCGGGTGGAATCTTCCGCCCGGTTGGCGCGTTCGGCTCAGACTGGTGAACACTTTGTTCACACCGTTCAGTACTGCAGCAGTCCCAATGGCCGCGGCCTTCTGTCGTCGGTTCCTTCGCCCCGGAGCGGGTTCGAACCCGCCTTTCGAGGAGAGTAAATGCAGCGCCTTCCCAAAATTGTCCGCATTCTTGCGGTGATCTCGTTTACGGCCGTGGTGGTGCTTTTTGCAGCACTCATCGTGAACTCGTTTCAAAACAGCGGCAAGCCTCTGACCTCTCTTGCTCCGCAAGGCCCGTCAGCAGAGAGCATTCAGCAATTGCTCGTGCCCGTGACGTCAATCGCTGCCATCGTCTTTGTTCTCGTTCTTGGCGCAATCGTCTTCATCACGTGGAAGTTCCGTGAACGCACCGACTCTGATCCTGAGGAGTTCCCCTCACAGGTTCACGGGAAGACCACTCTCGAAATCGGTTGGACAATTCTTCCTGCACTCATCCTTGCTGGCATCGCAGTTGGCACGGTGATGACGATCATCAACCTCAACCGCGAAGAACCCAATTCTCTGAATGTTCAGGTTGCTGGCCAGCAGTGGTGGTGGGAGTACAAATACGACCTCAACAACGATGGCAACTTTGATGGCCCCGAAGATGTCACCACAGCAACGGAAATGGTTATCCCCGCCGGCAAACCCGTGCAGGTCACGACCACCTCACACGATGTCATCCACTCGTTCTGGATTCCAGGTCTGAATGGCAAGAAGGACGCAGTTCCTGGCCTTCGCAGCCCACTCAAGTTGCAGGCCGATGAGCCGGGCGTCTTCCGTGGTCAGTGCACGGAATTCTGCGGCCTCTCTCACGCCAATATGCGCATGCTTGTTCGCGCTGTTTCAAGCAGCGAGTACGACGCGTGGGTCAAGAATCAGCTCAAGGACCATGGCGCTGATCCCACCGATCCCGTTGCCGCTGAAGGCAAGAAGGTCTGGCTGTCGCTTTGCGCACAGTGCCACGTCATCGACGGCATCAACGATCTGAAGATGAAGGAAACGCCGCCGCCGCTGGTCGCAGGAGTTGCTCCGAATCTCACCCACCTCATGACGCGCGGAACTTTCGCTGGTTCGATTTTCAACCTGTACGAGCCAGTCGCCTCTGACGGCGAAGCTCTCCCGATGAGCGATGTTGCTGCTGCGGGCGATCCGGGTGCTGCGCTCACCGGCGGCAAGGTTGATACAGCATCGGTCAACCGAGTCACTCTTGAAGCATGGTTGCGTAACGCCCCGGCACTGAAGCCGATGTATCCGCAGGGCGGGCGCGGCATGCCGAATTTGAATCTCACTGAAGAGCAGATCGACCAATTGGTCGCATTCCTTGAGACGCTGAACTGAGCATTGTGATGAACGTCCGCACCGCATTCTTTGGAGTTGGTCATGGCACTAACTGAAGACCGCCCGCTTGCCCTCCCGTCGGGTGATACCGACGACGGCTACACGCCCACTGGCGTGTTCACACGACCGACGGCCGAAACCGGCGTTCGCTCATGGTTCACCACCGTCGATCACAAGAAGATCGGCATCATGTACGGCGCTGCCGCGATCTTCTTCCTCATCATTGGTGGTGTTGAAGCGCTTCTCATCCGCATGCAGCTGTGGGCACCGCGTGGCTCACTTCTCAGCGCCAACCTGTACAACCAGGTGTACACAATGCACGGCACGACGATGGTCTTCCTCGTCGTTATGCCGATTGGTGCTGCGTTTGCGAACTACCTCATCCCGCTGCAGATCGGTGCTCGCGACGTTGCGTTCCCCCGAATCAATGCCTTCAGTTTCTGGGCATTCCTCTTCGGCGGTTTGTTCCTCAACACCAGTTGGATCATGGGTGGTGGCGCGGACGGCGGTTGGTTCATGTACGCCCCGAACAGCGGCGTCATTTTCTCACCGACTCATGGCATCGACTTCTGGAACCTCGGACTCATCATCACCGGTATCGCATCGCTCACCGGTGCGGTGAACCTCATCGTGACGGTGCTCAATATGCGAGCTCCGGGCATGACACTCATGCGAATGCCGATCTTCACTTGGATGGCGTTGGTCTCTCAGTTCCTCTTGCTGTTCGCAATCCCCGTGCTCACCTCGGCACAGATCTTGCTCATGCTTGATCGTGGCTTCGACGCCAACTTCTTCAACGTGCAGAAGGGCGCGAATCCGCTTCTGTGGGAGCACCTCTTCTGGATCTTTGGTCACCCCGAGGTGTACCTGATGATCCTTCCCGCCTTCGGTTTGGTATCGGAAATCCTTCCCACCTTCGCCCGCAAGCCCATCTTCGGATACCCATTCATTGTCTTCTCGGGCATCGCGATCGGCTTCATGGGTTGGGGCGTGTGGGCGCACCACATGTTCGTGTCCGGTATCGGTCCGATCTCTGTCACTGCGTTCTCACTCACCACCATGTTCATTGCGGTACCAACCGGTGTGAAGATCTTGAACTGGACCGCCACCATGTGGGGCGGCAAGTTGAGGTTCAGCTCGCCGATGCTGTTCTCGATTGGCCTTGTCACCATGTTCACCATTGGTGGTCTGTCGGGTGTCATGCACTCGGTTGCTCCGATGGACTCGCAGCAGACCGACACCTACTTCATCGTCGCCCACTTCCATTACGTCCTCTTCGGTGGAGCGTTCTTCGGATTCATGGGCGCGTTCTACTTCTACTGGCCCAAGGCGTTCGGCTACATGCTGAACGAGAGTCTTGGAAAGGCGAACTTCTGGTTGATGCTTCTCGGCTTCAACCTGACCTTCGCTCCGATGCATGTGCTCGGCCTCCAGGGCATGAGCCGTCGCATCTACACCTACGACGCGGGCTACGGCTTCGAGTTCTGGAACAAGGTCGCCACGATTGGTGCGTTCACGCTCGCCAGCAGCGTTGCGTTGTTCGTGTTCAACATCTTCTACAGCAAGTCGAAGGCGAAGAACCTTCCGCCGGTCGGACCCGATCCATGGGATAGCCGCACCATTGAGTGGATGGTTCCGTCGCCGACTCCGGTGTACAACTTCGATCCCATCCCGACTGTTACTCGTGTGGATGACTTCTGGTACCGCAAGTACGGCGAGACCAAGGACGGCAAGCTCGTTCGCATCGCCTCAACTGCCGAGGTTGCCCAACAGCGCACTGATGGCAAAGGTATTCACCTTCCCTCGCCGTCGTATTGGCCAATCGTCCTTGCCTTTGGTCTTCCGATTGTTGGCTATGGACTCATCTTCAGCCTTTGGCTTGCCCTTATCGGTGGCATCATCGTTGTCGGCGGTATCTACGGCTGGGTCATGGAACCGCCGGATGATCCCGATGCAGCACATGACGATCACGGATCCGACGCTCATGCTTCCGATGGTGGCGACGCCGCGGTGACCGACTCCAAAGACGCAGTGAAGGAGGTCGAGACCGTTGGCTGAAACTCTTACCTCCCGCCCCACGCTGGCGGAGGCCGATGCACACCAGGCGCACGCTCACATCGACGCCGACACAAATACGGGCATCTCCAACACCAAGTTGGGCATGTGGTTGTTCCTGGCTTCTGAGTGCTTGTTGTTTGGTGGCTTGATCACCACCTACCTCCTCTACAAGCGACCGCTCGAGGGCCCGACCCCGGACGAGATTTTCGACATTCCGTTCACGTCGACTTCTTCGTTCGTGCTCCTCATGTCCTCGCTCACCATGGTGCTGGCAGTTTCAGCCATTGAGCGTGGCGAGCATCAGCGCATGCGTGTCTGGATCGGCGCCACGGCAGCTCTAGGCGCGACCTTTATCGCGGGTCAGATCTACGAATTCACCGTGTTTGTTCGTGAAGGTCTCGGCTTCACCACCAGCCGATTCAGTTCAGCGTTCTACACACTCACGGGTTTCCACGGCATCCACGTCACGATCGGCATCATCATGTTGGTGTCGCTCGTGTTGTTGTCGCTTCGAGGCAAAATTCCGGAACACAAGGCTGAGACCGTCGAAATCGTCGGTCTGTACTGGCACTTCGTTGATGTCGTTTGGGTCGTCATCTTCGCCGTCGTGTACCTCATCCCATCCTGATCGAGGAGCATCACATGACCATCACTTCACATGACAACGTGCCCACCACCGTTCTCGATGGTGCCGTCAAGGACTATTCGCGGGACAAGGTCTATGTCTTGACCGCGATCTTCCTTGCTGTTCTCACGATCATCGAAGTCTTCACCTACGCCGCACCGGATTTCCCCGTATGGGCCGATGAACTCCTCATTCCAGTGCTGATGATTCTGATGGCCGTGAAGTTCTTCACAATCATCTACGTCTTCATGCATCTGAAGTTCGATAAGCCCATCCTCACCCGCATTTTCTACATGGGCTTGGTCCTTGCGGTGCTCGTGTATATCGCAATGCTTTCGACCTTCCGTATTTGGTTCGACGGACAGCACGGCTGATGCTGGTCGGTCCACGAGTGACCGACAGTGATGATTGACATGTTTGCGAGCGGGTTCCCCTCTTTCACTGCCCACTGGGAAGTTTGGGGACTCGTTTTCGCGATCGCGGCCGGTGGCCTTTATGTTGCGCGCGTGATCGGTCCGAAGGTGGTCGAACCAGGTACCCAAGTTGTAAGCCGTCGACAGGTCATTTCGTTCTGGGCGGCACTGGCATTCATGGTGGCCGCATCGACCTGGCCGCTACATGACATCGCCGAACAGCGGTTGTATTCCGGTCACATGTTCCAGCACCTCGTGCTGACGATGGTTGTTCCGCCGCTTTTCCTGCTGTCCTGCCCGACTTGGCTCGCCGAACTCTTCGTCGCCACCGATGGAAAGTTGTGGCGGGTTGTGAGGGTTCTCGCGACACCAATTCTTGCGTTCTCGCTCTTCAATGCGTTCAACATGCTGAGCCATATGCAGCAGTTCGTGAATACGTCAGTCACGAATGGGCCGTTCCATTTCACCGCCCATGTGCTGTTTGTTGTCACCGCACTCATCATGTGGCTGCCGGTATGTGGCCCATGGCCGCAATTGCGGATTTCATTGCCGGCACAGATGGTCTACCTATTTGCCCAGTCGATTCTTCCGACGCTTCCGGCAGCTTGGCTTTGGCTCTCGCATTCACCGGTGTATGAGGCCTATGACCAGCCCATTCGGTTGTGGGGAATCACCGTGATGGACGATCAGGCTGCTGCTGGCCTCATCATGAAAGTGATCGAAGCGGCGTATTTGTGGGCGATCATTGCCGTGCTGTTCTTTCGATGGGCGTTGCGTCACCACAATGCTGATCGAGAAGGTCTGTATCTCACTGAACGTGAAATTTTGGAATGGGAAGACGGCGAACGGGGCGGCTTTGATCGTCCTGTTGCCGAGCCTGCACGTTCGGCGTCGCCTCTCAGCGACTGAGATCAGTGTTACAAAAGAGTTTTGTAGCAACTTGGTTAGAGTAAGGCCGTAACGCATTCGAGAGCGGTAGCGTTAGCAAATGCAAGGCGAAACCCTCCGAGTGAAACGCAACATGTGACCGGCGATCGGTGGCGGAGAATCGCCGATCAGATTGAAGACGTTGACGTTTCACTTTCTCTGGGACGCCGTTTCTGTGTCGTTGTGTCTGATCTCCTCTCCGCAGATAAGGCGAGCCTCGCCTTGGTGGTGAATCACGCAACAAGTTGGATCGAAGGATCAGATGACGCGGCAGTCATTCTTGACGAGCAACAGTTTTCTCTCGGTGACGGGCCGAGTTTTCTAGCGGTTGATTCACTGGCACCTGTGATGGCGATTGACATGAACTCGCCAGAAGCACTTCGACGCTGGCCGGCATTTGCTCCCGTTGCGATTCGTCACGATGCAATTGCAGTGTTCTCATTTCCCCTCCGCGTTGGCGAAGCACGACTGGGGGTCATGAGCGCCTACAGAAGTCGTCCCGGAGAGCTCACGGCCGCGGAGTATGCCGATGGCCTGGTTCTGGCGTCCTTAGCCACCATGGCGCTACTGCAGCAACAAGCCGGCGTATCGCCGGGCGATCTTGCCGCAGCATTTTTGCCCGGCGTCACTCACCAGTCGCCGGTACAACTTGCAGCAGGAATGGTGTCTGAGCAACTCGATATCCCCATCATTGAAGCGTTGGTGCGTCTTCGTGCTTACGCCTATTCCCATGAACAATCAGTGAATTCCGTTGCACGATCAGTCATCTCCCGAGAGCTGGCGTTCCATGAAGAGGAAGAGCAATGACAACATCAACAGGAACAACGTTTGAGTTGCCAGATGCATCGCAGTTGGCGGCGGCCTTTGTCGACTTGGCGCGATCGGTGAACGACGGCAAAGACATGGTTGAAGTGTTTTCTATGTTGGCCGAGCGCTGTGTGACGGTTTTGTCGGTCGCGGCATGTGGAATATTGGTGATTGATCCGATTGGCGAGCTTGAGGTGATTGGCTCCTCAAATCATTCCGCCCACTTGCTCGATCTGTTCCAAGTGCAGAATGTCGAAGGACCGTGTTTGCAGTGTTGTCGCACCGGCGAGGCAGTCATCGATACCGAACTTTCAGAGACCGGTCCATGGCCGGGCTTCGCGTCGGCGGCCCGGAGCCAGGGTTACTTGGCCGTCTATGCGGTTCCCCTTGCTGCGCGCGGGGTTGTCGTTGGTGCGCTCAATCTTTTCGCTCACACGGCGATTCAAGACGAGGAAATCGCCGTTGCGCAGGCGCTGGCTGATGCAGCGACGATTGCGTTGTTGCAGGCCGATCCTCGTGAAGACGCACTTGTCGTGACGCGTCGCCTGCACATGGTGGTGGAAGAGCGGAACACGATCGAACAGGCAAAGGGAATTCTTTCGCAACGATTCAGTATTGATGCGGAAGAAGCATCTGTGCAGTTACGCCGAGCCGGAGAGCGAACCGGAACTCGTTTGGTTGATGTCGCCACGGCGGTGGTGACCCGAGACAACTCATACGACGCCGCCCGATTGTTGGCGAACCCGATTACGTGAATCAGGAAAATAGCCCGATTGGAGAACAGATCAATTCGCAAAGAGACATCGTTCGCTTTGATTTCGTCTTTCTACGTGGCAGTTGATTGCTCAGTGCTTCTACTCCCAGCGGAAGAACTTCACCGCAGCGAGCGGCGCACACACGGCCCATATGGCAAGCACAATCCATGCTGAGCCTGCTCCTGGTGCGCCACTGCGCAAGCAGGACTGCAGCACTTGACTGAGGGCACCGGAAGGCAGCACCTTGCCAATTGTGCCCAAGAAACTGGGCATTTCACTGAATGGAATGATCATTCCGCCCAGTAAAAGCAGCAGGAGATAGAGCCCGTTGGCGAGAGCGAGGGTGACGGTTCCGCGCAATGTTCCGGCCATAAGCAGGCCAATGCCGCCGAAGGCGAAAGCACCAAGGACAACTGCGGGGATTGCTAGCCAAGGGTTGCCACCAGGATTCCATCCAAGAAGAAACGCGGCGATCACGATGAGAGCAATCTGTAAGACGAGAAGAACCTTGACCATCCCGATCTTCGCTAATACCCATCGTCCGCGACCAAGAGGCGTGGAACCGAGTCGCTTGAGCACTTTGTAGTGACGTTCGAATCCAGTTCCAATGGCGAGTGCAACCATCGCGTTGGACATCACCGCAAGGGCGATGATGCCAGGAGCAAGGAAGTCGACGCGCTTGTCAACGCCTGTTGGGATCGGCAACACCTTGACTGCGGAGAAGAACACCAAGAGCAACAAGGGAATGGCGATGTTGACGAGAAGTTGCTCACCATTTCGGAGGCTGAGCATCAGTTCCGAACGGGTTTGAGCAAGAAGTGCTTTCATCGACGTGACTTCCGTCGACGAGAGGGCGTTGATTCCGGTGTATCGGTGTTTGCGTCGGCAGTAAGCCGCAAGAACACATCTTCAAGTCGTTGACGACCTGCCCGGAGATCCGCCAAAGGAAGATCCATCTCAGCTAACCAAGCGGTGATTGCCGCAACCATCGATGGCGTCGCCGCGGAGGCCACCACGTATTCACCGGGTGATGCTTCGGTTACAGCAGCGCCAACACGCGCACCGAGAGATGACACATCGAGGCCCGACGGGGCGCCGAAACGAACCTCGTCACCTTGAGAAGCGCGCATGAGTTCGGCGGGAGTTCCATCAGCGAGCACAACACCGTGATCAATGATGACGACGTGGTCGGCGAGCTTCTCAGCTTCTTCAAGATCATGCGTTGTGAGAAGGACGGCCACACCGCGATCGCGGAGATCTGCAATTACTCGGCGAATGAGTTGGCGTCCCGCGGGGTCGATGCCGGCGGTTGGTTCGTCAAGGAACGCAACATCGGGACGACCAACCAACGCGAGTGCAAGAGAAAGCCGTTGTTGTTCTCCACCCGACATCGAACGCCAGGTCGATGATCGGTGGTCGGCCAACCCGACGAGGTCGAGCAGTTCATCGGGGTCAATCGGATTGTCGTAGTACGAGGCGAACAGGTGCAGCGCTTCGGCGGGGCGCATACCGGTCGCGACGCCGCCCGATTGCAACATCACACCGATTCGGGCGACCAACTGACGGTGTTCGGCGACCGGATCGAGCCCGAGTACCCGGACTGTTCCCGACGTGGGACGGCGATAGCCCTCGAGGGTTTCAACCGTGGAGGTCTTTCCTGCGCCATTGGGACCGAGAAGAGCGGTGATCTGCCCGGACATGGCCCGAAAGGAGAGGCCATTCACGGCAACGCGATCGCCGTAGTAAATGGCGAGGTCAGAGACCTCGATCGCTGGCTGGGACTCAGAAGAAACCACGATCTGACGCTACCGGGCCGACGACTACGGTTCAGAACCGTGATCGACGTTCGCCGAATCCGTTCTGACTATGACGCCGTCCGCGCCTCGCTCGCCCGCCGTGGTGACGAAGGCGCCTTGCGCGACCTCGCTCAGGTTGCCGAACTGGACGAAAAGAGCCGCCAGATCTCGGCGGAGCGGGACGATCTGCGGGCCCAGGTCAACGGTCTGTCCAAAGAGGTCGGTCAGTTGCGTCGCGATGGCGATACGGCGGCGGCCGAAGCGCTGCAGGAACAGAGTCGCCAACTCGGAGATCGCGAGCGCGAGGTTGCCGCCGCTGCGGATGAGGTTGGTGCGCAGATCCGAAATCTTTTGCTGCACATCCCCAACCTTCCGTCACCGGATTGCCCCGATGGATCGAGCGAGGCCGACAACGTTGAAGTGAAGCGAGTTGGTGTTGGCGATGACCCATCTGCGTGGGCGGAATATCAGCGCGTTCCTCACTGGGATATCGGAACTGAACTCGGCATTCTTGATTTGGAACGCGCCGTGAAGATGTCGGGTGCGATGTTCACGATGTTCCGTGGCCAGGGCGCAACTCTGTCGCGTGCGCTGTGTCAGGTCGCACTTGATCGCAATGCCGATGCATTCGAAGAAGTTCGTCCTCCCACCGTTGTGCTCACCGACACGATGGTGAGCACCGGGCACCTTCCGAAGTTCATTGATGACGCGTATCACCTCGAACGCGACGATCTTTGGGCGATTCCGACTGCCGAAGTTCCGCTGACCTCACTCGCACGAGACGAGATCCTTCGCGGCGCCGATCTTCCGATGCGCCTCATGGCGCAAACTGCGTGCTTCCGTCGTGAAGCCGGTTCGGCTGGTCGCGACACTCGTGGACTGTTGCGCGTTCACGAGTTCGACAAGGTCGAGATCCTTGCCTATGCAACGCCCGAGCAAGCCCCGGCGCTTCACGAAGAGCTTCTTGCTCGCGCCGAAGGGCTCATCGGTGCGCTTGGTCTCACCTACCGCGTGCTCGATCTGTGCACTGGCGATATTGGTAATTCATCGGCTCGCACCTTCGATATTGAGGTGTATGCACCTGGAGTCGACCAGTGGCTCGAAGTGTCTTCGGTGTCATGGTTCACCGACTATCAGGCTCGTCGCGCCAACATTCGATACAAGGCCGAAGGCGCAAAGGGCAGCGAGATTGCACACACATTGAACGGCTCTGCACTTGCGGTTCCGCGTGTCTGGGCGGCTGTCGTTGAAACCCATCGCCAGCCCGACGGCACCGTGCGCATCCCTGAGATTCTGCAGCCGTATATGCGCGGCGCAACCTCAATCGGCTGAATCACGCGTGAATCTCGTTCGTCGATTCGCCGTTATTGCGGTGGGCGGTGTTCTTGGTTCATGGATGCGCTGGCGATTGTCAGTGTGGTTTCCAGTTGCATCCGGAACATTTCCAATCACAACGCTTGCCATCAACCTTGTTGGATCCGCGCTGATCGGCGTGGTGCTCGTGCTGTTTCTTGACCGCCAGCCGTCGCAATTTCTCACACACTCGTTTCTCGGAACCGGCATTCTCGGCGCGTTCACCACGTTCTCGACGTTCACGGTAGAAAGCGCAGAACTTTTGCGGCAATCCAGGCCGCTGACGGCGCTCGCCTATGTCATTGCATCAGTTGTTGGTGGAGTACTTGTGGCTTTGGCGGCGATGCGCCTTACTCGTCGAGCCATACATCTTGAGGTCGCCTCATGACCGCTTGGATCATCGTCGGTTTGGCAGGGGCATTGGGCGCAACGAGTCGTCACGCCGCCGACATCGGCTTGCGCCGTTGGTTTCCGCACGGCCCTTCGATCGGCATTCTCGTGGTGAACCTTCTGGGCTCATTCGTCCTCGGCGTTGTGGTTGGGATCGCTGCGACTCAGATCATCAACGAGAACCTGCGCTTGGGTGTAGCCGCTGGCTTCTGCGGTGCCTTCACCACGTTTTCGACCTTTGCTGCCGAACTCGCTGGACTTGTAAATGATCGCAATCGCCGGATGTTGTTGCAGTGGACCGCGCTCATGGTGATTGGCGGTGGCATCGCCGCCTACGCCGGCATCGCTCTCGGTCGCACATGGTGAGCTGCGCTTGGCGCGTCGATCCAGAGTGGAGTGGACTGGACCTATGAGCGCTTCTCCCAAACTTGACGCACTGCGAGACGAACTACAGGCGAAGGGACTTCGGCGCGCGGATCTTCACGATGATCCATTTGCGCAGTTTGACGCTTGGTTCCAGTTTGCAAGTGAAGCGGATGTTCACGAACCTCATGCCATGGTGGTCTCGAGCGTTGGTGCCGATGGCATGCCGTCATCCCGACACGTTTTACTCAAGGGTTTCGATCATGGTTTTGTGTTCTTCACGAATTACACGAGCCAAAAGGGTCGTGAACTGATCGATCATCCGCAGGCATCGATTTGTTTTCCTTGGAACATCCTTTCTCGCCAAGTCCGCGTTGTGGGTGCCGTTGAGAAAGTCACCGAAGCCGAAAGCGACGAGTACTTCAGCACGCGGCCCCGCGGAAGTCAGACCGGTGCATGGGCCTCGCATCAAAGTGAAGTGATTGCTGATCGATCAGTTCTTGAAGAGCGTTGGGCGGAAGCCGAGGGACGGTTCGAGGGCGTCGACGTTCCTCGACCCCCACATTGGGGTGGCTTTCGAGTGCTTCCGCGCGAAATTGAGTTTTGGCAGGGCAAGCCCTCACGACTGCACGACCGATTTCGTTACACCGTCGACGCGTCGCAACCCACCGGTTGGCGCGTTGAACGACTCAGCCCCTGAACGCGTAACGGGTTAGGGCAGAACCTTCATCACTTCTTCGGCCAACAGGTGAATGTGGTCAAGATCGTCCATGTCGAGCACCTGCAGGTAGATGCGAGTTGCGCCGGCTTCAGCGAATGATGCGATCTTGTCGAGTACCTGCGCTGGTGAACCAGCAGCACCGTTCTGAATGAGTTCATCGACTTCGCGTCCAATGTTCTGGGCACGACGAGCGACCTCAGCATCGTTCGCGCCAACGCAAAGGACCTGAGCGACCGAATAGGTCATCGACTCCGGGTCACGACCACGCGCTTCGCACGAAGCGCGCACGTTGTCGCAGGACGCTCGATAGATATCGAGTGGGGGAAACGGAAGATTGAATTCATTGGCGTATTTGGCAGCCAATGCAGGTGTGCGCTTGGGGCCGTAGCCGCCCATGATGATCGGCGGGCCACCAAGTTGAACGGGCTTGGGAATCGCAGGCGAACCGACGATGGTGTGGTGTTGACCTTCGAACGAGTACTGCGAATCGATCGGTGTGTTCCACATGCCCGTAATGATTTCGAGTTGCTCTTCGAGAATGTCGAAGCGTTGCCCAAGTGTGGGAAACGGAATTCCATAAGCGGTGTGTTCGGCATCGAACCAACCAGCGCCGAGACCAAGTTCGATTCGACCGTCGCTCATGTCATCGATTTGCGCGACCGCAACCGCCAACTGTCCCGGCAATCGGAAGGTTGCCGAAGCGACGAGTGTGCCAAGACGAATTGTGCTGGTTTCGCGCGCGATTGCACCGAGGGTGACCCAAGAATCGGTGGGGCCAGGAAGCGGATCACCGGCGCCCATGCGTAAGTAATGATCGGAACGGAAGAAGGCGTCGAAACCGAGCTGTTCAGCAAGTTGCGCGACGGCAAGTTGCTGGCGGTACGAAGCGCCCTGCTGGGGTTCAACAAAGATGCGAAGTTCCATACCCCGAGGCTATCGGCGGTGCTAAACGGCTAGTGGTTGTTGTTGACCCAGCCGAGTGTTTCGGCCGACAGTTCGAAGTTGGCGACCTCAACAAGGGCGAGTGCTTCGATGTCGGCAAAGGTGTCGTCAGTAAGTGCAAAGAGATCTGCGGCCGAAGCTCTGGCAAGACTCAACGCCATGTTCTTGAACGTGAGTGTTTTGGCCATTCGCGCAGGAACGCCCAGTCGTTCAAGATGTTCGATCCACCAGTCACTGAGCGAACTCATTGAGGCTCGGAGTTTCTCTGATTGGTAGTTCTGCGCACTTAGGTAGGCCGCGAGCTGGAAGATCATCTGTCCTCGCGGGAGGATCCTGGCAAGTGGGGGTTTTTGTTGAGAGCCAAGTCCTTCGGAATCGGCCGAAGCAACAACTTCAGAGGCGTTGGCCAGACGTTGTTCGGTCAGTTCGGCGACGACAGCGTCAAGCAGTTCGAATCGCGTCCCGAAATGGCGGTAGATCGTGGCCCGGTTGATACCGGCGGTATCGGCGATGAGTTGGTCGGAAATATCGCCGATGGGGCGTGTTTCGAGGAGCTCAATGACGGCCTCGATGAAGAGTTTCGTAGCCCGAGCCTTGGGGATCTGCGGGGACCGCGTGGGTCTGGTGCTTGACGCCATTGAAGAAACTTATCGAAGAATGCGTGTTGTTCGAGGCCTCGATGTTCGCGTTGTGCGGCCTCGTTCGACTTGTCGGCACGGCGGCCCAACCCGCAACTATTTGTCAGACGTGCGCGCCTTGCTGAGCAAGGCGATGAACACGATGATCGCAATAAGGAGTCCGAGAATGATCCCGATGCGGGTCGGGCCGACATCGTTGATCCATTGTGTGATGTGCCCGTTTAGGTTGAACATCCATCCGGCAATGCCGCCACCTGAAGTGTTGCCATTCAACACGCGCAGTTCGTACCAGCCGTAATAGGCCACGTACAAACCAGCGATCACAAGCAGTAGGCCCGAAATGCGATTGATGTAAGGCAGCACGCCTCGCATTTTCTTCACGATTCCCTGGCGTGCCAACGCGATTGCCAATGTGAGGACGATCAAAACGAGCCCCATGCCCAGTGCATAGGCAACGAATGCGCCGAGACCTACGAAAAAGTTCTGTTGGTCGATCACGGTTGAGATCGCGGCAATAAATAACGACAGTGTGCAACTCAACGAAACAAGTGCGTAAGAAACGCCAAAGACGAAGACTGAACCAAGTTCGCGACTCTCGGGACCTTTTGAAATCTTCGGCAAACTCACCGTGATTTCACGACCTGTGAGCAAGCGAATCCCGAGGATCACGAGCAGGACGCCTAACACCATGGTGAGCCACGGCAACTTGTCGTTAATGGAAGAAAGAATCGGATCAAGGACGAGTCCGAGAATTCCAAAGACAACAACGAAGCCAGCAGTCATCGCCGCGCCAACGGCCAATGCACGAAGCACCGTTGCATCAGCGCGATTGTCGGTGTCACGCGCGTTTTCAAGCCCAAGGAAGTACGACAGATACGCGGGCAACATGGCGAAGCCACAGGGATTAAACGTGGCGACCATGCCAACACCAAATGCGTAGACAATCGCCGAGTTCATGTCACTTGCCTGTGGCGGTCTTTACGAGTTCGGCGAACTGCGTTTCGGTGAGCGCGCCTGAATGCGTTGCGAGAATCGTTCCGTTCGCACTTACAAGCACGGTGTAGGGCAGCCCGACGCCACCCAGCGAACGAAGAATCGTTCCTTTGGTATCGCGACCAAGCGAATAGGTCACGCCCGTGCGATCAGCCATTGCTTGGCCGAGGTCGGGTGGTTCGAGGTAATCGAGACCAAGAATGTTGATGTTTTCGCGGTTGGCCTGCCACACCTTTTCCAGAGCAGGCATTTCCGTCACGCACGGAACACAGGTCGACGACCACACATTGATGAGAAGCGGTTTTCCGTTTGCGGAGAGTTCGTTGGTCGAGCCATCGAACGCCACATAGGAGAGCTTCGGCAACTTGGTGCCGGTGACGTCGTTGGTAGTGGCGAGCTCAGGTGGCTGTTGTGCGTTCGGATCGAGTTTGGTGACATCCGATGACGACTCCGAGGATCCACCCGAGAACGACATGATCAGCGCAACTGCGAAACCCACGACAATCACTCCCGCCACAGAGAGCGGGAGATAACGGCGCAGGGCCGAACGGGGTTGGGGAGGAAGCGGTGCGGGTTCCATATGAGATCCGACTGCGAGAGGCAGTGCCGACCGTACTTGGACCCCCGCACCACTCCCAATCACCTCACGGCCAAAGGCCGGTTCGGTGACAGGTCCGACTGTCCGAGGCTGCAGGTGGGATCGGCTCGGTGGCGGCGATCCCACCCGGCTGCGGGCAGGTGGTTGCTAGGCGGAGCGCAACCAGGACTGAAGGTGCACCGGCACGGGAATGTCGGGCAGCTCATCCTCGGCTCGAGCGAGCTTCGGCGGGCGGCCGCGGCGACGCTTGGTGGCGAGGATCTTTCCGTTGATGAACATCTGTCCACCCCAGACGCCCCATGGCTCGTGGCGCTCAATGGCCCCTTCGAGACACTCGGTGATCACCGGACAGGTCGAACAGATCGACTTGGCCATGGCGATGTCCTGGAGCTCTTCAGAGAAGTAGACGCCGGTCAACGTTGCGTTGAGGTCGTTGCATGCGGCGTCGGCCCTGACGGCCGGTGAGATGTCGTCGAGCGTCTCGGCGAGCATCGGTTCATTCCTTTCGTGGGTGCACCGGAGTGCAGATGGAGTCGGGGTTGTTGGACAGAGGTAGAGGGATGGAGGTTGAGGGACAGGGGCGTGGCCGCACATGAAGAAAGGCCGCCGGGGGAACCCGGCGGCCTCAGTGCATGTACGCAGTCGTTACTGCGTCAGCTCAGAGATCGCCGGGACGGGTGCTTATGACCAAAGGTCGTAAACGCGTTTGTCCCGGTGGCATACCAAGTGGCGGAAATGGTCACGGTGGCGCGCGATGCCACAGGCGCGACGGTGGCCGGAATGGCCGAAGAACGCGGAGTGGCGGCGGACGTGAACATGGACTCCACCGAACCATGCCGGCGATAGGCCCGTCAACTGAATTACTGGAGAACGGCGTGTTCCCGTTCCTGCCAAGGGATCGGGGGCTAGCGTCGCTGGTCATGGGAGACGTGGAATCGACGGCGGAGACGGGTTCGACCCGGCGATCCGAGCGCGAAAACGGGGCGAGCCGGGTGTTGCCGATTCCATCCTCTGGCCGGGTATTTCATCGTTCTCGCAAGGTCCGCTTGGGTGATGTCGATGCCGCCGGCCGGCTTCGGCTCGATGCGGTGGCCCGCTACCTCCAAGACGTCGCCACCGATGACTCCGATGACCTCGGCAGCCTTGAGGCCCGAGCATGGGTGGTTCGACGCACGCTGATCGAACAGCGCCAGGCGATGCGCAATAGCGAAGACGTTTCGCTCGCAACGTTCTGTTCGGGAATGGGTAGCCGCTGGGCCGAACGTCGCGTCTCGATGGCCGGAGCCTCGGGCGGCTCAGTGGAGGCGGTGACGCTTTGGGTGCATCTCGATCCGGTCACCGGTCGGCCCAAGACGTTGCCCGAGGAATTCGTTGCGACCTACACCGAACCGTCTGGTGGTCGCGAGGTCACTGCCCGTCAAGTGCATGATCCGGTTATTCCAGGCGAAGACGATGTGCACACGATGCCATGGTGGCCTCGAGTCACCGATCTCGATGTGTTGAATCACGTCAACAACGCGGTGTCGTGGGAAGTCGTCGAACAAACCCTTGAACGTGTGCGCGCTCGCGAACTCATCGCCCTCGATCCCGCAGGTTCATTGCGCGCTGAAGTGGAATTTCGCGATGCGATCGATCACCAAGTCGTTATCGCTGCGATGCCACTGACGATCGCGTATCGAGTTGCCGATGGCATCCTTGACGTTGCGCTGTGGTCGACCGATGGTGAAACGGTGTACATGACCGCGCAAGTGTCATCGTTCAGTTGACGCGCGCCGTTGCGGATTAGTCAGCTGCGTCGAGCGCGGCGAGCGCAGCGTCGAGCATCCGAGCTGAACAACCGCTCATCGAAATTGGCGGTGCAAGTTCATTCACGAGGCGATCAGTAATCGCACGAATAGCTGACGAAGCTTCGCCTTCGGTGAGCACAATCGGTGCGCCGTTATCGCCACCATGTGAAACGGCTGGTTCGAGCGGAATACAACCGAGAAGGGGAAGTCCTTCGCTTGCCGCGAGTGCAGCACCGCCACCCTCACCGAATACCGCATGTGTATGGCCGTGATCACAGGTGAACGCGCTCATGTTTTCGATCACGCCAAGAACATGAAGATGACTCTTGCGCGCCATCGTGACTGCGCGAGTAGCGACTCGTTGCGCGCCAACCGCAGGCGTCGTCACAACAACCATTTCGGCTTGAGGAAGCATGCGCGCAAGACCCATTTGCACATCGCCAGTTCCGGGCGGAAGATCGATGACGATGTAGTCGAGGTCATTCGCCCACGAAACGTCTTCAAGGAAGTGTTGCACTGCGCGATTCAGAATGAGACCGCGCCACATGAGTGCGTCGGTTTCATCGTCGACAAGTAATCCCATTGACACAACATCGAGACGGCCGGTACCAACAGGAATCGATCGGGGAATGATCGTGCGTTCTTCGTTCGGGCCAGTGGTCGCTTCGAGACGACCTTCAATGCCGAGCATGCGCGGAATTGAGAAGCCCCAAATGTCGGCATCGATGACGCCAACGGCAAAACCGCGATCGGCCAGCGCCGCGGCAAGGTTTGCGGTCACCGAGGATTTCCCGACACCACCTTTTCCGGAGGCAACGGCGAGGACACGGGCGCCAGGCGGAACGCGGTTGGGGCCGGCGGTGGATTGCGCGTGCTTGCGAGCAACGTCCATTGCCGCAGCCTTTTGTTCGGCATCCATTTCGACCCAATCGATGGAAGCTGAGGTGACGCCAGGGAGGCCTTCGATGCGGGTGAGGATCTCGCGCTTGAGTTGGGCCTTGAGCGGGCAGCCGGCAGTGGTCAGAGCCACCACCACGACGGCGGCGCCGGCTTCAGAAACGGTTGCCGAACGGGCCATACCCAGTTCCACGATGTCGGCCCCGAGCTCGGGATCGACCACACCTCGGAGGGAAGCGAGGATCTCGTCGCTGGTGGGAAGGGCAGCCATGGCGGAAATCTACCGGTGGAAAGGGGACTCTCCCCGGCCAGACGTGGGATCTTGGCGGCGATTCCGCTACCCTTTTGCGGTACACCGCTGAATCACGGAGGACAAACAGTGATCACGCTCACCGAAACCGCATCTTCAAAGGTCGCCGAACTGATCGCCCAAGAGGGCCAGGACGACCTCATGCTTCGAGTTGCAGTGCGCCCCGGCGGCTGCAGTGGGTTCAGCTACGAAATGTTTTTTGATTCCGAGAAGGATTCCGAAGACGTTGTGAACACCGAGTTCGGCGTTCCCGTCGTGGTTGATCCTTCAAGCGCTCAGCTTCTCACCGGCGCCACCCTTGATTACAAGGACGGCCTTCAGGGTGCAGGTTTCGCGATCGACAACCCCAACGCCCAGAAGACCTGTGGCTGCGGTAACTCGTTCAGCTGATTCTGCTTTCACTTTCTGAACGACGACCGCCTTCGGGCGGTCGTCGTCGCGTAGCGCCCTCTTTTTGATCACCGATTCGATCGTGACGTCATGACTGATTCCGTTTCCACCGAACCTGCGCAGATCACTTTCGTCGTTGATGGCGAAGAAGTAAGCGTCCCCGATAACGGTGTGTCGCTACTCGCAGCCCTGCGCGGTCGACTTGGGGTGCGTGCGCCAAAAGCCGGATGCAATCCGCAGGGCCAATGCGGTTGCTGCACAGTGTTGGTCGACGGCGCGCCGAGAGTTGCGTGCGTAACCCCCGTTCGTCGTATTGCAGGTCGTGTCATAACAACCGTTGATGGTTTGGCTGAGGAAGATCGGGAACGTTGGTCCGACGCGCTGTTGGCAACTGGTGGAAGTCAGTGCGGTTTCTGCACACCAGGGATCGTGTGCCGACTCGAAGGACTGCGCTCAAAGAACACTGCAGCCGATGATCTTGATGCCGTTGATCGTGCGTTAGCCGCTCATCTGTGCCGATGCACAGGCTGGCAAACGATTCGCGAAGCGTGGTCAATGGTCGTAAGCGGTTCTTCGGCCGTGGAACATCTGCGCAGTGAAGATCGCAATTTCGACGATGCCTCTCGTCGGGCAACGATTGAAGGTCGTTCCACACAGAAGGTTTCTGCCGATGTCGTGCTGGGTCGTGGCGGATTCGCCGAAGACACGGCGCCGGCTGATGCGCTCGTTGCCATTCCCGATGGGGAAGGCGGCTGGGTTGTTGCCAGTTCGTTGCCTGAAGCGCGCGCGTTAGCCGGCAAGGTGCAAGGGCGCCACGGAACCACCTCGCCCGAACCGCCACTCTCACTGCCTGAAGGCGAGTGGGAGCTCACGCTGCGAACAGGTTGGGTGGAGCCTGCCTATCTTGAAACCGATGCGTCGTGGTGTGAGCCGGGTGGGGAACCGTTTACGTCGTTGGCCAATGGTGGTGCCTTTGGCGGCAAATTGCATACCGATGCCGGACGCGTTGCTCGAGACCTTGCCTATGAACATCGCCAAGCAGTTCGCGTTGTGTTGTCGCGCGAAGACGTTGTGCGCACCGGACCAAAGCGACCACCGATTGCTGCCGGTCTTCGTGCCGATGGTTCAGGTGTGATTCGTGTTGTTCGAACTGAGGGTATTGCAGAAGCAATCTCGCGCGTCGCCCCGCAATTGGTTGTTGAGGAAGTCGATGTCGTCGGACCACCGACCTCGGTGGACATTCGTGGTGCCGGTGTGGTCGAAGCGCAACTTCTCCTTGCTGCACTCGCCGCAAAGCAAAACGCGCAAGCAAACGACGGCACAGCACACGTTGCAACGGTGACAAGCGAGGAAGGCGCGGTTGCAACGGTTGCTATTGGTCCCGATGGTGTCGTGCGCGTTGATCTTCGATGTGGCGAGATACTCGACGCGATTGTTCTGCGCTCGTATGCGATCGGCGCCGTGCATATGGCGCTTGGTTGGGTCACGAGCGAAGGGCTTTCCGTTGATGAAGACGGAACAATTAGCGATCTCACCATTCGTTCATTCGGTGTGCTGCGTTCTGCCGACATGCCGCATGTTGAAGTGACGCTGCACCAGGAAGACTCCGAACCGGTCAACGGTTCCGATGCGGTCTTCGCAGCAACCGCGGCAGCGGTGTGGTCAGTGCAGGGTTGGCCGACCGATTGGCCGACGGGCCGGTCCGTGACCGATCCCGTTCATGTGACACAGTGAGTTCATGAGCACACCGATTGGTCCGTACACACCCATCGTTCGCGCCGGAGACTTCCTAGTGATTTCCGGACAACTCGGATTGGTCAATGGCGAAATGATCGTCGGTGGCGTTACCCACGAAACCACTCAGGCGCTTGCCAACATGTCGGCACTTCTCGAATCTGAAGGTGCATCGCTGTCAGATGTCGTCAAGACCACGGTCTTCCTTCGTCATATGCGCGACTTCGATCTCATGAACGAGGCCTATATGGCCGCCTTCGGCGATCACCGTCCGGCTCGTAGCGCCTTCGCTGTGGCCGAACTTCCCCGTGTGGCCCTTGTCGAGATTGAAGCGTGGGCCTGGTCGCCCTCTGCGAAGTAAGGTTTGCCCATGGCTGGCGTCGTCATCATCATCCTCGTGCTCGTGATCGCAATCCCTGTTGGGTTTCTCATGACCATGTCGATCGTGGCGGGCGTGTTGGGCTGGAGTGTCGAAGACGAGGTCGACGTGACCTACGCCGGCACCGAGGACTACGCCCTCGCCTACCCCGAGGCTTGAACCTTCCTCGAGCGCTGTTTGCCTCGAGATGAACTTTTCGCGCCCTTAGAACTTTTCGTCGACACGGAACGGCGGAGAGAAGTAGCGTGCCGATTCGTTAAGAAGGTGCTGGGAAGGTGTTCCGACCCCGCAGGACAGAAAGGGGTCCCGGAATGGCTGCCGGTACCGTCAAGTGGTTCAACGCTGAAAAGGGCTACGGCTTCATCTCACGTGAAGGAGGCCCAGACGTATTCGTGCATTACAGCGCGATCAGCGGCTCGGGTTACCGCTCACTTGAAGAGGGTCAGGCCGTCGAATTCGAGGTCACGAGTGGCCCGAAGGGCGATCAGGCACAGGACGTACGTCCTCTCTGAGACCACACCCAATTCGTAAACACGCCGCCCCTCGGGGCGGCGTGTTTCGTTTTGCTGCAGATTTTCCGCTCGTCTTGCGCGTTGGGTGTCAGGAGCCCCAGCGCGATTGACCAAAGCGATAGCCAACACTGCGCACCGTCTGAATGAGGTTGGCATGGTGTTCGCCGAGCTTGGCGCGCAAACGTCGGATGTGGACATCGACGGTGCGAGCACCGCCGTAGTACTCGTAGCCCCAAACACGACTGAGCAAGGTTTCGCGCGTGAAGACTTTGCCGGGGTTTGAGGAAAGGAACTTGAGCAGTTCGTATTCCATGAACGTGAGGTCGAGCGGTGCGCCACCGATAGCGGCCTGATAAGTCTCAAGGTTAAGTACGAGTTCGCCGTATTCAACCAACTCGGGGCGAATGCCAGCTCCAGTGTTCCAATACAGATGCTTGAGGCGCGCTTCGAGTTCACGGGGATGGAACGGGGCGAGACAGAAGTCGTCGTACAAGTCATCGCGGAGTTCGAGATCGCCCAACTGCGTTCCGTTCACCAGAAGCAACAGCGGTTCAAGCGGAACATCACGCTTGCGCAGCGCGCGACACAGGGCGAATGCACGCTCGGGGTCAAGGTACGCACAGATGATCGCGCCACCCCAACCGTTCTCAGATTCGATACGCGAAGCAGCAAGTTCATCGCTTGCCGCTTTCCACGGATATCCCGACAAGTCGAGTGCTTGTGCGAGTTCCGGTGGCGGCGGATCGGGGAAGATCAGAATCGGTTCCATCGTCGTTACCAAGCCGGGAGGTACCGATCGAGTTCGAACTGCGTGACCTGGGCCTTGTAATCGGTCCATTCCGCGCGCTTATTGCGCAGGAACCATTCGAAGATGTGTTCTCCAAGTGCTTCGGCAACGAGTTCAGAATTTTCCATGACATCGAGTGATTCCGAAAGCGATTGTGGAAGCGGTCGAATGCCTTCGGCCGCGCGCTGTTCGGGCGTGAGCTCAAACACGTTGGCTGCTGCTTCGGGAGGAAGTTCGTAGCCACCCTCGATGCCCTTGAGTCCTGCAGCGAGCATGACGGAGTAGGCGAGGTACGGGTTACACGCCGGATCGGGAGCGCGGTACTCGATACGTGTCGAGGACTGCTTGCCTCGCTTTGTGACCGGGACACGAACAAGCGATGACTGATTGTTGCGGGCCCATGTGATGTACACCGGTGCTTCGTACCCGGAGACCAAACGCTTGTAGGAGTTCACAAGTTGATTGGTGACTGCCGTGATTTCTGGCGCGTGATGCAACAGGCCAGCGATGAAACCGCGTGCGACCTTCGACAAGCCAACGGGATCGCCCGGTTCGTGGAACGCGTTCTCGTCGCCTTCGAAAAGCGACATGTGCGTATGCATGCCCGAACCCTGCACGCCGGCAAGTGGCTTCGGCATGAACGATGCAAACACACCCTGTTCCATCGCGATCTCTTTCACGATGAGGCGGAACGTCATGATGTTGTCGGCCATCGTGAGTGCGTCGGTGTAGCGCAGATCGATTTCGTGTTGGCTTGGTGCATCTTCGTGGAACGAGTACTCAACCGGAATGCCCATCGCTTCGAGAACAAGCAATGTGCGCGTGCGAAGATCGCTAGCGACGTCGGCAGTGGTGAGATCGAAGTACGAACCCGAGTCGAGTGGAACAAGTGGCTTCGAAGGATCGCCATCGGCGAAGTAAAAGAACTCCATCTCGGGTGCGGTCATGAACGAGAAGCCGCGATCGTGCGCCTTGTCGAGGTTGCGTTTGAGCACCTGGCGAGGATCGCCCTCGAACGGAGTGTTGTCGTGGTTGAGGATGTCACAGAACATGCGGCCGGAGATTTCCGAACCCTTGCCCCACGGGAGAATCTCGAAGGTGTTGGGATCGGGCTTGGCCAAGACATCGGATTCCTGGACGCGGCTGAACCCGTCGATCACCGAACCATCAAAGTGGAGACCCTCTTCGAAGGCGTTTTCGAGTTCGGCCGGTGAGATGGCCACGGACTTGAGCTGACCCAGCACGTCGGTGAACCAGAGACGGATGAGGCGAACCCCCCGCTCTTCGACGGTCCTGAGCACGTAATCCTGCTGACGTTCCATGCCCCAAGTGTCCCACGCCCGGCACGCTGGCCCCAAGGCCGTTCTGTGCCCCCGGTCCCGAGTTCACGTTCCGTTCACAATTGGGCAACAGTTGAGAAAACCGGGCCTGACACCATGGCCTTGTCACTCCTCGGGAGCCGTCTCGGCGTCGGGGGTAGTGTCCCCAACGATCAGCGCTCCGGATCCGACCGGATCGCACCCCCACAGGAGGAACCGTGCAGGAACGCACTCCCGAAGAAGTACTGAAGCTGGTGAAGGACGAAGGCTGCGAGTTCGTCGATCTCCGCTTCTCGGACCTGCCCGGCATCATGCAGCATGTGACCATTCCGGCTCATGTGCTGAGTGAAGACCACTTCACCGAAGGCCACGGTTTCGACGGCTCATCGGTTCGTGGTTTCCAGGAGATCCAGGAATCGGACATGGTGCTCATCACCGATCCGAACACCGTGTACATGGACCCGTTCATGAAGCACAAGACGGCGGTTATCCACTGCTACGTGGCCGACCCCATCACGCATGAGAGCTACTCACGTGATCCGCGTTATGTCGCAACCAAGGCCGAGGCGTACCTCAAGACCACTGGCATTGCCGACACCGCATTCTTTGGTCCCGAAGCCGAGTTCTTCGTATTCGACGATGTTCGTTTCGACACGCAGCCCAATGGCTCGTTCTACATGGTCGACTCCGTCGAAGGTGAATGGAACTCCGGCACCGACGAAGGTCCGAACCTTGCCTACAAGCCCCGCACCAAGCAGGGTTACTTCCCCGTCCCGCCGATGGACCACTACCAGGACCTCCGCGGCGATATGACCCTCGCTCTTCATGGTGTTGGTATCGAAACCGAACTTCACCACCACGAGGTTGCCTCGGGTGGTCAGGGCGAAATTGGCATCAAGTTCAACACCCTTTTGAAGATGGCCGATCAGCTCATGACCTTCAAGTACGTCTTGAAGAACGTTGCATGGCAGGCCGGCAAGTCGCTTACCTTCATGCCGAAGCCGATCTTCCAGGACAACGGTTCAGGTATGCACACCCACCAGTCGCTCTGGAACGGCGGGGCTCCGTTGTTCTACGACGAGGCTGGCTATGGCGGTCTTTCCGACATTGCCCGCTGGTACATCGGTGGTCTGCTCCACCACGCCGATGCCGTGATCGCATTCACCAACCCCACCACCAACTCGTTCAAGCGTTTGGTCCCGGGTTACGAAGCACCAGTGAACCTCGTCTACAGCCAGCGCAACCGTTCCGCTTCGGTTCGTATCCCGCTCGCATCGCAGAGCCCGAAGGCCAAGCGCATTGAGTTCCGTTGCCCCGACTCCACCAGCAACCCGTACCTCGCCTTCTCGGCGATGATGCTCGCTGGTCTCGACGGCATCCAGAACCGCATCGAACCGCCGGCTCCCGTCGACAAGGACCTCTACGACCTTCCGCCGGAAGAACTGGCCAAGGTTCCTCAGGTTCCGGCGACACTCGAAGCCGCACTTGATGCACTCGAATCAGACAACGCGTTCCTCAAGGCCGGCGGTGTGTTCACCGACGATCTCATCGAAACGTGGGTCGAGTACAAGCGTAAGAACGAGGTGGATGCGATCCGTTTGCGCCCGCATCCCTACGAGTTCTCGATGTACTACGACATCTGAACCTTCCGGTTCAGTGGCGCCGACTGGCGACGACATCTGAGCAAAGTTTCACTGCATGAATCGAACGAGGACCGGTCCACTGGGCCGGTCCTCTTCGCGTGGAGCGACTCTGTACGGTAGAGAGTGATGTCACTTCAATCCGATCGGCGGATCGGCCCACTCCTCGGCGCTTGCCTCCTTGTACTTGCGGTCCTTAGCGCGGGTTGCGGGGCGTCGTCGACGGCTGATCGTGCGGCACAAGGTTCAGCTGTTGCATCGAGTGAAAGTTCTGCTTCTTCGAGTTCAACGACGACAACAACAATCGTTCCGTCGACTGCAGTGTCACCAACAACGGTTGCGCCTGAATCGGCGTCGACACGTGATCGCTTAGCGGTGCTGTCGATCGATGATCGGCCATCGCCGCAAGGTGTGTACCGGCGCGAAGAATGGCCGCATTGGGCTGATATTGATGGAAACGGATGCGATGCGCGTCAAGACGCGTTGGTGGCGTGGTCGATTGTTCCTGCAACGGTGAATCGATCAGGCACTTGCAAGGTGGTCACCGGATCATGGGTGTCGCCGTATGACTTGAAGTCCTCAAACAACACGAGCGATTTCGATGTTGATCATCTCGTCCCATTGGCAAACGCCTTTCAGTCCGGTGGCTGGGCATGGAGCACTGAACGTCGTCGCGCTTTTGCCAACAATCCGAGTGAACTTGTCGTTGCGTCGTCGTCGTCGAACCGTTCGAAGGGTGCCGACTCTCCAGATCAGTGGCGGCCACCTAATCGCGACTCTTGGTGCGCGTATGCCGATGGGTGGGTGAAGGTGAAAAGCGTGTGGGGACTCACGGTCACTACATCCGAACGCGATGCCCTTGGCCAGATGCTCGATACCTGCGGTATCGCCGGTCCGGTATGGCCGCTAGGAGGAACAGCAATGGCGACTCCCGAAGGGGCACCTCCTTCCGGGTCTGCCTCTGGAGCTGTTCCAGCTCCAACGCCGGCGGCTCCTGTTGCCCCCGCTCCGGGCGGCGACGTGTATTACGCCAACTGCGCTGCGGCTCGTGCTGCGGGCGCATCACCGATTCGTGCTGGGCAACCGGGGTATCGGACTGCACTCGATGGCGACAAAGACGGCGTCGCCTGCGAGTGACAGGCAGGGCGCTCGAGTGCGCTCGTCAGTAGGGTGCGCCGAATGGAGCGCCTCGAACTCACCTCTGACGAACTGCTGACCACAACCCGAGCAGTGCGGAAGCGGCTGGATCTATCTCGACCCGTAGAGCGATCAGTAGTTGAAGAGTGCTTGCAAATCGCGTTGCAGGCACCGAATGGATCAAACCGTCAGACGTGGAACTGGATCGTTGTTGATGATGCGGAGACCCGCGCTGCGATGGCCGATATCTGGCGAGGGGGAGCAGCTGATCTCGGTGCAGCCGCTGCGGCTGCAGCAGTTCCGGCGCGACCGCCTGCCGAACGACAGCCCGAGATCATGGAGTCGGTGTCGTGGTTGAACGAACATCTACACGAAGTCCCCGTTCTCGTTGTAGCAACTGTCGATGGACGTCCGGAAGGTTCGTCGATGTTCACACAAGCAACGATGTGGGGGTCAGTACTTCCTGCAGTGTGGAGTTTCATGCTGGCATTGCGGAGTCGAGCAATGGGGAGTTGCTGGACGACCGTACATCTTGAACGTGAACAGGCGATGGCCGAGTTACTCGGTATTCCGATTGAGGACGTCACGCAGGTGGGGATGTTCCCCGTTGCCTACACCGTGGGCACAGAGTTCAAGCCGGGCGCGCGCGAAGCTTCGGCCGACACCATTCGTTGGAATCGCTGGTAGTTACGCCTCGTGTGCGAGTAACTGACGGACCTGCGATTCAACTGCAGTGCCATTGAAGAAGTCGGGGTTCGTTCCCGTGAACAGTCGAGCGACGTTTCCGAACATGAAGTCGCTGAACTGATCGCGAGTCACGAGATTGTCTTCGATAAGTTCCCACGCTTCGGGGAGCACGCCGGTGAAGTCAGGAACATCCCAGTGGCCGATATCGGAAGCAAACATTGCACGGAGACGCGAACCATCGGGATTGATGTCTTCGTTGAATGCGAGTGCATTCATCGGGTCGTCGGCCTCGCAACCAAAGAAGCACTGTTCGGTGAAAATCTTGACGATATCGGCCTTCGATGTAATGCCGCTTTGCTTCCATTCGTCGATCGTGTCGAGGTCTTCGTTCGGATCAGAAAGAAACGCAAGTGTTTCATCGAGTCGATCGGCGCGATCGGTAAACAGTGCGTCGCCGTGCTCTGCCAAAAGTGATTCGAGAAGTGCTCGGTCGAGATTCGCAGGGTTGTAATGGTCAATATCATCTTTGTTGCGCTTTTCGAAATGTCCGCAAATGTCGGAGAGCAGATTGCAACCCCAAGCGACCCCACCTTCGAGGAAGGCAAAGCGCAGTTCGGGGAACCGTGACATCACGCCACCAAAGAACAATGAACGCAATACGGCTTCGGTGCCTGCCGCGAAGTTGCCAATGTGGTTCGCCACGTAATTGGTCGGCGAAACGCGACTGCCGAAACCGATGCCGGTGGAATGGAACGTGGGCGAAACCTTGAGTTCAGCGCACTTCTGCCACAAGGGGTCGTAGTCGTACATGCTGTCGAGTCCGAGGCCATCGACCCATCGAGCCGAACGATCACCTTCGTGGCCTGGCGCGTAACGAAGAACAAGACCACCGAAAAGGAAGCCGCGGAGCCCAAGTTCTTTCGTCGCATACTCGAGCTCAGCAATTGCTTCATCGGGGTCGTAGGTGGGAATGACTCCAACGGGAAGAAGTCGATCTGAGTATTTGTCGTAGGCCTCTGCGTAATACCGATTACAGGCACGAGCGAGGGAACGACGGAGTTCGGGGTTATCGATCGCCATCGTGCTGAGGCCCACTGTGGGATAAAGGACCGCAACATCGATACCGATCTCGTCGAGCCGGTCGTACAGCAAACGCGGGAGCATCGCCGTCGCTCGATCAAGAGTGTTGCGAGTCGGAACGCCCCACCATCCGGTGCGGTACATGCCGTTGCTTCGGCGTTGATTGTTTGTGAGCCCCCGCCTTGCGGTGGCCGCAGCGGTACTCATCGATTGAAACGTGTCCGCCAGTGCGGAACCTGCCTCGGCAGCAATCAGGTCGCGAAGAGCGGGTATGAATTCGATGATGTGTCCATCGGCATCAATGACGGGATGGTCAAGTTCTTCGCGAATAGCCGCTGCGTCCATGGGACACCTCCTGAGATGTGCGTCCCATAATGGCCCAAAGTGAGGGCCCCGTTACCCTTTCGACGGCAATCCGTAGAAGACGCGTTCGACAACCGAGCGAGATCGTCGAGTGACCCGTCGGTAGTGCTCGCGCAGTGCGCCCGGTTCTGTACCCAGGGAACGTGCGAGCCACAACGCGGACTCGGGTTGTGTTGGCATCGAATCACTTGGCGCGCTGTTCACGAGGAACCACCGGTTGCGTACTCGCTCACAAAACTCGTACGCCTCACTCAGAATTGCGGCGTCTTCGGGGTCTATCACGTCGCCTTGTGCGAGGGCTCGGAGACTGTCGATGGTTCCTGTGGCTTTTACGTCGTACTGAAGCTGCAGCATCTGCACGGTGAATTCGATATCGGAAAGAGAGCCGCGGCCGAGTTTGAGATGGAAGTCGGGGTCTTCGCCCATGGGGATGCGTTCAGCTTCGATTCGGGCCTTCATTCGTCGAATCTCGCGAATGCCTTCGGCAGAAAGTCCTGGACCCCAAACCCACGGTTCAAGTTCGTCAAGAAGTTCATCACCAAGTGCGCGGTCCCCGGCAACGACTCGCGCGCGGGTCATAGCCTGTCGCTCCCACGTGAGCGCGTGCTCTCGCCAATAGATGGCATAGGAATCGACACTTCGCGAAAGGGGACCGTTCTTTCCCTCGGGACGAAGGTCGCAGTCGATTTCGTAGAGGCGAGAGGCTGGCGTCGATCCGGAGACCATTCTCATGAGTGATTGCGCAAGACGTCGAGCTTCATCGATGTCATCCGCGCTTGAGCCTTGATGAACGAAGATGACATCAAGGTCGCTGCCGTACGCGAGTTCCGCCGCGCCGAATCTCCCGAGACCGATGACGGCAAACGGAATCTGTGGCTTCAGACTTCGAAGTGCAGACTCAAGCGTTGCTTCGGCCAGAGTGGTGAGATCGTTTCCAACGCGTTCAATGTCGGCGTGATCGAAAAGATCGCGAGCAGCAATTCCCAGCAGATTTCGTTGCTGCCAACGCCGCAATGACGCTTGCTGTTCAGTGGTGCCGTCACGCATTTCCATCGACGCTGTCGCTGTGGCGACAAGGCCATCGAAATCTTTCGTCGTTAGATGTTCGGGCAACGGGAGTCGAGCAACAAGATCAGGGTTCGCGGCGATGATGTCGCCGAGCAGGCGACTGGTTCCGGCAATCGTGCATAACGATTGCGCGGCGGCTGGTGACTCACGGAAGGTCTCCGCGATCTGACGCGATTGGCGCGGGCCGGTCAGCAGGTTGCGAAGAAGGAGAAGGCCGAGATCCGGGTCCGGAGAAAGTGAGAGCCAATCAAGCAAGAGCGGAAGCATTTGCTGCATCAGGCGACTTGAACGATTGAGCCCCCGAGTGAGTTCACCAAGCGCAGCGGCGGTACGACGGGCATCAACGAAACCGAATGCAGTGAGTCGCACTTCAGTCGCTTCTGCACTTATTGAAGATTCATCACTCGGAGTTGCAGCAAAGGCTTCAAGTAGCGGTCGGAAATACACGCGTTCGTGAATTCCACGAACGGTTGTCTGAATGAGGTGGAGTTCTCGTTCAAGTTGTTCGGCTGCAGTGCCTCGGGGTTCATCGCGTCGACCCATCACCCGCGCGAGGTGATCAAGCGAAACGGCATCTGTGGGAAGCGTGTGTACCTGTTGCTCATCGACAAGTTGGAGCCGATGCTCAACTGTTCGTAGCTCACGATAGGACGACGCCATTTTTTCGGCGTCGTTGTCGTCGATGTAGCCCGCGCTTGCCATTTCATCGAGCATCGTGAGCGTGGTTGCTCCCCGAAGATCGGGATCAAGGTGCCCATGCACGAGCTGCAGTAGCTGCACAGTGAACTCAATGTCTCGGATGCCGCCGGGACCGCGTTTGAGTTCACGATTCCCAAGACCTTTGCGCGCGACTTCTGCCTCAGTACGGGCTTTCATCGCTCGAAGTGATCGCAACGCTTCGGCATCGAATGGACGAGCCCATAACGATCGTTGTGCGGCTTCGAGCCAACGTTCACCGAGGGCGATGTCCCCAGCCACAGGTCGAGCCTTGAGAAGTGCTTGGAACTCCCAAGGTTCAGCCCAACGTTCCCAATAGGCCTCATAGGACTCGACGGTCCGGACAAGTGGGCCATCGCGTCCTTCGGGGCGGAGGTTGGCATCGACGCGGAAACACCGTCGAGCGATGTCCATGATCGCCCGAGCTCTTCGATCAAGAGATTGGCGGGGGCCTTCACCAACAAACAGAACGTCGATATCGCTTGAGTAGTTGAGTTCATCGCCGCCCAACTTGCCCATGCCGATGACCGCGATCGCCGTTTCGTCATCTGCAGTCAATTGCCAAGCCGATTCAAGGACGTCGCGACCCAGCGCCGCCAGGTTGGCTCCAACATCATCGAGGGTGTCGGTTCCGATGAGGTCGCGGGCGGCGATTCTGAGGAACTCAAGGTTGCGCCAGGAAACGAGTTCCTCGACGGAGGTGGTTGAAGGTTTGGCTCGTTGGTTCGGGGAGGAGAGAACGGCGAGGCATGCGTCGGGTCTGGCTTCGATGAGGCGAGTCAGCGATCGACTGGCAGCGAGAACCGCGACAAGGGAATGGGCGAGTGCTGGATCATCATTTGCGGCTTTGATTGCGTTAGGAGAGGTCTCGCTCAGGCGGACAAGGCCCACGCGGACGGCAGTCGGCGCAGCACTTTGGTCTGCAAGATCAAGGAGTCCGTCCGGAAGGGGGGCCGCATCACCATGTGTTGCCACAACTTGGAGGCTATTGCGTCCCACGCGGGCCCGTAGTCTGCGGGGGTGCCCAGCCTGCGTGTCGGTCTTGCTCAACTAAATACGGTCGTCGGTGATATCGACGGAAATGCCTCGCGCATCATCGACGTCATGGCTCAAGCGATGGCGGCAGGCTGCGACATTGTTGCATTCCCTGAGTTGGCTATTACCGGTTACCCACCTGAAGACCTTCTCCTTCGATCTGGGTTTGTTGATGATGTGCGCGTTGCGCTTGATCGAATCGTCGCCGCCTCGGGCCGGTGCACGACCGTCGTGGGATTCGTTGAGCAGAGTTCGGAATCTCGTGAGGCCGAGGCTGACCACGGCGAAGTCACTCGTTCGGCAGTGCCTGCCGGTCGGCCAGTTCTGTTCAATGCCGCTGCAGTGATTTCAAATGGTTCGCTTGAAGGCGTGTACCGAAAGCGTGAACTTCCGAATTACTCAGTGTTCGATGAAGCGCGGTATTTCGCTCCGGGCGATGGCCCTGTTCCGACGTTCAACGTCAATGGTGTCCGTTTCGGCGTATCGATTTGCGAGGATGCATGGACCGAAGGCGGCCCAATCGCAGAACTCGGCAGTCAGAACGCACAGCTCGTCGTCAACATCAATGCATCACCTTTTAATGTCGGTAAATCACAGGAGCGTGCTGCGGTTGTAGCGGAACGTGCTCGCGAGGCTTCCGCAGTGATTGCGTATGTGAATCAGGTTGGCGGCCAAGACGAACTCGTCTTCGACGGCGACTCAATGGTTATGGCAGCAGACGGATCACTGTTGGCTCGAGCCCCTCGCTTTGTGGAGGATCTTTTCCTCGTCGACATTGAGGTCGGGCAGGCATCGGCGATCGCTGACCGACCCAAGATTCAGCAGACAGGCATAGCGAAAACGCTCTCCGAAGAGGCCGAAGTCTGGGATGCGCTTGTTCTCGCAACTCGTGATTTTGTCGCAAAGAATCGATTCGCTGATGTCGTCATCGGTTTGTCAGGTGGCATTGATTCGGCTCTTGTCGCTGCGATCGCCGTCGACGCGGTTGGTGCCGAACACGTTCACGGCGTGCTCATGCCGTCAAGGTATTCAAGTGACCACTCGATTTCCGATGCTGTCGCATTGGCAGACAACTTGGGCGTCGACTACCGAACGATTGCGATTGAACCTGGACACGCTGCATTGATGGAAATGCTCGCGTCGTCGTACAAGGGTCAATCGATTGGATTAGCGGAAGAGAATCTGCAAAGTCGACTTCGTGCTGTCACGTTGATGGGTCTGTCCAATGCGTTTGGGTGGTTGTTGCTCAACACTGGCAATAAGAGCGAATCTTCGGTTGGCTACTCAACGTTGTACGGCGATTCGGCTGGTGGTTATGCCGTCATCAAAGATGTCTCGAAGTTGTTGGTGTATCGACTTTGCCGGTATCGCAATGAACTCGCGGGCCGTGAACTCATTCCCGAGAACGTGTTGGTGAAACCGCCATCAGCGGAGTTGCGCCCTGACCAGCGCGATGACCAAAGCCTCCCTCCCTACGAAGAACTTGATCCGATCTTGGCGATGTACGTCGAAGGCGATCACTCAATTGAAGAAATCATTGCGGCAGGTCACGATCCTGCGGTTGTGCAGCGAATTGTTGGTCTTGTTGATTTGGCCGAATACAAACGTCGTCAGTCGCCGCCAGGGCCACGCGTGACGTCGAAAGCATTTGGCAAAGACCGTCGCCTTCCGATCGTCAATCGATATCGCCGATAGCCGCATCTCGTCTTCCCCTAACCTGCCGGTATGGCGTTTCTCACCGCAGGCGAATCTGTTGAACGCATGGCCGCCTATTGCCGCGTTGAGCAGATGCTCTTCGGTCTTCTGGGCAGCTGGTCGGTAGAAGTTGAAGTGCCTGCGGCGAAGCTCGCACTCCTCACCGCAGCTGATCACAGTGCGTGGCGGGCGAAGCGTTGGTTCGAGATGTTGCCCACAGCCCCACCCGGGCCTGACGCGTTTCTGACACCGACTTCTGTTGAACGCGACGTCTTCGCACTTGTGGCCGATCTCGTCGGTACGTCTCAGGGCGCACGCATGGTCGTCACCTATAACCACCTCCTTCCCGGCCTTCGAGATGCCATGAGTTCGCATCTCGAAGCGACCACTGCAGTTGCCGATGGCCCTGTTCGGCGCCTTTTGCGGATTGCTCTCACCGATATCTCGACTGATCTCGGCGACGGCGTCGGTCCGATGGAACTGGTGCTCGCTTCGGGACAGGAGCGGGCCTCGGCCGAAAGGATCGGGGCGGAATTGGCCGACGCCGAGGCGCGAATCGGCCACATTTTCCGAGCCTGACGACTCTTTCGCGGCCAATCGGGGTCCGCTTGGTTGGGGGGCTTGACCGGACCGGTATCGTTGACACACCCCGGCGGCCCCCATGGCCGAGTCTCCGGGCCGAAGTCCCGAGGTGTGGCAGTGGCAAAGGAACGTGTTGAACGCGACGAAGAGGATCTCGTTCGTCTCTATCTCACTGACATTGGCCAGTACCCGCTGCTCACAAAGGACGATGAAGTTCGTCTGGCGCAGGCCATCGAAGGCGGTGTCGCGGCTCGTGCCGAGATGGACGCTGCCAAGACCCTCACCGTTGCTCGTAAGCGTGAACTGAAGCGTTCGATCAAACAGGGTGACGATGCCGAGCGCACGTTTGTGCAGTCCAACCTTCGTCTTGTCGTCTCAATCGCAAAGAAGTACCAAGCCTCTGGTCTTCCGCTTCTCGATCTCATTCAAGAAGGCAACCTCGGTCTTATGCATGCCGTCGAAAAGTTCGACTGGCGCAAGGGCTTCAAGTTCTCGACCTATGCAACGTGGTGGATCCGTCAGGCCATCACTCGCGGTATCGCAAATACCGGTCGCACCATTCGTCTCCCAGTTCACGCTGGCGACACGCTCGCTCGTTTGCAGAAAGCGCGTGCGCGTCTTGAACTGAAGCTTGGCCGCCCTGCGACTCTCGCCGAGCTTTCGGCCGAAGTCGAAATGCCGGAAGACAAGGTCACCGAAGCACTTCGTTTCGCGGCCGAACCGCTCTCGCTTTCTGAGCCGCTGCGTGAAGATGGCGATGCCGAACTCGGCGACGTTGTCGAAGACCGTTCTGCTGAGTCCCCGTTTGAAGTTGCCGCTACTGCACTTCTTCCCGAGGAAATCAGCCGCCTTCTTTCTCCGCTTGACGAACGCGAGCGCGAGATCCTCAAGCTTCGTTTTGGTCTTGACCGAGGCGAACCTCGCACGCTTGAAGAGGTTGGCGAACACTTCAACCTCACTCGTGAACGCATTCGTCAGATCGAAGCTCGTGCAATGTCGAAGCTTCGTCACCCATCGTCAGACACCGGCGCACGCGACCTGCTCGCCGTCTGATCGTTTCGCGGAGCTGCCGCGGCCATGGTCAATCAATACGACGACGACCCCGACGCTGAAGTTCCCTCATCGGGTATACCCCCGGCTCCCTCGGTGACGCCAGGGCCCAATCCGCCGCCGCCGGCCTCGGCGACTGAAGATGGGTCCGATCAGCGTGGCTGCGTTGCAGTGCTGATCGTCGGCGCAGTTTTGGCGATCATTGCGCTGCTGCTCGCCATTGTGTTGGTGGTCATCGGCCTTCGGATTTTTGGAACGTCTGATGAGAGCGCCAACGCCAAAATCCTCCAAGAGGTGTTTGTAGAAACCGGCATCGCGACCGCGAGCCGCGACGCTGTTCATCCGCCGCAGCGGGACATTCATCTCGGTGCGTGCGAAAGCGATGGCGGCGATGGCGTCAAGGCGTCTGGAACCCTCACGAACTGGACCAACGAGTCCGCTGATTACGCGATCGACGTCTCGTTCCGCACAAGCGGTCCCGGCAGCACAGGCGAGGAATTCGCGGCCAGCTCGGTGACCTTGAAATCGGTCCCCGAACACGCCACAACCAATTGGGCAGCCATTGCTCCCCGCCCAGCTGAAGGCGCCTATGCGTGCCGGGTGGTTGCGGTGAACCGCTGGCCTTCAGGTACCGCCCCGCCGTCCTGAGTGCACCGAACTCGCAATGGAATCGGAGAGAGGCCCCGTTCTAGAGTGACCGGCATGAAGAAGCTTCTCGTCCTCATCGTCGTTGTTGTCCTCGCCGCCTTTGCGGTGAAGAAGCTCCAAGACGCCTGAATCCCTCTGACCTCGGCGTTGATCGTCGGGTCAGAACCCACCACCCGAGGAATAGTCCAGCGGACACCCCGGTGGCGATCGCCGCGCCTGTTGCGATGCGACCAGGCGGCGGCAGCGTGACGCGTTCGCGTAATGGAACGCGATGAGTGAAGGTGAGTATCGGCCATCCTTCGGCCGCCGCGAGACGTGACAGTTCGCGATCGGGATTTACCGCGACCGGATGGCCAACGGCGCGGAGCATGGGTTCGTCAGTCGCGGAGTCGGAATAGGCCCAACTCTTTTCCAGATCAATGTTTCGCGTCGCTGCGACATCGGCGATGGCTTCGGCTTTGTACGGGCCATAGGCGTAGACATCGACTTCGCCCGTGTAGTTGCCGTCTTCGTCGATGCGCGCGCGACTAGCGATCGCTCCATCGGCGCCGAGATACGAGGCAAGCGGAATCACGATCTCTTCCGGTGAAGCCGAGACGATGAAGACGAGTCGACCTGCGTCGCGATGTTCTTGGATGAGGGCGAGTGCTTCGTCGAACACGATGGGGTCGATGACATCGGTGAGTGTGTCTCGAACGAGTGAGCCAACTGCGGCGTGATCCCAGCCGCGGGTGATGCGAAGTGCTGACTCTCGGAACTTGCGCATCCGTTCTTCGTCAGCGCCGAGGGTATGGAAAACAAGTCCATTCCACGCAGCACGTGCCATGACTCGGCGGTTAATCATTCCGGCCTGACGGAAGGATTTTCCGAACGCAATCATTGACGCGCGCGCAATGACCGTTTTATCAAGATCGAAAAATGCGGCTTCCACGGCTTTGAGCATACGGGTGGGTATGGCCGAAACTGAGCCGACACGATGGAGATAGGCACTCCTGACCCTTGACGTTGTTCATGTGGGTTCGTACCGTGCGGTCACCTTCCCCTCGTTGAGTTCACTCGAGCAGGAGGGTGCATAGTGATTTCGTGTTGGTCGGCGAAAGGCGGATCGGGCACAACTGTGGTCGCTGTGGCATTGGCGATGATCTTGGGCCGCGATTGCGAACGGGGTTCGGTGCTGGTGGACCTCGAAGGCGATGTACCAACCGTGTGCGGAGTTCCTCAGCCCGATGGCCCTGGGATCACCGACTGGTTGGTTGCGTCGCCATCGGTTGGTGCTGCAGCGATTGAGCGGCTCGAACATCCGGTCGCAACTGGCGTCCGGCTGATTCCTTGTGGTCGTCGGTCTGTTGCGGGAGAGCAGCGCGTGCCTCTGTGCGCCGAGCACCTTGCCCGCGACGAACGACCGATCGTGGTTGATGTTGGTCGCGTGGCCTGGACTGGTGAGCCCGATGACCTCGTCCGGCGGCAATTCGTAGAAGCCGCGACAACATCGCTTCTTGTCACGCGACCGTGTTTCATTTCTTTGCGTAGAGCGCTCGCGATACCGATGCGGCCAACAGGTGTCGTGCTTATCGAGGAATCCGGGCGGGCCTTGGGTCGCACTGACGTCGAGGACGTTCTCGGCGTTCCAGTTGTGGCTGCGATCGACGTCGATGCCTCTGTTGCTCGCGCGGTCGATGCCGGCCTATTTGCGAGCCGTCTACCGGCACCATTTGGGAGGGCGCTTCGTGATGTCGCCTGAATCACGCTCCCACGCCACGCTCGCGCCTCTTGTCGAGACCGTTCACCAACAGTTGCTCAACCATGGCCATACCGACGCGCAGTCAACTGCGAAATTGGTCGTCGGCCACGATCCGTTGCTTGATGATCAAGCGATCGCCGAAGTCGTGAGTCTCGTCCATTCGCGAATTGGCGGGCTCGGCGTTCTTGATCCGTTCCTCGCCGACGGGACCGTCGACGAAGTCATGATCAACGGGATGGGCGATCTCTGGGTGGAACGACACGGCCGTCTTGAGTGCACCGGGGTCATCGTTGACACCGCGACCTCCTACGCGCTGCTTGAACGAATCGTTGCGCCGCTGGGCCTTCGCATCGACCGAACATCGCCGTGGGTCGATGCGCGTCTTCCCGACGGTTCGCGGGTCAATGGCGTTGTTCCACCGCTTGCCGTCGATGGCCCATTGCTCACGATTCGGCGATTTGGGGCTCGACGCGTGCATCTTTCTGAAGCCTGCACTCCTGGTGTCGCCCGATTACTGGAATGGGCAGTGCAGGCACGCTGCAACATCATCGTTAGTGGCGGAGCAGGTGCGGGAAAGACCACGTTGCTAAACGCAGTAGCGGGGTTCATCCCGTCCGACGAGCGTGTGATCACGATTGAAGATGCAGCAGAACTTCGGTTGCCGGGTCGCCACGTGTTGCGCCTCGAAGCTCGGCCTGCGAATGCCGAGGGTGCAGGCGAAATTCCGATCCGAGAACTTGTCCGCAATGCGTTGCGGATGCGGCCAGATCGGATCGTGGTTGGCGAGGTCCGGTCGGGCGAAGCCATCGACATGTTGCAGGCCATGAATACCGGCCACGACGGCTCGCTCTCTACGTGTCATGCCAATTCACCTGTCGACGCGATTCGACGGCTTGAGACGTTGGTGCTGATGGGCGACATTGCGTTACCGCTTGCTGCGGTGCGCGAACAACTGCGTGCAGCTATTGATCTCATCGTGCACGTTGCGCGACGTCCGGATGGTTCTCGTCGAGTCGTTTCCGTTGCTGAACCGCTTGCGGAAACTGAAACGGGCGATGTTGTTCGCGTGAATGTGCTCACAAGTCCAGAAGGTCGTTTGGTGGGGCTACCAACTCGTCCGGCCCGATCAGTTCATGTCGGCGCACCCGCACAGAACTGGATCGACGCATGAATCTCAGAGTTCTTCTTGTCGTCGCCATTTCCGTCGTTGCTGTCATTTCGACAATCGTCGCGATAGCAACGGCGCCGGAAATGATCGCGGCACACCGCACCCACCAGCGTTTCGCGGCCCAATCAACCAGTGTTCGTGAATCGAAGGTCGTTCATATGACTCGCGGGTCGATCGCTCGTATTCTTTCGGCTCGGTCACTTCTCCCGGTGCATCGATTCATCGAACAACGGTCTCGTAGACGGGGCGATCTGAGGATTCCCGACGCGCTCGAACGAGTTGTACGGCAACTTCGTTCTGGTTCGACACTTCCACTCGCATTGCGCAATGTCGGAGCCGACGACACTGTCTTTGCTCGCATTTCCCGGGAATTGGGGCAGGGACGTTCGCTGGGTGACGCCGTGAACAACTGGCGTCAGGAAGATGAGCTGCCAAACCGACTGCTGACCGCTACTGCACTCGATCTTGCATCACGCACAGGTGGAGCATCCGCGAGAGTGCTCGATGGTGTTGCTGCATCGTTACGTGAACGAGTTGCGCTTGAGCGCGAGGTTGCAGCGCTTTCCTCTCAGTCAAGGGCATCGGCAGTCGTTCTCGTTCTTGCCCCTGTGGCGTTTGCTGCAGTTGCTGCGATGTTTGATCCTCGGATCCTGGACGTACTTGTGGGCCAACCAATTGGATGGGCATGCATGGGCCTAGGTCTGGGCCTTGATGCTCTTGGCGCGATCTGGATGGCGAAACTGATCGGGCGTCATCGGTGATCTTCGTTGGTCCGGCGCTTGGTTCGGCGCTCGCAATTGGAGCAACGCTCGTTCCTGTGGTGCGTCACCGATCCGAGTCAATAGCGACTGACGGTGCTCGCCGACAAAGCATTCCCGAACTGGTCGATTTGTTCCGCCTTGCAGTTGGCGCAGGACTCTCTGTTCACCAAGTTGTTGGCGTCGTTGAACCGCATGCGCCAGCGGTGTTCGCCTCGACACTTGCGGAAGTGCGCCGGCGGGTCTCTCTCGGTCAACGATTAGGCGATGCGCTTGATGCCTTCGATGAACTCGGTGAGCCGGCTCGTCCTCTTGCTTCTGCTTTGCGCGCAGCAGCGTTCGACGGTGTTGCGTTAGGTCCAGCGCTCGAACGAGTTGCAACCGATGCCCGGTTACAACGCCGACGCTGGGCGGAAATCAATGCGCGAAAACTTCCCGTGCAGTTGCTCTTTCCTTTGGTGACCTGCATTCTTCCCGCTTTTGGGCTCTTGGCGATCGTTCCACTTGTTGCGGGATCACTCAGTTCACTGCAGTGGTAACGACCTGACTTCCCCCTCCGAAGTTTTGACCTCGAAGGAGTTTGTATGAGCCGTTTCATTCGTCGCAGTCGACACGCACTTCATCGTCGTGCTGTTGCCTGTCTTGAACAGTTGCAAGCATCAGGAGGCGAGCGTCTCACAGACGATCGCGGACAAACCACAGCGGAATATGCACTGGTACTTCTCGGCGCTGCCGGAATTGCCTTGTTGCTACTCGGCTGGGCAACACAATCCGGAGCCATTGGGACCTTGTTCGATGCAGTGCTTGGTGGCGTCATCGGCAAGGTCAAGTGATGACAACGAGGAGGGGGGACCACGGACAATCCACCGTTGAGTTCGCGCTGGTCCTCCCCCTCGTTGTGCTCGTAGCGATGTTCATCGTGCAAGCAGGACTCGTCGTGCGTGATCAGGTACTCGTGACACACGCTGCTCGTGAAGCAGCACGAGCGGCAGCGGTGAGCGATGCCGATCGGCCGGAAGCGGCGTTGCGGGCCGCTCGTCAGGCCGGGGAACTCGAAGAGGATCGCCTTGGTGTCACGGTTTCGATGCTCGAAGGCGATTCTTCAGTTCGAGTGGTGGTCTCCTACCGGAGCCTGACCGACCTCGCAATTGTCGGAGCACTCGTGCCCGATCTCACTCTCGACGCATCGGTGGTGATGCAGGTGGAATCAGAACGAGAGCATCGCCCGTAACAACTCGATTGCTGCTGCCTTATCGAGCGGTTCGTTGCCATTGCCGCACTTTGGAGACTGAATGCACGATGGACAACCGGCCTCGCATTCACAACCCTCGATGACTTCGAGGGTGGCGTGAAGATGGCGGTCTGCGGCAGCAAACCCGAGTTCAGCAAGACCCGCTCCACCGGGATACGCGTCGTGAATCACGATCGTCGCAGCACCAGTTTCGGCGAGATACGGCGTCGAGACGCCACCCACATCCCAGCGATCGCAAATAGCGAATAAGGGAAGGATGCCGATCCCTGCGTGTTCGGCAGCATGCAACGCGCCCGGGAGTTCGGCGTGGCCAACACCAGCAGCACTCGCGATGTGATCGTCGATGATGTACCAAAACGCGCGAGTTACTATACGGGAAGAGGGCAGATCAAGTTCGTGCATCCCCAACTGCTCGCGAGTGAAGGTATCGAACCTTCGATAGCCGATGACCGTGGTTTCAACCTCGACGGTGCCGAGGCACACGATGGCACTCCCGATATCACGTTCCTCATCAGTCTGGAGAATGCGGATATCGGTGACCGCTCGAGGTTGGGTGTACTCGCCACCATCGTGCGGTTCGACGAGTGCGACGTGATCTTCGAGGTCGAGTTCGCTCACGCGCCACGCAGTGCCCTGATGCAAATAAATCGAACCTGGATGCACAAGTCGGAATGCACGTGCGCCATCGACCGTACCGATCAACGAACCATCGGTAGTTGCGATACGAAACTCGTTGGCATTGGCGCTGCGTAAGCCAACTCCACTGGCCGGTCGGCCTCGGCCGCTCCAGACGGCACCAAGTCCGGCTCGGGTAGTCGGCGGGCGAATCTTCAGCAGATCGTCCTGCACGAGATCACGGATCGCATCGTCGAGAACATCGGGCCACCACGCTTCGTCGGCATCGGTGAGTGGAAGCTCGAACGCCGCGCAGGCCAAATGCGGATAGAGCACATAGGGGTTGTTCGTGTTGACGACTGCAGGTTCAGGTGAACGCTGAAAAAGTTCAGTCGGATTGTGCACGAACCATTGATCGAGTTGGTCATCACCGGCAACGAGAACCGCGAGCGATTGCTGCGACTCGCGACCGGCGCGTCCTGCCTGTTGCCACATCGAGGCAATCGTCCCAGGGAATCCGTTGAGGATGCATGCATCAAGGCCACCGACATCGATACCGAGTTCAAGCGCCGTTGTTGCAACAACGCCACGAAGGGTTCCATCGAACAGTTCTTTCTCAATTTCTCGGCGCTCTGATGTGAGGTACCCGCCGCGGTAGGAACGAACGCTCGGCGCGAGGCGCTTGGTGAGTCGACGCTGCACGTCAGCAGTTACCAGTTCGGTCCCCTTGCGACTGCGACAGAACGCAATTGTTCGGTGCTCGTCCTTGACGAGCGCGCTCATGAGCTCGGCTGTGTCGCGAGAAGACGACACTAATTTCGGTTCTTCCTCGGAACCATCGTTGATGCCATCGGGATCCCAAAGAACGAACAGTCGCTCGCCGCGTGGGGACCCATCGTTGATCACCGCCTCGACGGGCAGCCCACAAAGAGTTGATGCAAGAACTGAGGGATCGCCGATGGTCGCCGAAGTGAAGATGAAGACGGGGTCTGAGCCGTAATGCGCACAGATGCGGCGCAGACGACGTAGTACTTGCGCCACGTTGCTGCCAAACATTCCGCGCAACATGTGCAACTCGTCAATGACGACATAGCGGAGTCGTTTGAAATAGGTGCCCCAGTTGGCATGCACGGGGAGCATGCTCATGTGAAGCATCTCAGGATTGGAGAGCAACACATTGGCGTGAGTTCGCGTCCATTTGCGTTCCTCTGAAGAGGAATCGCCATCGTGCGTCGCAGCGATGAGACCGGGAACGTTCAGTGCGGTGAGCGAACGGAGTTGATCCTGGGCGAGCGCTTTGGTGGGGAAGAGTAGAAGTGCAGTTGCCGGTAACGGACCCGCAGCGATGGCTTCGGCAATAGGCAACTGGAAGCAAAGCGACTTTCCCGATGCTGTCCCGGTGGCGATCGCAACTGATCGGCCCGCTCTCGCGTGATTGATTGCTTCGGCTTGGTGCGACCACAACCCCTGCGCGGGAATGAGATCGCCGATGGCATCGGGAAGTGGTTCGTCGAGCGATGCGAATTTTGCGCTGCGTTCCGGCGAACGTTCGACGTGGACGACACGCGGGTCGGTGCTGAGCGCAGCGACAAAGGCGTCAAGAGTTGGGGGAGTGCGCCGGGCCATTGCGCTGATCGTATGACCGGTAGCCTCGGTTGCATCGGCCTCGAAGGGCCTTGCTCTCACCGAATGGACGCTCGGGTGATTTTTCAACTTGTGGTTGCGGAACCAATGAATGGTGTCGTGGTGATTTCGATCATCGGCGAGCTCGACATGGCCAATGCGCCGCGTCTGCGGACCGAACTCGTGAGGATCATCGCCGCCGAAGTCACGCCACTTGTCGTTCTCGACCTCGCCGGGGTCGATCTTCTTGATGCGACCGGACTTGGCGTGATTTTCGACGGGGTCAAGCGGTCTCGGCTCGGCGGAGGGGATCTGGCTTTGGCTCGAGCCGAACCGCAGGTCCAGCGAGACCTTGATCTTATGAGAGTGAGCGAAATTCTCCCGTTGTACGAGTCGGTTGACGACGCCATCCAGGCCCTTCAGTTCGGACGCCCCTGAACCTCTTGATGTAATACAGACGTCACATTCGGGAAACCGGGTGATGATCTGGTCCGAATAGACATCCGGTATGGGAGCCCCTGTGACTGAGAATGAACTGACCGATCACCACCCATGGAGCCATACCTGGCTTGGGACTGATCGATTTTTGGCTCGGCGTTTCGCCCGGCCGGCGGCGCGCTTCCTTGCCATCGAAGCGGCGAGCGGCATCCTGCTCCTGATCGCAACGGTGCTCGCCCTCATCTGGGCGAATTCACCTTGGAAAGACTCCTACGCCTCGTTCCTGAACGCCGACATTGTTCTTGATGCAGGTCCGATCGGTTTCCATCTGACGGTTCAGGAATTCGTCAACGACGCGCTCATGGCGCTCTTCTTCTTTGTCGCTGGTCTCGAAATCAAGCGAGAGCTGGTGAAAGGTGAACTGCGCGATCGAAAAGCTGCTGCACTCCCGATCATCGCGGCATTAGGCGGAATGGTCCTTCCTGCGTTGATCTATTTCGCGTTGAATGCGGGGTCAGCGTCATCGGGTGGTTGGGGCATTCCAATGGCTACCGATATCGCGTTCGCAGTCGGCATCGTGTCGCTCCTTGGCAACCGAGTACCTGCGGCCCTCAAGTTGTTCTTGCTCACACTTGCGGTCGCCGATGACCTCGGAGCGATTGGTGTGATCGCAATTTTCTATAGCAAGTCGGTCAGCTTTTCGTGGCTGGGAGCGGCGTGCGCCCTGTTATTTGTTGTGTGGCTAATGCGGCGTCGAAAGGTTTGGTACGGACCGATCTATCTCGCAATCGGAATTGTTGTTTGGTACTGCATGCTGAAGTCGGGTGTCCATGCGACTGTTGCCGGTGTAGCGATGGGCTTTCTCACTCCGACTGATGCATTGCGACCCGACCTTGATACCGAAGCGATCGCCGATCGTCTCGAGAACCAACCAGAACTCACTGCCGCCGACGTTGCTGCGGCCTCATTCCTTATCAACGAATCTGTGCCGGTTGGTGAACGACTTGTCGATCGGATGTTGCCGTGGACGAGTTATGTGATTATCCCGATTTTTGCATTGTGTAATGCCGGAATTCTTCTGACATCGGAATCGATGCGCGCGGCGGCTGGATCAACCGTGACATGGGGCGTTGCACTCGGCCTCGTCGTCGGTAAGACAGTCGGTGTTTTCGGGGCAGCGACAATTGCGATAGCAATCGGCGTTGCTCGACGTCCACGGGGAGCCACCAATCTCCACATGATTGGTATCGCGATGGCCGCCGGTATTGGATTCACCGTTGCGTTGTTCGTGACGGGGTTGGCGTTTACTGATCCGCTGTTTACCGAAGAGGCAAAGGTCGGAATTCTTGCGGCATCAGCAGTCGCTGCGATTCTTTCGGGGCTGATACTCAGAGCAGCTGCTCGCAGATCAAGTGCAACCGAGCTCGCCCTTGAGGCGCAGGAAAACGCTGAACTTTTCGGGGAAATTCAACCGTCTGCGGTAATCGACGACAGCGGAAAGCGTTACCGCTAACGGGCGACGCCGATATCACCCGAAGTGGTTGTGGAGTTGCCAGCATCGGTGTAGCGGCCCAGCTCGCGACGTGCGAGTTGCATGCGATGTACTTCGTCAGGACCATCAGCGAATCGAAGCGTGCGCAGGCCCGCCCACATTCCCGCCAACGGGAAGTCTTGTGAAACGCCACCGCCTCCGTGTGCCTGAATAGCGCGATCGACAACAGCGAGTGCGACATTTGGGGCGACGACTTTGATAGCGGAGATTTCGGTTCGCGCGCCTTTGTTGCCGACAGTATCCATGAGCCAAGCGGCCTTCATCGTGAGCAAACGAGCTTGTTCAATCTCAATGCGCGAATCGGCGATCCATTCCTGAATCACACCTTGCTGAGCAAGTGGTTTGCCGAACGCAACGCGTTCGGTGACGCGACGACACATGAGTTCAAGCGCTCGTTCGGCCATGCCGATACAACGCATGCAGTGATGAATTCGACCAGGACCAAGTCGAGCTTGGGCGAGTGCGAAACCGCTTCCTTCCTCACCGAGAAGATTTGAAACGGGAACACGAACATTGTCGAAACGAAGTTCGCAATGTCCTTCGCGGTCGTTGTAACCGAACACCATGAGATCGCGAACAACAGTGAGTCCAGGTGTATCCATTGGGACAAGCACCATTGACTGTTGTGTGTAGGTGGGTGCCGAAGGATCGGTCTTCCCCATAACTATCGCAACCCGACAGCGCGGATTCGCAGCCCCAGAAATCCACCATTTACGGCCATTTAGAACGTATTCATCGCCTTCGCGAACGATGCTGAGGCTGATGTTTCGCGCATCGCTTGATGCGACATCGGGTTCGGTCATCGCGAAGCACGAACGAATTTCACCTTCAAGCAACGGAACGAGCCAACGATCTTTCTGTTCTGGAGTTCCGAACAGCGCAAGGATTTCCATATTGCCGGTATCGGGTGCAGCGGAGTTCACCGATTCAGGTCCGAGTGGACTGCGACCGGTGATTTCCGCAAGCGGCGCGTAGTCAACGTTTGAAACCGGTTCCGGTGTCCACTCGGTGACATGCGGCATGAACAGATTCCAGAGGCCGCGCTTCTTCGCTTCGGCTTTGAGGTCTTCCATGACATGGGGATGGAAGTGTGGGTCTCCCGATGCGCGCATTTCCTCGGCGAAAACGGGTTCGGCCGGGATCACAACTTCTTCCATAAACGCGAGGAGGCGTTGTTGCAGATCCGCAGCACGAGGGCTGAGTGCAAAGTCCATCAGGAGCCTGCTCTTCCGTAGTCGTCTTCGTAGCGAACGATGTCGTCCTCACCGAAATAACTGCCGGTCTGCACTTCAATGAACACCACTGGAGTGGTGCTGTCGTTGCGAACTCGGTGTTTGGTGTGGACGGGAATTTCGATGGTGCGACCGGCAGGTACGGAATGGTCGACATCGTCGAGCGTGACGATCGCGGTTCCTTCGACGACGATCCAGTGTTCGGAGCGTTTGTCGTGAGATTGGTAGGACAGGCGCTGACCCGGCTCAACCGTGATCCGCTTGACCTTTGCCGCGGGTCCGTCGTCGAGGATCACGAACTCACCCCAGGGGCGGCGTTCGCCCGACCCGGCCTCCCCGAGGGGGCGAAGGGTGTCGTCGTTCGAAGAGGGGTTTTCCGCTGCAGGTGTCACGGGCCGAGTATGGCCGAAATGCCCGGTCAGGACAGTGAAACCGGGTTGTGGATAAGAAAAATCGGGGACCCCCTAAGGGGGTCCCCGGGACCTTGGTTCCAAAGACTGTGATTGACAGAGCCGCCAAACGGGTCTCATTGTGTCCACCCATGGCCGGTCCCCTCGTCATCGTCGAGTCGCCCACGAAGGCGAAGAAGATCACCGAATTCCTCCGTGGTGAGGACACCGGTGGCGCTTCGCCGACCGTTATTGCGTCTGTTGGCCACATCCGAGATCTCGTTTCTAAAGCGAAAGAGCTTCCCGAGGGCAAGCAGAAGGAATGGTGGTCGTACCTGGGCATCGATCCAGACGACGACTTCAAGCCCTATTACAAGGTGTACGACAAGAAGAAGGACACGGTCGCTGAACTTCGTCGTGCATTGAAGAATGCAGATTCGCTCTATCTCGCAACCGATGAGGATCGCGAAGGCGAAGCGATCGCGTGGCATTTGCTTCAAGTGCTGAAGCCACCGAAGGACATGCCTGTTCATCGCATGGTGTTCCACGAAATCACTGCACCTGCGATTCGTGAAGCGTTCGCCAATCCGCGAGAGCTTGATCAATTGCTTGTTGATGCTCAGGAAACGCGTCGACTTCTTGATCGTCTCGCTGGTTATGACCTTTCGCAGGTTCTTTGGAAGAAGGTCAACCGCGGTTTGTCAGCAGGTCGCGTGCAGAGTGTTGCGACTCGACTTGTTGTTGAACGTGAGCGCGAAATCATGGCGTTCGTCTCTGCCGACTGGTGGGACATCAAAGGTGTCTTTGCTGCGTCATCGGAACCGATTCCGTTCGGCGCAAAGCTCATCTCACTCGATGGTGTGCGCGTTGCAACCGGAAATGATTTCAACGACGACGGCGCGTTGACTCGCGACGATCGCATCATCCTTAACGAAGAAGCCGTGACCTCACTTGCTTCGGAGTTGCAGGCTGCGCCGTTCTCCGTTCGCAGTGTTGAGTCCAAGCCCTATCGCAAGCGCCCGTTCGCTCCGTTTACAACCTCGACACTGCAACAGGTTGCTGGTCGTCGTTTGAAGGTGTCGGCCAAGCAAGTTATGTCGATGGCCCAAAGCCTGTATCAGCAGGGCTACATCACCTATATGCGAACGGATTCGACGAGTCTTTCTGCTGCTGCGGTGGCTGCTGCGAAGAATGAAATCACCGAGCGTTACGGCGCTTCTGCAATCGAAGGTAAGCCGCGCACGTGGGGCAAGAAGGCTGCGAATGCGCAAGAAGCGCACGAAGCGATTCGCCCCGCTGGCGATCGTTTCCGTCGCCCTGAAGAGGTTCGTAACGAAGTTCCGCCTGGCGAAGCCCGTCTGTACGAAATCATCTGGCAGCGCACCGTTGCCTCGCAGATGATTGATGCCATCGGTGAAACCGTCACTGTTCGCCTTGGTGCGCTCACCGCAAATAATCGTGACGCTGAGTTCTCGGCCGCTGGAACCGTCATTACTGAACGCGGTTGGATGCAGGTCGAAGACTGGCGAACCGACGACACGGATTCGGAAAACGACGACGACACCGAACGCCGACTTCCACAGCTGAAGGTGGGCGATGGTCTTGACGCAACCGAGATCACTCCCGAAGGACATTCCACAAAACCGCCAGCGCGTTTCACCGAGGCATCGCTTGTCGGAAAGATGGAAGAACTGGGTGTTGGTCGTCCATCGACATACGCATCGATCATGGAAACCATCCAAGGCCGTGGCTATGTGTGGAAGAAAGGTTCGGCGCTCGTTCCCAGTTGGAACGCATTCGCTGTCACCACGCTGCTTGAACAGCACTTCGCCGAACTCGTCGATTACGACTTCACCGCCAACCTTGAAGCAATTCTCGATCGCATTTCCAACGGCGACGCGAACAGTGTTGAAACACTTGCCGAGTTCTATTTCGGGCCGATGGTTGATGGCACCCGTAAAGACGGTCTGCGCGATCTCGTTACCGAACGCCTTCCGGAAATCGATGCTGCCGCAATCAATACGTTCTTGTTGGGCGACGATCCCAATGGCATGCCCGTTATCGCCAAGCCCGGAAAGTTTGGGCCGTATGTGCAGCGCGGCGACGACACCGCGTCGGTTCCCGACAATCTGCCACCGGCCGATCTCACGGTTGCGGTTGCACTTGAACTGCTCGCAATGCCCAAAGGCGGCAAGCCCATTGGTGAAGATCCGGAAACCGGTCTTACCGTTTTTGTGATGAGCGGTCGATTCGGCCCTTACGTGCAGCTTGGTGAACTCGAAGATGATCCCGACGGAAAACCACGTCGCGCGTCGTTGTTTAAGTCGATGGACCCGTATGAGGTCACACTCGAACAAGGTCTTGAGTTGCTTTCGTTCCCGAAAGTGCTCGGTAACGATCCTGAAACCGGCAAAGTCATTCGGGCTCAGAACGGCAAGTTCGGTCCGTATCTGACCAAGGGCGATGAAGGCGACGCCGAGAAGCCTGAGACCCGGAGTCTTGATTCAGAAGAGCAACTGCTCGCTATCACCTTCGACGATGCCCTCGCTCTTTTCGCCGAGCCTCGCCGATTCGGCAAGCGCACCCCCAAGCCGCCTCTTGCTGATCTCGGCGTCGATCCGGCTTCGGGTCGGCCGATGTTGATCAAGGACGGAAAGTTCGGCCCCTACGTCACCGATGGCGAAACCAATGCCTCGCTTCGGGTGGGCGATGTTCCTGAAACCCTGAGCCCTGAGCGTGGCGCCGAGTTACTTCAGGCCCGCCGGGACTACATCGCCGAAAATGGTGGCCCGGTTGCGAAGAAGGCGGCCAAGAAGGCCACGAAGAAGAAGGCCACGGCCAAGAAAAGCGCCAAGGCTGGGGCGAAGAAACCCAGTCCTCTGACCGCCCACACTGTGGGCGCGGGCCAGTCGAAGGCGGCCAAGAAGGCGGCGAGCCGCTCGAATGTCGTGAAGTCCGACTCCCAGATCCTCGATACCGACCGCTGACCCTCTTCGGGGAGGTGCTCTGGGCTAGAGAGGACCTCTCCTAGGCTCATCACATGGCTGTGCATCGCCCCGAACCGCGGGACGACGCCGATCCCCCCGAGGATGCAACGCCCGTCGAGGCCTCTGGCCACGACGCTGACGCGACCATTCCCGGCTGGACTCGGGCCTCGCTCTTTGGTGAAGACACCGAAACGATCTTCACCAAGGACCCTTCCGATCGTCCCGGGTTCCACGTTCGGTTGTTCGGCAGCCATGAGTTCTTCCGCCTCTGGCTCGTTCAGGTTGTCTCGGCAACCGGTGACTGGCTCGGGTTTTCGGCGATCATCCTTTTGGCCGCCACGATCGGCGGCGGCGCGGGTGCTGGTGCAATTTCACTCGTGATGGCCGCACGCATCGTGCCGGGGTTCTTCTTCGGCCCACTAGCTGGCGTGCTCGTCGACCGCTGGGACCGAAAGAAGGTCATGGTCTCGTGCGATATCGGTCGCGCAATCGTGATGATGTTGCTTCCGTTCGTGAGCGACGTCATCGGTCTCGTGCTTGCGTCGCTTGTACTCGAAGTCCTCACGCTTTTGTGGGGGCCTGCGAAAGATTCGGAAGTTCCGAACCTGGTTCCGCACGAGCACCTCACAACTGCGAATTCACTTTCGCTTGCAGCGGCCTACGGAACCTTCCCGTTTGCATCGTTGCTGTTTGCATTGCTTGCCGGTCTGTCGGTGTGGATCGGTCACGTTCCAGGTCTCGGATGGCTTGAGAACAATCAGATGGCTTTTGCGTTCTATGTGGACGCGATGACGTTTGTTTTCTCTGCATGGATGATCAGTCGCTTGCCACTACCAAAACGTGAACGCCGAGTGAAGTCCACTGCCGACGACGAACGACGCGTCGATCTCAAAGCAACCTTTGAGGAACTGCGCGAAGGCTGGAATGAGATTTGGAAGAACCACACTGTTCGTGCGGTGAATCTCGGTCTCGCCACTGGTCTCATCGGCGGCGGCATGTTGATTCCGCTCGGCGCGGTGTTCTCCACTGAAGTTCTTGATGCCGGAGCTGCGGGTTACGGACTGTTCACCACTGCGCTTGGTTTCGGCGTTGCCATTGGTGTCGTTGGCGTTTCGGCGTTCCAGAAGCGATTGCCACAAACCACAACCTTTACTGCGGCGTTGTTTGCTGCAGGCATTTCGTTGTTCTGTGCCGCGTCGTCATCTTCACTGTGGGCTGCAGTGATCTTCGTCGGCCTGATGGGCATCGCCGTTGGGCCGGTGTATGTCCTTGGTTTCGCGATGCTGCAGCAAGAAGTGGCCGATGACCTGCGCGGCCGCGTGTTCAGTTCACTCAACACGTTGGTTCGAATGTGCGTCTTGATTGCAATGGTTGCTGGTCCATTGCTTGCCGCGATTCTGGGTCGCGTTGCTTCGACGCTTATCAACAACCGAATTGATGTTGCGGGAAAGACCGTGGAACTCCCGGGCGTTCGACTTGCGCTGTGGCTTGCTGCGGCAATCATCATCGCTGCAGGTTTTGCTGCGGGTGCATCGTTGCGAGCTGGTCAACGTGCGAAGCGGGCCGATGAATCCGATCATCCATCGCGTCCGAATCCGCCCGATCCTCAAGCATTGGATTTCACGCCGATTGATTTGCGACCCACCGGCCCTCTTCCAGAACCACACCCGGACGATGTCAATCCCGAGGGGCCGACGTTTCTTCCCCCTCCGCCACTCGGAGAACAGTCATGACCCGCGGCAAGTTCATCGCATTCGAAGGCGGGGAGGCCTGCGGAAAGTCAACCCAATCAGCACGGCTCGCTAAGGCACTAGATGCAGTGCTGACCCGTGAACCGGGTGGCACCGTGATCGGCGCGCAATTGCGTGCCGTTCTGCTTGATCGGAAAACTGTTGATCTGTCTGACCGAGCCGAAGCATTGCTGATGGCCGCCGATCGAGCCCAGCATGTAGCGGAACTGATTGAACCGGCCCTCGCCTCTGGTCGACATGTGGTGACCGACCGGTTCGCTGGTTCTTCGATCGCCTATCAAGGACATGGTCGAGGATTGCCGATTACCGAGATCCGCGACCTTTCGCTATGGGCTACTGCCGGAGTATGGCCCGACCTGATCATTCTCTTGGACGTTCCCGAAGCCGAGGCCGATCGTCGCCTTGGTTCCGCTCGGGACCGCATGGAGGCTGAACCCGCTGCGTTCCACAACGCAGTCATTGAAGGCTTCCGAGCGCAGGCCGCTGCGGAACCCGAACGTTGGGTGGTCATCGACGGCACACCTTCGATTGAAGAAGTGTCGGCGGCAGTGTCCGCCGCGGTCGCTGAGCGGCTACAACTGCCTCTGTGACATCTCGCACCGACTACCCGCCGTTGTCGGCGGAACTCGCTGGCATCGAACTTTGGGCCAACGTCGTAGGGCAGGACGATGCCCTACGCGAATTGCGCGCAGCAGTTGACGCACCGGTGCATGCCTATTTGCTGGTTGGTCCGCGCGGAAGTGGCAAGCGCGAAATCGCGCGCGCTTTTGCTGCGGCGCTGGTGAGTCGCGATCGAACTGGTGACGATGCAGTTCGCCAGGCGCGAATGGCGCTGACACAAAATCATGCGGACATCACGGAGTTTGAACGCGTTGGCGCTTCGATCACTGCCGAACAAGCCGACACGATCATTGCGACTGCAGCGCGTTCTTCAATTGAGAACGGACCAAAGGTGTTGATCCTCGACGAGTTTCATCTCGTCACAACCGCTGCACCCAAGTTGCTGAAGACGATTGAGGAACCACCCGACGGCACTGTGTTTGTTGTACTTGCTGATGACGTTCCAAATGATCTCATTACGATTGCTAGCCGTTGTGTGCGTATTGATCTTGCGACAATCACTGACGAACTCATTACCGAGCGTCTGATTGCGGAAGGCATTTCACCTGAACGCGCAGCCGATGCCGCCGCAGCAGCAGTTGGCGATCTCGGCCGTGCGCGTTTGCTGGCAACTGATGATCGACTCTCATTGCGACGTGCGGCATGGCGTGCAGTTCCCGATCGACTCGATGGAACCGGTGCTCGCGCAATCGAAACCGCCGACAACTTGCTGGCGATGATTGACGACGCGATGGCCCCCTTGGCTGAAGCGCATGCGGCGGAAGTTGCAGAGTTCGCAGAACTCGTGGCTGCGCGCGGCGAACGCGGTTCTGGTCGCAAACAGTTCGAAGACCGCCACAAGCGTGAAGTCCGCCGGTATCGAACCGACGAAATCAGGGCCGGCCTTACCGAATTGTCTCGTCGATACCGAGACGACCTCGCCAGTTCGCCCCGCCCTGCTGATGTTGCCGCCGCAATTGATGACATCGCAGGCCTCGCCGGAAACCTTGTGCGCAACCCCAACGAACGACTGCAACTTGTGGCGCTGTTTTCAAAACTGGGTCGCCCTCGCCGCTAGGTGGACCCCAACGAACCGGTCCTGATTGGAGCCGAGTGGGTCGGATCGGAGCCGGCGGCTAACCTCATCGCTTCCCGCCCGGGTAGCTCAGACGGCAGAGCAGCTCACTCGTAATGAGCAGGTCAGGAGTTCGATTCTCCTCTCGGGCTCTGATGGCTGATCAAGATGCGTTTGCCCAACAGGCGATGGAGTACATGCCGCAGCTGTATTCCACCGCGCTGCGAATGACGCATAACGCGTCCGATGCAGAGGATCTTGTTCAGGAGACCTACCTCAAGGCCTACAAAGGCTTTGCTGGTTTCGAACAGGGAACCAATCTGCGGGCCTGGATGTTCCGCATCCTCACCAACACCTACATCAACTCCTATCGGTCAAAAAAGCGCCGCCCCGACGAAACCGAGTTGGATGACGTCGAAGACTTCTACCTGTATCGCCGTATGGGCGGTCTTGAAGCGGCTCGCGCCTCTCGCAGCGCCGAGGACGAGCTCATGGACTATTTCACCGACGCCGATGTCCAGGCGGCGATTGATGATTTACCTGAGTCCTATCGCCTTGCTGTTCTCTTGAGCGATGTCGAGGGTCTCTCGTACAAGGAAATCGCCGAAGATCTCGATATTCCGATCGGAACCGTGATGAGTCGGCTCCATCGTGGAAGAAAAGCGCTCCAGAAGCAGTTACATACCTTCGCCATTGAGAAGGGACTGGCCGATGCCGTCCCCGATGCCCCCTGAGACTCACCATGACCCACGACCACGACTCCCATCCTGAACCGCCATTTGCCGCGACACCTGACTGCGAACGGGCCTTGGCCGAGGTCTACACATTCCTCGATCAGGAACTGAACGAGACCCAGCGGGTCGAAATCATGGCGCATCTTGAGGCCTGTAGCCCCTGTTTCGAGGCCTTTGATTTCGAGGCGGAGCTCCGCATGGTCATCACGACCAAGACCCATTCGGTGGAGTTACCTGATTCGCTCCGAATCCGCATCGAAGAGCAACTCACCTACCTCCGAATCGAAGCATCGGGTGGCGTTGGCCCCGACAATGGCGGAGAACCCACTCGCGGGGCATAGGATCACGGCTATGGAACTTCTGTTCGCACAGGTTTGGGCGTTTTGGATTGCGCCGGCGCTTCTGCTCCCGACGATCCTCATTTTGTTGGCCATCGTTGGCCTGTACCTGAAGAAGGTCGTCGCTCCCCGCTATCCCAAGCGCTGAGCAACGTGGCCGCAGCGGTCGATTGGGGTGTGGCCGAAAAGGTCGCGACCCGCACCGCCAAGAAGGATCCCTTCGCCGCCAGCTATCACTATCAATCGCTTCAGCCCGACTTTGATCGGCTGACTGCGGTTGCGGAAGAACTGGTTGCACAAGAGACTGGTCTTCGCTCTCTTGCTGGTCCTGCTCGCGCGCGCGTGACTGATCGATCGGGCTGGATCCGAGCAAACATCGCGTCGTTCCAGCGGTTGCTGGCGCCAATGCTCGAAAAGTTTGGCGACCGCGTGTCGTCGAGCCGTGTTGCTCCAGTGACAGCGAAACTCGCCGGTGCGGAACTCGGCGTCGTCCTGGGATGGATGTCAGCGCGCGTCCTGGGCCAGTACGACTTGCTCGTCATCGAAGAGGAAAATCCTCAAGATCAAGACATCGTCTATTACGTCGGTCCCAACGTTCTTGCGCTGGAAAAGCAGTTTGCATTTCCTCCTGAAGAGTTCCGCATGTGGCTGGCGTTGCATGAAGTCACGCACCGAGCGCAATTCACTGGTGTTCCGTGGTTGCGGGAGCACTTCCTTGGACTCGTGCATGAAACGATGAATACGATCGACCCCGATCCCGCGCGAATGAGCGAAACGCTTTCTCGCGTGACTGCCGCGATCCGTTCGGGTCAGAAACCTCTGGCCGACGGTGGAGTAATGAATCTCATCGCGAGCCCTGAACAACGCGCAGTTCTCGATCAGGTGAGCGGAATGATGAGCCTTCTCGAGGGACATGGCGACATCACGATGGATCGCGCTGGTCACAACCTTGTTCCCAGCGCCGATCGATTCGGGAAGGTCTTGCGCGAGCGACGCGAGTCAGCTCGTGGTTTGGCCCGTGTGTTTCAGCAACTGATTGGTTTGCAGGCGAAATTGGCGCAGTATGCGCAAGGTGAAGCATTCATTACTGACGTCGAGCGAGCTGGTGGCCAGCAGTTGTTGTCCCGTGCGTGGGAAAGTCCTGAGAACCTCCCGAGCATTTTGGAGATTCGTGATCCTCAACTCTGGATCGATCGCATGGGTGCCGCACTTCCGGTTGCAGGCTGAACAATCGACTGACTGTGAATTCACTCACTGAACGTCATGCTGGGTTCCTCGCCCGTTGTACGTTCCCTGCGCCGGGATCTGCGTTGGTGTGTGGTGTTTCCGGTGGTGCCGATTCGATGGCGCTCTTGATCCTTGCCGTCGCCGCAGGCTGTGATGTCACTGCGGTGCACGTTGATCACGGATTGCGATCTGGTTCCGAACACGAAGCCGATCGCGTTCGTGAAGTTGCCGAACGCCTTGGCGCAGAGTTTCGCGCTGAAACGGTTGTTATCGAACCCGGCACGAATCTCGAAGCCCGAGCTCGTTCGGCCCGTCACGCAATTCTCGGACCAGATGCCGCCCTAGGACACACCGCGGATGACCGCGCTGAAACCATGATCATGAATTTGATGCGTGGTGCCGGCCCGGACGGTTTGGCATCAATTCGCTCTGGTACCCGGCATCCGATCTTGGATCTTCGAAGGGCAGAGACTGAGCAAGTCTGCGAACGAGAGGGGATTGAACCGTTCCAGGATCCAAGCAATGTGGACCCGATGTTCGTGCGCAATCGCATTCGCCATGAACTCCTTCCACTCTTTGCCGATATCGCAGGCCGCGACCTTGTGCCGATCCTTGATCGCCAGGCCGATGTCTTCGCAGTAGTTGCCGATTACCTGCGGTCGGAAGCGGCCGAGATTGATCCGACCGATGCGCGAGTGCTTCGAACCATCCCTGAAGCGATCGCTCGCGTTGCGCTTCGTGAATGGTTGCGTGGTGGAATTGCCGAACGTCATCCGCCCGATGCCGCCACGGTTGATCGCGTCATGGCGGTTGTTCGAGGAGAGTCGCTCGCGACCGATGTCGGAGGAAACCGACGGGTTGAACGGACCGCGGGAAAACTTCGGATCGTGACGACACCGAAGGCCTGAGGACTGCACTACATTCGCCGCGTGACCCAAAGCGCGTCCGCTCACGAACATCCGCATCCCGATGCTGATCCCCATCTTGGCCAGATCCTCGTCACGCACGAAGCAATTCAGCAACGCGTTGCTGAACTCGGCAAAGAGATCACTGCTGACTACGCCGGTCGCGCTCCGCTCCTCATCGCGGTTCTCAAGGGTGCGGTCATGTTTATGGCCGATATTTCTCGGGCGATCTCATTGCCGGTCGAACTCGATTTCATGGCGGTGTCTTCGTATGGCACAGCAACAAAGACCAGCGGTGTGGTGCGCATCGTCAAAGATCTCGATATCGACCTCACCGGTCGCGATGTCATCATCGTCGAGGACATTGTCGACAGCGGCCTGACGCTGAATTACCTTCGCAAGAACTTGGCTGCTCGCCACCCAGCCAGCCTTGAGGTGTGTGCACTTCTTCTGAAAGAGGGCATGCAGAAGGTGGAACCTGATCTTCGCTACGTAGGCTTCCGTCTTCCCGATGAGTTCGTTGTCGGGTACGGCCTTGATGTCGCCGAGCGCTACCGCAACCTCGATGATCTTCGGGTCTACGTGGGCCCCGGAAGTGGTCATTGATCTTTTGCCAATCTGGGAATCACTACGATTTCCCATTAGTTGAACCTTCTTGTTCTTTCTTCTTCGTCAGGAGACCGTGATGGAGCCCGTCGATCTGCCCCGAATCTCAGCTGCTGTGAAAGAGATCCTCATCGCTATTGGTGAGGATCCTGATCGCGACGGTCTGCAGGACACGCCTGATCGTGTGGCGCGCATGTACGCCGAAGTCTTTTCCGGACTTCGCGACGATCCCCGCAGCCACTTGCAGGTGATGTTCGAAGCGAACCACGACGAAATGGTGATGGTTCGTGACATCGCGCTCACTTCAATGTGTGAGCACCACCTCGTTCCGTTCATGGGCAAGGCGCATGTTGCCTACATCCCTGGAAGTGACGGTCGCGTGACAGGACTTTCAAAGATCGCCCGCCTTGTGGATGCTTACGCAAAGCGTCCTCAGGTGCAGGAGCGTCTTACTGCGCAGATCGCCGATGAACTTGAAGCAACGCTTCAACCGCGAGGCGTACTTGTCGTGATTGAGGCGGAGCATCTCTGCATGTCTATGCGGGGGGTTCGAAAGCCTGGTTCGACCACAGTGACGTCTGCAGTTCGCGGACTCTTCCGGGAAAGCACAGCCACTCGATTCGAAGCGATGCGATTCATCGCTCGCGACTAAACGTGGCCGACGTCGTTCCTCGAGTCGGGGTTGGTACTCCGAAATCGGTTCCGCTTGTTATGGGAATCGTCAATGTCACGCCTGATTCCTTCAGCGATGGCGGAAAGTTTCTGGAACCCGCCTCTGCAATTGCTCACGGAGTGGCATTGATTGAAGAAGGCGCATCGATTCTTGATATCGGGGGAGAGTCGACACGCCCAGGAGCGACACCGGTTGATGTCGAGACGGAACTGTCTCGTGTCATCCCTGTTCTCGAAGGTTTGAACGGAAGGTGTCGTCTCAGCATTGACACCCGCCATGCCGAAGTCGCGCGCGCTGCGGTCGCTGCGGGGGCCACGTTGATCAATGATGTGTCGGCATCGCTTTGGCCGGTTGCGGCCGAACTTGGTGTGGGTTGGATTGCCATGCATATGCAGGGCGAGCCCGGCACGATGCAGGCCGATCCGCACTACGAAGATGTCGTTGCTGAGGTGTGTGAGTTCCTTCGCGAGCGCGCAACGGCCGCTTCTGAGGCTGGCGTCAAAGAAATTTGGGTCGATCCCGGATTCGGATTCGGGAAGACCGATGCACACAATCTGGCGCTGCTCGCGCACCTCGATCGCATCGTCGAGATGGGTTGGCCGGTGATGGTGGGAACCTCCAGAAAAGCAATGCTGGGCAGGCTCCTCGCCACTTCCGATGGATCGACTGAACCCGTGCCCGCCGACGATCGTTTGGCTGGTTCTATTGCGACCGAAGTGTGGGCAATGCACGCCGGAGCGAGCATGATTCGGGCTCACGACGTCAGAAGCGCCCTCCAAGCGGCCAAAGTCGTGGCAGCATGAGCGCCGTGGCCAGTAAAGGGAAGTGGGCGCAGGGGATCCGACCCCGCAATTTTCACTGGGTGATCGCTGAGCGACTCGCCGTCTGTGAGCGACCCGGTGGCTACGGCGCCAACCATCGCAAGGTTCGCCGCCAAGAAGAAATTATCTGGGTTCGCGAACAGGGCTTTACCTGTGTGATCTCGATGATCACCGCCCCACTGAACCTGCACAATTACGACGAACTCGGTGTGGTGTGGCGTCATCGGCCGGTTCCTGAGGACGACCTCGGCATTTTTGAAACGGCATTCTTTGCCGAACTGCGCATGCTTCTCGAACGTGGCGAGCGAATTCTCATTCACGCTGAAGAACTCAGCGACCGAGTGTGTGGCCTCATTGCTGGGTACTTGCTCTGGAACGGGCTGGTCGAAAGTCCTCCTCGTGTTGTTACCGTGATTGAGCAATTGACCCAGCGCCAACTCGGCCCCCTCGGCCGTGAGTTGGTAGCAATTTCACAGACGATTCCCCCGCCGTCTGCCTGAACCGGAGCACCCCCCATGGCCCCGACTGATCGAATCGAACTTCGTGGACTTGTCGTCACTGGCATTTGTGGCGCGCTTCCTGAAGAACGCGAACGAGCACAACCGCTCGAGGTTGACCTTGACGTCGTTGCGGACCTATCTGCCGCTGGCACGTCGGACAATCTTGAGGACACGCTCGATTACGGAGCCATCACCGCGACTGTCGAAAACGTCATCCTCAGCGGAACGCCGCAATTGCTCGAACACCTTGCGCAGAAACTTGCCGATGCTGTGCTCGCAGATCCTCGTGCACTTTCGGTCACTATCTCTGTGCGGAAGTTGCGCCCACCGGTGCCGCAGGCACTGGCTACTTCGGGCGTCACCATTACTCGGGGACGCTGAATGTCGCGTGCTTTTCTGAGCCTCGGCTCAAACATGGGCGATTCATGGTCGCTGCTGCGCGAAGCAGTGAGCTCACTTGATTCAGTTGTAGCGGTGTCGCCGGTGTACCGAACTGAACCAGTTGGTGGGCCCGACCAAGAACCGTTTCTTAATATCGTGATTGAGCTCGACACCGATCTCAGCGCACGAGAACTGTTGGGTGTCTGTCACCGTTTGGAATCTGCAGCCAACCGGGTGCGCACCATTCGTTGGGGACCTCGCACACTCGATGTCGACATCATTTGGATCGATGGCGTCACGGTGAACGAACCGGATCTTGAAGTGCCGCATCCACGCATGCGTCTGCGTCGTTTCGTGATGGCCCCCCTTGCTGATCTTGCACCTGATGTAGTTGGCCCCGACTGGGCCGACCGCGCAGAGGGGCATGTGGATCGCGTCGGTCCGCTCGACGCCGAACCGGGATGAACTCGAACCACTCGGTCCGCATCATTGGACCGGGTCGCGCTGGCGGTGCTCTTGTGAGTGCGCTGGCGCAGGTGGGCTGGACTGTTGCCTTGCCGATTCGTCACGGTGAATCTGTTGAAGCGGCTGCGCGCGATGTTGACCTTCTCCTTATTGCGACGCCCGACGGGGCGATTGCAGAGATTGCATCGTCGATCACGCCAGTGCCAACGACTGTTGTTGCCCATCTTTCAGGGGCGCGCGGACTCGATGTGTTGGCCTCGCACCCGCTTCGAGCGGCGATTCATCCATTGACCTCAATGCCAACCGCAACGGTTGGTGCCGAACGCCTGGCACGTGGAGCCTGGTTTGCACTTGATGCAAATTCTCAAGATGCAATGGCCCTCCTTGAATCCTTGGTCGCATCGCTCGGCGGCCGTTCGTTTGTTGTCAACGATGAACACCGAGCGACCTATCACGCAGCTGCGGCGATTGCGTCGAATCACGTGGTTGCATTGCTCGGTTCGGCCGAACGAATTGCGGCGTCGGCGGGTGTGCCGATCGAGGCGTATCTCGAACTCGTTCGCGCCACGATCGACAACATTGAAGACCTCGGAGTTATCGATGCGCTGACTGGTCCCGTTGCCCGAGGCGACTGGGAAACGGTCGCTCGCCATCGAGAAGCCATCGACCCTTCAGAACTCAAGTTGTACGACGCATTGGTCGAAGCCGCTCAACGCGTGGTGGAATCTCGAACCGCAGATACTGACTCCACTAGCGACGCAAACCCCCGAACGGATTCTTGATGTTGGTCTTGTCCACAAAGTCTGAGTTTCGTGAGCATCTTGAAACGGTGCGCGCGCTTGGGCGAACGGTTGGGCTTGTGCCGACCATGGGAGCGTTGCATGAGGGACATCTCTCCCTCATTCGTGCGGCAGTAGCCGATTGCGATGTTGTTGCTCTCACGATCTTTGTGAATCCTTTGCAGTTCGGTGCCGGCGAGGACCTCAGCGCATATCCGCGTCCCCTTGAGCGCGACCTTGAACTCGCCGAAGATGCAGGTGCCGATGTCGTTTTCACGCCAAGCACCGATGAGATGTACCCAGAGCCGACCCTCAGCAACGTGCATGTCGAAGAACTCACTGCTGGGATGGAAGGCGCCAGCCGCCCGACTCATTTCGACGGAGTCACCACTGTCGTCACAAAGTTGTTCAACATCGCGGGACCGAGCCGGGCCTATTTCGGTGAAAAAGACTTTCAGCAGTTGGCTGTTGTTCGTCGAATGACGATGGACCTCGATCAGCCGGTGACAGTGATTGGGTGCCCCATCGTTCGTGAAGCCGATGGCCTGGCGATGTCGAGCCGCAACGTCTACTTGTCGGCCTCGGAGCGTGAAGCCGCCACCGTTATCAACCGTGCGCTTCGTGCCGGTGCGGCGATGATCTCGGCTGGCGAGCGTGATCCTTCTGTTGTCGAGACCCACATGGCCTCGATTATTGAGGCCGAGCCGCTCGCCGAACTCGATTATGCGGTCGTTGTCGATCCCGATTCGCTGGAAACTCCGGCGGAATTGGTCAGCGGCACCACCGCCCGACTGTTGATGGTGGCAAAGGTCGGTACACCTCGATTGCTCGACAACCTCGGTGTCGACGTACCGTAGGGGGATACACCCGCACGGTGACCGCACGCGGCGCCAAGCTGAAGGAGCACACGTTGCATCGTCGAATGATGAAGTCAAAGATCCATCGCGCTCGGATTACTGACGCCAATCTTCATTACGTGGGTTCGATCACCCTTGATACCGAACTCATGGAACAGGCCGACATCCGTGAATGGGAGCAGGTGCAAGTCGTCGATATCGACAACGGCGCTCGCTTCGAGACCTATGCGATCCCCGGTGGCCCAGGCACCGTTTGTCTCAACGGCGCTGCGGCGCGTTTGGTGCAACCAGGGGATCGGATCATCATCATCACCTATGCCGATTACGAAGACGCAGAGCTCGCGGACTACACACCTCGTGTTGTGCATGTCGATGGAACGAATCGCATCATCGATGAATTCGAGGCCGTGACCATCGCCGCCGAAGAATCTCCTGTTCGATTCCGGGCCTAAGGCAGTTCTTCGGTCAGACTGAACATCTGTGACCGCCGACCTCGATCTTCTTGTAGTGGGTTCCGGCGTAGCCGGACTCTCTGCTGCGGTGCGGGCAGCAGCCCAACCCGGAGTTCGCGTTGGCGTCCTCACCAAGGGACCGCTTGAGCAGTCCACGACTCGGTGGGCCCAAGGCGGCGTCGCTGCGGTGCTTGGCGGGGATCCAGATTCCACCGACCTTCACTTGGCCGACACCTTGGCCGCAGGCGCGGGACTTTGTGACGTTGACGCCGTGCGCGTGTTGGTTGAAGAAGGTCCCGTTCGCGTTCGTGATCTCGTTGCCCTTGGTGCTCGCTTCGACCGAGATGCCGACGGAAAGTTTGAACTTGCTCGTGAAGGAGGACATTCGCTCCCTCGAATTGTTCATGCCGGTGGCGTGGCAACTGGTGCGGAAATCGAACGCGCTCTTGTTGCTGCAGTGCGCAGCGAAGCGACTGAAATCCACGAGCACGCGTTTGCTCTCGACCTAGTAATTGAGAACGGCCGCTGCGTTGGTGTTCGCGCTGCATTGGCTGACGGAACTGTTGAATTTGTTCGGGCACGCAATGTGCTGCTTGCTTCAGGTGGCGCGGGCCAAATTTTCTCGGTCACTACGAATCCGCTTGAAGCAACAGGCGATGGAATTGCGATGGCTCTGCGCGCAGGTGCGGCCGTTGCTGACGTTGAGTTTGTGCAGTTCCATCCGACTGCCCTGCATCATCCGCGAATGCCGCGGCCGTTGTTGTCGGAGGCCTTGCGTGGACACGGTGCACTCATTCGCGACGTCAACGGCGAACGATTTGTCGATGAAATGCTTCCGCGCGATCAAGTGAGCCGCGCCATGGTTCGACGAATGATCGAACTTCACACCGATCATTGTCTGCTTGATGTCACTGGTCTCGATCAGTTCGATATTCGATTCCCGACAATCGCAGCAATGCTTTCTGGTCTCGATTTCAATCCGGCAACGGATCTCCTTCCCATCGCGCCCGCAGCGCACTACTTGTGTGGCGGAGTAGTTACTGATCTCAAGGGCGCGAGCAGCCTTCCCGGTTTGTGGGCTGCCGGGGAGGTCGCGTGTTCTGGTGTGCATGGCGCGAATCGTTTGGCGTCGAACTCATTGTTGGAAGGCATGGTGTTTGGCGCACGGGTTGTCGAAGCCATCGAAGCCGGCACCGAAGGTCCGCAACGGTCGGGCGCAATGCGTGCACTTCATGGCGAAGGTGGTCGTCGACTCGATGGGTGGCAGGCCCCCGAGGCGTTGTCGGCTACAACGCCCGGAGATGATTCGGCGATAGCCACCGCCCGAGATGACATGCAATGGGCGATGACGGTTGGCGCTGGCGTCGTTCGCGATGCGACGTCATTGACCGCCACCGAACGCAAGGTGGAACTGGCCCGAACAATTGCCGATGGCTCGGGAGTGGCTTCTTGGGAACTGGCGAACCTCGCCGCTGTGGCCTCAGCCCTCCTGCTTGCGGCCCACGCTCGCACGGAGAGTCGTGGCGCCCACACCCGTGATGACTGGCCCGAGACAGACCCAGATCTGGCCCTGCGAATGGTGATCGCCTGACCAGTTCGCCCCGATCGGGCTCGGCAGGGCAGGCTTTCGGAATGTCCGATTTGCTCCAGCCGCCCCGAGTCGTTGTCGTCGACGCGGTCGAACGCGCCCTTGCCGAGGATCTCACCCCTCTCGGCGATCTCACCTCCGCACTCCTTCCTCAAGATCTCGTCGCAACGGCTCGCTTTGTTGCACGTGCCACCGGTGTCATTGCCGGTCGTGAATGCGCGGCCGAAACGTTTGAACAGGTCGATCCCACGGTGTCGCTTGTTTGGGCAGTCGAAGATGGCAATTGCGTTAGCCCCGACACTGTGATCGCCAGCGCAACCGGTCGTCTCGCTTCCATCCTCACCGCTGAACGCACGGCACTGAATTTCCTCGGTCATCTTTCGGGGATTGCAACGCGAACCAGTGAGTACGTCGCCGAAGCCGCAAAGGGCGGTAGCGCCTATGTGTGGGATACGCGAAAGACCACACCTGGTCTTCGCGTTCTTGAAAAAGCAGCGGTTCGCGCTGGAGGCGGCCGCAATCATCGCGGCAACCTTTCCGATTGGATCTTGTTGAAGGACAACCACATCGCGCTGTTTGGGATCACCGACGCGGTCGCTCGCTCTCGTTCTATGTGGCCAGCGCGCACCGTTCATGTCGAATGCGACACAATCGAACAGGTGCACGAAGCATTGGCTGCTGGTGCCGATGCGTTGCTGCTCGACAACATGACACCGGATCAGATTCGCGAGTGCGTCGCGGTTGCATCTGCTTCGCATCGTCGCCCGCTTCTTGAAGCATCTGGTGGCATCACACTCGAAACCATCGCCGCCTACAGCGCAGCTGGTGTCGACTGCATTTCGGTTGGTGGTCTAACCAATTCCGCTCCGGTGCTCGACATCGGTCTTGATATCGATCCCGCGTGACGGAGGATCAGCGAATGCTTCTCGCAGTTGATGCTGGAAATACACAAACCGTTGTTGGTTTGTACGAACTTGATGGTGGAACTGCTGCCGGGCGACGTCCCGAGGCGGGCCTGCTTGATCACTGGCGCATCTCAACTGCCGCCGATCGAACCAGCGATGAGTACGCAGTTATGTTGCAGGGATTCCTTGCGCTTCGTCGCAACAGCTTCAGCGACATCGACGGCATCGTGATTTCTTCCGGTGTACCTCGTGTTACCGCAACGCTTCGCCAGGTTGCTGCACGTCATTTGGATTTTGAACCGATCGTTATTGGACCAGGTGTTCGTTCAGGAATCCGAATTGATTACGACAACCCCAAAGAGGTTGGTGCTGATCGCATTGCCAATGCGGTTGGCGCGTACGACCTTTACGGAGGACCAACCATCATTGCTGACTTCGGTACCGCCACGACGTGCGATGCTGTATCGGACGACGGCGTGTATCTCGGCGGTGCAATTGCACCCGGTATCGAAATCTCCATGGACGCACTTGTGGGCCGTGCATCAGCACTGCGTGCTGTCGAACTCAAAGAACCCCGAAATGTGTTGGGTAAATCAACAGTCGAATCGATTCAGTCTGGTGCGGTCTATGGATTCGCTGCGCAGGTCGATGGGCTCTGCGATCGCATCGAAGCCGAACTCGGAACGTGCACTGTCATTTCAACGGGCGGACTCGCCGAAACGATCACGCCGTTTTCAAAGCGCATTCAACACACCGAACCGTGGCTCACACTGCACGGTCTCCGGTTGATTTACGAAAAGAACATCTGAGTTCTTTTTGTTGGGCGTTAAGCCGCAGCGCGTACCGTTCCGAGGAGATGCTCGGCAGCTGCTTCAAGCGCAGTGACAGCTTCAGTGCCCTCGTAAGGCGCCAATGCGCGCTGACCGGCTTCGACGTAGGCGCGGGCCGTGTCGAGAGAACTACGCACAGATGCCGAGGAACGCAACAGTGTGCGAGCAAGCGCAAGAGTGTCGGGATCGTCAACGGGTTCGATGGAACCGTCGGTGGGGGCAAGCTTCACAAGAAGTGAACGAAGTTCTTCGGCTTCGGATCCACCAGCAGCAAGCGTGCGAATCACCGGAAGGGTGTAGGTGCCTTCGACAAGGTCATGGCCAGCGGGCTTGCCAAGTTCTTCGTCGGTCGAGGTGACATCGAGAAGATCATCGACAATCTGGAAGGCCATGCCAAAGGAATTGCCGAATGTCGTCAGCGCATCGATTTGTGGACGGGGGAGTCCGGCAACAATTGCGCCAACACGGCATGACGTGCCGAGCAATGAAGCGGTCTTGCCATCGATGGAGCGCAGGTAGGCATCTTCGGTGCGCTGCTGGTTGAACGCGTGCTGCAGTTCAAGTATTTGTCCTTCGCACAGCTTGGCGATGGTGGCTGCAAGAAGTCCGGCAACTTCCGTACCAAGAGATGCCGCAATTTCAGACGCCTTGGCCAACAAATAGTCGCCGGCGAGAATTGCTTTGAGGTTGCCCCATCGAGCATTCACGCTTTCGACAGTTCGTCGTGTCGTTGCGTCGTCCATGACGTCGTCGTGGTAGAGCGAGCCGAGATGAACGAGTTCAACGGACACCGCTCCCATGATCACCTCAGGAGAGGCTGCACCCATCACGAGATCCGATGTCGCTGCGGACGTGATGCCGAAAGCAGGGCGAACCCGCTTTCCGCCGGCGAGAATCAGGTGGCTGGCGACTTCCGTAAGGAATGAGTCCTCGGCAACAACCGAGGCCTGAAGTGCATCCTCAACTCGCGCGAGATCTGCCTGCAGAACTGGCAACTGGAGAAGGGGAGAGGCGCTGGCCATGGCGCCACGTTAGGCCCGCAGCCGGTTCGAACCTCAACCCGGGGACAAGGTCGCGGACCTCTTGTGACAAAGGCACTTCGAACGTTCATTTCCGACGAGGCGATTGCGATGGTCGTGGGTACACTCGCTCCACGTATCCCCGTCTGGGAGGCAGGTCACAAAGTGTTTGAACGGTTCACCGATAGGGCCCGCAGGGTCGTCGTGCTTGCGCAAGAAGAAGCACGCCTTTTGAACCACAACTACATCGGCACTGAGCACATCCTGCTCGGGCTGATTCACGAAGGCGAAGGCGTCGCCGCCAAAGCCCTCGAGTCTTTGGGCATTTCGCTCGAGGCAGTGCGTTCGCAGGTCGAGGAAATCATTGGCCAGGGCGGCTCATCGCCCAGCGGTCACATCCCCTTCACGCCTCGTGCCAAGAAGGTGCTCGAACTGTCGCTGCGCGAAGCACTGCAGCTCGGTCACAACTACATCGGTACCGAACACATCCTTCTTGGACTCATCCGTGAAGGCGAGGGTGTTGCTGCGCAGGTGCTGGTCAAGCTTGGCGCCGATCTTTCCCGTGTTCGTCAACAGGTCATCCAGTTGCTTTCGGGCTACTCCGGTCCTGGCCCGCAGCAGGGCGAGAAAGCCGGAGCCACTAGCGGTGGCTCGGGCGAAGCTTCGCCGAGCGGTTCGGCTGTGCTCGATCAGTTCGGTCGCAACCTCACCCAACTCGCTCGCGAAAAGAAGCTCGACCCCGTTATCGGTCGTGCACGCGAAACCGAGCGGGTCATGCAGGTGCTCAGCCGCCGCACCAAGAACAATCCTGTTCTTATCGGTGAACCCGGTGTCGGCAAGACCGCCATTGTGGAAGGTCTCGCACAAGCAATTGCTGCCGATCAGGTTCCCGAAACCATTCACAACAAGCAGCTCTACACGCTTGATCTCGGAGCACTTGTTGCCGGTTCGCGTTACCGCGGTGATTTCGAAGAACGGCTCAAGAAGGTTCTCAAGGAAATCAAGACCCGCGGCGACATCATCCTGTTCATTGACGAGATCCACACGCTCGTTGGTGCTGGTGCAGCCGAAGGCGCAATTGACGCCGCAAGCATCCTCAAGCCGATGCTTGCTCGCGGCGAACTGCAAACCATTGGTGCAACCACGCTTGAGGAATACCGCAAGCATCTTGAAAAGGACGCTGCACTCGAACGTCGCTTCCAGCCGATCAAGGTTGAGGAACCAACCGTTGCCCACACCATCGAAATCCTGAAGGGCCTGCGTGATCGGTACGAGACCCATCACCGCGTAACCATCACCGATCAAGCACTCGTTGCGGCGGCCAACATGGCCGATCGTTACATCGCCGATCGTTTCCTTCCTGACAAGGCCATCGATCTCATTGACGAGGCCGGCTCACGTCTGCGCATTAAGCGCATGGAAACACCGCCCGATTTCAAAGAACTTGAAAACGAAATCGCCAAGGTTGTTTCCGAAAAGAAAGAGGCCGTCGAGTCGCAGCAGTTCGAAGAAGCTGGTCGCTTGCGCGATCGCGAAAAGGAACTGCTTGCGCAGAAGGAAGCCAAAGAGCAGGAAATGAAGGACTCCGGCATCGATCTCTTCGATGAGGTCGATGAAGAAGCGATCGCCGATGTGCTTTCGCTCTGGACCGGCATTCCCGTTTACAAGCTCACCGAAGAAGAAACGGCTCGTCTTCTGCGCATGGAAGACGAATTGCACAAGCGTGTCATTGGTCAAGAAAACGCCATCAAGGCAGTGAGCCAGGCTATTCGACGCACGCGCGCCGGTCTCAAAGATCCCAAGCGTCCTTCGGGTTCGTTCATCTTCCTCGGCCCATCGGGCGTTGGTAAGACCGAACTCGCCAAGACGCTCGCCGAGTTCTTGTTTGGCGATGAAGACTCGCTCATCTCGCTCGACATGTCCGAGTACATGGAGAAGCACACCGTCAGTCGTCTTGTCGGTTCGCCTCCCGGATACGTCGGTTACGAAGAAGGCGGCCAGCTCACCGAAGCTGTGCGTCGTAAGCCGTTCTCGGTGGTGCTTTTCGACGAAATCGAAAAGGCACACCCCGACGTCTTCAACACGTTGCTGCAGATTCTTGAAGAAGGTCGACTCACCGACTCACAGGGTCGTTCGGTTGACTTCCGCAACACCGTGCTGATCATGACCTCGAACCTCGGCACCGCCGATCTGCGCAAGGCCAACATTGGTTTCGGTAAAGCCGACGAAGCCGTGTCGTATGAGCGCATGAAAGAAAAGGTCAACGACGCACTCAAGGCGCATTTCCGTCCTGAGTTCCTCAACCGCATCGACGACACCATCGTGTTCCACGAGCTTTCCAAGCCCGAGGTCACGACAATCGTCGACCTGCTCATGAAGCGCATCACCAAGCAGCTTGAAGGTCTGGGCATTGGCCTCGAACTCACCGAAGCTGCCAAATTGCTGCTTGCCGACAAGGGCTACGACCCAACGCTGGGTGCTCGTCCGCTGCGTCGTGCCATTCAGCGCATGGTGGAAGATCCACTTTCGGAACGTCTGTTGTGGAAGGAATTCCGTGCCGGCCAGAACATCGTGGTTGACGCCGAACCCGATCCCGAAACGGGCGATCGCATCATCGTGTTCCATGCCACCGAGGGCTTCGAGCCCCCGCCCATGGAACTGGCCGAAGCAGGCGCTCCCGAGTAGCGCCGAGTGCTCTCCGAACTTCACGATCCCCGGGCGTTGGGCCCGGGGATCGTTGGTTTTGCGCCGATCAAGGCTTGGAGCGCTCCTTAGAACTTCGCTATAGTGGTCGGCGGTCGGGCGGAGAATCCGGCTTCATCATCCTCGGCACGTTTGTGCCCTTTTCGGGAGACCTTCATGTTTCGAACTCTTGGTCGCATCGCCGCGGCTGTTGCATTTCTTGTTGCCACGGTTGCAATCGCTACCGTCGCGACGAACTCCACCGCCGGTGCAGCAAATACCGCCGTGACTGCCAACTGCAGCGCGTCCGCTTCGCCCCAGACGATCAACAACAGCGACACCATCACCTTTACGATCGGCACGGGTTGTGGTGCCGTCATCCTGATGGCCGGCAGCGGTTCATCTGGATCCGCGGTTTGGACGCAGCTGCCTTTGACGCTGCAGACAGGGTCTCCCATTGGTGGCCTTTCGCAGGGAAATACTGTCGTGTTCACCGCCCCCGCCAGCGGCTCGGGTTCAATGTCGCTTGGATTCATGGCGAATGCCCAGTCACCTCCGCAGATCACGTTCACGGTGAACTATCCCACCCAAGCTCCTCCAACGCCCCGCAACGATTCAATCGTTGACAACGGCAATGGATCAATGACGATCACCTACGACCCGACTTCGCCAAATGAAAACATGTGGGTGTCGATTTTCCCGAGTGGTACGACCTGCGCCTCGGTTCCGGCAAGCCCAACCGGTCGCGTCTATGTGCTGACCCCTGACGCGCCTTACAGCCCAATTGGCGCAAGCCCCGTTGTGGTTGCGGCCGGTTCTCCGGCAATGACGGGCGTATCGCCCTATGCATCGGCAACGATCGCTGCGGGTTCGTACCAAGCGTGCATGTACTTCTCGCTCAATGGTCAAGGCACCCTTGTCCAGGCCCTGCCCATCACCTTTAGCGAGGTCGCTCCTACCCCTGATCCAGTTGCCCCTGCTTTCACTGGCTGAAGCAGGCGCTCCCCAAGAGGGAATCCGCATTTGGTTGAAACTCACAGACCCCGGGCACTGTGCCCGGGGTCTGTTGTTTTTGGGCCTTCATTGGGAATACGAGAACTTTGCAAGAGTGCTAGAAGTTCTTTATATTTGAAGGCGGTCGGGCGGAGAATCCGACTTCACAATCCTCGGCACGCCAGTGCCCACCTAGGGAGACCTTCATGTTTCGCACTTTTGGTCGCATTGCCGCGGCTGCTGTCCTTCTTGCTGCCACCGTTGCAATTGCCACGGTGGCCTCGAGCTCTTCCGCTGGCGCAGCGAACACCAACGTGACTGCCAATTGCAGCGTGATCCCTCCGATTGAAACCATCGGTAACAACGACACGCTCACGATCACGGTGGGTGCAGGTTGTGGCGCTGTGATTGTTATGGATAACGCAGGTGGCACGTCGCGTTGGGAGCCAATGTCGATGTACATCAGCCAGGGAGCTCCCACCGGCGGTCTTTCGCAAGGCGACACCATCACCTACACCGCTCCTGCCAGTGGTTCAGGCAGCGCGGCAATCGGATTCATGGGAACAGCCCAGGACCCACCGGCGATCACGTTCACGATCAACTTTCCTGCCCAGGCTCCTCCCACGCCTCGCAATGATTCGCTTACTGACAATGGCGATGGCTCAATGACCGTTACGTATTCGTCAATAACGTTTCCTCAAGTTGTCGGCCTGAACCTTTTTGCTTCAGGTACTACGTGCGATCCCAATGGCAATCCGACGAATCGACTCTTCGGTATTGCGACGGCCTCTTCTCAGGCATTGCCGGTACTCGCCGCGAGCCCTGCAGTCCTTTCCGCCGGTAGCCCGATGCGATCAGGTTGGGCGAATACGACCGCTGCCAGCACTCTCGTGGCTGGGTCGTACCAAGCGTGTCTCTACTATTTCGACGGAGTGACATCGAACGTATTGGTGCAGTCGTTGGCTGTCACCATCGGGACCGTTACGCCGACGACTGCCCCCTCGGGCGATCCGGTGGTTCCAGCCTTCACCGGCTGATATCTCAGTTCTTTGTCGGTTTTTGAAGAGGGCCGTGCTTTCGGGCACGGCCCTCTTTGCGTTGTGCGCGATCAGCACTGTGCACTTGCGCTGGTAGGTTGCGCGCTGTGCTGAGGAACCGTCGACTGCCGCGAGTGTTCGCGTTCCTCGCGCTCGTTGTCTTCGCTGCTGCCGGTTGTCGCGTGCAGATTGAAACCAAGATCGATGTTGGTCTCGATGGCAAAGGAACGATCACCCAAGGCATTGGTTTCGACGATGCTGCATTGAAGCGTGTTGGCGATCCAGCGCAAGCATTGCGCGCCGATGATCTTGTGCAAGCGGGTTGGGAAGTTGACGAAGCTTCAAGAGAAGGCGACCTCACCTGGATACGTGTGCACCAGTCGTTCGAGACACCTGAAGAAGGAACGGCGCTGCTCGCGCAATTGAGCGGTCCCGATGGTCCCTATCGCAACATGCTCATCAAACGTTCCGACGGTTTGTTGTCGACCTCGGTGAAAGTGACCGGAGAGGTCGACACCACCGCCGGCCTTCAAATGTTCGGTGATCAACAGTTAGCCACAACACTCGGTGGCGACGCGTCCGGTGGGTTACTCGCAAAGATTGAAGCCGAAGAGAAGGCTCCGCCAGCATCGATGGTGGATCTCGATCTCGTGGTGACGGCTGGCGGTTCCACAAAGACTTACAACGCGTCATTCACGGACACCGACACTCAAAAGGTGAAGGTCAGTTCCTCAAAGGACAAGTTCCTCCAGATACTTGAAGCGCTCGTTGTGTTTGCATTAGCTGCTCTCACGGCCACGGTGATTGGCCTCCGGTATCGCAAGCGTCGCCTGCGCACTCGACGCCTGATGCATTCTCGGCGCCGGCGCTGGTAAGCATCCCCACTAGGTGAGCGTTGCGTCGTTCCCCAAGGGCCCGGCGAATTGTGCGGCCCAAATTCGATTGTCTACAATCCTTAGAGCGATCGGGCGGAGGGTTCGATCTCGTTCCCAAGGGAGTTTGGATGTCTCGTCTTTCGCAATCGGTGCGAATCTCAGTCGCCGGTCTTCTCGCAGTTTCTGCGCTCACCGTCTTTGGTGCGTCACCGGCTAGCGCTGCTGGCACCGGATCGCTTGTGGATGATGGTAACGGTGGTTTGGTTGTGACCTATTCGAGTCCTACTAATCAGGATTACGTCGTTCTTGAGATTCACACAATTGCGTCAAACTGCAATAGTCCACAAAACGCTCTCGCTATTCTCACTAACGATCCGAGTGCCCCGCAGCTGGCGCAGATTGCTGCGAGTCCCGTAACCATCGTTGCAGGTACAACTGCCTTTGGTATCCAGACACAGGGGGCGTACACGATGGGTGCGACTTCGTACCTATTTTGTCTTATGCCTTTCGGCATGATGATGCAACCGACTCCTCTTGCCCAATTGACCATGACAATTGGTCAGGGGTCGCCGACCACGACCACAGCGCCGTCAACCACGACGGCCCCGGCTGCTGATCCGGTGGCGCCGGCCTTCACTGGCTGAGTTATTCACACTCTCGATGTGTTCGGTGCCGCTCCTTCGGGGGCGGCACTTTTCGTTTCGGGGCCATGAGTGTCTCGCCCGATGCGTAGGGTGTCGCGGTGGCCAAGCTCCGAGCAGTGTTCCGTTGCACCGAATGCGGCACGAGTGTGCCCAAGTGGGTGGGCCGTTGTCCGGGCTGCGAGGGCTGGAACACGCTGGTTGAAGAACTCGACGACGTATCGAAAGTTTCGTCTGCGGCGTTGTTAGGCAAGCGAGATGCGCCCGTTCCTATCTCTGAAGTCGACGCGCACGAATGGCAGCCGAAGCCCACTGGTATCGGCGAACTCGATCGCGTGTTGAGCGGCGGACTTGTACCTGGTTCGGTCACGTTGGTTGGCGGCGAGCCCGGTATTGGCAAGTCCACGTTGCTGCTGCAAGCGGTAGCATCAATTGCAGCGTCGGGTTCGAAAGTTCTCTATGTGTCGGCCGAGGAATCGAAACAGCAAGTTCGGTTGCGCGCTGAACGATTGAATGCGCTGCAACCCGATTTGTGGCTTGCTTCTGAAACCGCCGTGCCGCACATTTTGGCGTCGGTCGATGAAATCGATCCTGCGGTTTTGGTCGTCGACTCCATTCAAACGGTGCATACGCCCGACATCAGTTCTGCCTCGGGTTCTGTGTCGCAGGTTCGAGAAAGTGCCGCACGATTGGTGACAACAGCGAAAGAGCGCGGTCTGTCAGTTGTGCTTGTTGGCCACGTCACCAAAGAAGGTGGGCTTGCTGGTCCGCGTGTGCTCGAACACATTGTCGATACTGTGCTTGCGTTCGAAGGCGATCGTCATCATGCATTGCGCTTGTTGCGCGCTGTCAAGCATCGCTTCGGTGCAACCGATCAACTCGGTTTGTTCGAAATGACCGAACAGGGGCTGCTCGGCGTCCCCGACCCCAGTCGATTGTTCTTGGCCGATCGGCGCAAGGGCGTCGCTGGTTCGGTCATCGTTCCAACAATGGAAGGTGATCGTCCGCTGTTGGTTGAAGTGCAGGCGTTGGTCGCGCATTCCGAACTGCCGTCGCCGCGTCGCAGCGCCCAAGGTCTCGACTCCGGTCGTTTGTCGCTGTTGCTCGCTGTGTTGTCCGAGCGTGCCGGCGTCACATTTGAAAAGCGCGATGTGTACGCACTTGCGGTTGGTGGCGTGAAGATTGTTGAGCCCGCCGCCGATCTCGGTGTTGCGCTTGCTCTTGCATCCTCACGATTCAATACGCCGATTCCTGAAGATCTTGTGGTGTGCGGCGAAATTGGTTTGGGTGGAGAACTTCGTCAGGTTGCTCACGGTGAACGTCGCTTGGCCGAAGCCGCGCGCCTTGGCTTTACGCGAGCGCTGGTTCCACGGCTAGCGCCCGATGCGCCCGAGGGCATGAAGACCATTCGCGTTGGCACACTCGCTGAAGCCGTGGCTGCCGTGGGTATTGGCGACAGTAACTCCTCGGAGTTCTGAAACAACCCACGGGTAGACTCGCCGAATGGCTCGGCGTCGAAGTCCCGCAATGTTGCATGCACTCGGAATGGTGGCTCCGGGTACGCCGTTGCGTGAAGGCTTCGATCGGATCCTGCAGTCCGGCATGGGCGCGCTCATCGTCATTGGCGACGGTCCCGATGTTCTCAACATCTGCTCAGGCGGCTTCTTGCTCGATGCCGCCTTCAGTCCTCAGCGCCTTTCCGAACTGGCCAAAATGGACGGCGCCATCGTGCTCGCCTCCAACGCCAGCCGCATTGCCCGGGCCAATGTTCATCTGGTGCCCAAGCCCAACGTGCCCACTTCCGAAACGGGCACCCGTCACCGCACTGCCGAGCGAGTTGCTCGCTCCATCACGGTCCCGGTGATTTCGGTATCGGAAGACATGTCGATCATCGCGGTGTACGTCGGCGATGAGAAGCATCAGCTCATGCCGATTCCGCGATTGCTCGACCGCGCCAACCAGGCCATGAAAACGCTTGAGCGTTACAAAGAGCGTCTCGTTGAAGTGTCGAACAATCTCAACGCACTCGAAGTGCAGGGCGCGGTCACTGTTCGCGATGTTGTGGTCATGCTGCAGCGCACAGAAATGGTGTTGCGCATTGCTGAAGAAATCGAATTCGACATCGTTGAACTTGGCGTCGATGGCCGACTCTTTCGACTTCAACTCGAAGAAGTGATCGCCGGCGTTGCGAACGATCGTCGCTCTGTTGTGCTCGACTATTTACACGAGGACAACGACTGGCACTTTGCGGAAGCATCCGCTGGATTGTCGGGGCTCGACATGGAACAACTCCTCGACCTCACCGCAGTGGCGAGTGTGTTGCATCTCGAAGACGCCGACGATCTGAAAGCTTCCGTGCAACCCAAGGGCTATCGCATGCTTTCGCGCATCCCTCGTTTACCGGAATCGATTGTCGGTCGCATCGTGGCCAAGTTTGGTTCGCTCGATGTTGTGATGAGCGCGACGGAAGCCGAACTTGAAACGGTGGAAGGTGTAGGCGATCAGCGTGCTCGTTCCATCAAGGATGGGCTGTCGCGCTTGGCCGAAACCAGCATTCTCGATACCTATAACTGAGTCCAGCGAGGGTTCAATGCGCATCACATTGCCGAATGGCGTTCCCACTGAACTTGCTCAGCCTTCAGTGGTTGACGAGAACACTCTCGGTGTCGTTCTCTTTCCTGACATCATGGGTTTGCGCCCGTTGTTTGACGACATGTGTGCGCAACTTGCTGCCGATCACGGTTGGGTGGTGTGCGCGCCAGAACCGTTCCCTGGTCGTGAAGAACTCACGGTGGACGAACGCCTTGGAGTGATGGCCGATTTCGACGATGACGAACTTCGTGCCACTGCCGAGTTAGCTGCCGATGCAACAGGATGCAGCCGAGTCGTCGCCACTGGTTTCTGTATGGGCGGCATGCTGGCGTTCAAGGCTGCAGCATCAGGTCGTTTCGAACGTGCGGCGGGGTTTTACGGAATGATTCGCCTCCCGGAAACCTGGGCCAGTGGCCGCTTGCAACAGCCGATCGAAGCGTTGGCCTCGCCCGATCGTTGTCCGACTCTTGCCATCATCGGAACCGCTGATCACTTCACGCCGCCGCACGATGTTGCTGATGCCGAAGCGCTTGGTGTCGTTGTTGTTTCGTATGAAGGCGCTGAGCACGGATTTGTGCATGACGCTTCACGTCCAGTTCATCGTGCTGATGACGCCGCAGATGCGTGGCGACACGTCGTCGATTTTCTGCAGAGTTGATTCAGATTTTTCCGAGTTCACGCAATGGCGCGAGCGTCGTTTCGTTCGCAATCTGATTCGCGATTTCGCCGATGGGCGCCCAATTGATTTCGGAAAAGCAATTTGTGAGAAGCGAGAGCGACACCATGCCGATCCCATGCGCATTCGTGAGGTACCAGAACGAGGTCGATGGTTCGATGACTGCGGTGTCTTTTGTTCCGAACATCTCTGGGATCCAGGAGAGAGCCTGCGCGATGCGCTTTTGGCCTGCCGCTGCAAGATCTTGATGGTGTCGAGTTGCGACTGTCGTTTCGACACGCAATTGGCGCAGTGGCCGGTTTTCTTCCGCAATCAATCCTCGTTGAAGTGCAACGACTGACCGGATATACGAATCTCTTTCAAGGTTCACAAACGCTGTAGTGCCGGTTCGCCAGATCTGATCAATCATCTGCGAGATGGCGGTATGCATCAGTTCGTCTTTTGTGCCGACGTGAGTGTAGGCAGAACTGAATGAGTGACCGGCTGCGCGAGCAACTCGGTGCGCAGTTGTCTTTTCGAATCCAACCTTTGAAACGACGGCCATGACTGCAGCGACGAATTCGTCAAGACCGGCATCGCCTGTAGCGGGCACCGGCATCTCAAGCTGCGTCGGTTCTGGCGAAGCGATTGAGAGATCCCAGTTCTGCGGATTAAGTGCCGCATCCCGAATTCGAATGAGGATGTTGCGCCAGGGTGGGCGCGACTTGGGAACCATCCGCGACGTGAGAACGGCCCCAGTCGGAATTGTCATTCGAACTGTGGCGAGGGCTGGAGGCAGGAACGGGCTGTTTTCGCAAATCTTCGCAAACAACGAATCAATGTCGGATCGAATCGTGTCAGCAAGAAGCGGAAGGCGACGAGCGACTGCGACAACCTCAACTGCTGCTGCGGTGAGAGTTGATGGTTTTGTGAGTTCGCTAAGCAACCATTCCGATGGTTCAGCGTCAGGCGAAGATGCGAACTCGTCGAAAGCAAGGATCAGTTTTCGATAGTGGTCGCTGAGCGTAGATTCCCAAAGTTCGAGGGCAACGTCTTCGGCAGAGTCATATCGTCCATAGAGCGGACCGTTCGACATTCCCGCGTGTGCTGCGATTTTGGTGAGGGCAAGGCCGTCGACCCCGTTGGCGGCAAGGAGAGCCAGCGCCGAAGCCGTAATCGCCTCTTGAACCTCCCGAGTCTTTTGTGCTCGAGAGACTTTCGGTCGTGCCGTTTCTCTCGTCTTTGCCATGTGGCGGTCCTATGCCTTTTGTCGTCCAGCAACAATTTACATTATTGGCACAAGAATTATTCGCTAGAGCGATACCTCGAACTGCGGCTCCGCGGAGGCTTGGGGGCGAGGGGTTGTGTTTTAGGGGCTAGAACAATTGCTCTGTGTCCGAGACTGCCCTGGAGGAATCATGAAGGTCGATATTTCACTTGCCATGTCCGGACCGCTTGATGCCGTGCCTCGGGCAGCTGAACTTCAGGCACTCGGAGCCGATGGTCTGTTCAGCTTTGAGAACGCCCACGACGCCTTCTTTCCGCTGGTGCTTGCCAGTACATCGTGCCAGATCGATCTGATGACGAATGCGGCGATGGCGTTCCCTCGCAGTCCATTGCATCTCGCTTACGCGGCGAACGATTTACAGCTTCTGACGGGTGGCAAGTTTCGTTTAGGCCTTGCTTCGCAGATTCGTCCGCATATTCAGAAGCGCTACGGGTCGGTCTGGGAAAAGCCGGTTGCGCAGATGCGTGAATGGGTGAGCGCAACGAAGGCGATCCTTGCTCACTTTGCTGGCGAAGGTCCGTTCGACTTCAAGGGGCAGTGGACAACGCACACGCTGATGACGCCGAACTTCAATCCGGGCCCGAATCCATATGGAAAGGCTCCGGTACTCGTTGGTGCACTTGGACCGAAGATGTGTGAAATGTCGGCCGAAGTTGCCGACGGTATTTTGGTGATGCCGTTCAACTCTGAACGACACTTCGCTGAGCGAACGATGCCTGCGCTTGAACGTGGCTTCGCGAAGGCGGGTCGTGATCGCAAGGACTTCGAAATCATTCTCGAAGTGATTTGTGCTGTTGGACAGACCGACGAGGAGATTGCTGCAGCAGCAACCGGTGTGAAAACACTTCTTGGTTTCTACGGTTCAACGCCTTCGTATAAGCCCGTGCTGGACGTTGAAGGTTGGGGCGAACTTCAGCCCGAACTCAACGCGCTTTCGAAGCAAGGTGACTGGGCTGGTATGGCCAAGAAGATTGACGAAGATGTTCTTCGAACGATTGCCGTGGTCGGAACGCCGAAGGAAGTTGCTGCGGAAATCGTTCGTCGTTACGGGCACGAGGCCGATCGCGTGTGCCTGTACTTCCCTGGTTATCCGATTACCGATGAATGCATTGCAGAAACAATTCGTGAAATCAAGGATGCCTCGGGAGAAGTTTGATGACTCGCACCATCGACACCGGTACCACCGATCTATTGGCGGAGCTGCACGAAGACGGAGTTCTGCTCGCCACGCTCAACCGTCCGGACACCCGAAATGCGTTTAGCGGTGAAATGGGTCGTGCGCTTGGCGACATCTATCGGATGGCCGATACCGATGACGACGTGCGCGTCGTTGTGCTCACGGGAACACCACCAGCGTTCTGCGCTGGTGCGGATTTCTCCAACGGTTCCAATGTTTTTGAACGTTCCGATGCGCCCGCCTTTAGTGCGAATCCGGTGAATCCTCCAGCATGGCGAATCCGCAAGCCCGTCATTGCTGCGGTGAATGGCCATGCAATTGGCGTTGGCTTCACACTTACGTTGCATTGCGATCTTCGTTTCATGGCACAGGACGCGAAATATGGAATCGTGCAGGTTCGTCGGGGCGTGATGCCCGATGCCATGAGTCACTGGACCCTTCCCCGCCTTGTCGGGTTGGCGAACGCAGCAGACATTCTTCTGACCGGCCGAACCTTCACTGGGGCCGAAGCCCGAGACCTTGGCGTCGCATCACGAGTTCTTCCGAACGACGACGTCTTGCCGCACGCACTCGAAGTTGCCCATGACATGGCCGTCAACACCGCACCGGTTTCTGTTGCAGTGAGTAAGCGCCTTCTTTGGGGAACCTTTTCGATGACGCCGGATGAAATCGATCGGGCCGAAACTGATCTTCATCACCACCTCATGGGCGAAGCTGACGCACGTGAAGGTGTCATGGCATTTCTTGAACGACGTGATCCGCAGTGGTCGCTTTCCGTCAATGACAACTGGCCAACCGACTGGCCGACACCGGGGGACATCACATGAACGAAGGCCTGACAATTACGACCAGCGATGTTCTGAACGGCTTTGATCTTTCGGGAACGGTCGTCCTCATTACCGGTGGAACGACTGGCCTGGGCAAAGAGTCCGCACGAGCGCTCGGCGCAGCGGGCGCCACCGTGGTCATCACGGCACGGAACGAGGAAAAGGGAAGCACAGCCGTTGCGCAACTCACCGAACTTGTTCCCAATGGTGATTTTTCTTTTGAAGTGATGGAACTTGGATCACTCGAAAGTGTTCGAGCATTCACCGATCGGTTCCTTGCTTCGAACGATCGACTCGATGTGCTGCTTGCCAACGCAGGAATCATGGCCGTTCCGTATGGCAAGACTGACGATGGTTTTGAATTGCAGTTCGGCACGAATCATCTCGGTCACTTCGTTTTGGTGAACCGATTACTGCCGCTGCTCAAGGCCAGCGCTCCGTCGCGAATTGTGAACCTGAGTTCGGCAGGCCACTTTGCGTCTGGAATTCTTTGGGACGACCCCAACTTTGAAACCAACGAGTATTCAAAGATGGAGGCCTACGGTCAGTCCAAAACGGCGAACATCCTCTTCACTGTGGAGCTTGAACGTCGATACGGCGATGCGGGAGTGCACGCATGGGCAGTGCATCCGGGAATGGTGATGACCGATCTCGCACGGAGCTTTACCAAGGATGACTTTGGCGACCTTGCCTCACGAGCCAAGAAGTCGGGCATGAAGATGCCAACTCTTGTGAATGTTGACGTTGGTGCGTCAACGCAAGTGTGGGCGTGTGTTAGCGCCGAAGCGCTTGAAAAGCCTGGTTCCTATTGTGCTGACCGCACATTTGCCGAGCCTTCTGAGTACGCGAATGATCCCGAATCAGCGAAGCGTCTTTGGGCACTTTCGGAACAACTTGTTGGGGAACAATTCCCCGAGAGCTGAACTCAGCGAGCGCGCAGTTCAAGTTGTTCGCGGTTGGTAATGCGATAGCGACGCTCTGACTGTTCGATCCAGCCAAGTCGCACAAAACTCGCAATTGCCTTGTTGACACGTTCACGTGATGCACCGACCATGCCAGCAAGTTCTTCCTGCGTAATCGGCAACGAGAATTCATCGGCCGCGCCAGCGAGTTCAAGAAGACGTTTTGCGGTGCGGCCAGTCACGTCGAGGAACACAGAATCAGCAAGTTGCTCGTCGGTGTTACGCAGGCGGTTGGCCAGCATCTCGACCACGTTCCAGAGAAGCTCCGGCTGATCGCGGTAGATGGTGCGCAGCGGGGCATACGGAATTGCAATGACCTCAGAGGGCTCAAGCGCTCGGGCTTCAGCAGAGCGGGCGAGTCCATCGAACAGCGGCATTTCGCCGAGGAGATCGCCACGCTCCATAAGAGCGACGACGGACTCGCGACCATCGATGGATCGATTGGCTATGGCGATTCGGCCAGAGACGACAACGAAGAGTTCGGTTGCTGCGTCGTTCTCGGTGAAAAGGACACCGCCACGAGCGAAGGCGCGCTGTTCAGCAGCAGCAACAACGGTATCGAGGGGAGTTCCGTCGAATCCTTTGAAGAACTCGATGGTGGTGAGGAGTTCGCGATCAGTCACAGCGCCGACTCTAGCGGCGTGAAGCGTGGTGTGACGTCGGTCCCGTGTTCGATGACGATGAGGGGGTGACCTCGCCTAGCCTCTCCAACATGGTTGCGAAGTGGTCAGCGCGATGATGATCAACGAATCGGTACCGACCGATGGTCCGGTCTGGACAATCGTGCTTGCTGCCGGATCCGGTCGTAGGTTTGGTGTGACCCCAAAGCAATACGAACTGCTTGGAAACGATCGAGTGATTGATCATTCACTTGCCGTGAGCCGTGCTGCTGCAGATCATATTGTTGTGGTGCTTGCGCCGGGACAGGAGCGCGAAGGCGAAGAACTCGTCGAATCGGGCGCAGCCGATGTCGCAGTAACCGGCGGGAGCGAGCGAGCTGATTCGGTTCGGGCTGCGCTTGCGGTGATCGATGAAGAGGCGGCCGTGATCGTTGTGCACGATGCAGCACGACCTCTTGCGTCTGGTGAATTGCATCAAGCGGTCGTCGCCGCGATTCATGGCGGCGCGGACGCAGTCATTCCTGCACTCCCGGTGACGGACACAATTAAGCGAATTTCTCATGACCACGAGGGTCGATCGGTGGTGCGAGAAACGCCCGATCGTTCGACTCTCGTGGCCGTTCAGACTCCACAAGCATTCCGAGCCGACATTCTTCGTGCCGCCCATGCCAGTTCTGCGGGAGCAACCGACGATGCTGCGCTTGTGGAAGCAATCGGTGGGACCGTCATCGTGATTGATGGAGAACCAACCAATATCAAGATCACCGGCCCCAACGATTTGGCCATCGCCGCAATTCTCTTCGACGCCCTCGGGTAGGTTGAGGGAATGACGGTACGAGTCGGACAAGGTTTCGACGTGCACGCGTTCTCCGACGATCCGGCTCGAAAACTGGTTCTCGGTGGCGTGGTGTTCGACGGTGAACCCGGGTTAATTGGCCACAGCGATGCTGATGTGGTGGCCCATGCATGTGCCGACGCACTTCTCGGCGCTGCGGGACTTGGCGATATCGGGCAGCACTTCCCTGACACCGATCCGAAGTGGGCTGGTGCCGACAGCATTGGACTCCTCACCGAAGTCGCTCGACTTGTTCGCGAATCTGGATTCGAACCAGGAAATGTTGACGCCGCAGTGGTGTGCGAGCGTCCGAAGTTGGCGCCTCGTCGTGACGAAATGTGTCAGCGACTCTCGAGCGCGGTTGGCGCGCCAGTCACCGTGAAGGGCAATCGTGCCGAGGGGCTTGGCGCAATTGGTCGCGGCGAAGGCATTGCGTGTTTCGCAGTTGCGGTGGTTGAACGATGAGCCCGGCACGCGGAGGTCGCGGCGGCGCAAAGTCGTCAGGTTCCAAGTCATCGGGACCGAAGTCCGGTAAGGGTGGTCCGCGCGGAAAGTCGGGTGGACCAAAGTCCAGTCGTAAACCCTCAGCGCCACGCGGCGGCACCAAACGCGCACCTGCTGCCAAGCGAGGTGCTTCACCCAAGTCCTCTGCTCCTGTAAAGGCAAAGGCTGGGGCAAAGGTCGGCAAGCCCATGTCGTCAGCGGCGAAGAAGGCGGTTGAGGCAAAGCAGGCTCGTCATGCTGCGGCGTCAGTGCGGAAGGCCGATCGTCCGGGAGGCACGCGTCGTGCTCGCGGCGAAGGTGATCGTCCGATTGCAAGAGGCCAAGCGATTCCGCGCGGGCTTGGTGGCGATCAGGTTGAAGGTCGCCAGGCTGTTCGCGAACTATTGCTCGCTGGCCGTCGCCGTGTTCGCGAGGTGATGGTTGCAGAAGAGCAGGACAACAACGACACGCTGCTTGACATCATTGAGCTCGCGCAGGATATGAAAATTCCGGTTCGTGAAGTGACGCGTACCAAGTTGTTCAGCGTTGCTCGTACCGAATCACCGCAAGGAGTTGTTGCTCGCGCTGATGAACTTGAAGATCACGATCTTCTTGATCTCGCCAAGCGCAAGAGTGCCAGTGGTGCACCTCCGTTCCTACTTGCAATGGACGGCGTCACCGATCCCGGCAATCTCGGAGCACTTCTTCGCTCCGCGGAATGCGCAGGTGTCACGGGAGTTGTTCTTCCGAAACACCGCGCAGTTCACATCACGCCGACGGTTACGAAGTCTGCTGCTGGTGCTGTTGAGTATTTGCCGATGGCATTGGTCGGCGGTCTTCCGAACGCGATTAGCGAACTTCGGGCTGCCGGCGTTTGGGTTGTGGGCCTCGACATGGGCGGCGACACCGACCTGTTCAACCTCACCGTTGCCGACGAACCGGTCTGCCTCGTAATGGGTGCGGAAGGAAAGGGCCTTTCACGCCTCGTTCGAGAGCGTTGCGATGCCGTCGCCGGCATTCCGCTTCTCGGTGAAGTTGCGTCGCTCAACGTTTCGGCAGCAGGCGCGCTTGCGTGTTACGAAGTCACCCGACGTCGACTGGCAGCAACGATCGTTGACTAAGAGCGGTTTGCTTGAGCGAGTTTCGCCAAAAGCTGGCGAGTTCGTTCGAGATTCTCGGCTCGCTCAGCGTCACTGTCTCCCACGGCAAACGTCATCGCCGAGAGGTCGGTGACACCTGAGGCTTCGTACGACGCGAGCCGCTCGGTGACCTCTTCTTCTGTGCCGATGACGGCAACTTCAGACGGAGCACCGCTTTCGCCGAGCTCAAGCATTCGGGCGTAGTTCGGCATGTGGCGGTACATACCGAACTTGAGTTCCGCGACTTCCTTGCCCTTCGCCGTGTCATCACACACAGCAAGGGGAAGTCCCGCGATGACGCGAGGCGTTGGACGACCGACTGCTTCAGCCGCTGCCGAAAGCTTCGGCAGCACATGCGTTGAGTGTGTCTTCTCATCGCACATCCACGTAATGGTTCCCGCAGCTCGCTCCCCAGCAAGTTTGAGCATGAGCGGCGCGAGTGCAGCAAGGAAGACGGGAACAGGCGTTGCGCCGGGTACATCGAGAATGGACTGCACGGAATAACGATCGCCCTGGAACGACACCGTTCCGCCCATTCCGCCAGGACCACCGTTGGTTTCATTCGCTTCGACCTGCGCAGCGGAACATGCATCAAGAACACTTACGTAGTCACGGACGTGATGAATGGCGCCGTCGTAGTCAGCGCCGTACCAGTTCTCGGCAACGTTTCGGTGTGACGGACCAATACCAAACGCTAAGCGGCCATTGCAGGCTGCCTGAGTGGTGAATGCGTGCTGTGCCATCCCGTACGGGTGATGAGACCACGTTGGAACGACTGCAGTACCGAGCTCAATACGCGAGGTCTCTCGGCCAACAATCGCAAGAGCTGTCAGCGCGTCGAGGCTCCATGGAATGTGCGGCACCCATCCGGTGTCGATGCCGTTTTCTTCCGCCCATACAGCGCGAGCTACGAGATCATCGATGGTTGAACCGTGAACTCCGGTTTCGGAGATGAAGAGTCCGATGCGCATGTCAGTTCGCGTTGATCGCGCGCCACACCCGTTCTGGGGTGAGCGGCATATCGATATGGCGAATGCCGAGATGCGAAACGGCGTCGATCACAGCGTTCTGCACCGCCGGCGTGGAGCCAATGGTTCCGGATTCTCCGATTCCCTTTGCTCCGAGTGGATTGATCGGTGAAGGAGTCTCGAGTTCAACACGTTCAAAGAGCGGGAACTCGGCAGCTGACGGCATGAGGTAGTCGAGCAATGTCGTGCTCAACGGATTTCCGTCCTCGTCATAACGAACTTCTTCGAACAACGCTTGCGAGATGCCCTGCGCGAGACCACCGTGCACCTGGCCATCGACCAACAATGGATTGAGGATGACGCCTGCATCATCGCAAGCGATGATGCGTCGAAGTTCAACTTTTCCAGTGTCAGAGTCAATGTCGACCACTGCAACATGCGTACCGAACGGAAAGGTTGGTCCGCTTGCGGTGAAATCGGAAAGCGCGAACAACGCGTTTGCTTCTTCGCTGGAGGTCGCTCCGATGTCTTCCCAGCCAAGGCTGACGGCGGGAGTTCCGGCGACATGGAAACGGGCAGTGTCGACATCGAGCACGACATCAGCGGGGTTGGCTTCAAGGAGATCAGCGGCGCGTTGGAGGGCAATCTCGACAACCTTGCTGGTTGCGTCGAAGACCGCACTGCCGGCGATCTGCAGCGATCGTGATCCGCCGGTGGTTTCGCCAGTCGGAACGAAATCGGTGTCGCCGTAGACGACTTCGATCCGATCAAGAGGAATACCGGTTTGATCCGAGACGAGCATCGACCATGAGGTGACGTGGCCTTGGCCGTAGGGGTTTGAGCCAGTAACAACTCGTGCACTTCCATCGGCCAGTACCTCGACTGATCCGTACTCACTTCCGAGTCCGGCTCCGGTGATTTCGACATAGGTGGCAATCCCAATTCCCATGAGTTGGCGGTCGCCATTGGCCCGTCGACGAGCTTGTTCTGCGAGAAGGTCTTCGTAGCCCGCTGCAGCGAGGGCCCGGTTCAACGATTCTTCGTAGTTGCCGCTGTCATAGGTGGTTCCGGTTGGAGTCGTGAAGGGGAACGCGTCCGGTTGCACGAAGTTGCGTCGGCGAACTTCGGAGGGATCAAGGCCGGCTTCATCGGCGAAGAGGTCAACTGCGCGTTCAAGAGCGGCGCTTGCTTCGGGTCGACCTGCACCGCGGTACGCGCCGGTTGGTGTGGTGTTGGTTGCGACTGATTTGGATGACACCTCAACGGCAGGAATGTCGTAAACGCCAGTCGCCATGATGCGCGTCGCATAGGGGAGCACTGCGCCCATATTCGGATAGCCGCCCGCATCTTGGAGGATTTCGATCTTGTAGGCGAGAAGGTTGCCTTCCTTGGTTCCGCCCAACGTGACGGTTTGAACCTGACCCCGGCCGTGGCCCATGCCGGTCATGTTCTCGGAACGAGTTTCCGTCCATCGCACGGGTCGACCAGTGCGGCGAGACAACTCACCAAGTACCACCGCTTCAGGTGCCGCATGAGCTTTTGCTCCAAAGCCGCCACCGACGTCGGGACAAATCACGCGCATCTGGTCGTGCTCGAGTCCGTAAATCTCCGAGACAGTATTGCGAACTGGATGGGTTCCTTGGCAACCGAGTTCGAGAATCAAGCGACCGTCTTCCCACCAGGCAATTGCACTTCGGTTTTCAATCGGCGCTGGTGCAAGACGTTGATTCACTGTGGTTTGGGTTACGACGACATCGCAGTTCTCGAATGAAATTGGTTCACCATGGTGGTCTGACTGCATTGCGATGTTCGTTGCGACGTGAGGAAACAAATAGATTGCGTCGTCCGCGAGTGCATCGCGCGGGTCGATGATCGCTGGAAGCGGATCGATGTCAACAATGACAAGCTCAGCAGCATCGACTGCGGCGGCTCGCGTTTCTGCCACCACAGCAACGATCGGTTCGCCGACATATCGGACTCGATCGCGCGCCAGCACCGGCCGGGTGATCGATTGATTGATCAACATAAACGGTTTGATGTCGCCGATCGTGAGGTCGGCACTCGTCACGACGTCGACGACTCCGGGCGCAGTGAGAGCCTCGGTGATATCAATCGATGCAATGTCGCCGTGGGCGACCATTGATCGGACATAGACCACGTGAAGGGCGCCGTCGACACTGATGTCGTCGACGTACTGGCCCCCTGTTGTAAGCAGTGCCGGATCTTCTTTCCGTACGACTCGATTCCCCAAAATGCTCATACTCGGACGCTACCGGGCGCACGGGCTTGGGGTCGGGGTGGTTGGTAGTTGCGAAAACATCGCAGGGCGATAACCATCACCGGACTCATGACTTTGGGGGGAACACAATGGCTGGAACGACATGGATCTGGGAACCTCCGGCGGGAGCCGATGTTCTGTTTGCGCCAGGCGCGCCATTCGAAATCACGACAGAACCGGTCCTCGGCGTTGAATGCAAAGTCTTCAAGAACCGATTGAGCAATGTCCGCGAAGTTCTGACGACGTACACATCTCGTCATGGCGATCTTCCCAATCTGGTCTTCCCTGATATCACCTTGACCTTCAACGATGTACAGGCGTCGACTGCTCGAGTCGCAGCGTGGTTCGCTGAGCGCGGCGTCGTGAAGGGTGATCGCGTCGCCTTTGCGTCGGCGAACGTTGCGTCATATGTCATCGGGTGGTGGGCGACGCTTGCGAGCGGAGCCATCGTTTCCAGCCTCAATGGGTGGTGGACTCCTTCGGAACTTCTCCATGGCATCGAATTGTCGAAGCCTCGACTCGTATTCGCTGATGGGCCCCGAATGAAGCGACTTCTCGAGGCTGGACTTCCTGCTGATGTCGAAGTCCATGACCTTTCCGAACTTGAACATTTGCTTGGTCCCGCTAGGGCCGATGACCCTGCGCTTCCTTCGGTTGCGATCGACGAAGATGATCCTGCGGTGTTGTTGTTCACGAGTGGAACGACTGGGCGACCGAAGGCTGCGTGTCTTTCGCATCGCAACTTTGTGCATTTCCCGTTGGCCGCAACGCTTGCTGGTGCGATTGGTGCGGTACTCACTCCGCAGCCAGCTCCTGGTCCCGAAGCGCCAGCACCAAAGCAGCCGTCGAGCATCATGGTGGGCCCGCTTTTCCATGTTTCAGGTGTTGTGCCGTTGATTACTGCGCACTACACGGGTTCGAAGTTGGTGTTTCCGCCGGTTGGTTCATGGAGCGAAACGACACATCTCGAACTTACGCAGGAACATTCAGTTGGTGGCTGGAGTGCTGTGCCGACGCAGTTCTGGCGCTTGCTGGAACATCCCGACTTCGACAAGTACGACACGTCAAGCGTCACTGTCGTCGGCGGAGGCGGTGCAACCTATTCGCCTGAACTTCTCCGACTGATGGCGCGCAAACTTCCTCAGGCTCGACTCGGAGTTGGCTACGGCATGAGCGAGACCCTTGGATCTGGTTCGCGACTCGGTGGCCTCGCAATGAACGAATGGCCAGCTTCGGTGGGCACAGTCGAAACCATGTGTGAACTCGAGATTCGTGATGAAAACGACAATGTCGTTGAAGATGGCGAAGTTGGGGAGATCTGCATCAGAGGTGCAGTGGTGTTCCTTGGGTATTGGGACAATCCAGAGGCTTCGGCCAAAGCTCTCGATGACCGCCGTTGGTACCGCACAGGCGATTACGGCCGTATTTCCGATGGCGTGTTGTTCCTTGAAAGCCGCATGCGCGACATGATCATCCGTGGTGGCGAGAACATTTACCCGATTGAAATTGAACACCGCCTCGAAGAACACCCAGAGGTTGCCGAAGTTGCTGTTGTCGGCGTTCCGCATCATCAACTTGGCCAAGAAGTTGCTGCAGTCATTGTGCTCAAGCCCGGTTCGGAACTCGATCGTGAAGGCGTGAAGGCGTGGGTCGGGGACGAACTTTCTCGTTACAAGGTCCCGACACATGTGCTCTTCCGTGACGCCCTCCCCTACAACGCCACGGGTAAAGTCTTGAAGCACGAACTTGAAGCAGAGATTTCTGCAGAATTGAGTTGATTCACTGTGTCTGAAGTTCTGAGCTCGCGACGCGGACGCCTTTTTGCAATTGTTGTGCTGTCTTCAGCCCTGCTGATAGTGACGGCCTGCGGTTCGAAAAGTTCCTCGTCGACGTCCACGACATCTCGTTCAGCGTCATCCGCGCCATCGTCGACCTTGGTGCCGAATGCGCCTGTCGCAGTTCCTGCCTGGACTCCACCTGTGCAGGCCACCGATCTCATGACCGACGCGTCGACGCCCAAGGTTGTGTCGTACGGGTCTGACCCAAACCAGAACCTTGAGGTGTTTCAGTCCTCGGGGGATCCTCAAGGAACAATCGTCTACATCCATGGTGGTGCGTGGGAGGGCGGTTCAATGCAACAGAACACCTCCGCCATCATTCAGGCTCAGGAAGAACAAGAGCGCGCTGCCGAACTCACGCAGTTAACTCAAGTGGCATCCAATGGCGTCCTCGACGAATTGAAGCCGCAACTTACGACCGGCTGGGACATTGTTTCCATTAACTACCGCCTCGCGACAGCGACGGCCGGCCCCGGTATTCGCGCAACGCAACTTATGAACGACGTCGACCACGCAATGCGCTACATCGTGGCGAATGCAAAGCAACTTGGGCTGGACATGTCGACCTTCGTCATCTCTGGCGGGTCGGCAGGCGGCCACCTGGTGTTGATGGAAGCGCTCACTGCTGCATCGGGTCAGTTCATGGATCCATCACTTCCGTCTGATTTGAAGAACGTGAAACTTTCGTTCGACGGCGTCATTGCGATGGTCGCGCCTTCTGATCTCAACACGCTCTATCTCGCCGGTGGTATTGCCCCGCCAGGTCAAGAAGCGTTGCTGGGTTGCTCGCTGCAGAATCCGCCGTACGTTGCCGGAATGCCGCAGTGCGATGAGGCAGTTGTGAATCAGTTCTCGCCGATCACCTACACAAAGGCTGCGAGTGCAAATGGGGTGACGCTGCCACCGGCGTACTTCGCCTACGGCGGTCTCGACACGCTGGTGCTCATCTCCACCCAGGGCATGCCCGAGATCAACGCGTGGGCAGCGGCGTCTGGTCCAAACCAAACTTGGTACGACCTTCCGCCGCAGGGAACGCACAACATCGACGACAACGTCAACGAGCTGGCTCTTGATAACTGGCTTGACAATGTCGCGAATGCAACCTGGACCGGGCCGAACGCCAAGACTCCGACGAACTAGTGCTTACCGGTGTGGAGCGGTGCGGGCGCGTCGCCTAGCCTTTTCGTTTCCGCCCGGGTAGCTCAGTCGGCAGAGCACCTGTCTTGTAAACAGGATGTCGAGGGTTCGATTCCCTCCTCGGGCTCTCACCAAGCGATAACGCTGTTCGCGGCGAGGGCACTGATCGCGTCGTCGCCAATACCGAATTCGGCGAGCACCGATGGTGTATCGCAACCGGGATAGGCATAGGTCGGTCGTAGCTCACCCGGAGTTCGGCTCAGGCGTGGGGCAGGCAACAGTTGCGGTACCGAGCCTTCGACAGGAACGAAATTGCCGCGAGCAACATTGTGCGGATGTTGTTCCGCTTCGGCGAAGGAAAGCACCGGCGCGTAGCAAACGTCGGTTCCTTCGAGAAGCGCTGACCATTCATCGCGAGTTTTTGTGCGGAAAACCTGACTGAACCGAGCGCGAATTTCGGGCCAACCATTCATATCGTTTTGGTCGGGAAGCGATTCGGGATCGATTTCGAGTTTCTCGAGGAGTTGCGCGTAGAACTTCGCTTCAATGGGTGCAACGGTGACGTGTTTGCCGTCGGCTGTTTCGTACACGTTGTAGAACGGTGCGCCGCCGTCGAAAAGGTTGGTGCCGACCGGACCGGTATGGAAACCAGTGCGCGTCATTCCGTAGAAGACCTGGAAGATCGACATCACGCCATCGACCATTGCGGCATCGATGACCTGTCCCTTCCCCGAGCGCTGCGCTTCAAGCAGCGCGCATACGACGCCAAAGGCCAGATGAAGTCCTCCGCCGGCAAAATCGCCGAAGACCTGCAACATCGGCACGAGGGGCATCCCCTCGGCTCCGATGGAACCGATTGCTCCGGTCATTGCCTCATAATTCAGTGAATGGCCTGCAGTGTGTGAGAGTGGTCCATCTTGACCCCAGCCGGTGAGGCGGCCGTAGACGAGCTTCGGGTTGCGAGCCATGAGATCTTCGGGGCCGATACCGAGGCGTTCACACACGCCGGGACGAAATGCTTCGCAGAAGACGTCGGCTTTCTCGACGAGTGTCTTAAGGAGCTCGACACCTTCGGGAGATTTAAGGTCAATGGCGATCGACCTGCGGCCACGATCGAATTCGCTATGGCGCTCCGTCGGCTTCTCGCCTGCAGGGACTTCGTACAGCGGATGGACGCGAATGATGTCTGCACCCATATCGGCAAGTTTGAGAGTGCCGTACGGCAACGCCCCTAGCCCCGCGAGTTCAATAATTGTGACGCCTTCGAGTGGTCCCATGACTCCCCCTTGCTGAGCGCAGGTGACCCTATCGGTTGAGCGAAATGCCCGGTCAGACGCGTGCTCTCGTTGTCAACTGAAATTTGGACCTGAGGGTGCTTGCGTTGGAGCGTTTTGGCGACGAACATCAGCGCCGATGGAACTCACAGAACGCGATAGGGCAATCCTCGATTTCGAGCGCAGCTGGTGGCACGAAACCGGACCCAAGGAGACGCTCATCCAAGAGCGCTTTGAGTTGTCAGCCAGTCGCTATTACGAGATCCTCGGCCAACTGCTTGAAAGCCCCGAGGCCTACGACTACGACCCGCTCGGTGTTCGTCGTCTTCGTCGCCTTCGTGACCGTCGCCGTCGCGCTCGCCAAGAGACTGCTCAGCAGCAAGCCAGCGAACCGTCTGGCCCCTGAAAATGACCGCTGACACTCCCGCACCCGACGACCAACACAATGGTCGCGGCACACGGACTGGTGTCATCATCGTCGCTGTTGCAGTTCTGGTTGGACTGATCCTTCTCACAAAGGGCTACGGATCGGGCCAATCGGAGGTTTCGCCCTCGACCGAAGGTTCTTCTAAAACTTCGGTTGTCGTCACGACCACGACAACGTTGGTGGCTAATGCCCCCGCCAGCGTCAAGGTCAAAGTTGTCAACGCGACCAACGTGGCGGGCTTGGCGACCAAGACTCGTGATCGTCTGCAAACCGCGGGCTACACGCAGGTTGCGGTTGGTGATTCGCCAAAACCTCAAGAGAAGACCACGGTGTATTACGCCGTGGGATCCGAAGCCGACGGTCAAGCAGTCGGAAAGGCCCTCGGCCTCAACGCCGATCAGGTGTTGCAGATGCCGGAACCTCCGCCAGCAGAACTCGCTGGTGCAACCGTTTTGGTCATGGCGGGACTCGATCTCAGTTAATCCAGTTGGAACGTTGCGCTAGGACAACGCAACCTGATCAAGCGTTTCACCCGTGCGAGCGATAGCTGTGAGTGTGAGCGTCGATGATGTCGCCTCAATCCCGAGAAAATGATGTCGTTGCGCCGATGCCATTAGTGCAGGTGTGGCAACGCAACTCGTGATCGGGTAGGTCGGCATTCCGCCGCCACCCGTCACCACAAATGTCGTGGTTGCTTGTTGGAATCGCTGATAGTTGTGGTCGTGTCCGGTAATCACGAGATCGACATTGTGTGCTGTCAACACCGGTAACCATGAGTTAATCACTTCCTGTGTGTTTCCGTGTTTGCTGCATGACCACACTGGATGATGAAACATCACGACTCTCCAACGCGGCGTGCCACTAGAAAGTTTTGATTCAAGCCATGCTGTTTGCGTTGCTGAAACGTTGTTTGAATCGAGGACGAGTAGCTGCAGGGTTACACCACCACTGGTGATGAGTTTCTCGTAGGAGCGATCAGGTAGAGAGATGTAGGACATCAAGTCGTTCCCGTTGTTCCACATCACGTCGTGATTTCCGAGCGCAGCCCAAAACGGCATGGACGAGCGCAGCGTTGCGTACGGAGTATCGATGGTCGCAGCGAAACGCGAAGGGGAACCGTCGGGATACACAATGTCTCCCGCCTCAAGGAGCGCATCGACATGACGGGTGCTGGCCCAGTTCTGCATTTGTTGGGCAACTTGTGTCTGTGTGATGTCTCCTGATCCAGCGTCGCCAAAAGCGAGAAGCCCGATGGGGGGTGCTGTCGGGGTGGTGATCGTGGTTGTTGTCGCCGGAAGGGAACTCGTGGTTGACGAGGTGGAAGTCACCCGGGTGGTTGTGGTTATCGACGTTGGTGGGGTCGGCTCTGGTGGTGTTGTTGCGGTCGTCGATGTGCTCGTCGTTGATACGGGCGTTGATTCGGTCGTTGGAAGCAACGCGCAACTTGTACTGAGAGCAAGCAAAATCGCCAGGCCAGAAAGGAAAGCGTGACGGTTCTTCATGCTTTGGCTACCGACAAGCCGCCTGTGATCGTTACAGGGGTCGGAGAGCCTGCTTCACTTAAGGAATGCGGGTTGTCGTAGCTCCGGACAAGTTCAAAGGAACGGTAAGCGCATCGGACCTCGCTGGAGCGATCGGAACTGCACTCATCGCAGCCGGCCACGAGGCCGATCTGTGCCCGATGGCCGACGGCGGAGAAGGGTTTCTCGAGGTGCTTGGTGGCTCGAATCGGATCACGACGGTGACGGGCCCTCTGGGCGCACCGGTGGATGCCGGTTGGCGGTTAGCGAAGGGAACCGCAGTCATTGAAATGGCATCGGCATCTGGACTCGTGCTTGCTGGCGGTGCCGAAGAGAACGATGCAATCGAAGCGACGACTCGCGGTGTTGGCGAATTGCTCATGAGCGCTGTCGAAGCTGGAGCACGTCGCATCGTTGTTGGTGTCGGCGGATCCGCGACGACTGATGGCGGTCTCGGCGCACTGAAGGCTATGCATCCAACACAAAAGTTTCGCGGCATCGACCTTTCGGTTGCATGTGATGTGCGCACAACATTTGTCGACGCCGCCGAAGTCTTCGCGCCGCAGAAAGGCGCATCGCCATCACAAGTTGCGTTACTGCGTCGTCGACTCGAACGTTTAGCGCAGGTCTACAAAATGGAATCTGGCGTTGACGTCACCGAGGTCGAAGGTTCGGGAGCGGCCGGCGGACTTGCGGGCGGGCTACTCACCGTGGGAGCGAAACTCGTCAGCGGTTTCGATTTCATCGCTGATGAAGTTGGACTCGATGAACTGATCGAAGGCGCAGACATTGTCATTACAGGCGAAGGATTTCTTGACGAGGAATCTTTCGACGGAAAAGTTGTCGGCGGCGTAGCAGCGCTTTGCGCCGACCTCAATGTTCCATGTCTTGCGATTGTCGGGGAAGTTATCGAACCATTACCGACGTTCCCACCAGGGTTCACTGTGGTGTCATTGGTCGATCGATTTGGCAACGATCGCTCGATGAACGAACCGATTGATTGTGCGATTGAAGTCGTGCTTGAGTTTGTCGAGCACTGATTTCGGTAACTGAACTCGATAGTTGAATTCGAGAACTTAAAGAGAATCGATCAGAATTTCGAGATTACGTCGTCGGCAAATTTCGCCATTGCCTCGGGCAACTTCTTTGGGCTCATTGCCAACGGCGGGACAAGCATTCGTGTCACGCCGAAATCGGCGAGCATCTTGATTGTCTCGGCGTTCGGTGCACCACCAGTCGTGATTTCAATCGTGTTCGGGTCTCGACCAGCGGCTTCGGCGGCAGTGCGCATCACTGGAAGAAGCTCAGGAAGTTTGCGCGGATCGGCAGGAAAGAATCCATCGCCAAACTTTCCGGCACGTCGGGCGGCCGGTTTCGAATGGCCGCCGACGACAACAGGAATGTTCCCGTTTGCTGGCTTTGGAAACGAGTAGATGTCACTGAAGGAACTGTGGGTGCCCTGATAACTCGCTACCTCGCTATGCCAGAGTGCGCGCAGCGCGTGAATGGAATCGTCGGTATGTGCACCACGGTCATCCCAGCCAACACCGATGGCATCAAACTCTTCGTGCAGCCAACCGACACCAACGCCGAGAATGAAGCGTCCGCCGGTGAGCATGTCGAGCGTTGCGCATTCCTTCGCAAATACCACTGGATTGCGCAGCGGAAGAATCATGACACCGGTTGCCAGTTTCAGCGTTGTGGTGTGCGCGCCAACCCAAGTGAGCCACATGAGGGGATCAGGAACTGGCGCGGTTTCGTCGCCGGGCATCTTCCCGTCACGTGAGTACGGGTACTCACTTTCGTAACCCTTGGGGATCGCCGGGTGCTCCACGGTCCAAACGCTTTCAAAGCCGTTTTGTTCGGCGCATTGGCCCATGGTGATTGCGCCTTCGGGGGTTGTGTAGGCGCCGGTGTTCGCAAAGATGATTCCAAAATCCATTGACGAAACGTAGGTCAGATTTTTTTGAGACGACGGACGAAATCAGTCTGAAAGCCGGGGATGCATCTGTCGATAGGAATCGATTGATGCAAGGGCTGGACGCTCGGCATAGGAGATCTCGTGTGAATCGAGATCGGGCGGGCTCAGCGTGAACGAGTCGGGAACAAGTCCCGATTGAATTCGGCGCATCGCGGCCTGCATGACCTGCGCGGCCATCGGGGACAACTCGTGAAGTGGCCGGTTGCGATGGATGCGTTCGCCGAGGTCAACCTGCGCGATTGATTTGGCACCAAATTGCTTCACAATGTCGATGAGCATTGCGATATCGACGCCGTATCCCTCAACAAATGGCAATTGCTCAAGAACGGTTCGACGTCCGCCGTATTCACCTGAAAGTGGTTGAACGATTTCACCCAATTCGGGAAAGCACATTGTGAGTAGCGGCCGCGCAACAAGTTCGGTAACGCGACCGCCACCTCGAACGTGGCCGTCGACCGGTCGCTCATAGAAGCCCTTTACAAACCCAACCGATGAGTCGGTGAGAAGCGGCCCGAGCATTCCTGAAATGAAACGAGTGCTGAAGTCGCGAACGTCGGCATCGCACCACACAACAACGTCACCACTTGATGCGTAGAGCGACTTCCAAAGTGCTTCTCCTTTGCCGTGACCACGGCCGAATTCAACAAGCACCGTTGACGCGTCGACAACCGTTGCACCCGCGGTGCGTGCTTCGTCGGCTGTGCGATCTGTTGAGTGATCATCGACAACGATGATTTCGTCAACGAGCGGGCGGGCCTCGACCAACTTGGTACGAATCCGTTCGACGATCTGTCCCACCGTTGGTTCTTCGTTTCGAGCGGGGATGCACACCGACACCGTTGTCGTGCCTTTGATCGCGACGAGCTCATCGAGATCGAACGCGCTGGCAACGTGGGTGCGGGTGGTGCTCACGCCTCCATCGTTGGCGAGACCGGCCCCGGGGGCAAGGCGAAACGGGAACTTGTTTCAATAGGTGTCACCGAGCGGCTGGTCGCTAGGCTTGCAGCTGTTCGATACCCACGTCCGAGGTTTCTGTCATGAGCGTTTCCGTCCGAGTTCCCCCCGTCTTCCGTCCGCTGACCTCAGGTCAGTCGACCGTGTCGGTCGAGGGCGCCACGGTTGCACAGGTCCTGGCCAGCCTCGACGCTGCCTATCCGGGTTTTTCCGAGAAACTCCTTTCAGACGACGGCAGCCTCGTGCGCTATGTCAACGTGTTCGTCGACGATGATGATGTCCGCTTCATGGAGGGTCTCGACACTGTCGTACCCGATGGCGTCACCGTCTCAATCATGCAGGCCGTGGCCGGCGGGGCCTGAGCCCGCTCACGAACTTTCGGTGCGTGCTTAGTCCCACGCAGACCCCACGGTCGGAATCAGATTGGTCCTTGTGCGGTTGTAGAGGACATGCCTCCCGAACTTCTGGTCATCGGCTACGAAGACCGCCTCCTCCAAGATCACCAAGCCCTTCTCAATGCTGCACGTGAGGAAGGTTTCGGCGTTGAGCTCGTCGACCCCTCTCGACTCACTATCGACATTCGGGCCGATGCCACTGAGGTCCTCGTCGACGGCATCCCCCGCACCCCGGCAGTGGCGCTGCCTCGTGGTGTGAACAGGCCATGGCCGTTCGTGCGACAAGTGCTTGAGGTGTGGGCGGGATATGGCACCCGCGTGCTTCCATCCGTCGACGCCGCTGATCGATGCGCCGACAAACTTGCGACTCTCCGGGTGCTCGCAGCCCGAGGCGTGCCGACGCTCCCCACCCTCGGTGTGCTGGCCGGACCGGGCACCACCATTAACGATCACTCGTTCTCTGACGAGGTACTCGTCACCAAACCGGCACGGGCCTCAAAGGGTCGCGGAGTCAGGGCTGCGACGCGTTCGGAGACGCTCGACGAGTTGTGCTCGCGTCTCCCCCTTGTCGATGGACTGGTCGACCATCAAATCGTGCAGCCCCGAGCCGACCAGTGGGGAATTGATCATCGAGTCGTGGTCGCCGATGGGGAGGTGGTGGCGATGACGCGTCGCCACGGCGCACCGGGCGCTATCACCACCAACACGCGAGGCTCCACCGTCGTCGATGTGGATGAACCGTGGTCGGAAGATCCCGAGGTGGCGCGTGTTGCAGTCGCGGCATGCGCGGCACTCGGACTTGAGTTCGGTGGCATCGACGTGATCGTTCACGAAGGTCGCGCCGTCGTGCTCGAGGCGAACGCCTGGCCGGGCCTGGCCGCCCATGTACGTGGACCGCACATTGCGCAGGCCTTGGTGCGGTGTGCCGTGCGTTCGGGGGCTCCGCAACCGGCGTGAATCGACCCAACCGGTCGACCCGGAATTTGATCGGCTGATCGTGGGACCGGGTTTTTGCGCTTCAGGTTGCGATTCTGGCCCGACGGTGGTTTCCTGTTAGCAGTCTCCTCGTGAGAGTGCTAGCGCCGTTTGGCGTGGACTCCAGCGGGAACCCCCTGCGCCCGGAATTTCGGGCCATATCAGCAACCGGAGAGGAATCAACGATGGCCAAGATCATCGAATTCGACGAGACCGCACGACGTGGTCTCGAACGCGGCATGAACCAGCTCGCCGACGCAGTGCGCGTCACCCTCGGCCCGAAGGGTCGCAATGTGGTGCTCGACAAGAAGTGGGGCGCTCCCACGATCACCAATGACGGTGTCTCAATCGCCAAGGAAATCGAACTCGAAGACCCCTACGAGCGCATCGGCGCCGAACTGGTCAAAGAGGTTGCCAAGAAGACCGACAGCGTTGCCGGTGACGGCACCACCACCGCCACCGTGCTCGCATGGTCGATGGTCGGCGCTGGTCTGCGCAACGTTGCTGCAGGCGCCAACCCGATGTCGCTCAAGAAGGGCATCGAAGCAGCGGTTGCCGCTGCAGTTGAAGGCATTCACTCCGTCGCTGTTGAGGTTGACGACAAGAGCCAGATCGCGCAGGTTGCTGGTATCTCGGCTGCCGATCCCGAAATCGGATCGATGATCGCCGAAGCCATCGACAAGGTTGGCAAGGACGGCGTCATCACCGTTGAAGAGTCCAACACCTTCGGTATGGAAATGGATCTTGTTGAAGGCATGCGCTTCGACAAGGGCTACATCTCGCCGTACTTCGTGACCGACACTGACCGCATGGAAGCCGTGCTCGAGAACCCGTACATCATCTTCGTGGGTTCGAAGATCACTGCAGTTCGCGATCTTGTTCCGGTTCTCGAAAAGGTCATGCAGACCTCACGCCCCCTCGTGATCATCGCTGAAGACATCGAGGGTGAAGCACTCGCCACGCTCGTGGTCAACAAGATCCGTGGCACGTTCAACTCCGTTGCCGTCAAGGCGCCTGGCTTTGGTGATCGTCGTAAGGCGATGCTGCAGGACATGGCCGTTCTTACTGGTGGGCAGGTCATCACCGAAGATGTTGGTCTGAAGGTCGAAAACGCAACACTTGATCTTCTTGGTCAGGCTCGCAAGATCGTCATTTCGAAGGACGAAACCACCGTCATCGAAGGCGCTGGCGACGATGCCGACATCAACGCACGAATCGCACAGATCAAGGCCGAAATCGATCGCACCGATTCCGATTACGACCGCGAGAAGTTGCAGGAACGTCTCGCAAAGCTTTCGGGCGGCGTTGCCGTTCTCAAAGTTGGCGCAGCCACTGAGGTTGAGCTCAAGGAAAAGAAGCACCGCATCGAAGATGCGGTCAGCACCACCAAGGCCGCTATTGAAGAAGGCGTCGTTGCCGGTGGCGGCGTCACGCTTCTTCGCATTCAGTCCAAGGTGCTCGAACTCGCCAAGACTCTCGATGCCGATGAAGCAACCGGTGCACGCATCGTTGCTCACGCACTCGAAGAACCCATCAAGCAGATCGCAACCAACGCTGGCCTTGAAGGCGGCGTAGTTGTGGCCAAGGTTCTTTCGCTGAAGGGCGCTTCTGAAGGTCTCAACGCTGCAACTGGCGACTACGAAGACCTCGTGAAGGCCGGCATCATCGATGCGGCGAAGGTGACTCGTTCGGCGCTGCAGAACGCAGCCTCGATCGCAGCATTGTTCCTTACGACCGAAGCAGTCATCGCCGACAAGCCCGAGGGCGCTGGCGGCGGTATGCCGGACATGGGCGATTTCTGATCGTCTTTCGGTTCTCAGTTTGAAAACGGGCGCCCTTCGGGGCGCCCGTTTCGCGTGCGGGTACCGTGTCACCCATGGCTCGCCGGCGATCAGACAATGTTCTTGCTCGTCGTTTGAGCGACGGCGGGCGAATCGACGAGGGTCGTCGTCCAGAAGAACTCATTGTCGAAGAGCCTCTTGAGATTCGTCTTGACGGAACCGTTGTCGCTACGACGATGCGCACGCCTGGTCATGACTTTGAGTTGGCGGCGGGTCTTTGTTTCACCGACGGTTTGTTGGGTGATGCGCCGATCGAAACCTGTCGCTATTGCGGAACCGGCAGTGCGGTGGAAACCGAATTCAACGTTGTGAGCATCGACACCGGTGGGAAAGCACCCACGCCGACTCCTCGACTTTCGACAACCTCTTCGTCATGCGGGATCTGTGGTTCAACGCAGATCGATGAACTGACCGAGCGCCTTTCGCCGCTGTCTGCGTATGAACCTTGGTCTATTGAAGTGATGCTTGATGCCATCGATCGTGTTCGCGCTGAGCAGGAACTCTTTGCTCGCACCGGTGGCGTGCATGCTGCAGCCGCGTTTGATCGAGATGGTCAACTCTTGTTGGTGCGAGAAGACATCGGCCGTCATAACGCCGTCGACAAAGTTGTCGGAACGTTGTTCTTGGAAGCGAAACTTCCCGCTTCGGATCTCGCGCTTTTCGTGAGCGGGCGCGCATCATTCGAAATTGTGCAGAAAGCGTGGGCCGCAGGTTTCGAAGCAATGATTGCGGTTTCGGCACCGTCGGCACTGGCGGTTGAAACTGCACGCGCCGCCGGCATGACGTTGGCAGGTTTTGTGCGCGATGGTGGCTGCAATATCTACTGCGGACCAGGAGTGGCCGACTGATGCGCCGCATTAATCCGAAGTTCTGGGTGAGCCCACGTCCAAATGGCATTGGGCTCGACAAGCCGTTTCACCACATCGATATGGCGAAACTGGCGTGGGCAAATAGACGCCATGGGCGTTACGCCTGGAAGGTGCTCACGCAGGGCGTTTGCGATGGCTGTGCGCTGGGCGTTGCGGGTCTGCATGACTGGACGATGGATGACATTCATCTTTGCTTGACACGGTTGCGACTTCTCGAAATGAATTGTGCCGATCCCATCTCGGATTCGGCATTCAAAGATGTCGCGACATTGCGATTGAAATCGGGCAAGGAACTTCGCGACCTCGGACGTCTTGCGCACCCCATGCGGCGGCGACGCGGCGAGCGCGGATTCACACGGATCTCATGGGAAGAAGCGCTTGGAGAAATCTCCGACCGATTGCGTACGACCGATCCCGATCGCGTTGGCATGTTCCTGACGAGTCGGGGAATTACGAACGAGACCTATTACGCAGCCGGTAAAGCAGCGCGCTCCATGGGGATTGCCAACGTCGATTCTGCGGCGCGCATTTGTCATGCGCCGTCGACGACTGCGCTTAAGGCAACGATTGGCGTGGCGGCGACCACGTGTTCGTTGTCTGATGTCATGAAGACAGATTTGCTCGTTATTTGGGGAGCGAACCCGGCCAACAACCAGCCGGTCTTTATGAAGTACCTGTACAAGGCTCGGATGTCGGGAACTCGAGTCGTCGTCATCAATCCGTTCCTTGAGCCCGGGCTTGAGCACTACTGGGTGCCCTCAACAACTGAATCGGCGCTGTTCGGCACGAAGATGTGCGATCTGCATGTACCGGTTCGTCCGGGTGGTGACGTTGCCTTCGCTGATGCAGCGTTGAAGCGGTTGATTGAGCGCGATGCGGTCGATCACGCATTCATCGCAGAGCACACTGACCATTGGGACAACGTTGTCGCCCACCTCTCCGATCTCACCTACGAAGAACTGCTCGACGACGCCGGCCTCTCCATGGCGCAACTCGATGCATTTGTCGATGAATACGCAAACGCGAGCTCCGCAATCCTGCTTTGGTCGATGGGTATCACGCAGCACAAACATGCCGGCGCCGGAGTTCGCGGCATCGTGAATCTTGCACTTGCTCGCGGCAATGTTGGTCGCGATGGCGCAGGCCTTATGCCGATTCGTGGCCATAGCGGCGTGCAGGGTGGTGCGGAGATGGGTGCCTATGCCACGGCACTTCCGGGTGGTCTTGAACCGAACGAATCGAATGCCGCAGTGATTGCGAAGCAATGGGGATTCGATGTTCCCGCGCGCGCTGGTCTGACGGCAGCGGAAATGCCCGAGGCCGCGCTTGCCGGTGAACTCGACATCTTGTGGATGTCGGGTGGCAACTTCCTTGAAGCGCTTCCCGATCCGCGCGCGGTTGAGCGTTCACTCAAACACGTACCGTTGCGAGTGCATCAGGACATCGTGCTGAGTTCGCAAATGCTGATTCCTGGTGATGACGTGATCGTGCTTCCTGTGAACACGAGATACGAACAAGAAGGCGGTGGCACCGAAACCACAACCGAACGTCGCGTCGTGTATTCGCCAGAAATCCCACGCGTCGTCGGCGAAGCGCGAAGCGAGTGGCGATTGTTTGCCGAAATCGCGGCACGCGTGAATCCCGAACTCGCTGAGTCGTTTGCGTGGAGCGATAATCAACAACTTCGTCAAGAAATTGCTCGTGTGGTTCCGAGTTACGCCGGAATTGAAACGTTGGAGAAAACAGGCGATCAGATCCAATGGGGCGGGCCGCATCTTTGCGAGGGCGGGGTGTTTCCCACGAGCGATGGTCGCGGTCGTTTCAGTGTTCTCGAACGCCCGGAGCTTGATATCCCTGAAGGGATGTTCACCGTGGCCACTCGACGGGGCAAACAGTTCAACACCATGGTGCAGAGCGAACTCGACCCGTTTACGGGAACGGGCCGCGACGCAATCTTCATCGATGCCGCCGATGCTGCCGCACGCGGGTTTCTTGATGGCGACCTTGTGACGCTCCGGTCAGAAACCGGCGAGTTCACCGGCCACCTCCATGTGACCCGGCTCGCACGGAGGTCGCTACAGGTGTTTTGGCCTGAGGGGAATGTGCTGATTCCGTCGGGACCTGAGCATCGAGAAGCCGCCTCGAGGGTGCCCGATTACAACGCTGTAGTCACGATTTCTCCTGCTGACACGTCCTTGCCTGCCGCACACTGAGGCCCTGACCGGCCCCAGCAGACAGGCCGTAGACTCACGGATGTGACTGACATTGTTTCCCCCAACATCGGCATGGCCGTCGTTCACCTCTTTTGCAAGGTGACCCCATTGGCCGATGCTGAGGCCATCACCGCTGCGGTTCAGAAGGCACAAGCCGAGGGCGATCAGGTCGTCACCGTTGCGATTCTTGGCCACAAGGCCGACCTCGCGTTCATGGCCCTTGGCTACGACATGTGGCGCATTCGCCGGCTTCAGGCTGCGTTGCAGAATGCCGGCCTCGACATTGTCGATTCCTATGTGTCGCTCACCGAGTTGTCCGAGTACGCACAGGGCGTTCCCGAACCCCAGCGATCCGCGCGCCTCACCCCAGAGCTTCCGCCTGAGGACAAGCCGGCGTGGTGCTTCTACCCAATGTCGAAACAGCGTGGCGATGTGAACAACTGGTTCACACTGCCTTACGACGATCGCAAAGAGCTCATGTACGAACACGGCGCTTCGGGCCGCAAGTTCGCTGGTCGTGTGATCCAGGTTGTTACCGGTTCAACTGGTCTTGACGATTACGAGTGGGGCGTCACGTTGTTCGCAACTGCACCGGACGATCTCAAAGAGGTTGTCTACACAATGCGATTCGATACCGCATCCGCGCTCTATGCCGAATTCGGTCCGTTCTACACGGGTATGGTCGCACCGGTCACCGAAGTTCTTTCGCAACTCGGTATCGACTGAGCATTCGATGACTGCAATCGAAGGTCGCGATGAAATTGACGTCGCCCTTGACCGATTGCGCGAAGAACTTCGCGAACTTGAATCAGTCGTCGTCGCGTTTAGCGGTGGTGCGGATTCTGCATTTCTCGCCTACGTCGCGAACGAGACGCTCGGGAGCGATCGATGCACGGTCGTGACGGCGCTTTCTCCGTCGCTCGCGACGAGCGAGTACGACGATTGTCGAGCACTCGTTGCGGAGTGGGGACTTACGTGGCTTGAGTTAGAGACTTCAGAACTTGAAAGCCTCGACTATCAGCGCAACGACGCTGACCGCTGTTTTCACTGCAAAACCGCGCTTATGGACGTGGTTGAACCAATCGCTGCCGATCACGGTGCCGTTGCTGTTCTTGGTGTGAATCTCGATGATCTTGACGATCATCGTCCCGGTCAACGCGCGGCTTCAGAACGAGGTGCGAAGTTTCCACTCGTCGATTCGGGATTCACGAAACAGATGGTTCGCAACGCGTCAGCCAAACTTGGCTTGCGGACTTGGGATAAGCCTGCGGCGGCATGTTTGTCATCTCGTGTTCCCTATGGAACATCAGTAACTCTTTCGGTGCTTTCGCGTGTAGAACGCGCCGAAGCGGCACTCCACGAATTGGGCTTTCGCGAACTCCGAGTCCGGCATTACGACGACACCGCGCGCATCGAAGTTCCTCTTTCAGCGATGAACGATCTCATTGATCGTCGTGGCGAGGTCGTCGATGCAGTTTCAGCATGCGGCTATCGCTATGTCACGCTGGACCTCGAAGGGTTGCGTTCGGGGAATCTAAATGCGGCACTTGAATCATGAACGACACAGCAACTGGGCCATCCTCTTCCGATCTTGAAGCGCTCGCTGGTTATGCCGCCGTGCTTGCCGACGGAATCGAACTTGCGATCGGACCGTGGGTCGAGCGCTCTGTCGAGAGTGTGTGCGCCAGCGCCGGTGTGATGGTCACCGGGAACCTGCGGCAGAAGGCTCGCGCCGCGGGGGCTGAGGCCACCGCCGAAATCGCCCCTCAGGTGCGCACGTTGTTACTGCTTGATATCGACGAGCAACGCGGGGGCCCGCTTGAACTGTTGCGCCAAGCGGTGCGCTGGCCAACCGAGGTGCTGAGTGATGCGGGAGTTCCCGAGGTGAATCGGGATGAGTCGGCGAAGGTGATGTTCCCTGCCGATCTCTATGACCTGACCCCCGGTTCGTTTCGAGATATCGATTCCTCGCTCCACGAGCCGGGACTGGTCTGGGGCGCAGCAAAGGCCCACGTTCGTCTAGCTCGTCGTCGGGCGATGGACGCTTCGTAAGCCCGTCAGCGTCGAAGAAGTCATCGTTCACACAACCGAAACAAATGGGGAACGGTCAAGAAACAACCTGACGGCATTCTTTCGCTGTCCTTGCGCCGAACTGGCGTGAACGAGCAGCGAAGGGAACAGCGGTGATTGCTTCAGAGATCAATACCGGTGACACAGCGTGGATGCTGATTTCGACCGGCTTGGTGTTGTTCATGACACCTGGTTTGGCGTTTTTCTATGGCGGCATGGTCCGGGCCAAGAACGTGCTGGGCATGCTCATGCAGAACTTCTTCGCGATGGGCCTCATGGCCATCATCTGGGTGACTATCGCCTTTTCGTTGGCCTTCGGCAACTTCGGCGACGGTGGCTTTATCGGCAACCTCGACTTCGCCTGGATGCGCAACATTACGGCGACGACAGGGAATGAGGCGTTCGCTCTCTCCATTCCCTTCGTGTTGTTCTGCGCCTATCAAATGACGTTCGCTGTCATCACGCCAGCACTCATCACCGGAGCTACTGCTGATCGATTCAAGTTCAAGGCCTACGGCATCTTCATTGCGCTTTGGCTCGTTCTTGTCTATGCGCCCGTTGCTCACTGGGTCTTTGGTGGCGGCTGGTTGGCCAAACTCGGCGCTCTCGATTTCGCCGGTGGCGCCGTTGTGCACATCAACGCCGGTGCAGCAGCCCTCGCCGTCATCATCGTGCTCGGCAAGCGCAAGGGATGGCCGCGAGAAGGTATGCACCCGCACAACCTTCCCTTCACCCTTCTCGGCACAGGCATCTTGTGGTTCGGCTGGTTCGGTTTCAACGCAGGTTCCGCACTCGGAGCGAATGGCATCGCTGCAACAGCACTTATGAACACGTTCCTTGCCGCATCTGCGGGAATGCTCGGTTGGTTGTTGTTTGAACGCATTAAGGACGGCAAGCCCACGACTCTCGGCGCTGCGTCAGGCGCAGTTGCTGGTCTTGTGGCCATCACCCCCTGTGCAGGATTTGTTGGCGGGATGGCACCGATCATCATCGGCTTCCTCGCTGGCGTGTTGTGTGTGCTCGCCATTCAGCTCAAGTTCAAGTTCGGCTACGACGACAGTCTCGATGTCATCGGCGTCCACTTGGTCGGCGGTTTGATCGGCGCACTGTTGCTTGGTTTCTTCGCAGACGCAGCAGTGAATCCCCTCGTTGAGCACGAAGGGCTCTTCATGGGCGGTGATGCCAAGTTGCTTTGGTTCCAGTTCGTCGCATCGGTTGTGACCATGGTCTTCTCATTCGTTGTCTCGTTCATCATCGCCAAGGCGATCGACAAGACGATCGGAATGCGTGTGACCGAAGAAGAAGAAAACGAAGGTCTCGATTACAGCCAGCATGCGGAAACGGCCTACAGCTTCGGTAGCACCGGAAGCATGGACCGCATCTAAATCAGCAACTGAACGACAACTGAACGATTCGTTCCGTCATCTGCGGAACTCACGAACGAAAGGGCTACGGTGCCTGATATGAAGCTTGTGACTGCAATCATCAAGCCCCACAAGGTTGACGATGTGAAAGACGCGCTGAAGGCGGCGGGTCTTCACGGAATGACCGTGGACGAAGTGAAGGGTTTCGGTCGGCAAGGTGGCAAGACCGAGATCTATCGCGGTGCCGAGTACGTCGTCGATCTTCTTCCAAAGGTGAAGATCGAAACGGTGGTTCCTGACGACATCGCCGACCAGGTTGCCGACATCATCGTGAATGCTGCTCGTACCGGAAAGATCGGCGACGGCAAGGTCTGGATCTCACCAGTCGAGAAGATCATTCGCATCCGCACTGGCGAATTGGGTGACGAAGCGGTCTAGGCCACTCGTCACCTCGCGAACCATTCATGACCCCCAAACTCGATCGCAAGGCACTACTTGATGATTCGTCGAATCGCGGCGTGTCGTTTTGCACCTTGCTTTCGGACAAGGTCGATACATGGATGCGCGAATTGTGGACCAACGCTGGTGGCCCCGAGTCAGGTGCTGCCCTTGTAGCTGTGGGTGGCTACGGCCGGGCAGAACTTTCTCCCGGTAGCGATATTGACGTCTACCTCATTCATGATCCCAAACGTGATGTAGGTGCTCTCGCTGAAAGCATCTGGTATCCGATTTGGGATGAAGGTGTGAAACTTGGCCACGCGGTTCGATCGGTCAAGGAAACGCTTTCGTTGGCGTCAGATGATCTCGACACAGCAACGGCGATTCTCTCGGTCCGCCATCTTGCGGGCGATCAGCGATTGTCTGAGGAACTTTCGACCAAGGGTCGAGACCTCTGGCAGAAGCGTTCGAAGCGTTGGCTCGACGAAATGGATGTTCGTGTTCGTGCACGCCATCTCGAATCAGGCGAGGTTGCGTTTCTTCTTGAGCCTGATCTCAAGAATGGGCGCGGTGGTCTTCGTGACGTTCACGCTATTGGCTGGGCGCAATTAGCTGGAGTTCCGCTCCTGCCAGGCGACCACGATGCAATTGCTGAAGCGTACGAAGTCGTGCTGTCGGCCCGCGTCGAATTGCAACGTAGAACTGGTCGACACTCCGACATCTTGTTACTTGAAGAACAAGA
>JAURMR010000006.1 GCA_030830565.1 Acidimicrobiales bacterium
GCTGCGGCCTACGGCATCGTGGTTGCGGTCTTTCAGTGGGGCTGGGCAAAGAGTTTGGTTGGGCTCCACACCACGATTCCCATCGTGTCGTTCGTACCGCTCATCATGTTTGTGATTCTCTTCGGACTTTCGATGGACTACGAGGTCTTCCTCATGTCACGAATTCGCGAGGAATGGGATACCTATCACGAGCCGCGTAAGTCAGTGGTGCTCGGTGTAGCCAACACTGCACGAGTCATCACGACTGCAGCACTCATCATGATCGCAGTGTTCTTCTCGTTTGTCACCATCCAGAACCCAACAGTTCAAGTACTTGGCTTCGGTATGGCGATCGCCGTATTGCTCGACTCCACCATTGTTCGAATGGTGTTAGTACCCGCAATCATGGAGTTGTTCGGCAAAGCCGCTTGGTGGTTCCCGAAGTGGCTTGAATGGCTGCCGAAACTCAATATTGAAGGATCGCCCGAACTGCTCAGCGCCGAAAAGGCAAACGAGAAGGCAATGGCTGCCGCAAACGATTAGTGGACGATCACACCGCGAATGTTCTTGCCATCTCGCATGTCCTGGTAGCCCTCGTTGATCTGATCGAGGGTGTAGGTCCGCGTGATCATGCTGTCGAGATCAAGCTGACCCTTGCGGTAGAGCTCGGCAAGGCGCGGGATGTCCGAGCGAGGATTGGCTGAACCAAAGAGCGAACCAACAACCTGCTTTTCAGTGAGCGTGAGATCGATCATTGAAATGTTGTTGCTCGGTTCGGTCCATGGGTGAATGTTGGTGACAACGACGCGACCACGTTTCGAGGTGAGCGCCATAATCGACGCCATCATTTCGCCGCTGCCAACACCCATTGTGAGGATGACCTTGTTGCAGCCGCGTCCCCATGTTTCGGTCATGATCAATTCGAGTGCTTCTTCAACCGAAGGCGACGTGTGCGTTGCACCGAACTTCTGCGCCATTTCACGTTTGAACTCAACAGGATCAATAGCAAAGATGCGTTCAGCGCCGGCAAGTCGCGCGCCTTGTACCGCAGCTGAACCAAGACCTCCAACGCCGATCACCGCAACGTTGTCGCCTGGCTTGATCTCAGCGGCATACACCGATGATCCCCAACCGGTTGTCGCGCCGCAACCAAGCAGCACGACCTTTTCAAGCGGAAGGTCTGGAAGAACCTTTACCGCTGACCATTCGTGAACAACCGAATGGGTCGCAAAGGTTCCGAGACCCGACATGATGAGGGCGTCCTGGCCCTTCACGTGGACTCGAGATGTTCCATCAAGCATGCGGCCGCCCATAACCATTGCGCCGTTGTCGCAAAGGTTGGAATGGCCATCGGCGCAGGAGGGGCACTGACCGCAAACCGCGACGAACGAGTACACGACATGATCGCCCGGTGCGAAGTTGCGTACATCTGGTCCGACCGCTTCGACGATTCCCGCGCCTTCATGACCAGCGATCCATGGGTAGCCGCCATGGGGCATATCGCCAGTAAGAAAATGCTCATCGGAATGGCAGAGGCCAGACGCAACATTGCGGACAAGCAACTCTGAGCCCTTGGGATCGTCGAACTCGACGTCCTCCACCGACCATGCGGTGTCCTCGGGGCCCCACAACATTGCCGCTCTGCCTCTAACCATGGTTATCCCTCCACTCCATCCGGCATCGTCCATGCCGGGACAATGGTGGAACCCTATGCGAAGAGGCGTGGTCGATTCAGTTCCCCATCTGCTGTTTGATCGAAATCTGGTCGAATGATCCTGGGCGGTCTACGGCAACTTCAACGTTCACGACCATGAAGCCGTTCAAGAGGTCTTGGCCCGTCATTGTCGAACCAACTCCACACGCAACGGAGTAGGCATCGGAGGCGCTATTTCCTAGCAAGGCCCCTTGAGTGAAGAGACCCTCGAGATAGCCCGAAACTGCCTGTGTCACCGAGCTCCATGTCACGCCATCATTCGCCGCAAACACATAGGAAACCAAACCGTTGGTGATCGTCGCTTGGATGGTGTTGAGAGTTCGTTCCACCGAGAGATAGTCACTCGGGCCCGACAGCAACCGATCCGAGAGCACGGCGGTTCCTCGACCGGGCACGTACATCAGCGGCGAGAGCCCTGACTCTTGCAGTAGCCCGTCTTGTTCCATCGTTGAGGCAAATTGCGGCCTCACCGACGCGAACGTGCTTCCGAAGCCATTCGGTGCATTCCAAAAACCGTCACTCACATCCGTTGCTGCAATAAGGCCTGCAAATAACGGAGAAACGGGAAGCGTTGCCCCCGAGGCATTCACCACGTTCGATGCAAACAAAAGGATCGAATTTGCCGCTGTGCCACTTGCAGCACGCAACTCCGTTCCCAGAGATGTCAGTGCGCTCAACGAACCCGCTGACGAGGCAGCTTGAGCAACAGCCGACTGGGGAGGATCAATAAGGGCAATTGAAAGGCTTGCCGATGCAGCACGTCCCATCGCCACTGCAACGGGCAACCAGTCCGATTGAGGAAGTGCAGAAAGGTCGGCGACAACCAAGAGGTCGGCACCAACCGGAAGTGACTCACCAATCGCGGGGAGAATGGATGACGCACTCGCACCACTCGCTCCCTTAATGAGTGCCTGTGAACCACCGTTCGCAAAGAACTGTTGCACTGAAGCTGCGAGCGATGGTGACGGATTGGGAACACGCTCTTGGAACTCACCCAGCGAAGTGACGGCTACCGGTGCTGCGCTCGGATTCGGGCCCACACCGATGATGGCAGCAACGCCAGTCGCTACCTGCACCATCGATTCGCCAAACCCTGCAACTTCCGAGACGTAGACCCCGGGCGTCGCCGGTGCTTCCACGGTTGCGGCCCGCTCGGACCGAATCGTGGTCGTGGTCGTTGAGCGTGACGTCGTCGTCGTTACTTTTGGCGCCGTCGTTGTCGTGGTCTCGTCAAGCGCGACCGCAACTGATTCACTTGCGAGCTCAGCTGCGACAGTAAGAAGTGCGCCAAGACAGGCCACGACGAGAAACCCTGCAACTGTTCGAAGAATCAATTTCATGACAGGTTCCTTGCAACAGATGTTGCGAAGTCTCGATGCACTGTTGGCGACACCGTCGTCGGCAATGACTGCTGCACCTGAACCAAACGACCGTTCACCGTCATGATGACGAGACCGAAATCGCCGAACTCGACGGACTTCTTTGCGCGGGAAATAGTAATCGGTATGGCCGAACCAAAGGTCTTTGAGGCGTCGTCAACGCGGCTTGCGAACTCGCCTTCAGAATTGGCGCCATTGACAAACACGCTCACTTCGCCCCGTCGTTCATCGGCTTTCCAAAGGCAGCCCTGATTCACGTCGGTATCCACCGACTCTCCTTCGGAGAACGACAGATCAGTAAGTGAGGCCAAATTTGAAGGGGTGAGAAGCGAGCAGGCGTTCGGCTCAGACCCTTTGGATGATGAGCCGCAAGCAGCCAGCAATGGGAGGCCTAGGCACGCACAAATAATGAGTACACGACGAGAGAACACGGCGGCACGCTAACACCGTGCCGCCGTGCTACTTCGTTCAGCCTGGGCGACGAACCGTCAACGACTTGCAGTTGTCGTACATGATCAGTTGCTGTTCATCAGCGCTGAAACCGGCTTCAGTGAGGTCGGTGATGAACGTAAACGGATCGGCCATGCCTTCGGTGTGCGGCCAGTCGGAGCCCAACATCAGGCGGTCGGCACCAAGCGTGTCGCGCAGAAGATCAAGATCGTCTTCGTAGAATGGCGACACCCAAACGTTCTGCTTGAACTGTTCAACCGGATTGTTCTTGAACATTGACGGCGTCTGTCCGTAGATTTTGCTCAGGCGTTTAAGCAGCGGACGCACCCAGTTCGCTCCGGTCTCGACCGTCGCAAACCGAATGTTCGGGAATCGATCCATCAGTCCATGAAGGATGAGTGCTGCGAACGTGTCAGCCACGGCGTCATGAGAAAGCGCTTGACGCAACGGCTCAAACTTGTGCGCCTCCATCTCTGACTTCTCGCCCCACATCGTGATGAGGTCGTAATACGCGTTTGCACCGCCGTGGTACACGATCGTGACACCGGCTTCCTGAACGCGCGCCCAGAACGGATCAAAGCGGGGATCAGCTGGTGACTTCATGCCCTCATCGGTGCGGACTGGTCCAGTCCCGACCAGAACAACGCGCGCATCACGATCGAGCGCCCATTCAAGTTCGGCGACCGCATTGTCGACATCGGACAACACGATGTACGGCGTAGAGAAAATGCGCTCTTCGTAGGCGAAGCCCCAGTCCTCTTCGAGCCAACGGTTGAAGGCACGGAAGGCTGCTTGTGCCGCTGGTAAATCGTTACCCAACGCTTGTTCCATACCAACCGCAAGTGTTGGGAAGAACAGGGCTCCCTCGATGTCGAGACTGTCCATCGTCTTCAATCGGATTTCACGATCGCGGTAGGACGGATCACAAGGAAGAAGTTCTCCAAAAAGATCCTTGACGCTGTCACCCTTGGGGTTCTTGCCTCGGAAATACTGCTCGAGGCTTCCTGGCGCGGACAACATGTCAAAGGTTGGGTTCGGAATGAAGCGGTTGATCTTTCCGCCCACCAGAAGCATCTGGCGGCCGTTCACTTCGGCCCACTGCATACAACGATGCTTGAACTCAGGCTCGATGTAGCGAGTGAACGCGTCAAGCGGCTCGTAGTAGTGGTTGTCGGCGTCGAACACTTTGGTGATCTCGGTCATTTTTCCCCTCAGTTTTCCTGCCCCGATTCCCCCGGAGCACTTCGCCTACGGTAGCCACTCTGAACCCGCCCTCACACCTGAGGTGAGCCGTGACCGTACCAACCAACCTTCCTGCAGCACCCCCCACCGATGAAGTCATCGATATCGATGCGGCCTGGTTGAGTGCTGCCCTCGGGGCCGAGGTCACCAATGTCAGCGCACTACGAGTGGGAACCGGCCAGATGGGCCAGTCATGGCGCCTCAACGTCGAGTGGGCCGATACTGCAATCTCACTGCCGACGTCGTTTGTCGCAAAGATGGCTGGCGGCGATCCCGAGACTCGCACGCTCATAGCCGACGGCTATCGAGGCGAGTTTCTTTGGTACACGTCAATCAGCCCAACGGTTGATATCCGCATTCCAAAGTGCTGGTACGCCACAATTACTGACGACGCCGTGTCGTTCGTTCTCCTACTTGAGGACCTTGCACCCTCCGAGCCTGGCGAACAGCTCGCAGGAGTGACCGTCCCCGAAGCCCACGTTGCATTACGCGAAATGGCTGGCCTCCACGGACCTCGCTGGGCAGACCCGTCGTTGTTGGAGATCCCTGCGCTGCGACCACCGTCGGAGGAGGGCTCGAGTTTTCACGCCCAGATTTTCGCTGGCGCTGTCCCACAGTTTGTGGCGCAGTTTGGCGAGTGGATGACGGCCGACGACATCGCAACCCTTCACGAACTTTCAACCTGGATGGGCGACTGGCTTCTGTCGCGCCGTACCGGTCTCACACTCATCCACGGAGACTTCCGACCAGACAATCTGATGATTGCTCCGAGCGGTTCACCGATCACCACGCTTGATTGGCAAACAATCGGTCTTGGTTTCGCCGGACGCGATCTCGGCTACTTCCTCGGCCTCGGACTCGAGACAGAACTTCGTCGGGCAAACGAACGCGAACTTGTTGCGACTTACCAAGAAGCGCTGTCGGCCCACGGCGTCGACATCACGCTTGATCAGTGCTTCGACGACTACCGCCTTGGCACACCACAAGGTCCACTCGTGACCGTATTGGGTGCGGTGTATGCAACCGCAACGCCATCCGACGCTTCGAACGCGATGTTTTCCTCGATGATCACTCGCTCATGTACCGCGATTCGTGATCTTGATCCTCGATCACTGGTGTAGTCCTGCGACGACATCCTGCGGTGCAAAATGACAAAGGGCGGCCCGAGGGCCGCCCTTCAATCGAACAACGATGAACCGCTGAGGTTCAGGCCTGCAAGAAATTGATACCAGTCGGAGCGACCTGGAACACCTCGGAAGCGAAACGGCCGCCGAGCTTGGTGGCATCCCACTTCTTGTTGTTGTTGTCGATCGTGATGCGCTCACGCCAACCCTGCATCCAGATGATTTTGTCGTACAGCGCACGAATGACCTGACCATTGACATATCCGGCCTGATCGCTTGCGAGCCATGCAACAAGCGGTGACGAGTTGCCCGGATCCATCGGATGGAAGTCATCATCGGCAATGTCGTCGGGCTCAAACGCTTCACCGGCACCAGGCATGGTGGCCGTGATGCGAGTAAGGCCAGCCGGGCCGATGCAGTTCACGGTGGTGCCGATGGAAGCAAGTTCCTGCGCAAGTGTGAGCGTAAGACCTGCGATAGCGGCCTTTGCCGTTGCGTAATTGGTCTGGCCGAAGTTGCCGCCAAGACCAGCACCCGATGTGGTGTTGATGATGCGGCCCGCGCGCGGCGTGCCCGCCTTTGACTGCTCGCGGAAGTACTTTGCTGCGAAGTGGCTGAGCGACCACGTGCCGCGAACGTGAACGGCCATAACGGCGTCCCAGTCTTCAACCGGCATGTTCCAGATCGCGGCGTCGCGCACGATGCCCGCGTTGTTCACGACGATGTCGAGTCCACCGAAGGTGTCGATCGCTTGTTTGACCATTTCGCCACAGGCTTCATGGTCGGTCACGTTGCCGTAGTTCGGCACTGCGACGCCACCACGTGCCTCGATAAGCGCAACGGTTTCGTCGGCGGCGCGGCCTGCGCCTTCACCGGTGACGCTGCCACCGAGATCGTTCACAACGACCTTGGCGCCGTGCTTGGCGAGTTCCATGGCGTGACCACGGCCAATGCCGTGACCCGAGCCGGTGACGATGGCGATCTTGCCGTCGAGCATGCCCATTGAAAGCGTTCCTTCGTGTTCGATCGGATCATCACCCGACTAGGTGATGAAGCCCCACCAGCAATGGACCGTGTCCGGAGGCGGGAGCCCTGTTTTTCTAGCAGGCAAGGCTCTCAAGACCCGAATGCCGACCCTCTCGACGTTCAGGGAACCGATGTCGCAAGTCGGTCGGGAGCAGCATCGATGGCATCGGTGAGGCGCCCGATCGCCTGAGCCAGATCCTCACGCTGCGCGTCGCTGAGACCAAGGGATTCCTCCCACGCATGGAGATCAGCATTCACTCGCTTGGCCAGATCGACACCGAGCTCGGTTGCTTCCACAACAACTCGTCGCCGATCACCCGGATCAGGCAGTCGCCGGACCAACCCTGCGCTCTCAAGACGGTCAAGAGTCAGCGACATGCCACCGGTTGTACGTCCCAGAACCTCACAGATTGCGGTCGGTGCACTGCGATGATCCGGAGAGCGGCGAACGACACCGAGAACGAGATAGTCAGCAACGGAAATCGATGAAGCGCCGACAATCTCAGTCAGCACTCGATCAACCGCCACGTTGAGGCGAACGACGTGTCCAAGAAGACCGTCGGTGCCTTGAAGTTGCTCAGCCACTACGGCTTCACACCGAAACGATCAAGCCCATAGGCCTTCACCGCGTTTGAACGAAGCACCATGCGACATTCCTCGGCATTCATTCCTGCGGCGGCGAATAACTCATGAGCAATTTTGCGCGAGTGGGGGAATGTGCCGTCTGAATGCGGATAGTCGGTCTCCCACAGAATGTGATCGGTCCCGATCGCATCACGATTGATGAGGCCATGCAGATCGTCGAAGACGCAGCCATACACACGACCCTTCACCTGCGCGCTTGGAAGCGTCTTCACGTGATCAACGTCTCCACGACCGTCACGCCAGACGGCGTCCATGCGCTCAAGCTGGAAGGGCATCCATCCAACCTGACTTTCGGCATAGGCAATTGTGAGATGGGGGAATCGTTCAAGCGAACCAGAAAACACCCAGTCGCACAGTGAACCCTGGGCGTTTTGTGCATACATCGACATTGAAGTTGCAAGAGGCGCGTCGTCAGACGTTGTCGGCATGGACGAAGAAGAACCAATGTGCATTGAGACACTCGTTCCCGTTTCCTGGCATGCTTCCCACAAGACATCCCACGCACCGGTGTACAGCGAAGGCTGACCGAGCTTTGCGACGTTCTCGCTAAATGCAATCGCGTAACTTCCTTTTGCTGCACAGCGACGAACTTCCTGAGCTGCAAGTACTGGATCCCACAGCGGAACGAGTGTGAGCGGAATGAGTCGACCCTTGCCAGCACCGGCACACCAGTCGTCGATCATCCAGTCGTTGTAAATGCGCAGACAGGTGAGTGCGAGTTCCTTATCCGAGCGTTCAAGGAAACCTTGACCGGCGAAGCGAGGAAAAATGTTCGGGTAGTTGATCGCCGCATCAACGTGATTGAGTTCCATGTCCGCGAGGCGAGCTGTTTGATCCCATGTGCCGTCGCGGAAGTCTTCGTACACAGCGGGAATATTGCGCTGCTCATCGCGCGGCACACCCGCGGGAGCGTGCAGAAGACCAGTGGGCATGACGAGATCATCGAACAACCACACGTCACACCAGTCGCCGTCTTCCGCGTTGCGCTCGAAGCCGTAGTGGCCACCTTTAAACGAAAGCTTGACCTTCTCTCGAACCGTGCGAGGACCGCGCTCACGAAGCGAGGCCGGCAACTGTTGCTGCCACAGTTCCTTGGGCTCCATGACGTGATCGTCAACCGAAATCATGTTCGGAAGGTCTTCTTCGGCCGGGGTTTCTTCTGTGTTTGCTGCGGCCCTTTGCGTCGGGGTCATGGGAGTCCTCCTGAGGAGCCATTGGGGCGGTCGACGTACCCCGACATATTGCTTTGCTGAAAGTTACTTTGTCAAGAGGTACTTTTCGGCAGTTCGCAACCCGTTGCCAGCCCAAGCCGGGCCGAGAGCCGGGCCCGATTCGCCGCCACCCACCGGTAGACCACCCCGGCCAGCCCATGGATGCCCGGCAAACGAAGGCCAAAGGCGGCAATACGGCCGAGGCGCCCGGACCGTTCGAGAAGTGTGGCGACCGCGTCGACGGCAGTCCACGACTCGCCTGCCGCGGTCACGACGATGGCGTCGGATGACACGGTGAGCAATTCGGCATCATCAAGTTCTCGATTGGGTCGGAACGTCACCGAGGAGTCGGTGTAGTTCAACAACCATCGGACGGAGGTTGAACACACACCACAGTCATCGTCGAACCACACCGTCAGGGGGCCACGTGCTCTGCGTCGGGGCAGAAAATTCGGTAATCCGACACGCACGTGCACCGCAGACGCGTAATGAACGATCGGCTCACCATCAACCGCAAGTTCTGCGATCGAGGCAAGTCCGGTATCGGCACCAATGAATCGTGCGGATGTGAGAGGCCACGGTTCATGTTCGACAGGAGCAGTCACCAATCGCCCACCGCGAGTCTTGGCGTACAACCGCCATCGCGACGTGAGGAAGTTTGCAAGCGCATCGTCGAGGATTGGATCGACGTCTTCCGCAGCAACCGAAACCGCAAGACTCCCCTGCGCTTTTTCCGGCCAGGTTCGATCAACCGTCCATACGATGCGCGATCGGTCGTGCGTGACATCGACATCGCCTTTGTCATAGGGCAGAGCGAAACCAACGCGAGCTACAAGTGCAGGAAGCCATTGTGCGACGTCAAGAGAGCAGAACCACACGCCCGGACCCTCGGGACCAATGACATAGGTCCGAACATTGAACTCAAGGAACTGATGCGTTGTTGGAATCGCGGGGAACCCACGTAAACGCAACCCATCCATTTCAAATCCAACAAGGGAGACCCATGCCTGACCTTCGTGGGTATCTACATCGAGGCCGGGCGGGAGGATTGCCGCAACCGCCGCTTTCGGCACCGGCCAATGCGCGAAGGTGACATCTCGCCATACCTGCGTCATTACCGGCCGGGAAATGACATGCGGACACAACGGGCTACGAGGTTGCTCAGCACTGTCACTACTGCCAGAAGCCATAGAGATGACCGTACCGGGATGAAGGGATTTCGTGCCGATTCGGCCAGTAAATGCCGCACTCACTGCAAAAACTTGTTGCAGAACGGCCCAATTTGGGCTGGCATTTTCAAACGATTCGGAGGTGAATCCATGTCCCTTTCACCGCTTCTCTATGGCGCCCTCGGCGGAGCACTGCCATTGCGTATTGAGAGCTACGACGGCTCAGCCGCTGGTCCAACCAACGCTGTCGCAACAATGCGGGTCAATTCTGAACGCGGCTTGGCCCGATTCCTCTCTCGACCGGGTGAGCTCGGAATCGTCCGCGCTTATGTCTCAGGTGACGTCGACATCGAGGGAGATTTATTCACGATGCTTGAGGTCGGTTCCACGCTTGGCATTGGCCTTCGTTCGGTTCATATCGCTCCAGTTCTCTCGCTCGTGCGCGAAACCGGACTCGGCGTTTTCCGCTCACCTCCGGCTCCCCCCGAGGAAGCGAAGATGACCGGAGGCCTGCATAGTCGCGCTCGAGATAAAGACGCGATCTCTCACCATTACGACGTATCAAATGATTTCTACAGGCTCATCCTTGGACCTTCGATGGTCTATTCCTGTGCGGTTTGGAACTCAGGGTCCGAGTCACTTGAAGACGCTCAGTCCGCAAAGCTTGATCTTGTCTGTCGGAAACTCAACCTCCAACCAGGACAACGCCTCCTTGATGTCGGATGCGGTTGGGGATCAATGGTTCTCCATGCTGCGCAGAATTACGGAGTCCACGCGGTTGGGGTGACACTGTCTCAGCACCAAGCAGACCTCGCGCGAAAGCGAGTCGCTGACGCTGGCCTCACCGACCAAATTGAGATTCGCATTCAGGACTACCGAGATGTTCACGATGGCCCCTTCGATGCCATCAGTTCTATTGGCATGTTTGAACACGTCGGCCGGAAGCGGATGGAGGAGTACATCCGAGGTCTTTACGACTTGCTTTCCGATCAAGGCCGATTTCTCAATCACGCGATAAGCCGACCTGGCTATCGGCAAGATGATCACTTCGTTGGTCGGATGAAAACGCTCACTCGACGGCTAGCGACTGCTGTTGGTTCCAATTTGACGTCAAAGGTCGAAAGCGAATTAATCCAGCGCTACGTGTTTCCCGATGGGGAACTTCACGAGGTCGGCGTACTCGTTTCAATGTTGCAAGAAAACGGTTTTGAGGTTCGCCATCTCGAATCGCTGCGGGAGCACTACAACCTGACGCTCCGTCGCTGGGTCCGCAATCTTGAGGACAATTGGGACGGTGCAGTCGGCCTCGTCGGTGAAGGTCGCGCAAGAGTGTGGAGGCTCTATATGGCGGCATCGGCCGTGAATTTCGCTCTAGGTGGCATTCAGATTCAACAGGTGTTGGCGGTGAAATCCACGTTCGGTAGCAGTGCAATGCCTCTGCGAAACAGTTTTTGACGTCATCTCGGACAACGAATGTGCCTCTGGCGAGTAGAACGGCGTCATGGATCACGTAGCTACTCTCCGAACTGAAGGCTCTCGGCTTTCCGCTGCGGCCCGCGCCGCTGGACTTGAAGCACCCGTTGAGCATTGCCCGGGCTGGACCATCGGACGCCTCCTCGGCCACACCGGCAAAGTCCTGCAACGTACCAATCTGTGCGTGGCCGACGGGATGATGTCCCCGCCCGCCGAGGATGCGTTCGAGAGCCTTCCGCGTGACGAGTCCATCTTCGATGCATTCGACGAGATCCTTGAAACCATCTGCGTCACGCTCTCCACGTGCGATCCCGATGGCCCTTCGTGGAATTTCAGTGGCGAGAATTTCGTCAACTCGTTTTGGCAACGACGCATGGCGCATGAGGTCGAAATCCATCGATGGGACGCGCAGAACGCTGCCGGGGTCTTGATCGACTCCTTTGACGACGAGTCAGCAGTTGATGGCATCGATGAACTCCTCACCGTGTTGATGCCGATCCTTTCTGCGGTGAAGAACCCGGAACTTTCTTCGAGCTTCCACCTCCACTGCACCAACGCACCGGGCGAATGGCTCACGTCGTTTGTCGCCGGTCACCCCTCCACGATTCGTGAACACGCAAAGGGTGACCTCGCTGTTCGCGGTCCTGCATCTCCGCTTTATGCGTGGGCTTGGAATCGCCTTCCCATCACCACCGATGGCCTCAACACTGCCGGTGATGACTCGCTTCTTGAAGCCTGGGCCAGCATCGTTCCGTAAAATCTTCTTCCGCACTCGCTAGCGGAAGAAGGTCCACCAAATACTGCAACTGATGGTGATCACGCTGACGATAATTCCGCCGATGACGATCGGTCGAGAAACGTTGCCTTCAGCATCAGCGGGCAAACGCTTGCGAACACTCTCAAGGAGTTTCCGGGCATAGGGAACATCAGACGCCAGCAGTGCAAGGCCGGCGGCAATCGTGACCAGACCAGGGCCTGGTAAGGGAAGCATCAAGAGTCCAGCGATGAGCACCACGATGCCGAGGGTCACACGACCAATACGCACGAGAATGTGTCGCTTGGCCTCGGCGACCGTTTCCTCTTGGCGACCAGTTTCAAACTCCGCCTCGATCGCAGCCTGTTCAAATTTCTCAAAGCGTTTACGAGCGCTTTGATGATTTGATTCGGTCATTGATCCACGCTCATCGATTCATCGGCGCGTGCACGACGCACATTGATCTTCCAAAGTTCAACAACCACGAGAAGCAACAACGGCGGAAGCAAACAGAGGCCCCATTGGGCTGGGGTCAACGTCGACACGTCGAACAGTTTCCGCAGTGGTTCGATCATCGTCAGCAGGATCTGCATGACGAACACAAAGACCACCGAGGCCCAAAGCTTCCAGTTCGAAAATGTGTATTTCGAAAATACTGTTGCGGTTTCAGATCGAGCGTTAAAGACATTCACGAGCTGTGCGTAGACGAACGCAGTAAACGCCATCGTCATGGCCACGATCGGAGCTTCGCCGTCAAGAATGTCGGCGTCGTAGTTCTGGATGGCGTACACATAGATGGCGAGTACCCCGACAGCCGTAACGACACCCTGCATCACGACCTGCGTCATACGTTTGCGGCTCAAAATGGGCGAGCCTGCCGGAACTGGATCTCGCTGCATCAGACCCGGAGCTGGTTCATCGACACCGAGAGTGATTGCCGTAGGTCCATCAGCGATCAAGTTGACCCAGAGCACCTGCAACGGGGTGAACGGCACGTGTTGGCCAAGAATTGATGCGCCGAGAATCGTGGAAATCGCACCAATCGCAGTTGCAACCTGGAAGCGAACAAATTTCAGGATGTTGTCGTACACCGCACGGCCACCACGCACTGCTTCAACGATGGTGGCGAAATTGTCATCAGCCAAGACCATGTCGCCGGCTTCTTTGGTGACTTCGGTTCCGGTGATGCCCATCGCCACACCAATATCGGCTCGACGAAGTGCGGCGGCGTCGTTCACGCCATCGCCGGTCATTGCGACAATTTCGCCGTTTGCTCGAAGTGCCTCGACAACACGCACCTTGTGCTCAGGCGACACACGGGCACATACAGCAATAGCCCCAATGCGTTGTGCGAGTTCTTCGTCGGACATCGCTTCGAGATCGTCGCCCGTCACAACTTCACCCTGAATGCCCAACTGCGCAGCGATCGCTCCGGCGGTGACCGCATGATCGCCAGTGATCATTTTCACGTCGATGCCAGCGCGGTGGCATAACGCAATCGCATCACGAGCTTCAGTGCGCGCCGGATCGACGATTCCAACAAGAAGTTCGAGACGAAGTCCGTTGGTCCATGACTCAGGGTTGAGGACGAGTCCCTGATCATCAAGAACGTCCGAAGCCGGCAAGCGACGAGTTGCCACGGCGAGCACACGCATTCCTTGGGATGCGAGTCGATCATTTTCGGCGTGGCGGAATCCACGTTCGGAATCAGTCAGTTCCTGTTCGTGACCATGCGAATCGGCAAACACCGACGACAAGCCGAGCACGACATCCGGGGCGCCCTTGACGCAAAGCAAGATGTCGCTCTTCGGATCGTCGGGATCAACCTGATGAAACGTGGCCATGAACTTCGTGGCCGAATCGAACGGAACTTCGCCAAGCCGCGGCCGACGAGCTCGCTCCTCAACTTCACTCAGACCAGCTTTCGCTCCAAGCACCACCAGTGCGGCTTCGGTCGGGTCACCAATAATGCCGGGACCATCTTCAGCACCAGCCACGAGCACAGCATCGGAACACAGCACCGCCGGAAGTAGCGCTTGTGCTGCGACATCGTGACCGACAACATGGCCGCCCGATGACGTAATGGTTCCTTCAGTTCCGTAGCCGCCACCGCTAACCAACCAGATCTCGCCGCCGCGTACTGCTTCGTGCGCCGTCATCTGATTCAGCGTGAGGGTTCCGGTTTTGTCGGAACAAATCACCGAGGTCGAGCCCAATGTTTCAACCGAGTGCAGGCGCTTCACGATGGCGTTTTCTTTTGCCATCTTTGAGATGCCAATCGCAAGTGTGACCGTGACGACCGCTGGGAGTCCTTCGGGAATTGCAGCAACTGCAAGTGCGACTGCACCAAGAATTGCTGTTGTGAACGATTCGCCAACAACAAGCTGAACAATGAACACCACCGTTGCGGCAATGCCGGCGATGATCGCAAGGGTCTTACTGAGCGCATCGAGTTGGCGCTCAAGCGGCGTCTTCGACTGCTTCGCAGACACCAGCATTTCGGCGACTTTGCCCATTTCTGTCGCCATGCCTGTATTCGTGACAACAACCTCGGCCCGGCCACGACTTACCGTCGTGTTCATAAACACCATTCCGATGCGATCGCCGATCGGCACATTGGCGTCGGTCAGCGCATCGGCGCGCTTTTCAACCGGAACCGATTCACCAGTGAGCGAGGATTCGTCAACCGAAAGGTTGGCTGCCAACAGCAATCGACCATCAGCAGGGACGCGATCACCGGCTTCAAGAAGAACAATGTCACCAGGAACAAGTTGGTCCATTGCGACTTCGTCCGTGATCCCGTTGCGACGAACGCGAACTCGGGTGACAAGCATTCGTTCCAGCGCGGCTAACGCGTTCGACGCCTTTGCTTCCTGCGCATAACCAAGAGCGGCGTTGACAAACAACACCACAAAGATGATGACGAGGTCTTTGATATCGCCGAGAATGCCGGCGAGGAGACCAGCGCCAGCCAGCACATAGACAATTCCCGTGCGGAACTGATCGAGAAAGACCCGCAGTTTCGATCGACGAGGAGGCTCGGACAATCGATTGAGCCCAACGGTGTTCTGTAAATCGGCAACAGTCGTAGCTGACAAGCCAGCATTTGGATCAACGCCAAGTCGTTCCGCCACCTGGCCGCTCGGGAGAGAGCACCAATCGGCCTGTTGCGTTTGAGTCGTTTCTGGGGTCATCAAGGGGCTCCGGTCTTGTCGCATGGACGATTGGGGAACCGGGAATGGTTCGCCGACCGGAGGTCTCTCCCGCTCAGCCGAGCCGAGAGCGACTCAGATGAACCAGCGGCACCGGGAGCTCAGGCTCGGAAGCCGTTGCGCCGTGATGACGACACCGCTGCGATGGGATACTCCCCTCACTGTTTCAACAGTATGGCCGCAAACAGCAGCCATGTCATGGTCGGGTCGACCCGACCATGCCTGAAAGGGTTCTAACCGACGAGAACCTTGCGGACTGTGTCCTCACCATCGGCCATTGCCAGCACCAGGACCTCATCGCCAGCGCCGAGCGTGACATCACCTCGGGGGAAGATGACCTTCCCCTCACGCACGACCGCAACAATCGTCGATTCTCGAGGAAGCCCGAGATTCGCAATGGCAACACCGTTCGCAGGGGACGAATCGGCGAGTCGGATCTCGGAAAGACGAGCAGCGTCGTTCTCGAAAGTCATGATGCGAACGAGCGAGCCAACCGTGACCGCTTCTTCAACAAGAGCGGTGAGCATGTGCGGAGTCGACACCGAAACATCGACGCCCCAACTGGCGTTGAACATCCACTCGTTCGAAGGGTTGTTCACACGGGCCACAACGCGCGGCACGCTGAATTCCTGCTTGGCGAGAAGGGAAATCACGAGGTTGTCTTCGTCGTCACCGGTAACCGCAACAACAACATCAGCGCGATCGGGCTCGGCCTTCGCGAATTCGGAAACTTCACAACCATCAACGACAAGCCACTTCACACCCGCGGGTTCGCCGTCGGCTTGCGCCTGAGCAACGCGAGCGGGATCGACTTCGACAATGAGAACCTCGTGACCTGCCTGTTGGAGTTCGGTGGCGATGTAGGTGCCAACGTTTCCGCCACCTGCAATGACGACGCGCATCAGTGCTGACCTCCTTGAACTGGTGCCGACGCAAGATGTCGGTCGAAGTCTCCGATGTGATTTCCGTCGATGGCGACCCAAACGATGTCGCCTTCTTGAGCAAGAAGCGCAGGACTGATGAGTTGTGCGACACCAAGACGAGTGAGTGCAACAACTCGAGAGCGGCCTTCGGTTTCGAGTTCTGTGAGCGGATGACCGGCCCATGCAATCGGGACAACTCGCTCGACCAAACACACTCGGGCGCTTGGGTCGACCCACTCGACACCATCGGTGTCGGGCTGAATCCGACGAAGTACTCGTTCGATCGCCCACTGAACAGTGGCGACAGTAGAGATCCCGAGTCGTTCGTAAATCGCGGCGCGGCGCTGATCATAAATTCGAGCGACAACACGGTCGACGTGGAAGAACTCTCGAGCAGTGCGGGCGATGAGGATGTTGGAGTTGTCGCCATTGGTAACGGCGGCAAGTGCATCGGCGCGCTCAATGCCCGCAGCGCGAAGGCGCGTACGATCGAAACCGACACCAACAATGGTGTCGCCGCTGAAGTTTTCAGGCAGACGGCGGAATGCCGTTGCCTTTCGATCGATCACCGAAACGGTGTGACCTTGCCCGACCAACGTGGCGGCAAGACCAGACCCAACTCGGCCGCATCCAACAACAACGACGTGCACTTCGCACCACCTCCAGGTGTCCCGGTGGACACAGTCGTCGATCCTATGACTGCGCCGCAGCAACCGAAAGACGAATCGGCCCCAGTTCACATCCGCGTCACATTAGAAAAACGCAAAGATTCAGCGATGGCCGTTGACCGCGGTCACAGAGCAGATCGCGAGAGCCTCCGCCCTTCTGAACTCCTGAGTAGTTTGAGCGACGACCACGGCTTCTCGAGGGAGACCCAATGCCGCTGAAGTCCCCAACCGATGCACCCCGATCCGACCTTCTCGTCATGTTCGGGGCCTCGGGAGATCTGGCCAAGAAGAAGCTCTTCCCCGCGATCTATCGCCTCGAATGCCGGGGCCACCTCGGGATCCCCGTCATTGGCGTGGCTCTCGATGCCTGGACCGACGACGACCTTCGGAACCACTGCCGCGAATCCATCGCCGAGGCCGGCGAGGAATGGGACCAAGCCGCCTTTGATCGACTTGCCTCAAAGCTGACCTATGTCAGCGGCGACTACGCCGATTCGGCAACGTTTACCGAACTCGCCCGCAAAGCCGGCGGCGCCAAGCATCCGATTTTCCACTTGGCGATCCCTCCTTCATTGTTCGCCACAGTGGCAACCGGTATCGCCACCGCCGGCATGGCCGATGGCGCACGGCTCATCATCGAGAAGCCCTTTGGCCGTGACTACGACTCCGCTGTCGCCCTCAACGCGACATTGCACGAGTACTTCTCTGAGTCTGCGATTTTCCGCATCGATCATTTCGTCGGCAAGGAAGCGCTTCGCAGTTTGTTGGTTACGCGATTTGCGAACGCAATTGCTGAGCCACTGTGGAACCGGAACTTTGTGTCTTCGGTGAAAATCACGATGGCGGAAGCATTTGGTGTTGAAGACCGAGGTTCGTTCTATGACTCGGTTGGTGCAATGCGCGATGTCATGCAAAACCATTTGCTGCAAATGGTTGCGTTGCTCGCAATGGAACAACCCGTCAATGAACATTCAAAAGCGTTGCGCGACGAGAAGGCAAAAGTTCTCGAAGCCTGCCGAGTTGTTGAGCCAAAGAATTTCGTTCGCGGCCAGTACAACGGCTACCTCGATGTGCCCGGCGTGAAACCAAACTCCGATACCGAGACCTACGCCGCATTCCGCCTCGATATTGATTCACCACGTTGGAGCGGCGTGCCGTTCTTCCTACGCGCAGGCAAGGCACTGGCCGAAACCGTCACCGAAATGACGATTGAATTCAAGAGCCCGCCACGTCCACTCTGGATCGACCACCACGATCACGTTCCTAATAATTCAATTCGCATCGAAGCGAAGCCGGAAAACTTTGCGGCAATTACATGGCTGCACAAAGAGCCAGGGGAGACGATGATGCCTGAGGCCATCACCCTTGCCCCGCCTCCCGACGAACGTCGCGACACTGGCCCCGAACCGTACGAACTTCTCATTGAAGAAGCGATGAAAGGCGACCCGACACTGTTCGCACGTGAAGACTCCGTCCTTGAGTCATGGCGAATCGTTGAACAGATTCTCACTGACTTCCCACCGATTGAACGCTACGAACAAGGTTCGTGGGGACCAAGCGATGCGTCGAAACTTGTGCGCCGTCACGGTGGCTGGCCGAGTGAACCTCCGATCGACCTGAACTCGTGACGTCTGTAGCCAATCATCCACTGCTGTATGTCGTTCGCCACGGAGCAACTGAGTGGAGCAAGAGTGGTCAGCACACTGGCCGAACCGATCTTCCGCTACTGCCCGAAGGCGAGGACCAAGCGCGTGCCACTGGCGCTTTGCTCGCAGGCATCGACTTCTCGCTGGTCCTTTGCAGCCCGATGCGGCGAGCGCAGCGAACCTGCGAACTTGCTGGTCTTCGTGACCAGGCCGAGATCGATGACGACCTTCACGAATGGGACTACGGCGACTACGAGGGTGTAACCACCCCAACAATCCGAGAAACAGTTCCCGGCTGGACGGTCTGGAATGGGACCTGCCCCAATGGCGAGACCATCACACAGGTCGCTGAGCGCGCCGATCGGGTCATCGAACGGGTTCGTGCTGAGCACGGCCACGCCATCGTGTTTGCCCATGGCCATTTTCTCCGAGTTCTCACCGCCCGCTGGTGCGAACTCGAACCCGTGGAAGGCCGGCGTTTCGTCCTTGACCCGGCGACCCTCAGCGTTCTCGGCTGGGAGCGCGACACCCCCGCCATTCGTCAGTGGAATTGCCGCTAACCACCGCGAATCAGTCCTACTCCGGCAGTTGAACTACGCCTAGCGTGATCCCACTGATCGAAGGGGAACCATGGGCGAGGACGTAACTACCGCAGCTTCACGCGCTGCGGACAAAAAACCAAAGATGGGCGTCTGGCTGCTTTTGGTCGGTGCCGTCATCATGCTGGCCGGTCTGCTGTTTGGTTACGACCAAGGAGTCATCGCCGGCGCTCTTGACGGAATCCAGAAGTCATTCGGTGCCAGCACGACGATGATCCAAATCATCACGTCGTGGGTCACCCTCGGCGCGCTTGTGGGTGCACTTGTTGCCGGCGTCTTGGCCGACAAACTCGGCCGACGCGTCACCATTCTTCTTGCGGCGATTCTTTTCACCATCGGCGCACTCCTTGAAGCCCTTGCGCCCGGCACCACCGTTTTGGTCATCGGACGTCTTGTCGTCGGCTTTGGCGTCGGCGTTGCGTCAGTAGCCGCACCGCTGTACGCCGCAGAACAAGCACCGACCCGACTTCGTGGTCGATTCGTCTCGATGTATCAACTTGCAATCACGATCGGCATTTTCATCGCATATCTCGTTGATCAGGCACTCATCAACAACGACATGTGGCGAGTCATGCTGGGCGTTTCCGCAGTGCCTGCGATTCTCTTGTTTGTCGTCATGCTTCCAATGCCCGACTCTCCCCGCTGGTTCGTGAAGGTCGGCCGACGCAACGACGCCCTCAAGGCACTTACCAAGGTTCGCCCCGACGTCGATGCCAATACTGAGATCGAAGAGATCGAAAAAGCCGCCACAGAAGACGACGCCAACAAAGCGACATGGGCGGAAGTGTTTTCGAAGAAACTGCGTAAGCCGCTCATGATTGGTGTCGGCCTCGCGGTCTTCCAGCAGATCACCGGCATCAACGCCATCATCTACTACGCCAACAAGATCTTTGCGCAGGCCGGATTCGCGACGCCGCAGGATCAAGCTGCGGCAACAACCTGGGCCATCGGTGGCGTTAACGTTCTTGCGACGTTGATCGCCGTTGTCTACGTCGATCGGTTTGGTCGTCGCCCGCTGTTGCTTGCTGGTTTAGTCGGCATGGCCACAGCCCTGATCACCGTCGGCATTTCGTTCCACTTCATGGACAACGCCGACACGAGTGGCGCCGGAACGGGCGGCCCCACCACCGCCGGCATCATCACCCTCGTTGCCCTCGTGGTGTTCATTGCATCGTTCGCCTTTTCGCTCGGCCCGGTGGTCTGGACCGTCATCAATGAGATCTTCCCGAACCGAGTTCGTGGCCGCGCCGTTGCCGTTGCCACTGCCGTGAACTGGGGATCGGCCTGGCTTGTGAGCCAGTTCTTCCTCACCCTCATCGACTCCATCGGCAACTCCGCCACCTTCTATTTGTTCGGTGCTTTCTCTGTTGTTGCTTATGTGTGGATCTGGAAGACCGTCCCAGAAACAAAGGGCCGCACGCTCGAGGAGATCCAAGAGATCTGGGAAGATGACAATCCGGTGCAGGCTCAGCGAGACGCTGGCACGCTGTAACCGTCCGGTCGGTCGACCGGGACACCTCTTACCCGGGAGACCACCGTGCCTGATGCAGTCATCGTCGATGTTGTTCGTACCCCTGGCGGCAAACGAAACGGTTCGCTGTCCGGTTGGCACCCCGCCGACCTCGCCGGCGAGGTCCTGTCGACGCTCGTCGAACGAAACGATCTTGACCCCGCGCTTGTTGAGGATGTGCTCATGGGTTGCGTGTCGCAGGTTGGCGCGCAATCGCTGAACATCGGTCGTAACGCGGCACTTGCGGCCGGCTTCCCGGAAACCGTTCCCGCAACAACGATCGACCGCCAGTGCGGTTCCTCACAACAAGCTGCCGCATTTGCTGCACAGGGCGTAATGGCTGGCGTGCACGACATCGTGATCGCCGCTGGAGTCGAGGTCATGAGCCTCGTTCCTATGGGCGCATCATTTGGGCAGGGAGTTGGCTTTCCGTTCGGCCCGCGAGTTGATGCTCGTTACAAAGATGCAGGCGGCCTCATTCCACAAGGTTTATCGGCTGAATTGATTGCCGAACAATGGAATCTTTCGCGCGAAGAACTCGACGCTTTCTCGGCCGAATCACAAATTCGTGCAGCGCGTGCCCGTGACGAGGGACGTTTTGAACGCGAGATTCATCCCGTTGAAATTCGTCGTCGCGATAAAGACTCCGGTGAAATCATTCCCACTGACGGAATGTTGCGAAACGACGAAGGCATCCGCGACACAACAACTGCCGAAACACTTGCTGCGCTGAAGCCTGCGTTCACTCCCGATGGTGTGATCACTGCCGGCAACTCTTCACAGATCACCGACGGCGCATCGGCGGCACTCATCATGAGCGAAGCTGCAGCATCCAAACTCGGTCTCACACCTCGCGCCCGTTTCCATTCATTCTCGCTTGCTGGTGTTGATCCGCGCATCATGCTCACCGGCCCTATACCGGCGACACAGAAGATTCTTGAGAAGTCAGGTTTGTCGCTTGACGACATCGACCTCATCGAAATCAATGAAGCCTTCGCACCAGTTGTGCTTGCATGGCAGCGTGAACTCAACGCCGACCTCAGCAAGGTGAACGTGAACGGCGGCGCAATTGCGCTTGGTCACCCGCTCGGCGCTTCCGGCACTCGCCTACTCGGCACGCTTCTGTGCGAGCTCGAGCGCACCGGCGGTCGCTTCGGATTGCAGACGATGTGCGAAGGCGGCGGCCTCGCCAACGCCACCATCATCGAACGCCTCTAACCTGTCCGTATGGACTCCGAGGATCAGACCGATCGCTCCGGCGGTTGGCGTCCCAAACATCCCGTCATCGACGGTCTCGTACTTCTCGGGATCGTTGCCTGTCTCGTCGGAGGTTTCTCTCCGATCAAGGTCATCATCGCCGGCCTCGTGGCCTGGCTCATCCTCCGCATCGGGGTCCTGATGCTGGGTGGAATGGCCCGGCCGATTCCCGAACCTCCCCCTGTGGGTGAACTGCGGAAAGTGAAGATCACCTACCGCTGTGAGATCTGCGGAACCGAGGTTCGGATGACCGTCGCCCCCGACCAGGATCCAGAGCCCCCAAGGCATTGTCAGGATGACATGATCATGATGACGCCCATCGACGACCTCTAACTCATTCTCCACAGACTGTGGAAAACGATGGGAGTCGTCACTGTCTGTTCACCTGCAGTTTGGGCCGCTGAACCGGCCTTTTTCTTCGGCCCGTTATCGGTACTGCGTGGCAGCGATAATGCCGGCGAGGATGAAACCCAGCCCGCCGAGAAGCCACCAGTTGCTGGCCGCACCCGGCAGGAACAGGTCGACGTAATGAAGGAAGATCACGAGAAGGCCGATGATGCAGAGCGCAATCATCACGACCGGGAGCCATGCGGGGCTCGGAGACTGCACCGTTCCCGAACGCGGGGTGTAGCGGGTTGAGGCCGCCGGGCCATCGTGGGTGGGTTGGGCGGACTTCTTGGTCGGACCGCCCTTGGGGGTGACGCGGCCGCCGGTACGACGAGTGGGTGCAGGGCGCTTGTCGGTAGCCATAGTGGGGCGAGCGTAGCGGCCGAGAAGAAACTCGTCAGGCGCGGCTGGCCGCGGCCGGTAGGTTCTTCGGCGATGGCCGCTCGCATCCTTGTCCTCGATAACTACGACTCGTTCGTCTTCAACCTCGTCCAGTACCTAGGCGAGCTTGGCGCCGACCCACTCGTGCATCGCAGCGACGCGCTCACCATCGAGCAAATCGAAGAACTCGCGCCTGATGGCGTACTCATCAGTCCCGGACCCGGGCGCCCCGAAGACGCTGGCCTCTCCAACGAGATCATCACCGCCTTCGCTGGTCGCGTGCCGGTGTTCGGCGTGTGTCTTGGCCACCAATGCATCGGCCAGGTCTACGGCGGCGACGTCGTGCGCGCGCCGCAACTCATGCACGGAAAGACCTCGCTCATTTCCCACCAGGGCAAAGGCGTGTTCGCGGGCCTTCCCGATCCGTTCGAGGCCACGCGCTATCACTCTCTCGTTGTGCAGCGCGAAAGCATTCCCGAATGCCTTGAGATCACCGCAGAAACCCAAGACGGTTTGGTGATGGGACTTCGACATCGTGAGTTCGATGTTGAAGGCGTGCAGTTCCACCCGGAATCAATTCTGACCGCGGGTGGTCACCAACTCGTGGGTAACTTCCTCGAACGCTGCGGCCACTAACCCGCACTGTTCGCAACAGAAACGGCGCAGCCCGAAGGCCGCGGCCGATTTAGTTTGGTGAAACAGTTGTCGTCGTCGATGCAGTAGTCGTGGTTGTCGTCGACGCAGCGGGCCCGGTCGACACAACGATTGCAACCGTTGAACCCTTCGCCGCTTTTGTGCCTGCGGTTGGGTTCGTGCTGATCACATTTCCAGCCGGAACTGTCGACGAAGACTGCTGCGTCGTCGTCACAGTGAATCCAGCCTGACCAAGTTGATTCGAGGCCGTTGCTGCGTTGAGCCCGACCACGTTCGGAATCGAGACATCGCCGGCACCAGTCGACACAGTGATCGTGACCACAGAATTTTTCGTGGCCTTCGAGTTCGCGCTGGGTGACTGAGAAATAACAGTGCCCTTAGCGACGGTGTCGCTTGCGGCTTCCTTCACTTCAGGAATGAAGTTGTTCGTCTTCAACAACGACTCGGCGGCAGCTTGTGTGCGACCAACAACATCGGGAACCGTGCCGTCGCCGATGCCAGAGCTCACAGTGATCTCCACCGTTGAACCCTTGTCAGCGTTGGTGTTGCCCTTTGGAGTTTGATCAAACACCTGGTTGGCGGGAACCGTGTCATTCGCAACGTTCTTCACCGACACCTTGAAACCTGCAGCGCTCAAGGTATTTGTTGCGTCGGTGACGTCCTTGGTCGTGACATCGGGAACGGCGACCTTTTCGGTCGTTTTGCCCATGCTCGAACCAACGAAGAACAGAATGAGACCGATCAGAACGAGTGCACCAATGGTGAGGCCGACGTACAAGCCCGTACGGCTCTTCTCCGGAGGAGCGGCGTAATTGCCACCAGTTGTGGGAGGTCCGCCAAAACCAGCGCCACCACCAGCACCTGCAGCAGCAGGAACCATCGTTGTTGCATCAGCAGCTGCGGCACCGGCGAGACCTGCGCCGATCACGACACCGGCTGCAGCACCAGCGGCCGCGCCCGGAAGACCGGCAGCAAGAACAGGCTGGCCTTCGAGGAAACGACGAAGGTCGGAACGAAGGTCTTCGGCCGACGCGTAACGCTGCGCGGGATCTTTAGCGAGCAACTTGAGGTCGATGGCTTCGAGCGCAGGCGGAACATTCGGGTTGATGCGGCTCGGCGCAACGGGTTGTTCCTGCACATGCTTGTACGCGACGGCAACTGGTGAGTCGCCCGCGAACGGCGGCCGCGCAGCGAGCATTTCGTAGAGCACGCAACCGAGTGAGTAGAGATCAGAACGCGGATCGACGGCATGACCTTGCGCTTGTTCGGGCGAAAAGTACGTAGCGGTTCCCATCACGGAACCGGCTCGGGTGAGATTCACTGCAGCGTCGCCGGTGGTTGCGGCCTGCGCGATACCGAAGTCGGCAACCTTCACCTGACCAGAAGGGGTGATGAGGATGTTGCCGGGCTTCACATCGCGATGCACAACACCATTGCGGTGAGCGAAACCAAGCGCAGCGGCAACATCGGCGGTGATTTCCGCGGCGCGGTTGGGATGAAGCGGCCCTTCGGTGCGAATGATTTCTGAAAGCGGACGACCTTCGACGTACTCCATAACAATGAAATA
>JAURMR010000043.1 GCA_030830565.1 Acidimicrobiales bacterium
AACCTCCACGGCGATACCGCTGTTACTGCCACGCAGGCCGGAACGAAGATCGGTACGACGGCGAACTATGACTCAGGCGGCAATCAGACTTCCGGCACAGTTGCCGACAACGCTGCTGGCAACTTCGACAACCGGTGGCTCTGTCAATACCAACGCCCCACCGAAACCGAACCGGGCCTGCAACCCATCATCGAGATGGGTGCACGTCAATACTCGCCACGCATCGGACGATTTCTTCAAACCGACCCCATCACCGGCGGATCAGCGAACGCGTATGCCTACGTTTTCGGTGACCCTGCAAATGTCAATGACCTCACCGGCAAATGCCCGGAGTGTGGATTCCTTGCGCTCATCAGCGCGTACTACGCGAACGGTGATCCGATGTTCAAACCTGCCCTGGCCAACACCTCCGAAATGCTGCGAGCCTTGCCCGTTAGTGAAAAGGTTCGGTCTGCGTCCGATTGGTCGTACTCCCCAATTACTCAACACCCGAGTCCAAATAGTGATGCGTATCCAGGCTGGGTGAGATTTACGGTTAAGGCCACGACGGCGGTTCTGACGGGAAGTTTGACTGTTGCAGCCTGCGCCGCAACCGCAGGGATTGGATGTCCTTTTGCGTTTGTAATGGGTGCGGTGGCTTTGGGAACGGTCAGTTATGTGATTGACAATCCCGGCAATCTCTCGTGGGGCGGGTGGATTCAAAGTTTGAATCCGATGAACGCTCTATATTCCTGGACTAGATGGCCGCCATGGTGACACGTCGATTTTCCTATCCGACGTGGCAAAAAATTTTGGGTACACCCCCAACGCTGCTTCTTTTCGTTGCGTCAATTGCGGGCGTGGGTGGACATGGTTGGGTTTTGAGGCTCTTTGATCTCGCGTGGGCGATTCTGTTTGCTCTCTTTCTGATCTTGGCTTGGAAGGTCCGGGTCATCGTTGACGGAGACGAGGTTCGGGTGCACAACCTCTTTTCTTCGTTTCGCTTCAAGGCGTCGGAGGTTCGTCGGTTTGAGCCGAAGCCATTTGGCTCAAACGTTCTTCTTACCGATGGGTTTGATCGCAAACTGCTCGGTGTTTTCGGACGAGGTGCGGTTGGAAACGCCGACGAATTCGAGAAGGTTCTGACGCAATTAAATGAGTGAATCATTGAGAAGGTTGATGCCCGCCGCGCTCGAGCTCGATGGGCTTGTTGGGAGTGGACAGGAGTATTGCTGGGGGACTTAGTTGATTGGGGACGTTGGCCTTCGATTCCGCGTGTTCATCGACGGGAGAAGGACGAAACCTCGGGAGCCGTATGATGCTCAGCAATGGTGCAGCGACCGCCGGCCGGCACGATTCCTGACGAGCCCGGCTCGTATCAATTCAAGGACATCAACGGTCGCGTCATTTATGTGGGCAAGGCCAAGAGCCTTCGGTCGCGACTGTCGAACTATTTCCAAGATCCGGTCCATCTCGCGCCCCGCACCGCCCAGATGGTGGCCACGGCCGAGACGGTCGAATGGATTCAGGTCCGCAATGAGCTCGAAGCGCTCATGCTCGAGTACAGCCTGATCAAACAGCATGAGCCTCGGTTCAACATCGACCTTCGGGACGACAAGAGCTATCCATTCTTGGCCGTCACGGTCGACGATGAATGGCCAAGAGCCACTGTGATGCGCGGCGATAAGCGCAAGGGCACTCGATACTTCGGCCCGTATGCCGCTGCGTGGGCGATCCGCGAAACTCTCGACCAATTGTTGCGAACCTTCCCGGTACGAACCTGCTCAGACACGAAGCTGTCCCGTCACGCCAAACTTGGTCGACCATGTTTGCTGTTTCACATTGAGAAGTGCAGCGGTCCGTGTGTCGGCGAGATCACTCCGGAGAAGTACGAATCGCTGGTTCGCGATCTCATCCGGTTCCTTGATGGCGATACCGACGAAGTGATTTCTCGGCTCGAAGTCGAGATGCAGACCGCAAGCGATGAATTGGAGTTCGAGCGTGCTGCTCGGCTTCGTGACCGTCTCGGCGCGGTGCGCAAGGTGGTCGAGCGTCAGCAAATGGTCTTGGAGAAAGACGAAGACCTCGATGTTGTGGGACTTGCTGGCGATGAACTCGAAGCATCGGTGCAGGTGTTCTTCGTCCGTCGAGGTCGCGTGGTCGGGCGTAAGGGCTACGTCCTTGATCGCAAAGAAGATCTTTCCGACGGCGAACTCATCGACTGCATCCTCGAACGTCTCTATGGCGATCCACCTCCGCTGGGCGTGCCCAAAGAAGTACTGGTTCCGTTCGAAAGCGCGAACCCGGGACTGTACGAAGAGTTCCTAAGTTCTCAGCGCGGCTCAAAGGTCAGCATTCGGATTCCGCATCGGGGCGATAAGCGCGAACTCATGGCGACGGTGACAAAGAACGCCACCGAAGAATTCTCTCGGCACCGATTGAAGCGCGCTGCCGATCACAACAGTCGTGCGCGTGCTCTCAATGATCTGCAAGAACACTTGGGTCTGCCCGAAGCTCCATTGCGCATCGAGTGTTACGACATGAGCCACATTCAGGGCAGCGACTATGTCGGCTCGATGGTCGTCATGGAAGACGGTTTGCCCAACAAGCGCGAATACCGCCGCTTCAAAATCAAGGGCAACCAGGGCAACGATGATTTCGCGGCTATGGAAGAAGTGCTCACCCGTCGCTTAAGTGCCTATCTCGAAGAGCGCAGCAAGCCGGTTGCAGAACGATCAGGGAAGTTCGCCTATCCGCCGCAATTGCTGCTCGTCGACGGCGGCAAGGGGCAGCTCAGCGTTGCGGTGAAGGTGCTCGAGGAACTCGGACTCGACGAAGAGATTCCCGTTGCGTCACTCGCAAAGCGTTTCGAAGAGGTGTATCTGCCGCATCGTTCCGAGCCTGTGGAAGTTCCCCGGGGGAGCGACGCGCTGTATCTGCTGCAACGCATCCGCGACGAGGCTCACCGATTCGCGGTTTCGTTCCACCGTGAACTGCGCGGCAAACGCATGACGAAGTCTGTACTCGATGACATCCCCGGTCTCGGTGAAGCGCGTCGGACGCGCTTGCTCAAAGAACTTGGGGGAGTCACTGCGGTGAAACGAGCAACTGAAGAGGAACTCAAAGCCCTTCCGTGGCTTCCCGATTCGGTTGGCCAAGCGGTTTGGGACAAGATCCATGTTCCTTCTCGTCGAGACCAGCGCTGAATCGGAGATTTCGTGTCTGAACCTGATGCCAATGCCCAACTATGGGAAGCCCATGCCGATTGGTGGCAGCGCGAGTTCACCGATGGTGTTGATCCCGAATACACCGAGCAAATCATTCCGCTGATTCTCGAATGGACCGAAGGCTTCGAGCGCGTGCTCGAGGTTGGCACTGGTGAAGGTCAGGTCGCACGTGCAATTGCGGCGACGCACGGCGCGACCGTGATCGGTATTGATCCGACCGTCAACCAGATCGATGAAGCCATTCGTCGTGGCGGCGGCCCCGAGTATCGACTCGCGGGTGCCGAATCTCTTCCATTCGACGACGCGTCGTTCGATGCAGTCGTGTGTTGTCTGGTGTTCGAACACATCGACGCTGTCGACGAAGCGCTCGCTGAAGTTGCTCGTGTGTTGCGGCCAGGTGGACGGTTCATTTTCTGCCTGAATCATCCGTTGCTGCAGACACCCGGTTCCGGCTGGATCGACGATCAGATCCTTGACCCGCCCGAGCAGTACTGGCGCATCGGTCCGTACCTCATCGAACAGGCAACCATTGAAGAGGTCGAAAAGGATGTGTTCATCCGTTTCGTGCACCGACCCCTCAGTCGCTACATCAACGCAATGGCCGATTCGGGTCTTGCGCTGGAACGCATGATCGAACCAGCGCCGCCGCAGGGCTTCATTAATCGTGCTCCGGAATACACCGAAGTCACGACGATCCCGCGACTTCTGACATTGGTTGCTCGTCGGTCGTCCTGACCGACGAAACGTTTACGGGCGTCGGCCCATCAGGTCGAGCAGTGCCGCCTGCGCGTCGGCACTGTCGTCGAGCGTTCCGCTCGGGCCTTCGCCGAACATGCCGACCTGGCCGATGAATGGACGCATCGGTTCAATGTTGGTTGCAACAACGGCAACGACCTCGGGATCGAGTGTTTCGTCGGCGCCAATGGCACGAGCCAAGTCCCACGAGTGCACGAGAAGGTCGCCGACACGGAAGCCAAGAAGTTGCGCGCCGGGCATATCCATTGCCGGGTGGTGTACGACGAGTTCAAGTGCGGCGGAATCAGCAAACGCAATGGCTTGGGCGCGCATCGACTCTTGAACAGCAGCGAACGTGTCTGCGCCCACAGTTGACTCGGCGAGCACCGCAACCGCATCTTCACGCGACGCACCGCTGAGAAGAGCTGCGGCCATCAAGTTGCCGCCAATCACATGGTCGAGCAGTTGCTGAACGGTCCAGTCGCCACATGGTGTTGGCTTGCTGAGATCGTCGGCAGTGACGAGAGCGGCGACCGATTCGAAGTGGGCGGCGGCGATCGGGAGGGCGGTGATGTTGTCCATGCCGTGAGGTTAGAGGTCATACGGGTAGCGTCTGATGCGTGAGCGACTTCGTTGTGATCACGGGATTATCGGGAGCCGGACGGTCTCAAGCCGCGGACGTTCTCGAAGATCTCGGCTGGTACATCATCGACAATTTGCCGCCTGCGCTTATTGGGCGCGTTGCCGATTTCGCTGATGCCCCCGATGCGACCATCACCAATGTCGTCCTTGTCGTCGGTACCGGGCCGTATCACTCCGAAGCGTTACCTGCCCTCGACGCGCTGCGCCGCCAGGGCAACCGACTTCGCATCGTGTTCCTTGAAGCGGCGACCGATGAACTCGTACGTCGGTACGAAAGCACCCGCCGCCGACATCCACTTGCCGCTGAAGACCGTTCTCTTGCGGAATCAATTCAGGAAGAACGCCGAGTTCTGCAATCGGTGAAGGCCGAAGCCGATGTCGTTATCGACACCACCGAACTCAATGTCCATCAACTTCGTGCCCGCATGCTCGACCTCTTTGCGGCCGATGCCCCTGCCGGCGGAATGCAGACCACCGTGTTGTCGTTTGGCTACAAGCACGGGCTTCCCCTCGATACCGATCTGGTGATCGATTGCCGATTCCTCCCGAACCCGCATTGGGTCGAAGAATTGCGACCGCTCACCGGTCTCGACGAACCCGTGCGTGACTATGTCCTGTCCCAGCCGCTCACCTCCGAGTTTCTCGGGCAGATCGACGGGCTTTTGGGCACGCTGATGCCGGCCTATGTGGCCGAAGGCAAGAGCTACCTGACCGTTGCATTCGGCTGCACCGGTGGTCGCCATCGTTCGGTCGCAATCGCCGAAGCCGTGGCTGAGGCCCTCCGCGAGCGGGGATTCCACCTTCGGGTCACCCATCGCGACCTTGACCGCTGACATCATCTCGGGCGCCGATTCCGCGAGAATCGGTCGTGCTGGAGTCAGACCGGCCAAACGCGTGCGCCGACTGGCGTAACGTCAGTCCATCTCGTCACTAAAGCCGTCGACCGTCGACGGCCAACCCAGGAGGCAGTGCCCACAATGACCATCCGTGTCGGCATCAATGGCTTCGGTCGCATCGGCCGCAACTTCTTCCGGGCGGTGAGGCAGTCCGGCGCTGATGTCGAAATCGTTGCCGCCAACGATTTGGGTTCGGTGCCCGCAATGGCGCACCTCCTCAAGTACGACACGGTCATGGGTCGCCTCGACGCCACCGTCGAAGCAACTGACGACGGCATCCTCGTCGACGGCAAGCTTCTCAAGATCACCGCAATCCGTGACCCCAAGGATCTTCCTTGGAAGGAACTCGGCGTCGACATCGTCGTCGAGTCCACTGGCTTCTTCACCGATCGCGAGAAGGCCGCTGCTCACCTCGAAGCCGGCGCCCCCTACGTCATCATTTCGGCCCCGGCCACCAACGCCGATGCCACCTTCGTTGTTGGCGTCAATGACGACACCTTCGATCCGACCAAGCACAAGGTTGTGTCCAACGCTTCGTGCACGACCAACTGCTTCGTTCCGATGATCAAGGTTCTCGACGATGCCTTCGGCGTTGAAAAGGGCCTTATGACCACCGTTCACGCCTACACCGGCGATCAGAACCTCGTCGACGGACCGCACACCGACATGCGTCGTGCACGCGCTTCGGCCGCGAACATCACGCCGTCGTCAACCGGCGCTGCTCGCGCCACTGGCCTCGTACTCGAGGCCATGAAGGGCAAGCTCGATGGCACCGCACTTCGCGTGCCGGTTCCGGACGGCTCCATCACCGACTTCGTTGGTGTGCTCAAGCGTGACGTCACCGTCGATGAAATCAACGCAGCATTCAAGGCGGCCGCAACTTCCGGTCCGCTTTCGAAGGTGCTCGTGTTCACCGATGAAGAAATTGTTTCTTCCGACATCGTCGGTCAGCCTGCATCGTGCACGTTCGACTCGAAGCTCACCATGGCCATGGGCAACCTCGTGAAGGTGCTCGGCTGGTACGACAACGAGTGGGGTTACTCCAACCGCCTGGTCGACCTCGTGCAGGTCATGGCCAACGCGGCGAAGTAGTACCGCCCGATGAGCGTTCCTTCGCTGGAGGACCTCGGCGACGTCAGTGGTCGCCGAGTTCTCCTTCGCGCAGATTTCAATGTGCCGATCTCCAATGGTGAGATTGTCGACGACTTCCGCATTCGTGCCGCGCTTCCCACGATCGAATACCTGACGTCTCGCGGCGCAACCGTTACCGCGTGCACGCATCTCGGTCGCCCGAAGGGTGCTCCCGATCCGAACTATTCGGTGGAGCCCGTTCGTCGTCGTCTCGCTGAACTCGCACCGGGTGTTGAACTGCTCGACAATCTGCGATTCAACCCAGGCGAGACCGCCAATGATCCTGCGTTTGTGCAGGAACTCATCGCTGGTCAGGACCTCTACGTCAATGACGCATTTGGTGCGTCGCATCGAGCGCATGCATCGATCGTTGGTCCTCCGCAGTTCCTTCCGTCGGCCGCAGGTCGTCTTCTTCAGCGTGAAGTCGACGTGTTGTTGCCGCTGCGTTCTGATCCGAAGCGTCCGTTCGTTGTGATCCTTGGTGGCTCAAAGGTGTCAGACAAACTTGGCGTGATCGACGCGTTGTCAGAAGTTGCCGACGCGCTCATCATCGGTGGCGGAATGTGTTTCACATTCCTCGCTGCACAAGGACATCACGTTGGCGATTCGTTGCTCGAAGTTGACCAGATCGAAACTTGCAAACGATTCCTCGATTCCGACGTCACGATTCACATTCCGCACGATGTGACGGCGCTTGGCCCGGGCGGCGAAATCATGAACCCCGAAGCTGGGGGAGAGGTTCGCCAACTCGGTGCCGATGTCCCCGACGATTGGAAGGGTCTCGATATTGGTCCCGGAACGGCATCGGAATTCGCCGACATCATTGCTGAAGCAAAGACAATCTTCTGGAACGGTCCGATGGGTGTGTTCGAAGATCCGCGCTTTGCTGCAGGAACTCGCGTGATTGCCGAAGCGATGGCCGAAGCCCGTGGCTTTACCGTTGTCGGTGGCGGCGATTCTGCTGCAGCACTCGACGCGTTCGGTCTCGCCAACGAGGTCGATCACGTCTCAACCGGCGGAGGTGCGTCGCTCGAGTTGCTTGAGAATGGCGACCTTCCCGGACTCGAAGCCTTACGAGGAGCATCAAATGCCTGACCGCAAACCTCTCATCTCCGGTAACTGGAAGATGAACCTCAATCACTTCGAGGCAACAGCAACGCTCGACAAGTTGCGCTATCTCCTTTCGAAGGACGATTACGAGGCCGTTGATGTGTCGGTGCACCCGCCGTTCACTGACATTCGCACCGTGCAAACCTTCCTTGAGAGCGAAAAAGTTCCGATCGCTCTTGGTGCGCAGAACTGTCATTGGGAAGCCAATGGCGCCTTCACCGGTGAAGTTGCTCCGGGAATGCTTTTCAAGCTCAACGTGTCGTACGTGATCGTCGGCCACAGCGAGCGTCGTGAGATTTTCGGAGAGGACGACATCATCGTTGCCCGCAAGGTGAAGTCCGTTTTCGAAAACGGTATGACCCCCATCCTGTGCTGCGGCGAAACGCTTGAAGAGCGTGAAGGTGAAGCCACGCACGGAAAGATCACGGGACAGATCCACGCCGGTATCGAAGCGCTCAAGCCCGAGCAGGTGGCCTCGATGGTCATCGCTTATGAACCCATTTGGGCCATCGGTACAGGACGTACCGCAAGCGCTGAAGACGCACAGCAGGTCTGCGGCTGGATCCGAGCCAAGGTCAAGGACATGAAGGGTGCCGATGCGGCCAAGGCCGTTCGCATTCAGTACGGCGGCTCGGTCAAGGCAGGAAATGCTGCCGAACTCATGGGTCAGCCCGATATCGATGGTGCACTCGTTGGGGGAGCGGCCCTCGACCCCGAGGAATTCGCTCGAATCGTCCAATTCCGCCTGTCCTGATAGCGTTTCGTCCGTGCTGATCGCAGTCCTCATCGTCCAGGTGCTCTCCGCCCTCGCTCTTATCTTCCTCGTCCTGCTTCACAGCGGCCGGGGAGGTGGCCTTTCCGACATGTTCGGCGGCGGTTTGGGCGCGTCTGCAGCTGGATCAACGGTTGTCGAGAAGAACCTCGACCGCATCACCGTTGTCGCCGCAGTTATCTTCATTTTCGCCTCTGTCGCACTCGCACTACTGCTCGACAAGTAGGTCTTCATGGGTCGAACCGACCCGACAGCACTTTCACTTCGGGACGTCACGCTTGTTCGTGAAGGTCGCGCGATCCTCGACAACGTTTCGTGGGAAGTAGCGCCCAACGAACGTTGGGTCGTTCTTGGTCGCAACGGTTGCGGGAAATCGACGCTGATGAAAATCGCTTCGCTGTATCTGCATCCGTCCTCGGGTGAGGTTGAAGTGCTCGGCGAGAAACTCGGCCGAACCGACGTGCGTTCCTTGCGCAAGCGCATCGGTGTCGCCAGTTCGGGGATGGCTGAGCAGCTTCGGTCTGATCTGGCCGCTACCGACGTAGTGATGACCGCAAAGAACGCAGCGCTGGAACCTTGGTGGCACACCTATGACGACGCCGATCGTCAACGGGCCCGCGACTGTCTCGACCGGATGGAAATCGGGCGCCTGGCCGATCGAAGCTTCGCAACGCTGTCTTCCGGTGAGAAGCAGCGAGTGCTGCTGGCTCGAACTTTGATGCCAGAGCCAGGACTATTGATTCTCGATGAACCGACCGCAGGTCTTGACTTGGCGGGCCGCGAGGACCTTGTGAGAACGCTTGGTGTTCTCGCTGCGGGGGTGGAGACGCCAGCGACAGTTCTTGTGACGCATCATGTTGAAGAAATCCCCGAAGGATTCACCCACGTTCTCATGCTTCGCGAGGGTCAGGTACTCAGTGCTGGAACACTTGATGATGTGCTCACCGAAGCGAACCTTTCCGACTGCTTTGAGATGCAACTAGGCCTCGAACGCCGTCATGGCCGCTGGTGGGCGTGGGGGACCGACCTATGAATCCAGCGCTTGGTCTCGTTCTCGTTTTCTTCTTGATCATTGCGAACGGCTTTTTCGTTGCAGCCGAATTCGCGCTTGTTGCGGTTGATCGAGCGAAGGTTGAAAACGATGTCGAGGCGGGCCGCCGCCGAGCTCGGGTCGCAAAGGGGCTCCTTGCCCATCTGTCATTTCATCTGTCGGGTGCGCAACTCGGTATCACGGTGACATCGCTCTTGATTGGTCTTCTCGCTGAACCGGCGATAGCGGAGCTGTTGCATCCTGCCCTTGAACCGCTGCTTGGCTCCGCCGCGGTCATCGGTGTGTCGTTGGCGATCGCGATCTTCCTCGCCACGGTCGTCCAGATGATCGTGGGTGAACTCGTGCCGAAGGGCTTGGCAATCGCTCGACCTGAGACCACCGTTTACCTGCTTGGCCCACTTGTGCGGGTGTACGGAATCATTTTTGGGCCACTCATTCGAATGCTGAATGGCGCAGCAAACCGAACGGTTCGACTGCTCGGTGTTGAGCCGACCGAAGAACTTTCTCATGTTCGAACCCTTTCGGAAATGCAGATTCTGGTGAGCGCATCGAGTCGTGGGGGAGCGATCGACGATTCCGCGTCTCAACTACTCACGAGATCAATCCGATTCGAAGGCAAGAGCGCGGAAGACGTTCTCGTTCCTCGAACTGCGGTGACCGCGTTGCAGAGTTCCGAAACTGTCGACGCACTCGTGAATGCATCGGTCACCACAGGTCATTCACGTTTCTTGGTCTACGGCGAAGACCTTGATGACATTGTTGGAACGGTGCACGTACGTTCCGTGCACGGCGTTCCGCGTGATTTGCGGGCGACCACGATGGTCTCGTCACTGATGCGTCCGATGCTTGAGTTGCCCGAAAGTCGGGACCTTGCGGACGTGTTGCTCGATCTTCGTCGTGAGAACACCCACATGGCAGTCGTTGTCGATGAATACGGTGGCACTGCAGGAATCATCACGCTTGAAGACATTCTCGAAGAGATCGTTGGTGAAATCGGCGATGAGCATGATCGGCGCACCCCGTCGACTTCTGTTCCCGGCCGCCGAAACGAGTGGTCGTTGCCAGGCGGACTGCATCCCGACGAGGTTGCGGAGCAGATCGACTGCGTCATCCCCGAAGGCGAATATGAGACGTTTGCGGGCTTCCTGCTTGATCGACTCGGACACCTTCCGCTCGTTGGTGAATCTGTTTCGTGGGAGGGCTGGACATTCGAAGTCGCCCAGATGGACCGGCGTCGCATTGCACAAGTGACGGCCCGCAGGACCGTGGACGATGTCGCCGATGACGTTCCAGCTGGTGCTGATCGGGACGACAGGCGAGGGGAGAAGTGACATGTGGCCTTTCGTCGTAATCATCGTCCTTCTCGCCGTGAATGGATTCTTTGTCGCTCTCGAGTTCGCACTCGTTGGGTCGCGTCGAAGCCGACTCGAACCGCTTGCCGAAAACGGTGATCGCTCAGCGATTCGAGCGCTGGCGGCGATGAAGGAATTGAGCATTCAGCTCGCAGGTGCGCAGTTGGGCATCACCATTGCATCGCTTGTGTTGGGTCTTGCCGGTGAACCTGCGATCGCACAGGTCATTGAGTCCACCGCGCATCACGTGTCATGGATCCCTGAAGGTTGGGTACATCCCATTGCTGCAGTGCTGGGACTTCTCATCATCGTGTTTGCACACATGGTGCTGGGCGAAATGGTGCCGAAGAATCTGACGCTTACGCATCCAGAGGCAGTGCTGAAGATTGTGAGCGGCCCGAACCGTCTCTATCTCTTTGTTGCGAGGCCGCTCGTTATCGTTCTTAATTGGTTCGGCAATATTGGCGTCCGAATGTTTGGCGTTGAACCAAAGGATGAACTTTCCGATACGCATTCGGCTCAAGAACTGGCCGTACTAGTTGCCGTTTCTCAAGAGGAAGGGGCGATCCCTGACTTTTCGGCGGAACTCCTGTCTGGCGTTCTTGATTTCGGACAGCGCACGGTTGCTTCTGTGATGGTGAGCCGAGAATCGATTGCAGCGGTTTCGGTCGAGGCGACGCCGCGCGAGGTGGAAGATGCCGTGCAGGAACTTGGGCACACGCGCTTGCTGGTAGTGGGCGACGGAGGCATCGACGACGTTCGCGGATTTCTCCACGCGAAAGACCTGTTGACCATTCCCGATGCGGAAATCGACAACCCACTCCCGCCGCGACTCGTGCGGCCAGCGCTTGAGTCCGTGTGTGGTCAGGAACTCGAAGAGTTGCTGAAAAAGATGCAATCAACTCGGGTTCACTTCGCGACGGTGTACAACGACGACGAATCAACCGCCGGCATTGTCACACTCGATGATTTGTTGGAAGAACTGCTTAGCGACCTAACCGACGATTAGGCGCCGGTGGCGTGGTAGCCGCCATCGACATGCACAATTTCTGCAGTTGTCTGTGGGAACCAGTCTGACAGCAAAGCAACGCAAGCTTTCGCCACGGCGCTTGAGTTGCGGACGTCCCAGCCGAGAGGTGCGCGTTCGTCCCACACGTCTTCGAATTTCGAGAAGCCTGGAATCGAGCGGGCCGCAATGGTCTTGATGGGACCGGCAGCAACAAGGTTGACGCGAATTTGCTGTGGCCCGAGATAGCGAGCGAGATATCGAGAGGTTGATTCGAGCGCCGACTTCGCAACGCCCATCCAGTCATAAGAAGGCCAAGAAACGGTGTTGTCGAAATCGAGACCAACGATGGAGCCACCTTCGCGCATGAGCGGAGCGACGACATCGGCAAGGGCCTTCAACGAGTACGCCGAAATGTTCATGGCCACCGAAACGTCATCCCATGTGGCATCCATGAATGTGCCACCAAGGCAGACCGGTGGGGCGAAGCCAATCGAATGAAGTGCTCCGTCCACCCGACCCCACTTCTTTTCAAGATGCTCGCGAGCGGCGTCGAGGTGTGCGGGGACGGAGACATCGAGTTCGATGACCTCTGGTTCCACTTCCAGCTTCTTCGCTGCCTTCATGGTGTGCTTCATGCCATTACCCACACCGGTGAGAACGATCTCGGCTCCTTCCTGCTGGGCAAGACGGGCAACGCCAAAGCCAAGCGAGGAGTCGTTGAGCACTCCGGTCATCAGCAGTCGCTTACCTTCAAGCAGTCCCATGGTTCCTCCGATCGCGGTTACGGCTGAGACGTTACGTTGCTGAACCCATCATTCGGGGGAGCAGCACCTAGGGCACAGATTGGTCCGCTACGGTTCGCCGCATGCAGATCGGAATCGTGGGCGCCACTGGCCCAGCAGGAAGTGCCCTCGGAATCAGACTCGCAGCGGCAGGTCATCAGGTCATCCTGGGCTCTCGCAGCGAAGAACGGGCGGCCGAGGTGGTCGCCGGCATTCATGCCGATTGGCCTGACCGCAACCTCGCCATCACCGCTGCCGACAACGCCGGGGCTGCGTCCGCTCAGCTCATCGTGATTGCGACTCCTTGGGACGCTGCGTGGACGACTGCGAAGTCCGTCTCTGATCTCCTCGAAGGCAAGATCGTCATTTGTATGGCAAACGCGCTTATTCGTGTGGGTCATGAGTTCCAACCGCTTGTACCGCCTAGTGGTTCGGTTGCGGCAAGTGTTCAAGCCGCGGTACCTCGTTCACTTGTCGTGGGGGCGCTTCACCATGTGCCGGCCAAGGAACTCGCCGATCTCAATCACCCGATCGAGTCCGACGTGTTGGTGTGCTCCGACCATCCGGTGGCGAAGCGTGTGTCGATGGATCTCATTAATGAGATGCCCAATATGCGAGCACTTGATGCAGGCGACCTCACGCAAGCTGCGCCTATCGAAGCGTTTACTGCGGTATTGCTGGAACTCAACCTGAAATACAAGACGCGCGTTGCGGTGAAGTTCACCGGAATCGATCCTGAAAAGCTTCGATAACCATGGCGACTCCGGCTGGTCCGATGCATCTCTATGACACCGCCCGTCGCGAGGTCGTTGCGTTTGAGCCGGGCCCGATCGTGCTCATGTACACGTGCGGCATTACGCCATACGACGCGACGCACCTTGGCCATGCCGCCACCTACGTCACCTACGACGTGTTGCAGCGGCGACTTCGTGACCTTGGACATGAAACGCGCTGTGTTCGCAATGTCACCGATGTCGATGACGACCTGCTGCGTAAAGCGCGTGAACTTGGCGTGCACTATCTCGATCTCGCTGCAGCTGAAACCGCTCGGTTCGATGCCGATATGGAAGCGCTTAATGTTGTCGAATGCTGGAGTGAGCCACGCGCAACCTCTGCTATCGCCGACATTCGCGGATTCATCGGCATGGTTCTTGATCAGGGCCATGCTTACGAAAGCGGCGGCTCTGTTTATTTCGATGTGAGTTCGTTTGATCGCTTCGGTCAGGTGTCGCATTACGACCGGGAACAAATGATCGAATTGGCTCGTCAGCACGGCGGCAATCCCGATGATCCCAACAAGCGCGATCCGCTTGACTTCGTCTTGTGGCAGCCGTCGGCGCCCGACGAACCAAGTTGGGAATCGCTTTGGGGTCCTGGCCGTCCCGGTTGGCATATTGAATGCTCGGCGCTTGCACTTCGAGAACTCGACACCACGATCGATCTTCATGGTGGTGGCTCCGACCTCGTCTTCCCGCATCACGAATGTGAAGCAGCGCAGAGCGAGGCTGCAACCGGTCAGCCGTTCGTTCGCCACTGGATGCATCAGGCGATGGTGCGCATGGACGGCGAGAAGATGTCGAAGTCGCTCGGCAACCTCGTCTTCATTAGCGAATTGCGAAAGACCTGGGATGTCCGTGCCATTCGTCTGGCGATTGTTTCGCACCATTACCGCGACTCATGGGAATGGCATGACGAGATCATGCCGATCGCAGCAGCTCGCCTTGAGTTGTGGCTTGCATCGACGCTGGCGCCCGGAGCAGTCGACAGCCAGACGGCACTCGACGAGGTCCGTGCCCGTCTCGACGACGATCTCGATACGCCCGGAGCTGTCGAAGCAATCGATCGCGCTGTGGAACGAGGAGAGGGTGTTGCATCGGCAGCCGAACTCCTGGGAGTGTTCCTCGTGGGCGAGCCTCAGCGCTGATCTTCGAACTGCTTCCGGGGCGCGAGAGCACCTCGGGTACGCTCGCAGTCATGTCTGACGAGATCACGATCACCCTCCCTGATGGTTCCGAGCGTTCTGTTCCCGCCGGTACAACCGTCGCTGGGTTGGCCTCGTCGATCGGATCACGGCTCGCCAAGGCCGCCGTCATTGGTGCAGTCAATGGCACCGAACGAGACCTGGTGTGGCCGCTCGAAAGCGGCGATGAGGTTGCGATCATTACTGAGACCGACGAACGTGGCCTTTTCACCATCCGTCACTCAACCGCCCATGTGCTCGCTCAGGCTGTGCTTGACCTCTTCCCGGGTGCCACCTTCGCAATCGGTCCTCCCATCGAGAACGGTTTCTATTACGACTTCGAACTTCCCGATGGCGGAACGTTCACGCCTGATGATCTCGATCGTCTTGACAAGCGCATGCGAGAAATCATCGCCGAAAAGCAGCCGTTCATTCGCGACGAAATCCCCGAAGATGCCGCGCTTGAGCTGTTCAGCGGTCATAAGTACAAGTGCGAAATCATTCGTGGTGCAGCCGATGATCCGACGTCGGCAACCGAGTCGGGTCTTGTGCGCACCTACGAGAATCCGCCGCGATTCATTGACCTCTGTCGCGGACCACACGTCCCCGACACCGGTCGTCTCGGACATTTCAAACTCATGCGAGTTGCCGGCGCGTATTGGCGAGGCGATGAACGCAATCCAATGCTTCAGCGCATCTACGGCACCGCATGGGCATCGAAAAAGGATCTTGAGACCTATCTCAAACGTCTCGAAGAAGCCGCTGAACGCGATCACCGCAAGCTTGCGACCGAACTCGACCTTCTGAGTTTCCCGTCTGAACTGGGTGGCGGTCTTGCGGTGTGGCATCCCAAGGGTGCGATTGTTCGCAAGCTCATGGAGGACTACAGCCGCGATCGTCACGAAAAGGGTGGCTATCAGTTCGTCGTGACTCCTCATCTCGCGAACGCGAATCTCTTTGAGACATCAGGCCATCTCGACTTCTACAAAGACGGCATGTACCCGCCGATGGAGATGGACAACGGTTCGTACTACCCGAAGCCCATGAACTGCCCGATGCATTGTCTGATTTTCCGCAGTCGCCAGCGCAGTTATCGCGAACTGCCGCTGCGCCTGTTCGAACTCGGCACGGTGTACCGCTATGAACGTGCGGGAACGCTGCATGGGCTCATGCGTATTCGTGGCTTCACGCAGGACGACAGCCACATCTATTGCACTGAAGAAGAACTGCAGGATGAAATCGCCTCGCTGCTTGATTTCGTGATGAGTGTTTTGCGTGCGTTCGGCTTTACCGAGTTCACCGCCAACCTGTCCACAAAGGATCCAGAGAAGCACGTCGGAAGCGATGAGATCTGGGACAAGGCCACCGGAGCGTTGAAGAACGCACTTGAGAAATACGGCCTTGAGTATTCGGTCAAGGAAGGCGACGCGGCGTTCTACGGACCAAAGATCGATATCGATATCAAAGACGCAATCGGTCGCACCTGGCAGCTGAGCACGATCCAGTGCGATTTCAATCTTCCCGAACGCTTCGATCTCGAATATGTCTCGGACGATGGTTCGCGTAAGCGCCCCATCATGTTGCACCGAGCGTTGTTCGGCTCGATTGAACGCTTCTTTGGCGTGTTGCTCGAGCACTACGCCGGCGCATTCCCTGCATGGCTCGCTCCAGTGCAGGTGAGGATTCTCCCTGTACGCGACGATCACGATGCGCATGCGAATTTGCTGGTGGCCAGTCTTCGTGCTCGTGGTTATCGCGCTGATATGGTGGAAGCCGACGAACCTCTGGGTGGCCGCATTCGTAAAGCGAAACTCGAGAAACTTCCGTATGTGCTCGTGATTGGCGACGACGATGTCGCCCACTCAACCGTCGGAGTGAATCCTCGAGGGGGAGAGGTCGAGCGCAACATTGCCTTCGAAGCGTTCGTTGAGCGTCTCGCCGCCGACGTTGCTGCTCATTCCTAGACCATGTCCGACGCGCCGCATCTCGATCATCTCTGGGCGGGATGGCGGTTGTCGTACATCACCGCGGTAACTCGGCCGGAAGACACGTCACTTGATCCGGACGAAAACGGATCCTTGTTTGAACGTGTTCTTGCGCTTTCCGATGACGAAGGAATGGTTGTTCATCGAGGCCCGGCGTGTTCAGTGCTTTTGAACGCGTATCCGTACACAAGTGGTCACCTTCTCGTGGTGCCAAATCGCGCTGTTGCTGAACTCGAAGGTCTCACTGACGAGGAACTCGTCGAGATGTCTCGTCTTTCTCGAGACGCAGTCGTTGCGCTGAAAGCTGCATATCGATGCGACGGAGTCAATGTTGGACTGAACCTTGGTCGCGCTGCGGGAGCAGGTGTTCCCGATCACCTTCACACTCATGTACTTCCTCGCTGGGACGCGGATAGCAACTTCATGACTGCTGTTGCACTGGCGCGGGTGTTGCCTGAGCCTCTTGATGCAACGCTCAAGAAAGTTCGAGCGGCCTGGCCTGGTTAACCGCCTCAAAAGGGTGGCTTTCGTCACAGTTGGAGGGCGAAAGCCCCATAACGTGAGGTCTTGAGGCGCGAAATTTCCGGATCGGGAACGAATTGGGCGTGAAAAGCGACAGAGTGTGTCTATGCGTCGTTCTCTTTTCGCTGGGTGTGTGTTGTCGATCGTGCTCCTCTTGACGGTGAGTGCATGTTCGTCAGGATCGTCGACATCCTCCACAAGTACATCGGAACTGTCTGCGCCCCGTGGCTACAAGCCAACGCCAGTGCGCAAGACCGACACCGTTTCGCTACCTGACTATGCGACCGATCCGAATGGTGCGCAGTTCGCGTTCAAAGCGTCACCGGGCGACCTTCTGGTTGTGTTCTTCGGCTATCTCACCTGTCCCGACATTTGCCCGGTCACGATGGCGGATATCGCTGCAGGTCTCGAGGAGGTCGGCGCCGAAATTGCTGGTCACGTCGAAATCGCTTTTGCAACCGTTGATATCGAACGTGATACGGGCCCTCGGATACTCGACTACCTCACACATTTCTTTCCGAACTCAAAAGTGCACGCGCTGCGCGCAACCGATTCGTTTCAGTTGTATGGCGTGACCTACCAGTTCGGTGCGCAATGGCAAGTTGACCCTCATGAACCGGGTGCAACGACCTACGGAGTTGCCCATTCGGGATTGACGTATGTCGTTGACGATAAAGGTCAACTGGTGTGGGAATTGCCCTTTGGTACGACAGGGCCCGAAGTTGCTGCCACACTCAATGCGTTGATGGACACGGTGTATCCGAAGTCCTAACTCTGGAAGTTCCAGTACAGACAGTCACTACACCCCCCCCCGATGGAGACACGATGAACCCCCGCTTACTTTCACGCCCAATGGCGCTTGTTGCCCTGACCCTGATTGCAGGTTTGGCACTTGCCGCCTCGGCTTGTTCAAGTTCGGGATCGTCTTCATCCACGTTTACGAGCAAGAACATTGTGGTGAGCAACGTGTGGGCTCGTGAGTCGGCCGGTTCGACCGACACCGGTGCGGTCTACCTCACGATTGAAAATAATTCGGCAACAGTCGACAAACTGTTTTCGGCATCGGTGCCCCAATCTTTTGCGAAGAGCGCGTCGATCCACGAAATGGTGATGGCCGCCGGATCTACCGCAACGACGATGGCCATGGAGTCAGCGAGTTCGACCACGATGGGCTCAGATTCCTCCTCAATGATGTCGATGAAGGAAGTTGCCTCGGTTGCCATTCCGGCCAACGGCACTGTCACCTTTGAGCCAGGCGGCTACCACATCACACTGACCGGCTTGGCTGCGCCGCTGAAGGTGGGACAGAAGTTCGATATCAATCTCGGTTTCCTCAACGGCGGTGTGATGAAAGTGACCGCCACGGTCAAGGCTCCCTGATCATGGGTGTGCGGCCGTGGCCCACAGGGGGCTACGGTCGCACCCGATGTCTGACATGAACGACGACGCCGAATCCGCTTCGACAGCACCACTGAACGATGCCGAGATTCGAGACGCGCTGCCCGAAGATCTCAACGCGGCGGGCTTCGTCGGCCCCTACCTCTTTCCGAACAACAACCGCCGTCGGGTTCCCGCCTACCTCTACTGGGCAATTTCGGCGGTCTGCATTCTGATCTGGGTGCTTCGACGCGGAAGCGATCCGGTACTCATCAACCAAGGCGTGCTCATTGCAGCGATCGTGCTCGCCCTCATCGGGTTGTACAGCTTCGTTTCTGGTTGGAATCTGAAGATTGATGAAAGCGATGCTCTCGTTGCTGCAACCAAGCAAGTCGGATTTCCTGTTGGTCACGCATCGGCGCAAATGGGCTGGCGCGGACTACTCAGCCGTCCCACATGGCGAATCTTGCTGTATTCCGCCGATGATCCGCCCGAAAAGCGCGGACTCGTGTTGGTCGATGGCGTCGACGGTTCAATCGTCGAATGGTTCGTTGAAGACAATCCTGAGAACTGGGAAGAACTCGAGTCCTAACACGCTTGAGGGTTGTCGTTGTCGCTTCCGCTAGTCGAGCGAAGCGATGATTTTCTCAACCTTCGCGAGCGCATCGACTCCAACGGCGACCGCTTCGCGCAGAAGGTCAAGCGCGCTCACGCTGACGTCACCCACCGTGCCCGTGCGTGACCAGTCATGGCCCTTGATCGACTCTGCCAATGCGGCAGTCGAACCGACCCGGTCGGAGAATTGTTCCAAGACCGCTTCGGTGGGCTCATTCGTCGAGATCTCGATGGAGCGAAGTTGGCGATTCGTGACCGCAGGATGCAGCGCCGGAGTGTCGAGGATCGTGACGTCACGCAGACCTTTCTCGAGTACTGCGAGAGTTGCGGCAGCCCCAAGGAGTACCTCAACGGCGGAGACCCCGTCACGACTTAACTGATGGGCCCTTGCTTCGGTGCTTTCGTCGAAGACACCAAGCGCAGCGGTGACCCGGCGGGGGAGGGATCGCAAGGCAACAACGGCATCGGCGGGCATCAGCGTCGAGTACTCGGTCATTGGTGCACCTTAGGGGCGTGCCGGAGCCAGTCAATGCCTCACTGCTAGCCTGTTCCTGTGCTTGATGGACGCTGGCGAACCAACATAGAAAAAGGCCTGAAGCCGGTTGGGGCGAAGCTGCTCAAGTTTGGATTCACCGCCGATCGCCTGACGGCTCTTGGCGTGGTCATGTCAGCCTGTGCCGCAGTTGCGATCGCCGCTGGTTTCCTCCCGCTGGGCCTTCTCCTCCTCGTTCTCACGGGTCTGCCCGATGCCCTCGACGGCGCAGTTGCGAAAGCCGCAGGAACCGCCGGACCTCGCGGAGCGTTTTTCGATTCGGTTGCCGATCGTGTTTCTGACACCATGCTCCTCGGTGGCGTGGCCTGGTATCTCGCCGACACCCATGGGGGCCTCCTGCCGCTGCTCCCCATGGCCGTGCTTGGCGCATCGCTCATCATCTCTTACGAGCGAGCAAAAGCCGAAGCTCTTGGGTTCAACGCCAAGGGCGGCGTTATGGAGCGCGCCGAGCGCGTGATCCTGCTTGGTCTTGGTTTGCTCTTCCCGGTTCTGCTGATCCCAGTGCTTTGGATCATGCTTGTCCTTACGATTGTCACTGCCGTCCAACGTTTCGTGAAGGTATGGCGCCAGGCATCGCAGGAACGCCCGGTTGTCGTCCCAACTCGTCGTGCGTCTCGCCGCCGTGCCACCCGCGCCACTCGCGCCGGGTCGTCTCAGTGGCGTCAGAACCTTCAGGCGCGTCGACGCCGTTAGGCGCGCATGGCGCTTGATCCGGTCACCGCTGCCTATCGCGCGGGTGCAGCATTCTCGCGGTCTGTTCCGCGTCCCGTTGCTGAACTCACGGCAAAGGGCTTAAGTCGACTGGCAGCGTCGGTCTCAAAAGAGCGACGCATGCTGGTCGCTCGTCATCTTCGACGTGCTGATCCCACGCTCGAAGGCAAAGCCCTTGACCGCGCAGTCGACGCAACGTTCGACAGTTACGCGCGGTACTGGATCGATTCATTTCGTCTACCGCAACTGTCGCCTCAAGAGGTCGACTTCGGTTTTTCGCTCGACAATTTTGCCCACATCGCAGATGCGCGCGCTGCCGGTAAGGGCGCAATCGTCGTTCTCCCGCACCTCGGTGGATGGGAATGGGCTGGTTTCTGGATGACGCAAGTGATGAAAGTTCCTGTCACCGTTGCTGTCGAACCAGTTGAGCCCCCAGCGTTATTCGAATTCTTTGCGGAGTTTCGCCGCAAACTTGGGATGAACATTGTCCCGCTAGGTCCTGACGCTGGTCGCGAGATTTTGCAGGCCCTCAAAGCGAACCACATCGTGTGTTTGCTTGCCGATCGCGACATTGTTGGCGATGGCATTGAACTTGAATTCTTTGGCGAGACGACAACGATTCCCGCTGGTCCTGCCACATTGGCGTTGCGCACAGGTGCTGCATTGATTCCCGGTGCGGTCTACTTTGAAGGTCGAACCGGTCATCTCGCAGTCGTCCAACCGCCAATGGAAGTTGTCCGCGAGGGACGCCTTCGTGACGATGTTCGGAGAGTGACGATTGAACTGGCAGGTCATCTCGAGGGCCTGATTCGTCGGGCACCGCAGCAATGGCATCTTCAGCAACCGAATTGGCCGAGTGACTACGCCGAGCTCGAGCGAATCGGAAAACCTCATCCTCGCCCGCAACATGGCCCAGCATCACTTTCCGCGAGCGGTGGCAACTGACATGCGCATCGGGATCGTTTGCCCTTACAGCCTCACGCTTCCAGGCGGTGTTCAGGGCCAGGTGTTGTCGCTTGCACGAGCACTTCGGGCAAGAGGACACGATGTTCGCGTACTCGGGCCCTGCGACGGCCCGCCACCCGATGCCGGAGTCACGCCACTTGGCGACAGCCTTCCAACTGCAGCCAATGGTTCGGTTGCGCCAATCGCACCGGATCCCTCTGCGCAACTACGGACAATTCGTGCACTGCGCGACGAACGCTTCGATGTCGTGAATGTTCATGAGCCACTTGCTCCGGGTGTCACGAACACCGCTCTGTTGTTTAAATCGCAGCCGATTGTCGGAACGTTCCACGCTGCGGGGGAGAGTGCCGCGTATCGCTGGCTTCAACCAGTTGTCCGATGGCTGGCGCGCAAGATCGATGTGCGCTGCGCAGTTTCGGCCGACGCACGTGACATGGCGATCGAAGCGGTCGGCGGTTCCTACGAGCTTCTTTTCAACGGCGTCGATCTCGCTGACTATGCAGGTGAAGCAATTCAGAAGTCCGAACCTCGGACGATTTTCTTCCTTGGTCGCCATGAGCCTCGTAAGGGTCTGGCAGTTTTGCTCGAAGCAATGGGGGAACTTCCCGCTGGTGTTCGACTGGTGGTGGCCAGCGATGGGCCAGAGACGGAAGAGCTTCGGCGTCGAGTGGCTGGCGATACACGTATTGAATGGTTGGGTCGCATTTCTGAAGCGGAGAAGATCCAACGACTTCGCCGCGCCGACGTTTTCTGCGCTCCCTCGCTTGGTGGAGAGTCCTTCGGAGTGGTGTTGCTCGAAGCAATGGCAGCGAAAACGGCAGTCGTTGCGAGCGATCTTCCTGGTTACGCGAACGTTGCTCGTGCAGATCGTGACGCTCTTCTTGTTCCGCCTGGCGATCCAGCAGCGCTCGCTGGGGCACTGCGCCGGGTCCTCGACGAAGACCCGCTGCGTGATTCGCTGGTTAGCTCTGGTTCTGGGCGTGCCGAGGGTTTTTCAATGGATCACCTCGCTGAACGCTACGAAGAGATCTTCGAGCGTGTGGCACTTCGCCGGTAGTATCGCTTCGTCCTCTTCCCCGATCGAAGGCTTCGTGTGACTTCCACTCTTGAGCAAGCGTCGCCTCGGTCCACCAGTTACGGACTCGCTGCCGCTCTGCCCCTTGCCCTCGGTGGCCTGATCATCACCGCAGTGCTGACTGTTGTGGTCGGAGTCATCGGGCTGATCGTCGGTTTGGCCATCACCGTGGTTGCTGTTGTGGTCCGAATGCGGACCTTTGCTTCCGGAATCGACGACGCGATCCTCGGACAGCTTGGCGCTCGACCGGCTGACGGTCCCGAGGCGGCCGGGCTTCGCAATTTGGCGGAAGGACTTTCGGCAACAGCTGGCGTGCCACTCCCGCAGTTACTCATTCTTGAGACGCCATCGGTGAACCTTCTTGTAGTCGGTACCGATGCCGAGCACGCTGCGATCATCGCCACTTCTGGGTTGCTTTCGGAACTCAGTCGCGTCGAACTCGAAGGCGTGGTTGCTCGGGCATTTGTGCAGCTACGTCAAGGCGATGTTTTCTCCGCAACGATGGGTGTTCGACTCGAGGCTGCACCGGCAACGCGAATCTTTGCGTCGGTGCTTGGTCATAGCTCGAACCTTGATGATCCCGATCGTGATGTTCTTCTCGATCGCGCAGCGGTGATGTTGACTCGCTACCCACCGGGCCTGATTGGGGCGCTCGGTGTGTGCGCACGAGTTGGATCCATGGTTTCTGCTGGTTCGCCCGCACTGCGTCGTCTTTGGTTGGTTGATCCGCTGACTGCAGATGTTGATGCCCTTACTCACCGAATGGAAGCACTTCGACTGTTATGAGCCGGAAGAAACTGTGGTTGATCATTGGCGGGGCAGTCGGTGTCGTGGTTCTCGCCGGGGGAGCAGTATTCGCGCTGACCCGTTCCGATTCCAACAACGAAGCAGCGCCGGAAGTCACCACCTCGACAACAACGACAACTGTTCCGCTGCCGGTTTGGCCTCTCACTGGACTTCCCGATGCAAAGGCGAATGGACCTGCGCACCCGGCGATTGTCGTGAAGATGGACAACAGTCCTGACGCTCGTCCGCAGACCGGCATCAATGAAGCCGACGTTGTCTATGAACTTCTTGTCGAAGGCATCACTCGATATGCCCTTGTGTATCACTCGAACCTTGTCGATCCGGTTGGTCCGGTGCGTTCGGCGCGCTCGAGCGATATCAATCTCGTCGCCGACCTTTCAACACCGTTGTTCGCGTGGTCAGGCGCAAATGGTGGTGTCATCGGCGAAGTTGCGGCTGCGGCTCGCAAGGGCATTCTCATTGACGCGTCCTATGACTCTGCGTCACCGGCCTATTACCGATCGAACGATCGTCAGGCTCCGCACAATTTGTATGTTCATCTTCCACAACTTCTTGAACTGAAGGCACCTGCGAATCCCACGAACCCGGCTCCGATTTTCGACTTCCGTAAAGTGACAACAACGCCATCAACGACAACGACGTCTTCGTCGACGACAACCTCAAAGAAGTCATCGTCGACCACCACGACCGTTGCGCCAACGACGACTACCACGGTGCTTCCGGGTTCTCCCGCTCCAGGCTTCACCCTTGATTTCGGCGGCGTCGCGGTTGACTACGTGTGGAACCCGACAACGAAGGGTTGGTCGCGCCTTCAGGTTGATCAGACTCATCCTCGGGCCAAGAGCGCGACTCTCGACACCTCCGGTGTTCAGGTGTCGCCGGCCAATGTGATTGTTCAATTCATCGACTACGGCACAAGCCCGTCCGACAGTCGTTCTCCAATGGCCCTCACGGTCGGTTCGGGCAAGGTGCTTGTCTTCACCGACGGTCGTCTGATCGCCGGCAACTGGTCACGTCCCAGTGCCGAGAAGCCGACGACGTACACCGCAAACGACGGCACCCCGATCCTCCTGACGCCTGGTCGCACATGGGTGGCGTTACCCCGAGCAGGTTCGGCCATCTCTATGTTGGATCAGCCGACGGCCGACGCGTATCTCGCCATCAAGGGTTAAGCCGGTCCGACTTCGTTCGGGCGGGGTCCCCGCCCGTAGACTGAATACATGGCTGATCTGACCAACGGGATTGTCTCCCGCTCGACCGGTACCGACCTCGTTAAGCGTGGACTCGCTGACATGCTCAAGGGCGGCGTCATCATGGACGTTGTCGATCCGGCACAGGCCAAGATCGCCGAAGATGCCGGAGCTGTCGCAGTTATGGCGCTCGAGCGAGTGCCCTCCGACATCCGTCGCGACGGTGGCGTAGCTCGTATGAGCGACCCGGAGATGATCCAAGGCATTCAGGAAGTCGTCAGCATTCCGGTGATGGCCAAGGCCCGTATCGGCCACATCGCTGAAGCGCAGATCCTTCAGGCTCTTCAGGTCGACTACATCGATGAGTCCGAAGTTCTTACGCCGGCCGACGAAGCCCACCACATCGACAAGTGGGCTTTCGATGTTCCGTTTGTCTGTGGTGCAACCAATCTTGGGGAAGCACTTCGCCGCATTTCTGAAGGCGCATGCTTGATCCGCTCGAAGGGTGAAGCCGGCACCGGCAACGTTGTCGAAGCAGTGCGTCACCTTCGTTCGATTCTTGGCGACATCCGCAAGATCACCACTGCCGATCAGGCGGAACTGTTCGACTGGGCCAAGCGTCTTCAGGCTCCGCTTCCGCTTGTGCAGGAAATCGCCGAGACCGGAACGCTTCCCGTCCCAATGTTCTGTGCCGGCGGCATCGCCACGCCGGCTGATGCATCCCTCGTGATGCAACTTGGTGCACAGGCCGTATTCGTTGGTTCGGGCATCTTCAAGAGCTCCGATCCTTCACACATGGCCAAGGCCATTGTTGAGGCCACCGCCAATTACCTCGACCCCGACATCCTCGTGAAGGTCAGTCGTGGTCTTGGCGATGCAATGCCTGGTCTCGAAATTGGCTCGCTTGAAACCAAACTTTCTGAGCGGGGTTGGTGAGCCGCACTGCGGTGAACCATTTCTGATGTCTGCTCGTGGATCGGAGCCCCCAGGTGGCTCTTCCCCGTATCGGAGTGCTCGCGCTTCAAGGCGCAGTTGATCTTCACGTCCACGCGCTTGAACGACTCGGTGTTGAAACCGTTGAGGTCCGTCGAGCTGAACATTTGGCTCTCGTCGACGGGTTAGTTCTGCCCGGTGGCGAATCCAGCACGATTTCAAAACTCCTCGTCATCAATGAACTCTTTGATCCGTTAGCAGAACGGCTGGCTGCCGGTATGCCTGCGTTCGGAACCTGTGCGGGGATGATCATGCTTTCGTCGGAAATTCTCGACGGACGTGAAGACCAGTTGTCGTTCAGTGCGATCGACATCTCGGTGCGTCGCAACGCGTTCGGTCGCCAGATCGATTCCTTTGAGACGGACCTCGAAGTCATCGGTTTGGCCGAGGCTCCCGTGCACGCAGTGTTTATCCGTGCACCAGTTGTTGAACGTGTGGGTCCGGGCGTTGAGATTCTTGCTGCGGTTGACGAAGGTCGACCGGTGGCGTGCCGTCAGGGCCAGGTCCTTGTGACCTCGTTCCACCCAGAATTGTCACCAGATCTTCGACTCCATGAACTATTCATCAAGGGGATGGCAGCATGACTGCGCTCCTCGCTATTTCTGAACCGTAAGAGAGGCACCAATGTCTGGACATTCCAAATGGGCGACGATCAAGCACAAGAAAGGCGCAGCTGATCAAAAGCGCGCCAAGGTGTTCGCCAAGTTGATCCGCCAGGTTGAGGTCGCCGCTCGTGAAGGCGGCGGCGATCCTGCAATGAACCCAGCGCTTCGCACGATGTTCCAGAAGGCGCGCGACAACTCGGTTCCGATCGACACCATCGAACGCGCGATCAAGCGCGGTACTGGTGAACTCGAGGGCGTCACCTACGAGCAAATTACCTACGAGGGGTACGCGCCCCACGGCGTCGCGATCCTCATCGATGTGCTCACTGACAATCGCAATCGTTCGGGCAGCGAAGTCCGTACTGCGCTCAAGAAGACTGGCGGTTCGCTTGCTGAACCCGGCGCCGTGTCGTGGCAGTTCGAACGCAAGGGCGTCATCATCCTTCCCCGTGCAGCTGAAGAAGACGACATCATGATGGCGGCACTCGACGCTGGTCTTGAAGACCTCGCCGACGAGGGCGATACGTGGAAACTCCAGTGCGCTCCGACGGACCTTGCTGCTGTTCGCACCGCACTCGAAGAGGCCGGTATCGCGATTGAGTCCGCCGATTCCACAATGGTGTCCACCACTACGGTGATGCTTGACACCGCCGAAGCGGCCAAGGCCGTGCTCCGCGTGATCGATGCACTTGAAGACGATGATGACGTCCAAGACGTCTACGCAAACTTCGACATTCCCGACGAGATCATGGGCTCCATCGATCTCTGATCGTTGTGGCTTCACATTGGTTTTCGCTCGCTCTAACCCGCTTGTGAATTCAGCGACAGAATGTTGAGCTCTGCTCGCCTAAGGTTGGAGCGCTTGTCGGCGTCGCACGGAGGGGCTTCTTGTCATGATCGAAGTGGGAGATATCGCACCCAACTTCGCGCTTGAGGGGATTACGGGTGACGGTGCCGAGCAGAAGCGGTTCTCGCTTGCCGACTACCGGGGGAGCCCGGTCGTTCTTGTCTTTTACCCTGCCGACAATTCGCCGATCTGCACTGCGCAATTGCGTTCCTATACCGATGACATGTCGGCGTTTGAATCGGTGGATGCACAAGTTCTCGCATTGAGCCCGCAGTCTTTGGCCGGCCACACGGAATTTGCCAAGCGCAATGGCGGATTCGGCTTTCCACTTCTTTCCGATGTCGATAGGAAAGTTGCGAAGGACTTCGACATCCTCGGCCCTCTTGGTTTTTATCGACGTTCAGTTTTCGTGATCGACGCAAAGGGAATTATTCGTTGGGCTCGCCGAGCTGCGGCGGGACTTACCTTCCGCCCGGTCAACGAGATCGTCGAGGCGGTGCGCTCGATCGGGGAGTGACTGGTTCAGTCGCATCCGTTTCGGCGTCAAGCCGACGCCATGCGTCAACTCGTTCGGCGAGAAGAGACCCATCGGCGAGTGCCGCCGCAACCGCGCAACCGGGTTGGCCCTCGTGCTGGCAGTCAGCGAATCGGCACGTAGAGGCAATCTCATCGACATCGGCAAATGTTTCGGCAACTCCGTCGTTGTCAGCAACAAGTCCAACGGCGCGAATGCCGGGTGTGTCGATAAGAACTCCGCCGCCTGGAAGTAGGTGAAGCTCTCGAGTCGTCGTGGTGTGGCGACCCTTACTATCGCCCTCGCGTACGTCGCCGGTTTGCGCGACATCGTCGCCAATGAGCGCGTTCACGATGCTCGATTTTCCGGCCCCGGATTCACCAAGCAATGTCACCGTGTCGTTACCGATGACTGATCGGAGTTCATCGATGCCGATTCCTTCTTTTACCGACGTCACGATGACATCGATGCCGGGGTGCGCAGCACGGACTTCGTCAGCGGCACGCTGAGGATCGACGACTTCACCTGAATCGCGCGACGCCTTCGTGAGCACAACAACAGGTTCGGCGCCAGCATCTCGACTGATCGCTGTTCCTCGTTGAATGCGACCGTCTTTTACTGGTCGGTCAAGGCCACAAACAAGAAGCACCTTGTCAACGTTTGCCGCAAGTTGTTGTTCGCCGTCACCATGGGCATTTCGGCGACGCAAAAGTGAACGCCGCGGAAGCACGGCGACGGCTTCGCCGTTCTTGACCGCCACCCAGTCGCCGACGGTCGGCTGCGGGTCGAGACGAATGGTGAGCATCACCGTTTCGGTTCGATCGGGTAACGCCAGTACGAGAGCAACACCGTGATGTTGGAGCACGCGCCCTGGATCTGCACCGTGCACTGTTGCAACCAGAGTCTTTGCCCATCCTGGATCCCAGCCAAGCGGAATCAAAGAGTCAAGTGAAGTGCTCACGAGTTCAAGATTCCGGCACGTTCCCAGTGGTGATGTAGGAATCAAGACGCTCGAGGGTCTTTTCCATCGAAGCAAGATTCTTCGTGGGGATGTCTTGTCGCTGAAGAAGCCAGGGAAGCGGGCTCGGTCGCCAATCAAACGTTTCAGTGACCTTTGTTCCGCCTTCGACTGGTTCGAGTTCGTAGCGCCAGATGTGCTGACCTATATGACGCCAACCGATCTGCTTTCCTTCTTCGAACTCCACAACCTTGTTTCGCATGGTGGCGTGAAAGCTCATTTGCATGCCGAACTTCGCACCGAGAAACAAGCGCGGAGGATTGCTCTTTGCGCCAACAAGTGTCCCAGAACCATCGATGATCGAATGGCGAGCGGGATCAGCAAGAACTTCGAAGATCGCCTCAGGTGGCGCCGCGATGACCCGGGTTGTTGAGACGTGACGGTCTGCCTTAGGAGTGAGCATCTGGTCAGTCTCTCAGGCCGCTGTCTTCGAAGTGAGCACAGCTTTCAGCCCGGCCTCAATTGTGGGATGGGCAAATGAGTAGCCACTGTCTTCAAGGACGCTTGGAAGCACACGGGTGCTCGTGAAGAGCAGGGCATCAGCGAGTTCTCCGCCGAGCAAGAGTTTGGGTCCGAATGAGGGGACTGGCGCCAAGGTCGGACGGTGCATTGCTTCGCCAAGGGCCTTGGTGAACTCGCGGTTGGTCACAGGGCTGGGGGCGGTGGCATTGACGGGACCGCTGATGTCGTGATCAATCAGCCAGCGGATTGCTCCGATTTCATCGGCCATCGAAATCCAACTCCACCACTGCTTGCCCGAACCCATACGACCGCCGAGACCAAAGCGGAAAAGGGGAAGCATCTTGGCAAGTGCCCCGCCGTCGGCGGTGAGGACGATGCCGGTGCGCAGGAACGGCACGCGGATGCCAGCGTCGATCGCAGGAGTAGCAGCTGCTTCCCAGTCGACACACACCTTGGCGAGGAAATCGTTACCCGCGGGTGCGGTTTCATCGACGGCGGTGTCGCCGGTGTCGCCGTAGAAGCCAATCGCCGATCCGCTGACCATCACTGCTGGCGGGGCATCGAGTGAGGCAAGAGTGCTCGCCAGAAGGGCAGTTCCCTTCGTACGGCTTTCGAGGATTTCGCGTTTGTAGGAATCGGACCAACGCTTGTCGCCAATGCCGGCGCCAGCAAGATGCACAACGGCGTCAACGCCTTCGAACTTGGCGGCTTCAATTGTTCCGTTGGCGGGATTCCACTCGATCGATTCCGTTGCGCCTGATGATGGGCGACGCACGACGGGCACGACCTGGTGTCCGTCGTTCGTGAGCGATGTTGCGAGTGAGCGGCCGATAAGGCCTGATGCTCCGGTGATGGCGATCTTCACGGGTACTCCTGAAAGTGGGGGGTCGGTGAGGTGTAACACCGTCGACTGCGTTCCTATGCCAACCGGAGGCAAGTTTGCGGTTCGGGAGCTTGGCCCGGCCCCGATACGCTCGGAGGCTCATGAGCACCCGGAAACTGATCCTTCTCTCACTGGCCTGTGGTCTGGCGATCTTGGCTGCGGCAGCAGCCCAGTTGTTCCTCGCAACCCGCTAGGAGTGCAGATTTGTTGCGGGAGTTTGCATCTTCCGTGAACGGCTTGTGAACCGGGCCTGTTTTCGGTGACAGCAAAGAATTGTGGTCGTAGGTTCGCTCCGTGGCCAGCGAACTGTTCAACGACTATGACACCGAAGGCTTCTTTGACGAGGTCTTCGAGGCGACCGGAGCCCCTCGTCAGCACTACTCGGCGTTATTGAAGCGGCTCTCGTATTTCAGTGCTGAGGAGTTGGCCCGACGCGAGCGACGCCGCGACGCTGACTTCCGGAACCAGGGCATCACCTTCACGGTCTACGGCGAAGACGAAGGCATTGAGCGAACCTTCCCGATGGACCTCATGCCGCGCGTCATCACGGCTGAAGAGTGGTCGCATATTGAGGCTGGCCTTGAACAGCGAGTCACGGTTTTGAATCGATTCCTTGATGATCTTTACGTAGGTGAACGAGCGGCCATTCACGATGGCGTTATCCCTTGGTGGGTTGTGACGTCCTCCGACGGTTTTTCACGAGAAGCATTCGGAATTCCAATGCCCCTCGGCGCCCGCTGTCTTGTCGCTGGCATCGATCTCGTCCGTGACGGAAATGGCGTTTATCGAGTGCTCGAAGACAATCTCCGCAGTCCCAGCGGTATTTCTTATGTCGTGGAAAATCGTGTCGCAATGACTCGTCTGCTGCCACAGATGTTTGCTGATACGCCTGTCCGACCAGTTGACCACTACGGTCGCTCGTTGCTTGGCGCACTCAATCGAGTTGCTCCAGCTTCAGCTAGCGACAATCCAACTGTCGTGGTGCTTACGCCTGGCGTTTTTAATTCTGCATATTTTGAGCATGTCTTCTTGGCAGCGCATATGGGTGTCGAACTTGTGGAAGGGCGGGACCTCGTCGTTGACGATCAGGTCGTCTACATGCGCACGACGAAAGGTTTGAAGCGAGTCGATGTCATCTACCGCCGAATCGACGATGCATTTCTTGATCCGGTGGTGTTTCGCCCAGACTCATCTCTTGGTGTGCCGGGACTGATGTCGGCGGCTCGATCCGGTTCGGTCACCATTGTGAATGCAGTTGGTAACGGCGTTGCTGATGACAAAGCTGTTTACGCGTACGTTCCGGCCCTGACTCGTTACTACCTCGACGAGGAACCGATTCTCCCGAATGTCGAGACGTATTTGTTGTGGGATCCTGACCAGCTCGCGTCGGTACTCAATCGACTTGACCAATTGGTGATTAAGCCGGTGGCGGAAGCGGGCGGCTACGGGATCACCATCGGGCCGGCAGCATCCGACGAAGACCTCGCGAAATGTCGCGCAGACATCATTGCCGACCCGCGAAATTGGATTGCTCAGGAGCTTATTTCGCTTTCTCGTCACCCAACGCTTATTGATGACCATGCTGAAGGCCGTCATGTCGACCTTCGACCTTTTGTTCTCACGAGTGATGTTGTCGAAGTGATTCCAGGGGGCCTCACTCGTGTTGCGATGAAGAAGGGTTCGCTGGTCGTGAATTCGTCGCAGGGCGGCGGTTCGAAAGATACGTGGGTCCTCGCTCCAACTCGCGAGGACCTCGAAGCTGAAGTAGCAACGGGATCAAGCGAAGCTCGTCCGGGTTCGGCAGAGGTGTCGGCCTGATGCTTGCTCGCGATGCAGAGAACCTCTTTTGGGCAGGGCGTTACCTCGAAAGGGCCGAAGACACCGCTCGTCTGCTCGACGTGACCTACCACGGCCTACTTGAAGCGAACGCTGCCGAGCAGCGTGCTGCTTGGTCGAGCGCACTTGAAGCCGTTGGCCTGCGAGACGCATTCGAAAAATCCGGTCGATCGCTTACCGCCGCGAATGTTTCCGAGTTCCTCGTCCGCGATGGAGAAAATCCGGGTTCCATTGTTTCGGCTGTAGAGGCGGCACGTGAAAACGTTCGGACAGTTCGTGAGTCGCTTTCGACGGAATGTTGGGAAGCAATTAACTCGTTTTGCTTGTCGATGCGTTCACGGAATCTTGAAATAGAAATTGAACAACAACCACATGAGCTCTACGGATTCATTCGTCGGCAATGTCAGACCGTCGCAGGTGTAGCGAGTGAAACCCTCGCCCGCGATGACGGGTGGCGGTTCCTGCGCCTCGGGTGGAACTTGGAGCGCGCTGAATGGACTTGTCGTTTGCTCCGAGTCCGTCAAGTCCATCTTGAGGCGCCGGGTTTCCATGAATGGGTAGGAACATTGCGATCCGCCTCCGCGCTTGAGGCCTATCGGCGAACCTCACGCGGTTCGATGGATCCGGCTGATGTCATCGAGTTTCTTTTATTGTCTGATTCATTCCCACGAAGTGTGTTCTTTGCGATTCGCTCGGCCGAGACGTCTTTGCGGGAACTTGGTACGGGCGATGAGCCAAGTCAGCCATTGCGTCTGGTCGGCCGACTGCGTGCGGAATTGGAATTTGCTGATCCGAGAGAACTTCTGACAGGAGATTTCGAAGGTGAGTTGACTCGCATCGAGCGTTCAATTCGTGGCGTATGCAGCGCCGTCGGTGTCCAGTACTTCATCAATATTCATGATGTTGATCTGCACATGTTGCAGGTCTTTCCTGGAGCAGGTGTGGAATGAGGCTCGACATTCGCTACCGGACGACATTCATCTATGACGATGTCGTGACTGAATCTCAGAACGAACTTCGAGCATGCCCGATAGCAGACGAGTATCAGGACCTGATTCGCTATCGAGTGTCGGTACTTCCTTCGACAAAGGTCTCGTCGTACACCGACTACTGGGGCACTCGAGTGGACACATTCGGCCATCGCAGCCCACACGTTGGCTTGGAAGTGTTGGCTGAAGCCACCGTTGACACAAAACCACGGCCTCAACCAGCTGGGGCCTGCCGGCCGGACTCTCTTCTTGCCCCTGACTTCCTTGATCTCCACGGGGAGTACCTCGAACGCACTCCGCATTGCGATTGGGGAAAGGCTGTTGCTGACCTCGCGGAGGAGCATGTCGCTCAGACCGGTCCCGATGTCGTTGGACGTGTCCTTGCGCTCCATCGTTTAGTCGGTACGAGGGTGGAGTATCGCAAGGGCTACACCCAGGTGGGGGAGCCTGTTGATGAAGTTCTCTCCCATGGATACGGCGTGTGTCAGGACTTCGCCCACTTAGCGGTGTCGTTTTGCCGCAGCCAAGGCATCCCAGCGCGTTATGTGTCTGGATACCTCTTTACGAGGGATGAAACCGTCCTCGACGATGCTGAACTGGATGACGACGAGCCTGTTCGGGTCCAAACCCACGCATGGTTTGAAGCTGCGGTTCCTGGCTGGGGATGGTTTGGACTCGACCCGACCAACCAACAGGCAGTTGGTCAACGTCACGTGAAAATCGGACATGGCCGCGACTACGACGATGTTCAGCCCCTCCGCGGTGTGTTCTCTGGGGCGGCCGGAGCCATGGTTACCCCCGACGTCGAGATCCGACGTCTCGCCATGGCAGAGGTGGGATCGCCTGCCCTTCCCGGCCGGCTCCTTCAGCAGCACCAGCAACAGCAGTGAGCATCGGTCAGGTGCCGGGCCCGACACCGGTAGGCTCAGGCTCCCCGTAGTCGCGATAGAGGTGGTCCGAATGGCCGAAAACTTCGACGTCGTCATCATTGGTGGCGGTCCCGGCGGTTATGCCGCAGCGCTGTATGGAGCGTCGGCAGGCCTGAACATCGCCCTGATCGAGAAGAACCGCATCGGCGGTACCTGCCTCAATGTCGGCTGCATCCCTGCCAAAGAACTTCTTGAGACGGCATCGATCCGCCGAGCCATCGAAAGCGCAGCGGCTTTTGGTCTGACCACCTCGGAGCCAGAACTCGACTTTTCGGTGACCCAAGCGCGCAAGCAGGGCGTGATTGACGGTCTTATCGGTGGCCTCACTGGCCTTCTGAAGAAGCGCAAAGTCACCGTCTATGACGGTATCGGCACGCTTCATGCTGGTCATGTGGTGAAGGTATCCGGCGGGTCCTCGGGCGACGTCGAACTTCACGGCACCCACGTGATCCTCGCTTCAGGTTCGGTGCCTCGCACGATTCCCGGTTTCGATGTTGACGGCGTCACCGTTCTGACCTCTGACGAACTCCTTTCGCTTCAGAAATTGCCGGCTACCGCTGTTGTTATCGGTGGCGGAGCAATTGGCTGTGAGTTTGCTTCGATGATGTCCGACCTCGGAACCGAGGTCACGATCCTTGAAGCGCTCCCGCAGATCCTTCCTGGTTGCGACGAAGACATCACTCGCGTGGTATTGAAGTCATTCAAGGATCGCAACATCACGGTTCGTACCGGCGTTTCGGTGAATGGCCACGACATCAAGTTCGGCGGCGGCACCACGGTGAAGTTCGGTGAAGGCGAAACTATTGATGTCGACATGGTTGTCGTTTCGGTTGGTCGTCGTCCTCTTTCAGAAAATCTTGGACTTGATGGCACCGCTGTCGCAGTGAGCGATCGCGGCCATGTCGTTGTCGATTCACATTGCCGCACTGGCGAACCCGGTGTGTGGGCAGTCGGCGACCTCATCGCAACACCGGCGCTTGCGCACATCGGATTCGCTGAAGGAATGCTCGCGATCCGCGACATGCTCGGCGAAGACCCAATGCCGATCGATTACACCAAGGTTCCCTGGTGCATTTACTGCCACCCCGAGGTCAGTTTCGTTGGCCACACCGAGAAGTCGGCCAAAGAAGCTGGTTTCGACGTCATCGTGAGCAAACACCGCTACTCAGGTAACGGACGTGCGCTCATCCTCGGCGAACCCGAGGGCATGGTGAAAATCATCGCCGAAAAGCGTTCCGATGGAACCGGCGGTCGGTTGCTCGGAGTACACATGGTTGGCCCGTGGGTCACCGAACAACTTGGTCAGGCCTATCTCGCAGTGAACTGGGAAGCCGACGTCGATGACGTTGCCGCTTTCATCCAACCGCACCCCACGCTGAGCGAACTGTTTGGCGAGAGCGTTCTCGCTCTCACTGGCCGCTCACTTCACGGCTGAATCCCGGAGGATTCCATGGCAGAGATTCAACTTCCGCAACTTGGTGAGTCCGTCACTGAAGGAACCATCACAAAGTGGTTCAAGGCTGTTGGTGATTCCGTTGCAGAGGACGAGGTCTTGTTTGAGGTTTCGACCGACAAAGTCGACTCCGAAGTTCCGTCACCTGTAGGTGGTGTGCTCACCGAGATTCGTGTTGCCGAGGGCGATACGGTCGATGTTGGCACCATCATTGCTGTCGTTGGCGATGGAGCGGCTGCTCCTGCGCCTGCTCCAGCAGCGGCTGCTCCTGCTCCTGCTCCCGAACCCGAGCCTGCGCCAACCCCCGTCGTTGAAGCGGCTCCCGCTCCGGCACCCGCTCCCGCTCCTGTAGCGGCTGCACCAGCACCAGCGCCGGCACCAGCACCAGCGCCGGCACCTGCGGCTGCAGCGCCATCGCCCAGCACCGCCGGACAGGTGTTGTCGCCCATCGTTCGTCGCCTCATCACTGACTACGGACTCGATGCGTCTCGCATCAAGGGAACGGGCCCGGACGGACGCATTACTCGTGCCGATGTCGAAGGAGCGATCCGCTCAGGCGTTGCGTCGTCCTCAACCGGCACTGCACAGGCGTCGGTTCCCGTCGCTGCGGCCACAACCGGCGGTCAGCGTCGCGCTACTCCGGCACCTCGCTCTGGCACTGGCGACACCGTTGAATCGCTGAACAACATTCGCCGCCGTACCGGCGAGCACATGGTGATGTCGAAGCAGGTTTCGCCGCACGCCTACACAATCGTTGAAGTCGATTACGAAAATGTCGAACGCGTCCGCCGCGCTCATCGCGATGAGTTCCGTGCAGCCGAAGGTTTCGGCCTGAACTATCTGCCTTTTATTTCGCGAGCAGTCATTGATGCGCTTCGTAATTACCCGCATATGAACGCGTCGGTTGGCGACGGTGAACTCATCGTTCATAACTATGTGAATCTCGCCATTGCGGTCGACCTCGACTTCACGGGTCTACTTGCTCCAGTCATTCACGAAGCCGACGACAAGCGACTTCGTGCAATCGCTCGCGACATCAACGATCTCGCCGCTCGTGCTCGTTCCAAGCAGTTGTCAGCAGACGACATCTCGGGTGGAACGTTCACGCTTTCCAATTCGGGCTCGTTCGGAAGTCACCTTGTGTTGCCGATCATTAATCAGCCACAGGTCGCGATCATCTCCACCGATGGCGTGCATCGCAAGCCAGTTGTCGTCAATGGAACCGACGGAAGCGAATCGATCGCCATTCATTCGGTTGGCATGCTCGCAATGAGCTGGGACCACCGTGCATTCGACGGTGCCTACGCCGCAGCATTCCTGCGTGACGTCAAGGAAATCATCGAGACCCGCGATTGGGAGGCGGAGCTCTAATCATGGCGACGGCCGGGGCTACCCCCACCGTCGGTATGTCATCTTTGCGCGTCCGCTGGCTCGGAGTCGTTCCCTATGGGGAAGCCTCCGATCTCCAGCACGCGCTCTTCGAGCACGGCACCGATGATTGGTTGCTGCTTCTTGAACACCCTCACGTCTACACACTTGGTGCAAACGCTGACCCTCGCAATGTGCTGGTAGATCCGCAAACTGTCGGCGCGGAATGTCTGCGCACCGACCGTGGCGGAGATGTGACCTATCACGGGCCCGGCCAACTCGTTGGGTATCCCGTGATGTCGGTTCCCGGCAAGCGCGGTGGAGGGATGGCCGACACTGTCGCGTATGTGCGGTCGGTCGAGGAACTCGTAATCGGTGCGCTGAAGAATCTGGGGCTCGCCGACGTCGGACGGCTTGAGCAGTACCCAGGTGTTTGGGTTGCCCCTGAATCGGAAACGCCAAGAAAGATCGCTGCAATCGGGGTTCGACTCACCCGCGGACGTTCGATGCACGGTTTCGCAATCAATGTCGACCCAGACATGTCGATGTTCACGCATATCGTCCCCTGCGGCATCGCCGATAAATCTGTGACCTCGCTTGCACAAGAGGGCATCGACGCTTCGATGGCCGACGTGGTCGACGCGGTCGTCGCACAAGCAACTGCATTGTGGGCCTCAGATCGCGCTGTCGATCGGGCCGATATCGTCCGTCGCTCGACTGACGGCGATGACGATCTTTCTCCGTTCAGTCGTGGTGCTGGTGCTGGGCTGCCTGTGAAGACGGGAGCCGATCATCGTGCAGGACCGTCGTTACGTCTCAAGGGCCGATTGGCCGAAGCCGGAGTCGCTGACGGCATCGATGTGATGGAACGCAAGCCCGAATGGATGCGTGCCAAAGTGAATATCGGCGGGAAACCGCTTGAGTTGAAGAAGACCTTGCGCGACCTTCAACTCGTCACGGTGTGTGAGGAGGCGGGTTGCCCCAATCTTTCTGAGTGTTGGTCTGATGGCACTGCGACGTTCATGATTAATGGCGAACGCTGCACTCGAAAGTGCGGGTTCTGTTTGGTCGATACCCGGCTGCCTGAACCACTCGATCCTCAGGAGCCTGCACGAGTTGCCGAAGCCGTTGCTCGGATGGCGTTGGACTTTGCTGTTGTCACAACTGTGGCCCGGGATGATCTTGCCGACGAGGGCGCCGGGGCAATGGCTGACACCGTTCGAGCGATTCGCGATCGGGTGCCTGGCACACAGGTTGAGGTATTGATTTCCGACTGTCGCGGAAAGGCCGCCGCGCTTGACCTCATTTTCGAGAGCCGCCCGGATGTTTTGAATCACAACGTTGAAACAGTTCCGCGATTACAGCGCGCCGTTCGTCCATCGGCTGGCTACGCCCGCTCTCTTGCCGTGTTGGCTCGAGCAAAACGTGCAGGCCTGTTGACAAAGTCAGGGCTCGTCGTAGGTATGGGCGAAACCGATGACGAGATCGCGACAGTGTTGGCCGATCTTGCCGGTATCGGAGTCTCTATTGTCACGATCGGCCAGTACCTGCGTCCGACCTCGACACATTTGCCCGTTGACCGTTGGGTGACTCCGGAGCAGTTCGCGTCCTATGCGGCCTTGGGTCACAGCTTGGGTATTGATCATGTCGAATCAAGCCCATTGACCCGCTCAAGTTTTCATGCAAAGCAAGCGGCTGCCGTAAGTGCTGTTCCTGTCACGCTGCGTTAAGCGAGGCAAGAACTTCCCTTTGATGCGGGGCTTAATGCGGATTTGTGCGCCGACGATCAGGGTAGGGTCAGAGGCCACTGATGGGTTGAGGGGACCGTGTGCTGGATAAGTCCGAGTACTTCGATAGCTCCTACTACGGACAACAAGTTCAGGGGTTGCAGGCAACACCGCCGAAGGACCTCGTGAGTCATTACGAGTCGGTCGGTTGGCGGTTCGGCCTCGATCCGCATCCGTTGTTTTCGACAAATGGCTACCTTTCCGAGAATCCAGACGTATGGAAAGCGGGAGTGAATCCTCTTGTCCATTATGAAAAGTGGGGGCGAAGCGAGCTACGGACTGTCATTTCTGTTGCCGAGTATGAAGGTAGGCATCATTCGAAGAAGATCATTCGCCGCGTGGGATTACTCGACCTTGCGCACTACCAATCGCAGGTGCCTGGCGAACATTTCGATGATGTCCTGAGTGCTCTTGATCACTATCTCGAAACTGGTTGGCGAATCGGGTTGGATCCTCATCCAACGTTCTCCACTGCTGGCTACCTGCACGACAATCCCGATGTTGCACCAGGCCAAAGCGATCCGTTGACACACTTCGTGCATCACGGCTTTCTCGAAGGAAGACCGCCTGTAGATCCCGTTGCGTTTTCCCGGCCCGGGTACCGCGCTCCGGATTCGCCGTCGGTTGCAGCCATTCGAGAATCTCTCACTTTGTATCTACGTCACCTAGGTATCGATTTCGACTCTCAAGACTTAGATCTTGCCGGTGATGTTTCTTGCCAGCAGGGGGACCTGGATTGGTTTGACGCGGATTTTTACCTTCGCATGTATGCCGACGTCGACGCGGCGGGAATTTCCGCCCTCGCCCACTTCGTGAGTGATGGCCACCGGGAAGGCCGATTTCCGAACGCGGCAACTGCGGATGCGTTTTCGCTACGGACTGACACGAAGCGCGTCCTTATGGCGAGATCGGTACCTGTCCAAGTTTGCGATCAGGATGCCGACGGGGTTGTCGATCGTCGAACCGGATCTTCGGTCATCTCAGAACTTCTTGAACGTGGACTACTCGCAAACGGGAAAGTCATCGTCGCCTTCGCGCACGACGATTATGCCGAACATATCGGAGGCATCCAGATCGTTTCGGCGCGCGAGGAGGTGATATTCCGAGAACTTGGCGACTCGTACATCTCGATCTTTCCGTCTCGTGAATCGATCGCCTTGAGCGCCTCAACTCCGGAGGAGTTCCTTGTCCGGTGTCGTGTCGGCGGCGAACTCCTCGATGGCGCATTTCCGCTCGTCGATTTTGCTGATGCGTTTGCGGGCTGGTCTGCTGAGCGGAGCGTTGTTGTCGTAATGCACTCAGTTCTCGGCCACTCGCCTGAAGCAATTATGAAGTCGATGGAACGACTTCAACCCTTGTCAGCGTTCTGGTGGATCCACGATTTTTCAATCCACTGCCAGAATTATCGACTCACGCGGAACGGCGTGAATTGGTGCGGTGATCCAGCGCCCGACAGCCAGTCATGTCAATTGTGTTCGTACGGTCTCGTTCGTCGGAAACATATCGATCGAATTCGATCGCTCATTGACGGTGTCGATTGGGTTTTCGTCGCTCCCTCTGAGGTCGCGGCCGAACAATCAGTAGGTGGCCATACGCCGTTACCTCGACGCCCTTTGGTGATTCCACATGGCTCGATTTGGCGAGACGGGGCTACGCGAGATCCTTGCAACGCGAACGAAAAGGTGCGCCTCGCTTTTGTGGGACAACCGTCCCCGACCAAAGGATGGGATCGATTCCTTTCACTTCTTTCTCAAAGTGGGCAGTACGCGGACAGCTTCGAATATTTTCACTTAGGAACTGGCGAGCAATCTGTGCCTGGACTTAGTTTTTTCGAACTCAAGCCAGAGCCGGGCGGCCGTTCCGCTGCGACACAAAAACTTCTTCAACATCGCATTGACGCAGTAGTGAATTTCGTCGACGGGAAAGAAACCTTCAACTTTGTGACGTTCGAGGCAATGGCCGCCGGATGCTGCATCGTTACCTCCCCACGATCGGGGAACGTTGTTGCCGCAGCATCTGCAGAAAATCTCCTGATTGAACGCGAGGATGACTTCGCCAATCTTGACTACTTGGCGTTGAGAGATGAGATACGACGGAAACGCCGAAACGATATTGGCGAATTCCGCTTGACGGGTTTGACCCCGTCACTGCTATCGGAGACAACGTTTTGACATTCGAAATCTTCACTTCCGCGAATCTTGCGTATCTTCCGCAGGCTTTAGTGCTCGCCGAGTCGGTTCGACGGCATGCTCCTGAAGCCCGGCTCACTCTTGTGCTCGTTGACGCTCTCCCCTCAAGTGGGTCCACGAATGCCCGGTGGTTAGAAGATGGCTTGTTCGATGATGTTGTCACGGCAGAGGAACTCATCGGTTCTGACCATGAGTCCTGGATGTTCGGTTACGACGTGGTGGAAGCCTGTACGGCGGTAAAAGGCCGCGCTCTCGTTCGACTACTCGACCGTGGGAATTCCGTTCTGTACCTCGACCCCGATACGGCGCTGTTTGGATCTTTGGCCGAAGTGCAAGATGCGCTTGACAGTTGCTCTGTATTGCTGACGCCACACCAACTTGAGCCGGTGGCCCCTGATGGCCCAGCTGTAGAGGAAGAAATCTGCACGCTGGCGCATGGGACGTACAACTTCGGAATGTTCGGAGCGAGTCCGAGCGAGGAAGGCCGCAAATTCGCCGAGTGGTGGTCGAGCCGCCTCGAACAACTATGTGTCGACGATATTGGACGAGGCCTCTTTGTCGATCAGCGTTGGGGAGACCTCGTTCCGTCATTCTTCCCAAACTTTTCGATCCTTCGGCATGCAGGTGTCAACTTCGCGTCCTGGAATCTTCACCAGCGACATCTTTCGGTCGACGACCGCGGCGATTACTGGGTGAATGACGATCCGCTCGTGATGTACCACTTCACGAAGGCGCTCGGAATCGGATTCGAAGTGTCGAAAATGAAGATGATGCAGAACCCGTTGGTGGCGGATCTCTGGCGCTGGTATCTCGAGCGTATTGAGTACTTCAAGAAGGGCCTTGAACCGACAAGGTGGTCCTACGGCTTTTACCGAGATGGTGCTGCCATTCCTAAATCTGATCGCGTGACCTATCGGGAAATTGAACCGATTGATCGACCGCAAGATCCCTTTTCGGGTGCGTGGCGCCTTTCCGGCAGGACATCTGGCTAACGCTTGAACACTGCTTTTCTCCACCGGGTGATCTCGGTGATCCAGGCCGATACGATCACCTCGTGCTTGGTCAACGCATCGACAGAGTCCGATCGGCGATGGCTGAGCAAGGTGTCGACGTGTGCTTGCTCTCCGTTGGGCCCGACCTTCCGTGGCTCACTGGTTACGAGGCGATGCCGCTCGAACGACTCACGATGCTCGTTGTGCCGCGCGATGCGCACGCGACATTGGTCGTGCCTGAGCTTGAACGCCCGCGAGTTCGTCCCCGCGATGACATCTTCGCAATTCGATCGTGGGGCGAGACCGAAGATCCGATCGCGATCGTCGCCAATCTCATTGGCACAGCCTCACAAGCTGCCATTGGCGAACGCACGTGGGCCCGGTTCCTCGTCGAACTTCAGAACGCACGACCTGATCTTGTCTTTGAGACAACAGCTTCGGTCATCGGTCCGTTGCGAGCAGTAAAGGATCAATCAGAAGTACAGGCCCTTCGGCGAGCAGCCGACGCGGTGGATCGCATCGCAGCTCAATTGCAGGCTGGAGATATTCCCCTCATCGGTCGGACCGAAGCTGAGGTCTCTGCGGACATTGGCCGACGGATCCTTGCTGAAGGTCACCATCGAGTGAACTTTGCGATCGTCGCAGCCGGCGAGAATGCTGCGAGTCCTCATCATGAACCCGGATCTCGAGTCATCCAGCCGAATGAGGTTGTTCTCTGCGACTTTGGGGGAACGATGGCCGATGACGACGGTGTCGGCTATTGCTCAGATATCACTCGCTGCGTTGTCACGGGTTCGCCGTCTTCTCGGATGACCGAGGTGTACGAGGTTCTTCAGTTCGCAGAGGCTGCAGGACGTGCTGCTGGTGGGCCAGGGGTTCCCGCTGAGGATGTTGATTCGGCAACTCGAACGATTATCGATGCAGCGGGTTTCGGTCAATGGTTCATGCATCGCACCGGGCACGGCATTGGTGTCGAGGAACATGAGGACCCCTACATCGTGTTGGGGAACAGTCTTCCCTTGCAGGTGGGCAACGCCTATTCAGTTGAACCCGGCATCTACCTGCCCGACGAGTTCGGTTTCAGGCTCGAGGACATCCTCGTCGTCACCGAGACAGGTTCTGAATCGATCACCAATGCGAATCGGTCATTGCTCTCGGTCGAAGCATGACAAAGTGACGGTCCGATGATTGATTTCGACGCCGCTTCGCTCTTGCTCCAGTGGGCAGCAGGTGGCCTTCTCTTCCTTTGGGTGACAACTCGGCGCCGTGAAGTCTCGCTTGGCTACGGCTGGCTCATGCGAGGCACCTACCTCCTCATGGCTGGGGGAGCGGCGTATATCGGCATCTTTGTCATTGAGCCCATGGCGGTTCGCGACATTGCCTCAATTTGTGTCGTACTTACTTCGGGCTACGCGCTCGCGTCATCGATTATTCGACGCAAGGCCGGCGTAGCGGGGCAAGTTGCACTTGCCGAGGCGCGTACCGAACGTGTGGCGGCAATGACTGGCATCGAACGTGAAGCCGCCGCAAAGGACGTATCTGTTCGCGAGTTCGATCCCCGGCTCGATCTCATTGCGCCGATTTTCGGATTCATCGGGGTTATCGCCGCCGGTTTAGAGGCCGGTGGTCCGGCGTGGCTTGCGGTTTCTCGATTCGTCGTCGGAGCGCTTTTCTTAGGCGCGGTGACCGACGCGATGTTGCTTGGCCACTGGTATCTCGTGCAGCCCGGTCTGGCCCGTGGCGCGTTGTTGGAACTTGTCTACTGGACAGGCTGGCTGTGGGTGCCTGAAGTGATTTTGCTGCTGGTTCCCACCGGAATGATTTCGGCAATCAACGGAACCATTGACGATGGTTACAACGGTCTGCTCACTTGGTTCTGGGTGATGTGTGTGGTCACCACGATCGGTCTAATCATCACCACGCGCCTTGCGTTGAAAGAGCGCTCGTACTCGGCGGTAATGGCGGCCACCGGGTTGCTGTATCTCGCGATTCTCACTGCGTTTGGTATCGACCTCGTTGCGCGAGCGTTGCTTTCGTCAGGTACGTAATGCTCAGCGGGCGACGAAGTACTTGGCCTGCGGGTGATGACAGATCAGCGCTGAGGTCGTTTGTTCCGGCTGATACTGGAACCCAGTGTCTTCGTTGACTTCAATGCCAATGCGTCCTGCGTCGAGGATCTGTGCAACTCGTTCGTTGTCCTCAAGGTCAGGACACGCGGGGTAACCCCACGAATAGCGACCGCCGCGGTACTGCTGGCGGAAGAGTCCGGCGAGTGATGGACCGTCATCCTCTGAGAAGCCCCAGTCTTCACGCATGCGTCGATGCCAGTACTCGGCAAGAGCTTCGGCCATTTCGACGCCGAGACCATGCACCATCAGGTACTCCTGATAGCGGTTCTCTTCGAAGAGCTTTGCTGCGATATCGCTTACACGTTGTCCCATCGTGACGATGTGGAATGCCGCGTAGTCCACCTCGCCCGAGTCGATAGGACGGAAGAAGTCGGCGATGCACATGAACGGCGCAGATTGCTGACGCGGGTAATTGAATCGGGTGAGTTCTTCTGAACGAGTTGCGTCGGTCCAAACCACGAGATCATCACCATCGCTATTGACTGCGAAGTAGCCGTAGACAACCTGAGGAATCAGCATGTCTGCGGCTTTGGCTTCAGCGAGTTGCGCACGAAGCATTGAGCGAATTCGGTTCTTGAACTCTTCGTCCGTTTCGGTGACACCGTCGATCGTTTCAGGACGGAACTGCCACTGATTACGGAACAGCGCGGTTTCGTTGATGTACGCGGCGATGTCGTCGATCGGGATCCCCTTGACGACCTTGGTGCCAAGGAACGGGGGAGTGAAGACCTCGTTATCGGTCGCGACATCGGGGGAGCGGGAAGGGAGATCTTCGGCTGGCGTAACAGCTTTCGTTCCTGAACGGGCTGGGACGGTGCTTTCGCTGGGGACGCGACCCCAATCGGCATCGTCGGCCTCGTTGCCGCGCTTGATATCCCCAAGGCGATCCATGACACGAAGACCTTCAAATGCGTCCTTGCCATAGAACAAGCGGCCTTCGTACACCTCGCGCAGATCGCGTTCGACATAGCTGCGTGTGAGTGCTGCACCGCCGAGAAGAACCGGGATATCGGAAAGGTTGCGAGTGTTCAGTTCCTCGAGGTTCTCTCGCATGATGAGTGTGGACTTCACGAGGAGGCCGCTCATCCCGATGGCGTCAGCTTTGACTTCAACGGCCTTCTCAATCATCTCGGCAATCGAAATCTTGATTCCGAGGTTGATGACCTCGTAGCCATTGTTGGTGAGGATGATGTCGACAAGGTTCTTACCGATGTCATGAACATCCCCCTTGACGGTGGCGAGAACAATTCGTCCCTTGCCTCCATCGTCGGCCTTCTCCATGAACTGTTCAAGATGAGCAACGGCGGTCTTCATCGTTTCTGCGCTTTGCAGAACGAAGGGGAGCTGCATCTCACCAGAGGCGAAAAGATCACCCACAACTTTCATTCCAGCAAGGAGGACGTCGTTAATGATGAAAAGTGGTTCAAGTCCGTCGGCGCGTGCTCGATCAAGATCATCTTCAAGCCCTTCGCGCTCGCCATCGATGATTCGTTGACTCAGGATTCTCTCGATGGTCCAGTCGCTGCGGTCTTCGCGCACAACCTCGGTGGTCTGCACGTCAGCGAAGATGTCAAGAAGTTTGGTGAGCGGGTCATAACCATCTCGACGGCGGTCGTAAATGAGGTCGAGGCTCACTTCGCGCTGCTCATCGGGAATCTTGTTGAGCGGCATTATGCGTGCGGCATGCACAATCGCTGAGTCCAGACCGGCGTTCACGCATTCAGCGAGAAACACTGAATTGAGAACATGACGGGCTGCAGGCTTCAGTCCAAATGAAACGTTCGAGACGCCGAGTGTTGTGTAGACGCCAGGAAGTTCTGACTTGATCCGACGAATTGCTTCGATGGTTGCAATGGCGTCGCCGCGCAGATCGTCATCGCCTGTTGAAAGTGGGAACGTCAGTGCATCGAAAACCAGATCGCCCGGTTCGAGCCCATAGCGATTGACGGCCAGATCGTGGATTCGGTGCGCAATACGCAACTTCCATTCGATATCCCGGGCCTGGCCTTCTTCATCGATGAGAAGGCAGATAACGGCGGCGCCATACTCGGCAGCCAACTTCATGACGCGATCGAGTCGGCTTCCTTCGGCCTCGCCATCTTCGAGATTGGCGGAGTTGAGGATGGCGCGACCACCGAGCCACGAAAGACCGGCTTCCATCACCTCGGGTTCGGTGGAGTCGAGTACAAGCGGAACGCTTGATTGCGTTGCAAGCAATTTGGCGAGCTCATCCATGTCGTTTGTGCCGTCACGTCCGACATAGTCGACGCAAAGGTCAAGGACATGAGCGCCTTCGCGAACCTGATCCTTCGCCATCTGCACACAGGTGTCGAGGTCGGCCTCGAGAAGCGCTTCGCGGAACTTCTTCGAACCATTCGCGTTGGTTCGCTCGCCGATAATCATGAACGAAGTGTCTTGTTCGAACGGAACGAGTGAATAGATCGAGGTAGCCCCAGCCTCGTGCATTGGTTCTCGAGGTGCAGGTGTGAGGTCCTTGCATCGTTCGACGACTGCAGCAAGGTGCTCCGGCGTTGTTCCGCAGCAGCCGCCAATGATGTTCACACCAAGTTCGGTGACGAATCGCTCGTGGTGCTCGGCCAGACCTTCCGGAGAAAGGTCGTAATGCATATGGCCGTCGACAACGCTTGGCAGACCAGCATTGGGGATACACGAAATGGGCATGCGTGCATGGGCGGCCAGGTGGCGAAGGTGTTCACCCATTTCGACCGGTCCGGTTGCGCAATTGATGCCAATGACATCGGGATGAAGCGGATCAATGGCCGCAAGTGCTGCAGCGATTTCAGTACCGGGCAGCATTCGGCCAGTGAGTTCCATCGTGACCTGCACCTGAAGCGGAAGTTCTTTTCCTTCGGCTCGCATGGCGCGTCGGGCACCATTCATGGCCGCCTTCACCGTGAGGAGGTCGAACATCGTTTCGATGATGAGCAGATCAACGCCGCCTTCGATCAGGGCGCGACTCTGTGCTTCGTAATGGTCACGAAGTTCGGCGTAACGAATTTGCCCGAGTGATGGAAAGCGCGTGCCTGGACCGATCGAACCGGCAACCCATCGAGGTCGGTCGGGGGTAGAAAAGTCGTTGGCGACACCTCGAGCGAGTCGAGCGGCCGCCACATTGAGTTCGTGAACTCGGTCGGCGATGTCGTATTCGCCAAGGGGGATGGCGAATGCGCCGAAGGTGTCAGTTTCGATGACGTCACAGCCAACCTCGAGGTACCGGGCATGCACGTCAGCAATCACGTCAGGGCGGGTGACGACCAAGAGTTCGTTGCAGCCTTCGAGGTCGGGGCCGCCGAAGTCGTCGGCGGTGACGCCGCTGGTTTGGATGCAGGTGCCCATACCGCCGTCGAAAATAACGACACGTTCATGGATTGCTTCGAGAAAAGTACTCACCGTGGATCTCCTGGCGATGGTCCGGGCGCGGAACGAGGATCGGATGTGATCTCGCCGCAAGCCGGGGCATCACGCCCTACCCATCAGGTCAGCTTCGGCCCTCACACGGTAGCAGAGAGGCGTTCGAATCCGACGCTGGAAGCGGGTTCTCGAGTGTGCGGCCTCTAGGCTGATTCACGTGAAGATTTACACGCGCAAAGGCGACGACGGCACAACCGGACTTCTCTACGGAGGTCGGGTTGCAAAAGATTCCGCGGCGCCCACCGCGTACGGCACGGTCGATGAGCTCCAGTCATTTCTCGGCCTCGCACGGGCCGAGGCCGACGCGGAACTTGGTGACATCCTCGTGCACCTAGAACGTGACCTTTGGGTTCTGATGGGTGAGCTGGCTGCCGACCCGGGAAGTCGCGAAAAGCTCACTGCCGGCGCGACTTTGGTCACCGATGACATGATCACTCACCTCGAAGAACTGATCGATGCAACCAGCGCCAAGTTCGATCCGCCGACCGAGTTTGTCGTTCCGGGACAGAACCGCATCGGGGCCCTACTTGATGTCGCTCGAACCGTCGCTCGGCGCGCAGAACGGGACAGCCTCGCTGCAGCCGGTCCGGGAAGTGCTGTCGTTCCCTATCTCAACCGACTTTCCGATTTGCTCTGGACCTTGGCGCGTTGGCAAGAAGGAACCTCGTTGCCGACTCGTTCGGTGCAGCCGTAATCCAATCGTTTATCGCATCGAACTTTGAGGTCGTCATGTCGCTGAAGATTTCTCCTGCTCGTGCCCTTCCGGCAGCGCTTGACGTAGTCGTCGTCGCGGTTGCTTCGGACAAGAGTTCTGATCGTGTGCTGAAGGCCCGTGGGCTTCCAGTCGCTGCCCTTCGCACTCAAGGATTCACTGGTGCTGCAGATCAGGTGGCATACGTTTCTGACCCATCGGGTCGATCCGTCATTGCGATCGGTGTTGGTGCTTCGAAGTCGATTGACGACAATCGACTTCGCCGACTCGGCGCACAGGCTGTTCGCGCAAGTTCGCGCTCAAAGCGCGCCGGTGTCGATGTACTCGATCTCATCGAAGGTCGGACTGCAGCAGAACGGGCGAGCGCGGTTCGCTCACTTGCCGAAGGTCTCGTTCTCGGTTCCTATCGTTTCACTGAGTACCGCTCCGACCCGAAGCCGGTTGCCCTCGTTGCCATCACGGTTGCTGGGGTGAGCGGAAAGTCCTCGACGGAAGCGTTTTCGACCGGAGTGAAAATCGGTGAAGCTCAAAACTTTGCCCGTGACTTGGTGAATCGTCCCGGTGGAGATCTGACTCCAGCGGCTCTCGCTCAAGAGGCGGTCAAGCTTGCTCGCAGAGAACGACTCACGATCGAAGTCTTGAATCTTGCGCAGATTCGTCGTCAGAAATTGGGTGGTCTTCTCGGGGTGAATCGTGGGTCCACACACGAGCCTCGGTTTGTGAAGATCACCTATGCGCCGCGTTCGCCGAAGGGGACGCTTGCACTCGTGGGCAAGGGCATCACGTTTGATTCGGGTGGTCTTTCCATTAAGACCGGCGAAGGCATGATGACCATGAAGATGGATATGGGTGGAGCAGCGGCGGTCCTCGGCTGTTTTGCTGCTCTTCGTTCGGTTGCTCCGACGTGCAAGGTCGTGGGTTACATCCCGATGACCGACAACATGAGCGATGGTGACGCCACACGTCCAGGTGACGTCCTCACGATCCGTAACGGCACAACTGTTGAGGTTCTCAACACTGACGCTGAAGGACGCCTCATCCTCGCCGATGCGCTCTCGCTGGCAACCGAAGATGCACCTGACGCAATCGTGGATCTTGCGACACTTACCGGTGCGGTTGAAATTGCGCTTGGTGGTCGGATCGCTGCAGTCATGTCCAATAACGACGCGTGGCTTGACGATGTTGAGGAAGCTGCTGCGTCAGCTGGCGAACGTATGTGGGCGCTTCCGTTGCCCTCTGATTATCGACCCTTCCTCGATTCCGATGTCGCCGACCTTCGAAACATTTCGAAGTCGCGCGGTGGCGGAACCATCACCGCAGGGCTCTTTTTGCAAGAGTTTGTCGGCAACGACATCCCGTGGGCCCATATCGATATCGCTGGTACGGCGTGGTCCGATGCAGATGATGCGGAAACCACCAAGGGCGGCACGGGCTATGGAGTCCGAACCTTGCTTGAGTTGGCCCGAACCTTTACGCCGCGTCGCCGTTAATTTCTTCCGCTCGCACTGCATCGTACCCAGGTCCGATGTGTGAATGATGGGCGAGTGCCCACCGAAGCGCGTCGTGAGCGAGCGCTGGATGAAATCGCCAGCGGTGGAGTTGCCGTTCAGTACTTTGAGTGTCTTCGCCGAGCTGGAGCATTGAGAGTGCGAGAGAACGCGCTCGGGCTTGCATTTGTTCAAATGCGGGAGTTCCCTGCGGGCGACTGAGCCACTGTTCATGTTCCGCTCGGAGCGAACGGGGAAGTCGTTCAGTTTGCGCGCGTGTAAGGGGAGCAAGGCGTCGGCGAACGGAAATGGATGAAGTTCCGTGCATGCGTGCGGCTCCGAAACGGCAGCAGCGTTCGAACGTGCGCAGGAGTGGAGCGTTGCGTCCGCCGCGCATACCGACCCCAAGGGACTGGGCGGTGTCGACAAGGTCGAGGTCGAATCCTTGAGGGTGACGGTCAAGTCCGTCAGCAATGCGGCGAAGCAGCCACACCGATGAGGGTCCAAGGATCGGCAACCAAAACTTTTCGACATAGGCCGATCTGGGGTCATGGCCCAGTTGATCGATAACAGGATCAGACCATGTGTCGACCGCGAACGTCATTGCCGGCGGAACTGAATCGCTGATGATTGTCACTTCTCCTCCTGAGAACCTCGCTGAGCATCACGTCGTTTCGTGATGTTTCGGTGACTGTCGTCTCAGAGCGCGCCAAGGTCAACGGGCCAGATGGACTGTTTTCACACCTTGAGGTGTCGAACGGCTCAGGAAGCGGACGAATCGCTTCCGCGGTCGTTGTCGTCAGCAGAACTATCGAACTTTTGCTGTAGTTCCGTCACGCGCAACCTCAAAAGTGCGAGTTGTTCGGCGAGTTCTCGCGTTCGGTTTTCAGAACGCGTGAGCTCATAGGAGAAATGCACCACGATCAAGAGCAAGAGAGCGAGGCCGAGAAGGATGAGCAGCGTTGGTTGGTACCAAATACCAAGGCGCTCTGCGGTCCAGTCGAGAAGACCCGGAACGGCGGCGATCACAACCATTACGGCACCCAAGCTGAGCCACAGGAGTGAATATTTCGCTTTCAAGTGACGTCGACGAACGAGTACGACAATGCCGATAATGGCAAGCGCGACAAGAAAGGCGAGTGTGATGTGAGCGCGAAGGCTCATGGCGTTGCCGCCTTCGGATTGGGACCACGGCGCGGGGTATTTGCGAGAGACACCAGAACGCGCAGGTAGTGATACACGAGGCGGAAACTTCTGTTCGATGCCTGGCCGCCAGCGCGCTCGCGCATGGAGACAGGAACCTCACGAACATCAAATCCGGCTCGACACGCAAGAACGAGTGCCTCGGCTGAGTCCATGTATTCGATCGGATAATCCGTTGCGAACATCGCAAGCATTTCGCTGTCGAAAGATCGGAAACCTGAGGAAGTGTCGGTGAACTTTTGACCGGCGAGATGTTGGATTGACCAACGCAAAATTCCCATAGCGAACCCGCGGCTTCGGCCGACGTGATAGTCGCCGACTCCGGCAAAGCGCGATCCGATGACCATGTCGGCTCCCTCATCAAGCGGAGCGAGGATCGCTGCGATCTGCGATGCATCGTGTTGGCCATCCGCATCGAACTGAATGGCGCGGCCGTAGCCGCGTTCAACAGCAAATCGGAAACCGGTTCGAAGGGCGCCGCCGATTCCGAGATTGAACGGAAGGCGAACGCAGATCGCGCCATGAGCCTCCGCAAGGTCGGCGGTGTTATCCGTTGAGCCGTCATCGATCACGACGACGTCGTAGTCCGGAACCGTGTGCTTCAATTCGGCAAGGGTCGACGGAAGGGTCTCGTGTTCATTGAACGCGGGAATGATGACGAGCACAGAGTTGCGATTGTCGGCCCTGTCCTGCATTGGTCCGCAGGCTACTCCAGTCCGTTTTCCTGCCTTGGCTCTCTGTTGCGAGCGGTTGGTGGGCCAGAATTGGCAGATGGCAGTCTCCGCAGAAAAGATCGATGCGCACGCTCTTGAGGCCGCTCGTCGCGTCATCAGTGAATCGGCCACCGTTGCTGTTCTCACTGGCGCTGGAATTAGCACTGACTCAGGAATCCCCGATTTCCGCGGTCCGAATGGTGTTTGGACAAGAAATCCTGACGCCGAGAAGCGATCAACGATTCAGCACTACTTGGCCGATCCTCAAGTGCGGCGCGACGCGTGGCAGATTCGGCTCGATTCGGACATGTTCACTGCGTCGCCCAACGACGGCCATCGAGCGCTTGTTGGTCTGGAGCAGTCGGGGCGGCTTCACACCCTGGTTACCCAGAACATTGATGGGCTGCATGTCATCGCCGGAAGTTCACCCGACAAAGTGGTGGAAATTCATGGCACGGTGCACCGGTGGGAATGTGTCGATTGTGGAGCGCGCGGCCCGATGGACGAAGCCCTTGACCGTGTTCGAGCGGGGGACCCTGACCCGGCATGTCCCATCTGTGGCGGAATTATGAAGTCCGCCACGATTATGTTTGGCCAATCGCTAGTGACCGCTGATCTCATGAGGGCGGAACTCGCAGCAACCGAAGCCGATGTGCTGCTCGCTGTTGGCACGAGTCTGACGGTGTACCCAATTGCCGCGATGGTACAGATCGCTCTCGAGGCTGGCCGCTCCGTTGTAATCGTGAACGCACAATCAACGCCGTTTGACCCTCAGGCGACAGTGGTGGTGCAAGGGTCGGCTTCGGAGATTCTTCCCGCCATTCTTTGATCTCCCTGCGAGGGTGGCAGAAAGCCGACCTAATCGGTAGGGTTTTACTCCCAAGCACCCAATGTGCATGCTCCCCCGAGTAGTAGAGGCAGACCATGGCGACTTTCCGAGACCTTCTCTCGCAGACCAAAAGCCAGATAACCGAGATCGAACCAGCCGAGGCTGAGGCACTACGCGCCCAACCCACCACCGTGTTTCTTGATGTTCGCGAGCCCGATGAGTTCGAACAGGGCGCCATCCCCAACGCGGTGTACATCCCTCGTGGCCACCTCGAGGCACAGGTGGAAAGTCGCATTCCCGATCGGAACTCGAAGGTCGTCGTGTTCTGCGCCGGCGGCGTTCGTTCCGCCTTTGCCGCCAAGACTCTTGGCGAGCTTGGATACACCGATGTCCTTTCAATGAATGGCGGCTTCAATGCCTGGAAAGATCAGGGTCGCGATTGGTCGGCGCCGCGCACACTTTCAGCAGAACAGCGCAATCGTTATCAGCGCCATCTTCTCCTTCCCGAGGTGGGTGAAGAAGGGCAGCTGAAGCTTCTTGATGCAAAGGTGCTTCTTCTTGGTGCTGGAGGCCTTGGTTCACCTTCGGCGCTCTATCTCGCCGCTGCCGGCGTTGGAACAATTGGAATTATCGACATGGATGTCGTCGATGAATCCAACCTTCAGCGCCAGATCATTCACAACATTGAGCGTGTTGGAATGCGCAAGGTCGAGTCGGCGGCCAAGACGCTGCAGTTGCTGAACCCTGAAGTCAACGTCATCACTCACGACATGCGTCTCGACGCATCGAACGTTGTTGAACTGCTTTCGCAGTATGACCTCGTGGTCGATGGCGCAGACAACTTCCCGAGCCGTTACCTCCTTAATGACGCGTCGCTGAAGACGGGAACACCGGTTGTGCACGGTTCGATTTTCCGTTTCGAAGGTCAAGTCACGGTGTTCCTTCCTCACGATGGCCCTTGCTACCGCTGCTTCTTGCCTGAGCCGCCACCGCCGGAACTTGCTCCCTCGTGTGCCGAAGCTGGTGTGCTGGGTGTTCTGCCGGGCATCGTTGGCTCAATTCAGGCGATCGAGGCGATCAAGCTCCTGCTTGGTCTTGGTGATTCCCTGTCTGGCCGTTTGATGGCCTATGACAGCCTCGAGCAGTCGTTCATGACCTACAAGATCCGTCGTGATCCGAAGTGCCCGGCGTGCTCTATCGAGCCACAAGAAATCGTGATTGCTGAGTACGACCAGTACTGCACCCCGCACGCACCGCATTTCGCTTCTCGATAGCTGCGTTTCCGTCGCATCGTGGTCATCGCCGCAGACTTGGCGGTGCGAAGCGGTGTTCGGCGGAGGGTTGCTCGCAAATTGCTTCGCAATTAGGAATAGTCGGAAACCTATTTTTCATTCCCACTGTCGCTCTGTCAGGGGCTTGGGCATGCGAACATGGTTCGGATGAAGAAGAAGATCACCGCAGGAGCGGCAAAAGTTAAAAGTGCCGTGCCCGGTGGAGCAGCCTCAATTGGCCTCGGCATCGCGATCGCCTCAATTGCGTCGTACATCTTTGTTGTCATCACGCTGAACACACTCGACAGTGGAGCGAAAGCGGCGTTCTCTGCGTTTTGGGCTGTCATTTTCGTGGTCGGCCCGGGTTTTTTCCTTCCTATGGAGCAGGAAGTCGGGAGAGCCGTCGCCCACCGACGAGCGCAAGGCGACGGAAGCCGTCCACTTGTGGCGAAGGCGTTCAAACTGGGAGCGGGGCTGACGGTCCTTTTGATCATTGCGACGATTGCGCTTTCGCCGCTGCTTTCGAAAGAGATCTATGACGGAGACGAGTTCTTCACCGTTGCTCTTGCTGTGAGTTTGGTGTCGTTCTTCCTCTTGCACCTTTCAAGAGGAGTCCTTGCCGGTGAAGGTCGATTCCGTCCCTACGCTGAGATCATCGCTATTGACGCAGTCGTGCGGTTGGTCATGGCGATCGGACTCGTCCTGGCTGGTGTGACCTCTGCGGGAATCTTTGCGCTGTGTATTGGTTTGGCACCTTTGGTCGCTCTGCCGTTTGCCCTTCGTGGACAACGTCAGATTCTTCAACCGGGAACCGACGCACCATTCGTCGAACTTTCGAAGAATCTGGGCTGGTTGCTCGCCGGCTCGGTTTTCATGCAGGCCCTCGCGTACTCGCCTCTGCTCGGCGTGAACCTTCTCGGAGGTCCCGAAGACGAATTGATTGTCGCTGGGTTTGCCTCAGCATTCTTTATCGCTCGACTTCCCATTTTGGCCTTCGGTGCGATTCAAGGAGTTCTCCTGCCCAAACTCGCCGGCTTGGCGGGCAGCGGGCAGAAGGACGAGTTTAAAAGTGGACTTGAAAAGTTGCTCGCCCTCGTTGTGGGCATCGCGATTCTCGGTACCGTTGGTGCGTTTGTACTTGGCCCAACCGTCGGCAAAATTCTCTTCAAAGATTTCACCATGAGCGCAAACGGACTCGCGTTACTCGCAGCCGGCAGCGGCGTGTTCATCATTGCGCTTACTCTCGCGCAGGCACTCATGGCTCTTGGCGGTCATCGAATGACTGCAATTGCATGGTGTCTCGGTCTGCTCACCGCAATCGGATGCATGGCACTGATTGGCGGACTTGAGGCTCGTGTGGACTTCGGCTTCCTTATCGGTTCCGCTCTTGTAACGGTTGTCATGTTTGTCGCCGTTCTTCGCCGCCGTTCGCAAATGGACGATGTCGGCGTTGGTGCACTTGTGGAAGCGATTGAACACGAACCGATTGATATCTGATGAACGCCGATACCTCAGGGGAGTGGTACACCGACCGGCTCCAGCGAATCTCCGGACGAGGCTGGAAGCGGTTCGTGCCTGATCCCTACCGTTGGAATCTGCGTCGATTGAATCTCGGTCGCACTCTCGATATCGGCTGCGGGATCGGTCGTTGTCTCGCGTTTCTCGACGGCAACGGTGTCGGTGTCGATCACAACGAAAAGTCCGTTGAGGTCTGTCGCTCACGAGGGCTCGAGGCCTACACCCCATCTGAGTTCCAGAAGATCGACGCGGGCGTGTTCGACTCGATCCTGCTCTCACATGTTCTTGAGCACACGACGGAGGAGGAGGGGACCGAACTCATTCAGTCCTACCTTCCGTTTTTAAAGCCTGGCGGAAGGTTGTTGCTCGTCACCCCGCAGATGGCCGGACAGCGATCGGATCCCACGCATGTGCGGTTCCTCGATCGGGCAGCACTCCACCATCAAATCGTTGACCTTGGCGGAACAGATATCCAGACCCGCTCATTCCCGTTTCCTGCCGTTGTTGGCAAGGTGTTTCGATACAACGAGTCTCACGCCATCGGATCATTTGTTGGTGCCGTTTCAACTGATTGATCGGCAGTTACACTGAAATCTGGGCGGAGAAGCACGTTTCACGCGTGCGTTCTGTTTTGTGCGTTCTGTTCGAGGTGTGCATGTCCGTCCCGAAAAACTTCCCGCAGCTGAAGCTCCGCCGATCTTTTTGGCGTGCGAGCGCAGTGCTTGGGTTTTTCGTAGCGGTCGCAATCGGACTGACTGGGTGTCTCCCCGGCGTGGTTGCTTCGCCAACATCTGGGCTCAGCTACGGCAAGGGCCCGCTTGATGCGATCCGCGATGCGGCGGACCGCACCACGACCTCGGGCCCGTATTCGCAGTGTGGGCTGACATCGATCGAGTTGGCCGTAATGATGATGGTGCCGACCTATTTCGAAGCAGGTGGTTCTGTCCCTTCACCTATGACTCTGTCTCGTTTCGACAATGTCGGCGTCTGGTCGGTGAATGCGAATCTTTTCGCTTTTGGCCAGACATCGGGGCCGTACGTCAATGCGTTCTTCAGCCCCGGTATCGGTTTATGGCAGTTTGACTCTGCAGGAGGCTGGGATCTCACTGCAGCTGACGCGATCGATGTCGTGACTGCGTCGAACGCCGCAGCGACGTATATCGCTTCCAAATGGTGCGATGCATCGCGCGACCCTTATTGGAATGCGAATCCGCAACGCCGTCGGGCCTATGCCTGGGGTGCTTGGTACGGGTGTCGGGCTTCGACGACATCGGCCCCCTGTGAGGATCGCTATCAGCAGCTCGTTCTCGAAGGCGCTATCAACTCTGCGCAGGACGTTGGCGTGGACACAACCGGCGGAATGTCGTTACGAAATTGCGATGTCGTGGGTCTCGGAACGAATCTTCCCTGCTGGTATGTGAACCCGGCGAACGCGCAGGGTTCACGATGGTGGACTGGGGGCACGTACGACCCTGCCAATCCAAATGGTCCAACTCCGCTCCCGAAACCGTTTTACGTGGTGCGTGCAAACGGTCGTGAATACCGCATTTGGTTGAAGGCCGATACTGGTTACGACATTGGAATTACGGCGTCGCATCCAGTTCGAACGAACGCGCGAACTTCAATCGTTTGGGAACGGCAGGCCAGTCTCTGTGACAAAACAGTCTCGCGAGGCGAGTGTGCAGGAGGGCCACCCATCGGTGTCCTTGATTCTGTCATTGCGAGTTCCTCGGGTGCAGGCAACGTTCGTGTCACAGGTTGGGCTTGGGATCGCGACACGGCTGGTCAAGTCCCGATCCACGTCTATGTCGGTGCTATTGGACACGCAGTAACAACTGGTGGATCCCGTGGGGATGTCGCTGCCGCGTATCCGGGAGCTCCGGGTAACACCGGTTTCGACGTGACATTGCCGGCTGGTATTGGTCCGCAACGCGTTTGTGCCTTCGCCATTGATGTCGGTGGAGTGCTCGGCAATCCGTCACTGGGATGTCGCGATGTCGTCATCACCACAACACCCCGTGGAACATTTGATTCTGTTGCGGCTCGACCTGGTGCAATTGATATTTCGGGATGGTCAGTCATTCCTGGCGACCCTTCGAGCCTCGCAATCGTTTCGGTCGACGGCGTCGTGAAATCGCGTTTGGCCAGAACGGTGAATCGTCCCGATGTTCAGGCCGGAATCGCTGGCGTTGAACTCGCTACCGGATTTACTGGATCAATTGAAGTGACCGGCGGTCGCCATGTTGTTTGTCTCACGACCGGTTCGTTACCCATCGGTTCACTGGGTTGTCGGGTGGTCGAATCGCCAGGAGGCTCACCGTTTGGTGCGCTTGACGTCGTTTCCTCGCGACTTGGTGGTGTGCGTGTCGTCGGTTGGGCGGTCGATCCCGATGTTGTGAGTCCCAGCACGATTCATGTCTATGTAAATGGTGTCGGGTATTCACTCACGGCAAACGCGAATCGACCCGACATTGGTGGTGGGCTACCTGCCTACGGTCCGGCCCATGGTTTCTCGGCGGATTTGCCGGCGCCGGGTGGTTCAGTGAACGTCTGTGCCTACGCCATCAACGTTGGCATCGGTTCACACTCGCTTCTCGGATGTCGAACGACCACGGTGCCGACTGGTTCACCGTTTGGTGTGATCGACACGCTTGTCCGCTCCGGTAACTCGGTGACGGGCTCGGGATGGGTGATTGATCCCGATACCGCAGCATCAATCCCGGTCCATGTGTATGTGAACGGCGCTGGCTACGCAGTGGTTGCGAATGGCAACCGTCCCGATGTGGCCGGTGGCCTGCCTGCCTATGGCCCTGCACACGGCTATTCGTTCTCTTTTCCCGTGGCATCGGGGTCGGCGACGGTCTGCATTTACGGCATTGAGAGCGCAGGTTCGGGAGGCAATGTGCTGCTTGGTTGTCGGACGATCTGAGGCCGTCCTGGGGTAGATCACGCAGTCTTCGCCGCCCTACCAAAGGGGTGTCCGAAGGCGGCCCCTGCTAGAAACATCGCTGTGAAGGGACTCATTCTCTCCGGCGGCGCCGGCACACGATTACGGCCAATTACCCATACCAGCGCCAAGCAGCTGGTCCCGGTGGCCAACAAGCCCATTCTGTTTTTCGGAATCGAAGACATGGTCGAAGCCGGGATCACTGAAATCGGTATCGTCACAGGCGACACCGGTCCCGAAATCCAAGCGGCCGTCGGCGACGGTTCCCGCTGGGGGGCCAAGGTCACCTACATCCCGCAAGATGCTCCGCTCGGCCTGGCTCATTGCGTTCTGATTGCTCAAGAGTTCCTCGGTGACGACGACTTTGTGATGTACCTCGGCGACAATTTGCTTCGCCAAGGCATCGCGGAATTCGTCGAAAGCTTTGAAGCCGATCACGCGGAATCGCGCGCCGGCGATGCGCAGGTTCCGTCAGCGCAGATCCTGTTGGCCCGTGTCCCAGATCCTCAGCGCTTCGGTGTGGCCGAGATCGGTGCTGACGGGGAAGTTACGCAACTTGTCGAAAAGCCCCTCGAACCAAAGTCCGATCTCGCGCTTGTAGGCGTGTACCTGTTTGATCGCCACATCCACGATGCTGTTGCTGCGATCGAGCCGTCACCACGAGGCGAACTTGAAATAACTGACGCAATCCAGTGGCTTATCGACAATGGACATCGAGTTCGTCACGAGGTTCTTGACGGTTGGTGGAAGGACACCGGCAAACTCGAACCACTCCTTGAGGGAAATCGACTTGTTCTCGACATGCTCAACGCGTCGAATTCCGGAACTGTCGATACCACCTCGGTTCTCGAAGGAATTGTTGTGATCGAGGCTGGTGCAGAAGTCATTAACTCGACATTGCGTGGACCTGTGATTATCGGTGAAGGCGCGCGAATTGTTGACAGCACGATTGGCCCGTACGCGTCGATTTACTTCGACTGTGAAATCGTCGATAGCGAAATTGAAAATTCCGTGATTCTTGAACAATCGCGAATCACCGGGATTCATTCGATTGCAGATTCCTTGGTGGGTAAGCAGGTTGAAGTACGTCGATCGCAGCGCGAACCGCATGCCAATCGCTTGATGATCGGTGATCATTCGGTTGTAGAACTCGACTGAAGTCGTCGATTCGCTGGATTTCCTTGATGGACAGGGGAGAATGCAGGCGACGTCAAAATTCGGGTGAGGCTGAATAGACTTTTCGTTCGATCTCTGAACGGAGTCGGGTTGACGTCATTCCCCCTCACCAACGAATGTGCTGTTGTGCGCGACCAAGCGCCTCGTTCGTCGCGGGTGGTGCCCCGTGTTGTTCGAGTCGCACTTTTCATCGCTGCGTTTCTTGGCTTGTCGGTCGTCACGTCGTTTGTTGCATCAGCGCTCACCGCTTCTCCAGCGAACGCTCTCCTCCGCGGAATTGATGTTGCGAGTTGGCAACATGCAGGAACCACAGGATCGACATGTGGTCGACCAATCGATTGGGTACAGGTTCGCAACTCGGGTATCTCGTTTGCGTATGTGAAATCGACGCAGGCAACGAATTACACAAATCCGTGCTTTGCGCAGGATTGGTCGGGCATTGCTGCCGCAGGCTTACTTCGCGGCTCTTACCACTATGCCAAGCCGGCACTTCCGATCAGCACGGCGGTCGATCAGGCCAGGTATTTCGTGTCGCGCGCTGGATCGATGACTGGTCCCGGAGATTTGCCCGGAATGCTTGATCTTGAAGAAACAGGTGGACTCAACGCTCCCGAGTTATCGGACTGGACACGAGCGTTTATGAACGAGGTGACATTGCTCACTGGGAAGAAGCCAGTGCTCTACATGGGCGCGTTTTTCTTTCCAGGAACAATTGCTCCTGATATTTCAGCGAATTATCGCCTTTGGCTTCCGAGCTACATGTGTCAGAGCAACACCGGTGAACGCCTGTGCAACCCCTACACCGATACGCGTCAGCCCCGCCTCCCCACGGGCTGGTCATCGTGGACCTGGTGGCAGTTCTCAAGTATTGAGAACGTTCCCGGCATCTACGCGAACTCCTCTGGTGGCGAACTCGACAACGTCGATATGAATTTCTTCTGCTGCGACCTTGCGTCGTTGCAGGCCCTCGCAGGAAGTGGCGGTGGCGCAGGATCGCCATTTGGAACCCTTCACTCAATCTCGGTGCCAGAGCCGACGTACGCGAACGTCTTCGGATGGGCGATTGATCCCGATACACGTGAACCCATCAAGGTGCACGTGTATGTCGATAGCCAGGGTTATGAAGTCACGGCGGGTGGCACATTCCCCGGGCTCGCCACCGCCTATCCAGGATTTGGCGGCGACCACGCGTTCTTCACCGTGGTGCCGGTTCCGCTCGGAGCCAAACAGGTCTGCGCGTATGGAATCAACGTGGGCTCTGGAGTGCACTCGCTTCTCGGCTGCAAGTCCTTGGGCGGCGATCCCTTTGGTGTCATTGATACGGCGCGTGCTGCCGGCCCAGGTCGTATCGAAGTTTCGGGATGGGCGATCGATCCCAACGGCACAACCCCGACGCAGGTTGTTGCGCGTGTAAATGGTGTCGACACCGTCGTGACCGCGAATCAAAACCGTCCTGATCTTGGCAATCCCAGTGGCTTAGGGAATCTGCATGGCTACACCGCAAGCGTTCAGGTGCCTACGGGCGGCAATATCCAAGTGTGTGTGAGCGCAACGAACTCAATCGGACCGGGCAGCTCGGCCTCTCTTGGGTGTCGAACGGTTGCCATGCCGGGTGGTTCGCCGATCGGGGTCGTCGATACCGCAGTCGGTGGCATGGGTTCGTTGTCAGTCACTGGTTGGGTTGTCGATCCCGATACCTCCGCATCGATAGACGTGCACGTGTATGTCGACGGCGTTGGACGCGTGGCGCTTCGTGCCGACGGAACCCGTAACGACGTAGCTGCGGGATTCCCCGGCTACGGGGCCGCACGCGGTTACAGCGGAAACGTGTCCGTCCGAGGTGGTCCGCACAGTGTCTGCGTATATGCCATCAATGTTGGTGTCGGCACGAACGTATTGCTGGGTTGTCGAAACGTGCAGGTCACCGGTGGTGCACCATTTGGTGCGTTGGATACAGCGACGTTCACGAACGGAGCGATTCAGGTCACTGGCTGGGCCGTTGATCCCGATACCGCTGCATCGATTCCGGTGCATGTGTACCTCGATGGTCAGGGCTTCGCCTTTACTGCGAATGGGAATCGGCCCGATATCGGCGGGGGTTTACCTGCCTACGGCGCAGCACACGGATTTAGTGGACCACTTCCTGCACCCGACGGCCCTCACAATGTGTGCGCCTACGCCATTGATGTTGTCGGGGGAGATGGAAATCGTCTTCTCGGATGCAAGACCGTCAACGTGCCGATGGGAAATCCGATTGGATCAATCGACGGTGCATCGGTTGCGAATGGAACGGTGTACGCGAATGGTTGGGCAATCGACCCGAACACGGCCTCACCCGACATCGTCCATGTCTATGTGAACGGTTATGGATTTGCGGTCTCGGCAAATCAAAGTCGTCCTGATCTGGGAAATCCGTGGGGCCTCGGCTCTGACCACGGTTGGAACTTCGCCACGCCTCGAATCGGCAATGGCGTCCAACGTGTCTGCGTCTATGCGCTGAATATCGCTGGATCAGGCTCCCATCAGCTTTTGGGCTGCCGGGACGTTTCCTAGGAGTCGTTGGGCCGTCGGCTAGTTTGATCTGACCATTCGGCGACCACGGAAGGCCCCGCCCCCACATGGCAACGATCACCGAATCTGACCTCATTCGCGGCGTCTACGTGGTGGATCCCGACATCCATGGTGACGAGCGAGGGTTCTTCGTCGAGACCTATCGCCGTGAGTGGTTCCCACAGGGCCGAGAAATGCTCCAGGGCAATCGCGGCGATCGCCAAGCCGGCGCCGTGGTCGGACTTCACTACCACCTGCATCAGGCCGACTATTGGTATGTGCCCTATGGGACGGCACGAGTTGTACTTCACGACCTGCGCACCGAATCGCCCACCGATGGATCGACACAGTGGCTTGATCTCGGTCGTCAGGCAGACGGAACCCATAGCCATCGCGGAGTCTTCATTCCGCCGGGCGTGGCGCATGGATTCGCAGCACTGACCGATATGACGATCACCTACCTCGTCGACAACTACTACAACCCGGCCGACGAACTGGGCGTGGCGTGGGACGACCCCGCCATCGCCGCCGACTGGGGAGTGTCCGATCCGATTCTTTCGGATCGTGATCGCAAGAATCCGGCACGGGCTGACATCGAATCGCAGTGGCAGCCGCACTGGCGTCTGCGTCCTTGAGAGGTATTCCATGAAACTGTTCATCACCGGAGGAGCCGGATTCATCGGCTCCAATTATGTGCGCCACGTTCTCGCTACATCTGACGACGAAGTCACGGTGTTCGATGCGCTGACCTATGCAGGCAACCTTTCAAGCCTCGCCGATGTCGCGAACGATGCTCGGTACTCGTTTGTGCAAGGTGATATCTGCGACCGTGACGCCGTCGCCGCAGCAATGACGGGCCACGACATGGTTGTCCACTTCGCCGCTGAAAGTCATGTCGATCGATCAATCGTTGATCCCGACACGTTTGTGCGCACGAACTGCCTCGGAACCAATGTCATGTGCGATGTCGCGCGCAACACCGGAGTCGAGCGTTTCCTCCATATCTCGACTGATGAGGTGTACGGCTCGATCGACGACGGTTCATTCGTTGAAACGGATCGCCTTGGGCCCCGTTCTCCGTATTCATCCTCGAAAGCCGGATCGGATCTGATTGCGCTCTCGTATCAGGAGACCTACGGACTGCCAGTTATCGTCACGCGATCATCGAACAACTTCGGTCCATTTCAGTTCCCTGAAAAAGTCATTCCGTTGTTTGTTACCAACTTGCTTGATGGCAAGAAGGTTCCGCTGTACGGCGACGGTCTCAATGTCCGCGACTGGATCCATGTTCTTGATAACTGTGCTGGCGTTGACACTGTTCTTCGCACGGGCACAATCGGCGAGATCTACAACATTGGTGGTGGCAACGAAACCACCAATCGTGAACTTACGTCGATGGTCCTTTCGAACATGGGCGTCGGTGAAGAAATGGTCGAGTACGTGCAAGACCGTCTCGGCCACGACCGTCGCTATTCGATCGATTGTTCGAAGGCCAACGCTCTTGGTTGGAAGCCCTCTCGTGATCTTGATGTTGCGATCGCTGAAACCGTCGAGTGGTACCGGGCCAATCGTGCCTGGTGGGAACCGCTGAAGGCTCGCTGAGGTGCGAGTACTGATCACTGGTGCCGGTGGCCAGGTTGGCCACGAACTCGTGAGCGTTTTTGGTGCCGGTGGCCACGAGGTCGCTGGTTTTGATCATGCGAGCCTCGACATCACAAGCCGCGATGCGGTTCACGCAGCGATCGTCGAATTTCACCCGGATGCAATTGTGCATTCGGCAGCGTGGACAGCAGTTGATGCATGTGAGGCCGATCCCGATCGGGCCTATGCGGTGAATGCAATGGGAACCCGCTTCATCGCTGAGTCGGCTCGACTCGTGGACGCCGCGGTGCACTACATCTCCACCGATTACGTCTTCGACGGCACCAAAGAATCGGCCTATGTCGAATGGGACCAAACAAATCCTCAATCGGTCTATGGCGCTTCGAAGCTTGCCGGTGAGCATGAACTCGGTGAGAACTCGTCGATCATTCGTACTTCATGGGTATGCGGTTTCCACGGGCCAAACATGGTGAAGACCATCCTTCGTATCGCAGCAGAACACGAGACGCTGTCGTTTGTTGATGATCAGCGCGGGTGTCCCACATTTGCTGACGACCTTGCTGCGATGATCGCTCAACTCGTAGTTGAGCGGCGGACAGGTATTTTCCATGTGACCAACGCTGGCCCAGTCAGTTGGTATGAATTTGCGCGCGAGGTTCTCCTGGCAAGCGGGCAGGACCCTGACCGTGTGCTGCCAGTCGCTACTGCGGATCTTCAACCGCCGCGTCCGGCGCCCCGTCCTGCAAATTCGGTACTTGACCACGCTGCACTTCGTTTGTCAGGTATCGACACTATGGCCGATTTCCGCGATCCATTGCGTCGTTTAGTGGCAGCGCTTGGCGAGGTGACGAACTAACGCAGTGTGTTCGCTGGCTAGCGACGTGCCAGCCACATACCTGACATCAGCGGTGGAATGACAACCGGTTGACCGCTCCATGGCATTTCCGGAACGCCCAGCTCGGGGCATGGAGTGAGACGTTCGATTGATGAGAAGCCGCTTGCCAGAACGGTCCGCTCAAAATCTTCGGCACCCCAGGTTCGGAAGGCAATAGTGAGTCCATCTCCTCCATGGATCTCGGGGTCAGGGTCAACGTGTGATGCACCGGTCGAATCGGTCCAGTGGAGTTCACCGTTCACCATTGACCAATCAGTGATGTCTGGGTAGTACTCGTCGGTGCCGCCATTGCTCACAGGCACAGAGACCATCGCAACGCCCCCGGGTCGCAGGAACGAAGCGAGCGACACGATTGCACGATCGGGTGATGGCGGAACATGTTCAAGGACGTCGGAACAAATCACGAAGTCGTACAGGCCAGTCAGGGTCTCCGGTGGATTGAGTAAGTCGATGACCGGATGTACGTCAAGTTGCGAATTCGAATAGTTGAAACAGCGACGAAAGAACTTTGCCATTTCTGGGTTGTCGCTGATGCCAAGACCATGGCGGCGATCGTCGGGCTCAAGTTCAAGCATCGGACGGGGCTCAATCCCGAGGCCCTGCATAACGAGTAGTGCTGTAGCGCGTGTTCGCCAACTTGAACCGCAGCGTGGGCAGGTCTCGCCTTCTCGAATGGGCTGAGAAAGGACCACGTCGCGATGGCCGCACAGAACACAACTCGGGATCATTTGCGAATAGTAGACCCGGCGTACTCAGTCAACAGTTGATCGACCGATAGTCTTGCGAGGCCGAGTAGTGCGTCGTTGACGTTTGGTGTGGGGGAGTTTTTAAGTTGGTAGGTAAGCGATGGACTCGCGGAAGATCTCCCCATTCAGAGTCATCAACACGTGTGCGACAGTCGAAGCTTGTGTGCGAGCCTTGGTACCGGGACACCTACATCGGATCGGATGAAATCGCTGTCGACTCGACAACGCACTTCCTTGAGCGCTCGCTAGGTGACGTTGTCGATCCAACGCCGCTGTTCGACGGACATTGGTACCGCACCATTCATGGGCTGCACTCCGTTGTCGACCCCCTCGATCATTACCTCACGACAGGCGCTTCTTTAGGTCTTGATCCGAGTCCCGTCTTCGATTCCATTTGGTATCTCCGTCAGGTGGGAGACATTGCCGATGGGATGACAGCGCTTGAGCATTATCTGAGCACCGGCGGCTATGGCGGTATCGATCCTCACCCTTTGTTTTCAACCGCGTGGTACCTGCAGCAGGTCGAGACTGACCTCGAGGGACTCACACCACTGGAGCACTACCTCGCCTTCGGATGGCGAAGGAATCTGGACCCGTGCGAGCTCTTCAGCGCGAACGGGTATCTCCATCGCAATCCAGATGTTGCTGCAGGAGGCGTCAATCCATTTGTCCATTATTTGAAGTTCGGATCGAGCGAAGGGCGCGAAGGTACTCACCTTTGGACCGAAGCCGAATACCGCGAATGGTTTGCTGACGATGTTCTCGTGCAGCGCCTCGGCTCGTTGGCTCATTTCCGCCAGGTGGCGGGTCCCGGTGGAAAGAAAATTCTCGCTGATCCTGTGATCGACCGGGTCGCACAACTGCGGGTCTCGCTCAATGTGCAGGCCAATCGAGTACTTCGAACAACTCCCGGCGGGGAGCGTCCACCATGGATCGACTGGTCGGCACGCTTGGGCGCGCTTGAATTTCCTGTTTGTACTGAGCCGACAATCGCCGTGGTCGTTGCAGGCAGGGGACACAACGCGTTGAGAACACTCGAAACGCTTTCGTCCTCGTCATTACACCAGCAGGTTGAAGTTGTTTTCGTGAGTAATAAACCTTTCGCTGAACCAATTGCTGGTCTCCGAGCTATCGATGCAAATCCAATCGATTTGCACGCAGTGTGGACTGCAGCACTTTCGGTGACGACGGCTCCGTACATTGTGTTTCTGGATAGTGCCATCGACGTAAGTCCCGAGTGGCTTGATTCGCTTATGAATCGCATGAAACCGGGTGTTGGAATTGTCGCGTCGATGATCGTCGGCGATGACCTCAGTCTCCAAGAGGCTGGTCGTGCAATCCTTGACGATGGTGCCGTTGTACGGATTGGTGCTGACGACCGCGTTGGACGATGGATGTACGGGGTGGAGCGAGAGATCGACTCTTGCTCTCCTTATGGCTGTCTCGTTCGTCGTTCGCTACTTGAGGAGTGGCTCTCTTCTACGAAATCGGCGCCTTTTGAAGTAGCGGGAGAGTTGCTCTCGTCGTTTGTGCGCGGCAGAGGTGAAACGGTTGTGTTTGCGCCGCGATCGGTTCTTGTGGAGCGTTTTGCCATCGATGTCAGGTCTCGGGCGGATTCGTCGCCGCTCGTTGAGCAATTGCGCCGGAGAGATCGGCGGAGCGGTCCGCACGTTCTCGTTGTTGTTCAAAGTGTTGCATCGCCCGACGGAGTCGCGGGTTCGACACTTGGACAGAAACTCCTCGAGGACTTGGTTGTATCGGGTCGGATTGTCCACGTGCTTCCTTCGGACGGTCGACGCGTGCAGCCTCAAACCGAAAATCTTGAGGACCGGGGAATCGAAGTTATCGATGCGCCGCTCGGATCAGAGGAATTGCTGGCGTTTGTGCGATCACTTCGGGGCCGACTTGAGTTTGTTCTCGTCGCTGATCCACTTGCTGCCGTTCGGTGGGCGAGTTTCCTGCTCGAACATCTTGGCGATATCCCGTTGGTGTATGACGCTACGAATGTGGACCTCACCGATGAGCGAAATCGGTTGATGGAAGTGCCGATCGCCCGAATCTCGGATGTTGTACTCGCTGATTCCAGCGACAAGATTTCATCGCTTCAACGTCGAGTCGGATCGCCACTTGCGTCGGTGGTTGCGCTCTCAGACGACCAAGCGAAATCCTCGCACTCATCGTTGGATGCACTCTTCGAGGCGATTAGCGCCGTAAACAAGCCCTAGAACTGAGGCTCTGCCGACGGCGAAGTGGGGCGGTCTAGCCTTTCACTTCCATGGTGCCGGCTTCTTCTCTCCCGCTCGTGCGGGTCGTGCTTCTCGATTACAACGGCGGCCACACCATCGTTGACGCAATCGAAGCCGTTACGAAAACCCAGTGGCCCGCAGATCGTCTTGAAATCGTTTGTGTCGACAACGGTTCAACCGACGGAAGCCTCGAAGAAATCGAACGTCGGTTCCCGTCGGTCGTGACGATGCGAAACGGCAGGAATCTCGGATTCCCTGGGAACAACGTTGCAATGCGCGAGCTTGACGATGTCGACTTCGTGGCGCTCGTGAATAGTGACGCACTGGTAGAGCCAAACTGGCTGGCACCTTTGGTCGGACGTGCGGACACCGACAAAGGAATCGGCGCCGTTTGTCCGAAGATTCTCCTTGCCGATCGCTTCATTGAGTTAAGCGTCTCGATCAAGGGTGGTGAGGACCAAACATCGAACGCGGTGGTTCTTCGTGGAGTTTCAGTCAACGGTCGTGATGTTTTCTCTAGGACGCATGTTGCGAACGGCGGAGGACGATCAGCTGGCCGTGATGGAATTTTCGAATGGCTTTCAGATAGTTCGGTCATCCGTATACCCGTCGATCTCGATGAGATGACTGCAACGGGAGCGGCAGACGTCGTTATCGACCTTGCGGCGATCGAGAGCTGCGTCGTTTCGCTGGATGGCCGCAAGGGAATCGAGCGTGCAGTTGCGGCTGGAGATCGACTGTCTCTGCCGATGTCTCTCTACCATGAGCCAGTCGATGTCGTGAACAACGTTGGTTCCTGGCTTGATGAAATGTGGATTGGACACGAACGCGGTCTCTATCAAGTTGATCGAGGCCAATATGACTATGCAGTCGATGTTGGAACTTGGTGTGGTGCGGCAGTCCTGCTGCGGGCGAGTTTTCTCGCTGACGTAGGGGTTTTCGAAGAGAGTTTCTTTCTCTATTACGAAGACACTGATCTTGCGGTGCGTGGTCGGGGGAGAGGCTGGCGGTTTGTCCTTGAACCAGCCAGTGTTGTGCGCCACATTCACTCGGCTTCCACGATCGAAGGCTCAGCGGTCGCTGCACACCACATTGAGCGCAACCGGTTACTTCTCGTTGCGCGTCATGGTTCACTTTCTGAAGTCATCCGGGAATTTGTTCGCTTCCCACTCAGCACGGTTGGCTATGCGCGTGTTGCGATCACGCGAGCAGTGCAATTCCGTCGGAGCCCCGACTTGGTAATTGTGGGCCGGAGGATTCGGTCGTGGTTCGCGGCGTTAAAGATGTTGCCCGCCACGCTTGCGGCGAGACGTGTCCTCGAAGCGCGTCGATATGTCTCGCGGAATGAATTGCGAATTCAACTGGCACTTGGCTCAAGCGATAGTGCTTCCGGGGCTGAGAATGATGGTGGACTACAATCTGAGTCGTGACAACGCCGAACAAGCAGGCCGCGGGCCGGATTCCGAGCGGCAGCGTCAGCGTTCCGGTTTGGTCGAAACTTCAGTCGCAGATTCATCAAGCATTTGATTTTGGGAAGTCGAATCGTCGTTTTTTGATTTTCCCAGCTGTTGTTTTCGCTGCGCTCTTTCTCTTCACGGCACTCGGGATTTCTGGATCCTCCAGCCCGCTTCTGGCGAAAGACGCCGGGAGTAGCGACACCGTCATCATCGGCATTCCCCGATCAATTCGATCCGACGAGTGGATTGTCCATACGCCAATGGTGGTCTCGCAGGTTGAGAACGGTCAGCCTCGCTATGGCAATGTCGGTGTGGGATCACATGACATGTCCGTGCTTTCGGACCTACCTGTTGCTGACTGGACTCGAATTTTCCATCCGAATCATTGGGCGTATGGGATTCTTCCCATCAACAACGCCCACGCATTCGATTGGTGGTCGATTGCTGCGGGCCTGCTTCTCGGGACGTACGCCTTTCTGCTGGCGGTGCTTGGCTCTCTTCGTTGGTCAATCGTCGGGGCGATTGCGCTCTATGGATCGCCTTTCCTGCATTGGTGGTACACGGGCTCGACGTTTGGCTCGATTGGGTGGATGGCGTTCGCCGGAGCGTGCCTCCTGCTCGCTGTGACGTCATCGGGGCGAAGGCGCATCGTTGTCGCGTTACTCGCTTCTTATTTTCTGACATGTTTCGCCCTCAACCTCTATCCGCCGTTTCAGATCGCGGCAGGAATCGGCGTTGGAATCGTTACTGCTGGGGCACTTTGGCCGCGATGGCGTGAAGGGTTGGCGACGCTTCGGTCCATCATCACTGCTGTCGTCATTGCCGTCGGTGTGGCACTCGTTCCGATCGGAGCATTTTTGGTCACTCGTAGGCCAGCCATGCACGCGATCTCACAAACTGTCTACCCCGGGGCTCGGGTCGTATCAGGCGGAGAACTTCCGTGGCACCAGTTATTTTCGAGTTGGTTCGGGCTGAATTACGTAACGAATGGCTCAAACCTACGTGGTGTGATCTTTCCCAATGAGTCTGAGGGATCCTCGTTCCTCCTTCTGGGCGTCCTGTTGCTCGTTCCACTCCCACTCGTTTGGAGATTCATTGCTCCACTGGGGGACCGTCTCCGTGGGGTCATCATCGCATCGACCATCGCGATGGCTCTTTTCCTCACGCAGATGTTTGTTGGACTTCCCTCCATCGTCGCAAAGCTGACGTTTCTTTCGATTGTTCCTGAGCGGCGAGCGTTGATTGGCCTCGGTTTCGCGTCGATGATGCTCATCGTTGCAGTCGGATCTTCGCTTGAACGGTTGTCGGTTCCGACTCTTGCCCGCAGGTTCGCTGGCGTCGTTTTGGTGATGGCATCTGCAGCTGGTGTGATTGGTCTCGCTCAGGATTTTCGCGCGGTAGACGCGCCCGTCGGAAATAAAATGATTGCGGTGGCACTTCTGGCTGCTGTTGGAATCGGAGCGTTGTACTTCTGGCGTCCGTTCGTGTCGGTTTGCCTCATTGCTGCGTTCGGGCTCGTTGTTTCATTGCCAGCGAATCCGCTCGTCAACGGGTTGTCCCAAACTCGAGACTCTGCAGTCGTGTCGATGGCCAGAGAACTTGCGGCTGAACCCGGAGAAACTGGAGCCTGGATTGGGGAGACGTATTTCATCGCGTCGATGCTTACGGCCGCAGGGGTTCAGAATCTGAGCGGCGTGAACTTGTATCCAAACGTCCCAGCGTGGGAACTCATTGATCCGGATCACGAGTACGAAAACGAGTGGAATCGCTATTCGCAGGCTGTCTGGTCATTCGACACGTCCTCGAAGGCTCCGGTCGTGAGGCTCATTCAGGCCGACATGATCGAAGTCATCATCAATCCTTGTGACCCGGTGCTCGACAAATTCAATGTTCGCCACCTTGTGACCCCTTGGCGGATGCAGGGATCGTGTCTCAGTTCGCCCACCGAGGTCGTTGGCCCTGATGGAGTTCCGGCGTATTTCTACGAACGAAACCCCGTTGGAACGCCTTCCACGGAGGGCTGGGAGGTCCGATGACCTCGAGAACCCCCCTGCTAGCCTTTTTCTCTCCCGCATTCCCGCGTTTTGATGTTCGACACAAGAGTGGAAGAGCCAAGCCTTGAAGTCAGTCAAAGAACTTTGGGCCTATCGCAGCTTGATCTACAACCTGGCCCAGCGGGAGCTGAGAGCACGGTACAAGAAGAGTCTTTTGGGGTGGGTCTGGTCGCTTCTGAACCCCGCCTCGGTACTTGCGGTGTACACCCTCGTCTTCGGCTATTTCTTTGACAGCCCTGCTCCGGTCGCAGGTAATGGTCACACAACAGTCTTCGCGCTCTATCTCTTTGCTGGCCTCTGGGTCTGGAACTGCTTTAACGGCACCGTCCTTGGTTCCATCGCTGCGTTGCAGTCATCTGGTCCGCTCCTGAACAAGGTCTATTTCCCACCAGCGTGTCCAGCGCTTGCCAACACCATCACGGTGCTCCTTCAGACCATGATCGAGGCAGGAATTCTGCTGTTCATCATGATCTTGCTCGGCAATGTTGGCTGGATGCTCATTCTCTTCCCGCTCTTGGTGTTGTGCATCACGCTTTTTTCTGTGGGTGTTGGACTTGCGTTGAGCGTGTACAACGTCTTCTATCGCGACGTCAGTTATCTCGTGACGATCGGCATGAATGTCCTGTTCTACGCGACACCGATCATCTACTCGATCACACTCGTGGAAAGGAAGAGCGAGACTCTGGCGCGAATCATGGAATTGAATCCCATCGCCCAGTACGTGCAGTGGTCGCGCGACATTTTTTATGGACTGACGCTCCCCAGCACGGCGTCGCTCATTGTCGTTCCGTTGGCGTCATTTGCGATCTTCGTCCTTGGATTGTTTATCTTCAATCGCAAGTCCCGAGACATTGCGCAGGAGTTGTGACGTGACGAAGGCAATTGAAATTCAGGACGTCTCCAAACGCTTCCGGCTCTACACCGACCGTCCGGGAAGCGTGAAGCAACTCTTCACAAATTTCGGCAAGCCGAAGTACGAGGATTTTTGGGCGGTCAAGAACGTCTCGCTAGATGTGAGCCAGGGGAGCGTTGCGGGCCTCATCGGCCACAATGGATGCGGGAAATCTACGCTGCTGCGAATGATGGCGGGAATTCACTTTCCGACATCAGGCACGGTCACAACCAATGGGCGAATCTCCGCTCTTCTCGAACTTGGCGCTGGCTTTCATCCAGAACTCACCGGTCGCGAGAATGTGTATCTCAATGCATCGATTCTGGGATTAAGCCGCAAACAGACCGATCTGATTTTCGATCGAATCGTCGATTTTTCCGGACTGGCTCCATTCATCGATAGCCCGGTGAAGCATTACTCCAGCGGCATGTACGTCCGCCTCGGTTTCGCTGTGGCCGTGCATGTCGAACCGCAGGTGCTTTTGGTTGACGAGGTCATCGCAGTTGGTGACGAGGACTTTCAGCGCCGCTGCCTTGACCACATTGCTGGTCTAAAGGCCGACGGGGTCACGATCGTTCTTGTTTCACACAATCTTGGTGTGATCGGCGAGCTTTGCGACCAAGTCACCTGGATGGATCATGGAGTCGTTCGCAACAGCGGCGACCCCGCCGAGGTCATTGCTGACTACCTCCACGAAGTCAACGAAGTCGAGGCCGAGCGTCTGCGCCAAGAAGCCATGGCCTCAGGGTTTATTCCCGTGCCTGTTGAGTCAACAGAAGCGGAAATGGTTGACGACACCGGCACGCCTTGCGAATTTGGCATCACTGGTCAACCGATCAATTTCCGAATTGCTCTGCCTGAATCATTCGCAAACGAAGACCATTCCTATTCGCTCTTGATTCAGACCGAATCAGGAATTGTGGTCGGCGAAACAGAGATGAGTTCGCCCCTATGCAAGCAGGAATGGTCTGTTCCCGGTTACGACGTTCGCTGCCGATTCGATCCACTCTTGCTCGCTCCAGGCGTTTACACCGGTCGAATCCGAGTTCATGGCGGCTCAACCCGCGGATCTGGTTCGGCCAAGGACCTTTCGTTCCCGTTCCGGGTGCGCGCAGAAGGCGCAGCGCCGGAAGGAATGTTCCGTCTTCCTGCGACGTGGCTCGAAGACCGCGGTCGGTGAGTTGTCGGTGGCGCAATTCGCAAGCCTTCTCCCTCAACTGGATCCATACGCAGGGTCCTTTAACGCTGAACGATCCAAGCGAGTCTCGATGCAGCGCCGTCAGTTGCATCGAAATGGCCAAACTGCGGGCCTTTCTATCGTTGTTCTTCACAAGGATCGTCCCGAGTTGCTTGAGCGCCTCTGGCGGGGTTTTCCGATGCTCTGGGAACTTTGCCAGCAGGAGGGTATTGCACTTGAACTCCTTTTAGGTGACACCGGCTCGACAAATCCAGTCACCCTTGAACTTCTTGAGAAGCCGCCAGTTGGCGTCGAGATCACTCGTGGAATGCAGTATCAGTTCTCTCGCTGCAACAACGATCTATTTGAACATGTCAAGCACTCAACCGTGCTGTTCATGAATAACGATGTCTTCATCGACGAACGACCCGAAGGTGTCCTCGAGATGTATCGGGCGTTTGTTGATTCGCCGACACTTGGTGCAATCGGGGCTGTCCTTCTTTTCGAAGACGGTACGGTGCAGCACGCAGGAGTCGAATTTCTCCGCACGCCCGACCTCTTCGCAGTGCCATATCATCCAGGCACGAGGCAGCCTTCGGTGCATCAACTGGGCGACACCTTCGAAACAACCGCGGTAACTGGCGCCTTTCTCATGACCTCGAATGAGTTGTTCGCCCGTGCGGGTGGATTCGACGAACGGTATGTGGCCGAATGCCAGGACATCGACTATTGCTTGCGGCTTCAACGCGCTGGTCTTGCTGTGCAAACGATGCATGTTGGACCGATCTTCCATGTCGAAAATGGCACCCGGGAACCTGGTGAGGAGAACTGGGCTGATCGGGCCCTCTTTATTCGGCGCTGGAGCTCGTTTGTGGAATGTCTCCAGTCATGAGAAATGTCTTGCTGCTCACCTCGGTCATGAAGCGCGGTTACGGCGTTTCTGTTGTTGCTCGTGAGGTGGCCGACCGAATGGGTCCCGCTGGCTGGAAAATGACTATCGGTTGCCTCGAATCTGATGAGTTCTACGCCGGTGACGATGTCTTCACCCTCGTTCCTTCCTCGCAGACAATTTTTGAGTTCTGTCAATCAAACGACATTGAAGTCGTGGTTGCGCAGACCAGCCCGTACTTTGAGGTTCTACCGGCGTTAGAAATGTGGATTCCTACCGTGGTCTTCGAACACGGTGACCCGACCCCCACGATGTTCGAACACGACGTCTCCGATCGTGAGCAACTCAAAGTTCATAAACTCAAGCGTGTCTATCCAAAGGTCGATGAGGTTCTCACGAGTTCCTTTTTCCTTCGTAATGACATTGGCTGGCCTGACGCAAAGGTTGTCGCACTTGGTTGCGATCACGTCGTCGATTTCGGACCGAAGTCGTTCGACGGCAATTCGCAGTCCGCAGCACCCCTCCGTATAGGCACGCTCATGCGTCTCGGTGCCGGTGAAGCGTTCTATAAGGGTCTCGGCGAGTTTCTGGCGATCGTTGATGAATTCCAGAATCGACCTGAATTTGAGTTCTCGATCATGGGTCGCGGTGAGGAAACAGACCGCCTTTGGTGGGAAGAGCGGGGTGTGCGCTGCCTGCTTAATGCTTCGGACGAAGAGCGCTCAACGTTCCTCTCGGAGCTTGACGTACTCATTTCTCCAAGCCAGTGGGAAGGGTTCAATCTTCCGCTTGTGGAAGCGCACGCTTCGGGCACCGTCGGCTTGGCCTTCGATGTCGGAGCTCATCCCGAAACCACGCCATTCCTGCTTTCAAATCTCGCTGACGCAACGTTCCTCTTGGAAGAATGGCAGCGCGACCGCTCGAAACTTCATGTCGCATCGTTGCGCTGTTACAACTACGCCCGCAAGAAGTTCCCGTGGCAGGCCACGGCAACGGAACTCGGCGCTCATCTCGATCAGGTCGTTGCATCGGCGAACTGGGGACCATGGCGTCGCAGCCCGATAATGAAGGTCTGGCGGATGGTCGTCGGCCGTTATCGGATTGATGGGTTCATGGGAATTTCGAAAGCAATTCTCGCTCGGCTTCGGTTGCTCCCGTCACGAGTTCTAAGGAAATTCAAAAAGAACTAATACGTGCCTTTTTCGATCCATTCGATACGACCCGATTCAAGGTTTGGGTTCGAATAAGGATCGGAATTCAGCTGCTTGCCCCAGCGTGAGAAAAGCAGGTGAGCTTCGTCTGCTGTGACGGTGCCATCTCGAGTGACGCTTTCAAAGTGAAAGAGCACCGCGTGTGGGGTGACGATATTTCGCAATCCGCGCTCTCGAATCCGAAGGGCGAAGTCGACATCGTTGAAGTTATTAGGGAAGTCGAGGGCCATTCCGCCAACTTCGTCAAAAACATCTGATCGAACAGCGAGACACGCAGCGGTGACACCGATGCATTCGCGGGTGACGCGACACATGTCCTCTGGTCCGGCGTAGTCGCCGTCATAGCCCGCAAAAAGATGAAAGGTTCCGTCGGCGTAGCGGTGCCCGATGTGTTGAAGGCGTCCATCAGCAAGAAGAAGGCGTGCCCCAACTGCGCCGACACCAGGTTCAAGAGCAATGCCAACGAGTTCCTCAATGAAATCTGGGGAAATGACTTCCATGTCGTCATTGAGGAGAAGCAGAACCTCGCCTGTCGACGCCTGGCGGCCTTTGGCGATCTTGTCGGAGAAATTGAACGGAAGGTCATAATCGACCCACACCAATTGACCGCCGCAGAGCTCTGACAGTGATCGCTTGACGACCTCGGGAGTCGTCTGATCTGCGATGACGACGAACTCGACGTTCTTCCAAGTAGACGATCTCACGATCGACTGCACGAGTTCGATAATGAAAATGCGATCTTGACCCCACACGGTGCCAGAAGATCCGCATGTCGGGATGACAAGGCTGACTTTGGTTGAGGCCGGTGGATGACGGTGAAGGTGAAGAACGTTCCCCGGTTCTGAGACCTCTACATCGGCGTCGATGCCGATGCGTTTGCAGTGTGCTTGAACGACAGCGGCCGAGGTCAACATGTCTGCTGAGAACCTGCTGTATGGCTCTGGTCCATCTTCCTTGCTTCCGTAGAGCAATTCGGGAAGGTGGAGGACTTTTCCACCATTCTCGGTGAGTCGCAGGACGAGGTCCCATCGAAGCGCAGGGCCGTGCAGTGGGGGCAACGAGTCATCAAGCGCAGAGTCGAGTACCGCTTGGAGGGCAGGCGATCGGCGAACGGCGAGAATGTTGCCGAGGTAGAAGTGGGAACGAAGTCGCTCGGGTGACCAATCTGGTTTATAGATTGACCGCAGGTGCCGGCCCCGACGATCGACGACCGATTCATCGGAATACGCAACCATGACCTCAGGATCGCGGAAGGCCTTCGCGAGCAGTGGCAGTGCACGCGGATTGACCCCGCCTCGGTGTCCTGAAAGTACGACGACTTCGGCGAGCGAAGTGTTGAGGGCCGCATTGAGCGCGGGACGGCCACCGTTTTCGTCGAGTACGACAATGTCGACGGAGATCTGGTCGTCGTCTTTTCTGGAATCGAAATTCGCGTTCATTTTCGACTGAATCGAGAAAAGACTCTTCCGATTACCGGAATTTTTCGGATCACGCGATCACGGAACCAAACAAAGTCGCGCTGCCAGCGACGTACTTCGTTTTCCAGTTCGACAATTTGGGCCCGAAGTCGACCAGTTTCCAATTCCGCTTTTCGCGCAGCGTCGCGCGCGCCAAAAGCGTCGCGTTTTAGATCTTCGTACGACTTCTCCGATGGACCAACAAGTTCATGGAGCCGAGCAACTTCTTCTCGAAGTGCAGAGAGCTCATCGGCGGAGGCAGTTTGAGAGGCATCCATTTGATTGGAAATCATAGTCGGACCCTTTTCGGATCTCAGCGGGTTCGTGTCGTCCACTCATCAAGAGTGAGACATGCATCACAGAGCCTTGCGAAATCAAGAGCAGCAGTGGGTATCGGCTCGTCGAGGCGGCACATGGTTGAACCACTCGGAGCTTCTGTTGTCTTGATGCGTTGATCGCTGAAAACGCGTCCGGATTGATTATTTCTGGCCGATCGACGGTCACACCGTCGAGGACAAATCAGTGTCTGGGAGGGCGGCGTTCGGGGAACTGAGTTACCCCTTCGAGCCGAATGCTTGGAGCAGCTGAAGCGCGGCTTTTGCTGGAGTGATTTTTCCGGCCGCAACGCTTGACTCAACATCGGGCAAGAGCGAAGCAACTGTTGCGTCGGCGCGAAAGCGATCAATCAGGGTGTCGCCGATTTCGCTCCAGAGCCATGCAGTTGCCTGAGCTGAGCGGGCCTCAAGAAGTTCTCCATCAGCAGTGACAGCCGCACGGAAGGTGGTGACTGCTTGCCAGACCTCGGAAACGCCGGTGCCGTTAAGTGCCGAGCAGGCGAGAACTTCAGTTGCCCATGCATTCCATTTCGGTCGAAGTAAGTGGACAGCGCTTGCGTAATCGCCTCTGGTGCGGGCTGCAGCGGGAGCGAGGTCGCCGTCGGCTTTATTGACAATGACGAGATCAGCGAGCTCCATGATGCCGCGCTTGATTCCTTGGAGTTCGTCGCCGCCGCCGGGTGAAACGAGGAGAGCGAAAAGATCAACCATGTCCGAAACCGCAACTTCGGATTGACCAACTCCGATGGTTTCGACGATGACGACATCAAAGCCGGCTGCTTCGCATAACAACATCGCTTCGCGGGTTCGTCGAGCGACGCCGCCAAGTTGCGATCCGCCGGGGGAGGGGCGGATGAACGCTTCGGGACGGTTGACGAGCTCGCCCATCCGGGTCTTGTCGCCAAGGATCGAACCGCCGGTACGGCGACTCGAAGGATCGACGGCGAGAACGGCGAGATGATGGCCTTGGTCGAGGATGTGATTGCCAAATGCTTCGATGAACGTCGACTTTCCGACCCCAGGCGGGCCCGAGATTCCAACTCGAACAGCATTGCCGGTGAATGGCAGTACTGCTTCAAGCACCGCGTCTGCAATGACGCGGTGCTCGGCCCGAGTGGATTCTGCAAAGGTGATGGCGCGGGCTAACGATCGCCGATCTCCCGAACGAATCCCCTCGATGAGGGACTCGGCAGTCTCGGCGGGTTGGGTCACGCGTTCGGGCTCGTAGCGGCGATGAGGGCGAGAACCTTGCGAGCAGCCGACGGGATGTTGGTGCCTGGGCCGAAGATGGCTGCGACACCTGCTTCGTTGAGCATGTCGTAGTCCTGAGGCGGAATCACGCCACCGCAGACCACGAGGATGTTGTCGGCGCCGGCCTTCTTCAGTTCATCAATCAGCATCGGCACAAGGGTCTTATGGCCGGCAGCCTGACTTGAGACACCCACAACATGGACGTCGTTTTCGATCGCATCGCGGGCGGCTTCGGCCGGAGTCTGGAACAGGGGTCCCATGTCAACGTCGAAACCAAGGTCCGCAAAGGCTGTCGCAATGACCTTGGCGCCCCGGTCGTGTCCGTCCTGACCCATCTTGGCGACGAGCATGCGGGGACGACGACCTTCGGTTTTCGCGAAGGCTTCGATCTCACCCTGAAGGGCGGTGAAATCTTCGTCGCCTTCATAGGCCTTTGCATACACACCGGCAATGGTACGGACCTCAGCCTTGTGGCGGCCGAATACCTCTTCCATGGCGTCGGAGATCTCTCCGAGCGTTGCGCGTGCACGAGCTGCTTCAACGGCGAGGGCCAGAAGGTTGCCGTCGTTTTTGGCGCCCTCGGTGAGAGCAGCGAGCGCAGCGGCGCATGCAGCGTCGTCGCGGTTGGCGCGAACCATTGCCAACTTGGCGAGCTGCTCTTCGCGAACCTTGGTGTTGTCGATATCAAGAACATCGACCATCTCGACATTCTCAGGCACGTACTTGTTGACGCCGACAACGATGTCTTCGCGTCGATCGATGCGGGCCTGCTTGCGAGCTGCCGATTCCTCGATGCGCAACTTCGGCATGCCGGACTCAACGGCTTTCGTCATGCCGCCAAGTTCTTCGACCTCGCAAATGAGTTGCCAGGCTTCATCGACAAGCGACTGTGTGAGCGACTCGATGTAATACGAACCGCCAAGCGGATCGACGGTGCTTGTGACGCCAGATTCTTCAGCGATGATGAGCTGCGTATTACGCGCAATGCGAGCACTGAAGTCAGTGGGAAGGCCAAGTGCCTCGTCGAACGAGTTCGTGTGAAGGCTTTGTGTTCCACCGAGCACCGCTGCAAGTGCTTCGATCGTTGTGCGCACGACGTTGTTGTACGGATCTTGTTCGGTGAGTGACACACCCGAGGTCTGGCAGTGGGTACGGAGCATGAGTGATCCGGCCTTCTTGGGCTCGAACTCGCTCATGACTCGATGCCACAGCACGCGTGCGGCGCGCAGTTTGGCGACCTCCATGAAGAAGTTCATGCCAATAGCGAAGAAGAATGAAAGGCGACCGGCGAAGAGATCGACATCAAGTCCCTTGGCAAGTGCGGCGCGGACGTATTCCTTGCCGTCGGCAATGGTGAAGGCAAGTTCCTGCACTGCGGTCGCGCCCGCTTCTTGCATGTGGTAGCCGGAGATCGAAATCGAATTGAACTTCGGCATTTCGTTCGCCGTGTAATCGATGATGTCGGCGATGATGCGCATGCTGGGAGCAGGCGGGTAGATGTAGGTGTTGCGAACCATGAACTCTTTGAGGATGTCGTTCTGGATGGTTCCGGCCAGAAGCGCACGATCAACGCCTTGCTCTTCACCGGCAACAACAAACATGGCGAGAATCGGAATGACCGCGCCGTTCATCGTCATCGACACACTCATCTGATCAAGGGGGATTCCCTCGAACAGAATCTTCATGTCTTCGACTGAATCGATCGCCACACCGGCCTTGCCAACATCGCCGACAACGTTCGGGTGATCAGAGTCATAGCCGCGGTGTGTCGCGAGATCGAAGGCCACCGACAAGCCCATCTGGCCGGCTGCGAGGTTGCGACGGTAGAAGGCGTTGGATTCCTCAGCAGTGGAGAATCCTGCGTACTGACGAATCGTCCACGGCCGATTCGTGTACATCGTGGCCCGCACGCCTCGGGTGTAGGGAGCGAACCCGGGAAGGGTGTCGACCTCGCCTAGCGCCTCGAGATCGGCGGCGGTGTAGAGCGGTTTGACGGCGATGCCTTCGGGCGTCTCCCAGACAAGGTCGGCAGGGTCTGCGCCTTTGAGGTCTTTGGAGGCCGCATCGGCCCAGGCGGTGGGGAACTGTTCTGAGGAAGTCACCCCGTCAGACTAAGAGGGAGGGCGCGCAGGTGTCATGCTGGCGATCATGGGATTGGATCCTCGTGCCAACCACGAACCGGCGCTCTTGGACTTCGACACCGTTTCCTTTGTGGGGCTGGACGGGGCCACCATCCTCGAAGGGGTCACGCTCGGCATCCTCGAGGGACAGGTCTCTGTCGTTGCCGGGCCCTCTGGGGCTGGGAAATCGACGCTTCTGCGTCTTGGGAATCGGCTTGAGGTGCCCACGGCGGGTGCGGTGCGCTTTCGCGGCGAGGACCTCGGTCTCAGCGACCCTCGGGTGCTTCGCCGCAATGTCGGGATGGTCTTTCAAAAGCCCATCCCGTTCGCAGGAACCGTTCGATCGAATCTCAAGGTCGCCGACCCAGTCGCGAATGAGAGCGAACTTGGAAACGTGCTTCAACGGGTTGGCCTCGACTCGTCGTTCCTTGATCGCGTGGCTGACGTTCTCTCAGGGGGTGAGGCCCAGCGGATGTGCATCGCTCGGACGCTCCTGACCAAGCCCGCCGTGATCTTGATGGACGAACCAACCTCGGCGCTCGACCCGAAGAATCGGTTGGGTATCGAAGCGCTGGCTCGCGAACTCGCCAATGAAGGAATAGGCGTGGTGTGGGTCACGCACGATCTCGATCAAGCGCATCGAATTGCCGATCGCATCCATGTCCTTGTTGATGGTCGTAATGCAACAGCAAGTGAAACTTCTTTGTACCTCGCGCAAGACACTCCTGAGGTGGGAACGTGAACGCCACGACAATTGGCTGGGCCGGACTCGTCGGTTCGTTCGCTCTCGTTGCGATTGCGATTGCGCTTTCGTTCTGGCAACGGTTGCATCTGACGCGTTCCATCGTGTGGGCATCGGCACGTGCGGCAGTGCAATTGCTATTGGTGGGGATTGCATTACGACTTGTGTTGGACTCGAAAGCTTCGGTGTGGTGGGCGTGGTTGTGGGTCATCGTCATGATTGGGTTCGCTGGCTTCACCATCCGTGGCCGCGCAAAGGAGGTACCCGGCATCTTTGTGCTTGGAACTCTTTCGATGGCGACGGTCGTCGTCGTCAGCCTCTCGGTGATTTTCGGATTTCATGTCTTCCCGGTTGAGGGGCGAACGATCGTTCCGCTCGCCGGAATGATGATCGGAAACTCCATGACTGCTTGTGTTCTTGTGGGTCGGCGCATTGTCGGGGAACTTTCTGACAAGCGCGATGAAGTCGAAGCGCGACTAGCGCTCGGACTTTCGTGGCAAGACGCGTCACGACCGTACGTTCGGTCCGCTCTCCGGACAGCGCTGGTACCGCAGATCGAATCGACAAAGGCGGTTGGGTTGGTTTTTCTTCCAGGGGCGATGACTGGACTCGTGCTCGCTGGGGTTGATGCCGTCGACGCTGTCACCGTGCAGTTGGCGATTATGTATTTGGTGCTGGGCTCTGTTGCGACAAGCGTGACGGTGATTGGACTGGGACTTACTCGGCGTGTGTTCACCCCCGATCATCGCCTTCGCTTGATCGTCCGTGCTTCTCACTGATGGTTCGTGAACCTGATGTGAACTCTGGCTTGAAAGGACGGTAGGAGGCCATCTCGCAATCTCGGCCCGGTAGCCTGATCGCTTATGGCCAAGCGATTCGTGATCATTGGCGGTGGTCCGGCGGGCAATACCGCTGCGACCTACGCGGCCCGCTTCGGAGCCGACGTCACGATGATCGAGAAGGATCTCGTGGGCGGCGCGGCGCACCTTCGTGACTGCATTCCCTCCAAGGCCATGATCGCTACTGGTGGAGCGTTGGGCACGATTAACGAGGCCCAGCGCATGGGGCTCACGGATGTTTCGGCCACGCTTGATTTCGATGCGCTCCGCCACCGGATCGACACGATCGGCAAGCGGCTCGAACGGTCAACCACCACGTTGCTTGAAAGCCAGGGCGTCACACTCCTTAAAGGCACCGGTCGAATGGTGGGCCCCCACCAAGTGATCGCTGAGACAGCCGATGGGCCGGTCGAGATTGATGCTGATGTCGTCTTGATCGCCACAGGTAGCCGTCCTCGAATCCCCGAATGGGCACACGTCGATGGCGAACGGATGCTTACGACGCGTGATGCCTATCCGCCTTCTTCGCTTCCCGAGCACCTCGTTGTCATCGGTTCTGGTGTCACTGGCGTTGAGTTCGTTCACATGTTCAAGTCCTTTGGGAGTGACGTCACCTTGATCGTGAGTCGACAGCAAGTGTTGCCACTCAAAGATCCAGAAGTAGCGGCAGCACTTGAAGCGGACTTCCTTGCTCGTGGAGTTCAACTGCTGAAGGGCGCGAAAGCCCTCCGTGGGACGGTGAGCGCCGATGGCGTCACGATCGAATGCACCGACGGACGCATTGTGAGCGGTTCGCACGCACTTTTGGCGATTGGCTCGATTCCGAACACCGACAACCTCGGTTTGGTTGAGGCTGGTGTTGAACTCGTCGACGGTTACGTAAAAATCAATCACAACTGTCAAAGTTCCCTGCAGCACGTCTATGCCGCCGGCGATGTCTCAGGAAAACTTCCGCTCTCTTCGGTTGCTTCCTTGCAGGGACGCAAGATCGCCGAACACGCGATGGGTCTTCATGTTGGTCCCCATCGGCATATCGATTACGAAAAGGCGGCTTCGGCAATTTTCACCGAACCCGAAATCGCCGATGTTGGTTTGGCTGAAGCTGACGCATTTGCAATGGGTCGCAAAATTCGCGTCACGAAAGTTCCATTTTCAGCGAACGCCAAGGCCCTTATTGAAGACGATTCGCGTGGGTTTGTGAAGATCATTTCTGATCCGGCAACAGGTGTCGTCCTCGGTGGATCAATCGTGGGTCGTCATGCGGCCGAACTCATCGCTGTGCTTGCGCTCGCCGTGAGCGCTGGACTTCGGGTTGCCGACCTTCATGAGTCACTCTTTGTGCATCCCTCAATGGCCGAGGCACTGTCCGATGCAGCAGAGTGAGCAAACTGATCCCCTCGGTGCTCCTCGGAAGGTGCCCACAGCGAAGGATTTTCCTGCGACCGGCCCGTTCAGCCTTGCTGCGCCCGGTCCTCGATTCGGTGCCCGAGCGCTGGACTTGTCCGTTATCGCGCTGCCGGTTCTGGTCGTGATTGCTCTGACGGCGAAGACCATCGACGGGCAGTTGCAATTGGATGTTCCGAATTGGTTGCTTCCGGCCGCCCTTGCATTTGGCGTCCTCTATGACTTCCTCTTCACCTTTTTTGCGCAACGGACCTTGGGCAAAATGATCTTCGGGCTGAAGGTTGTCCGATACGTCGATGGAACTCGTCCTACCGCCACACAGAGCGGCTTGCGGTCGCTGCTTCCTTGGTCGCCTCTAGCTCTGCCGCTCGGCCCATTCGGATTCGGAGCCGTACTGCTGGTCTTTGGCACGGGGATTGGCGGCGAACTCCACCGGGGCTGGCCCGATGTGGTCGGTGGAACTCTCGTGATCTCCACCCGCTAACCAGTCCCACGGCCTACCCTCAGACGTTTACGAGCCTTCTGGGCATCGCAGCGTTTGGGGGAACAGATGGGGTCACGGGTATATCGAGTTGTTCAGTGGACGACCGGCAATGTCGGTCAGCGGTCGGTCATCGCTGCGGTTGCGAATCCTGAGCTCGAAATTGTCGGTTGTTATGCATGGGGTGCCGACAAGGTCGGACGCGATGTCGGCGAACTGTGCGGTGGTGATCCCATTGGCGTGCTTGCGACGAATGACGTTGACGCGTTGCTTGCGCTCGCTCCCGACTGTGTGATCTACAACCCTAAATGGCCCGACATCGATCACATGGTGCGAATTCTCGAAGCTGGTATCAACATCACCGCAACGGCAGGCTTTATTACGGGGCACGCGCTGGGTGCCGATCGTCAACGAATTCTCGACGCGTGTGAGCGCGGTAAAAGTTCAATCTTTGGTTCGGGTATGAACCCTGGGATGGCGAATCTTCTCGGCATCGTTTCGGCGGGTGTTTGCGATCGGATTGATTCCATTCGCATGCTCGAATCGGTCGACTCCACGGGCTATGACTCGGGCGATACCGAAAAGTCCGTTGGCTACGGATTATTTCCTGACGACCCGAATCTTTCGGCGATGACAAAGCAGGGGACTGCGGTCTTTGGTGACGCGGTGTATCTCATGGGGCAAGCCCTTGGTGTCGAGTTCGACGAGGTGCGTTGTGAAACTGAGTATGCGATCACCACGGATTTCCTTGATCTTGGGTCATGGTCGATCGACGCTGGTTGTGTCGCCGGCGTGTCGGCGAGCTGGCAAGGATGGATCGGCGATCGCAAAGTCGTGTCCTGCGATGTGCGCTGGCGGAAGGGTCGCACGCTCGAGCCGGACTGGAAGGTCGAGCACGGTTACATCGTCGAGATCGAAGGCATGCCTTCAGTGCGCACAAAGCTTGAAGTGTTCCCGCCCGCGGACTTCAAGCCGAAGTCGTTTAGCGATTACATGGTGCTGGGAATGGTGATGACATCGCTGCCTGCCGTGGATGCAGTCGCGTCGGTGTGCAATGCCAGTCCTGGCATCGTCACCTATCTCGATCTCCCGTTGCCCTCACCCAGTGGCTGGGTGCATTAGCCAGCGGTTACTCGATCACCACGACGACATCGCCGGAGCCAACGGAATCGCCAGGGGCGACCTTGATCTCCTTGACGGTGCCTGCCTTGTCGGCGGTGATGTTGTTTTCCATCTTCATGGCTTCAAGGACGCACACGGTCGCGCCGGCTTCGACTTCTTGACCGACTTCGACGAGCACCTTGACGATGGTTCCCTGCATCGGGACGGCAACGGCACCCGATCCGCCGCCAGCGCCTGCACCGCCGCCGCCACCTGAGCGACGAGGGCGGCTTGCGCCGCCGGCAGCACCGCCAGCGACAACGGCGCCAGCCTGTGACTCAGGGACGAAGACTTTGACCGAGAATCGCTTGCCATTGACTTCGACGTCGACGTCGCGCTGGACCTTTGCTTCGGTCTCGCCTTCGGCAACAGTTGCGGTGCTACCAACAGTGCTGAGATCGAGTGTGTCTTCCACCCACTTGGTGGAATGCTTTCCATCGACAAAGTCCTGGTGTTCGAGGATGGCGAGGTCGGCGGGAATCGTGGTGGCGATGCCGTCGATGCGGAACTCACGCAATGCACGAATTGTGCGGCGAATTGCCGTTTCACGATCGGAGCCCCAGCAGATCAGCTTGCCTACGAGGTTGTCGTAGTACTGGCTGACGGTGTCGCCCGATTCGTAGCCGCCGTCCCAGCGTGTGCCGAAACCTGCCGGCGGAACCAGCGTGGTGATGTGGCCAGGGGAGGGAAGGAACTTGCCCTGCGCCGGATCTTCCGCGTTGATGCGAATTTCAATCGCATGTCCCGACAGTTCGATGGACTCTTGTGTGAATGAAAGCGGAAGCCCAGATGCGACGCGGATCTGCTCAGCGACGAGGTCGATGCCCGACACCATTTCGGTAACGGGGTGCTCGACCTGAAGTCGAGTGTTCATTTCGAGGAAGTAGAATTCGCCGTCCTGATAGAGGAACTCGACGGTGCCAGCGTTGAAGTAGCCGCATGCTTTCGCAACGGTGACGGCTGCTTCGCCCATGGCCTGACGTACTTCAGCGGGGAAGTTCGGTGCCGGGCTCTCTTCAACGAGTTTCTGGTGGCGACGTTGTGCAGAGCAATCACGCTCGGCGATCCAGACGCAGTTGCCGTGCGTGTCGCCAATGATCTGCATCTCAATATGGCGCGGCCATGTGAGGTAGCGCTCGACATAGCACTCGTCGCGGCCGAATCCCTTCAGCGCTTCGCTTCGTGCGGAGTCGAACGCTTCAGCAGCTTCATCTTCGCTTCGAACAACGCGCATGCCACGACCGCCGCCGCCATAGGCAGCCTTAATTGCAACCGGCCAACCGTGTGTCTTGCCGAAGGCGATGACTTCAGATGCATCGTTAAGGAATTCGGTTGTGCCTGGAACTCCGTTGACACCTGCAGCCTGAGCAGCGATGCGACTGGAAACTTTGTCGCCCATGATTTCGATTGCGCCGGGAGGCGGACCGATAAACGTGACGCCGCGCTCGGTGATGGCGCGTGCGAAGTCGGTGTTCTCAGAGAAGAAGCCGTAGCCAGGATGCACGCCGTCAGCGCCGCTGCGCTCGATGACATCGAGGATCAGTTCGGTATTGAGGTAACTCTCCGCAGCTGTCGTGCCGCCGAGTGCATAGGCCTCGTCGGCGAGGCGAACATGGAGGGCGTCACGGTCAAGATCGGAGTACACCGCCACGGTGGCGATGCCCATTTCCTGACAGGCACGAATGACACGGACGGCGATTTCGCCGCGGTTTGCGATGAGGATCTTTTTGAGCACGCTCTATGGTGGCACGCGTGAACGGGTCCTTCGCCACATCTGGGGTCCCGGGCACCCGATTCGCCGAGGTGCGATGGGTGGCCGAGACCGGTTCGACTAATCGAGACCTTCTTGCGGCAGCCGCCGAGGGGGCTCCCGAGGGTCTTGTTCTGGTCGCCGATTACCAATCGGCGGGCAGGGGAAGGCTCGACCGAGCCTGGATTGCCCCTGCAGGGGCCTCATTGCTTGTCTCTGCGCTTCTGCGGCCGTCTGTGGCCCCAGAGGACCTCTTCTTGCTGACTCTGGCCTGTGGTCTCGCAGCGGTGGATGCGGTGGAGGAAGTGGCGGGGGTGAAGCCCGGGTTGAAGTGGCCCAACGACCTCGTCGTCACCGAGGGGCTCCTTATCGATCGCAAGCTCGCGGGCATCTTGGCGGAATCGCATGTGGTCGACGGACGCGTCGATGCCGTTGTCGTGGGCATGGGACTCAATCTCGATTGGCCAGATGACCTTCCCGCCGAGCTGGCAGCAACGGCAGCTTCGGTCAACCACCTGACTGGTCGCCCAGTTGATCGTGAAGAAGTTCTCGTTGCGTGGTTGCGTCATTACGACCGGCATCTCGATGCGATTGCCAGTGCTGGCACCCGCGAAGACTTCCTCGCCGAGGTCCGTTCAGCGTCTTCAACGATCGGGCGCGACGTTCGTGTGGAGAATCCGACAGAGACGTTCGAGGGTCGCGCTGTTGGAATTGCCGACGATGGGCGTTTGCTCGTGGATCGTGCCGGCGAGGTTGTCGCAGTAACAGTTGGCGACATCGTCCACGCAAAATTGATTTAGCGACTGGGTTCCTCTTCGCCCTCAAGTTCGAAAAGCCTCGAACGGGCAAGAGTCGTAAGCGGTCCATTGACTGCATAGTCGCGTGAATCAATCCGATGAATCGGAACGATCCCCGTTGTCGATGATGTGATGAATACTTCGCTCGCGCGTTCGAGATCTGCCGATGTGAGGTCGCCGTCAGTTGCGAGTTCGGCGTCAAGAAGGACCTCACGAAGGATGCCGGGCAAACACCCGGAGTCGAGAGACGGGGTAACGATGCGTTGGTCGATCACCAAAAACAGATTTGAGGTTGTGCATTCACACAGTCGGCCTGTGGTGTCGCAAAGTAAAGCGTTGTCGAATCCCAGTTGCTGGGCGTGACGCAAAATCAACGCATTGTCGCCCCAACTTGTGGACTTGATCCCAGCGAGTGGAGATCGTTCGTTGCGGGTCCACTTAACGCTGCACAACGACACCGATGCCGGGGCGTCGGGAAGCGGCGACAGCGCGATGAGTGTGAGTGGTTGTGTGCCTCGTTCTCGAGGGCTTACACCTGGACCCGGCGTCATTGTGATGCGAACGCGCGCGGTCTCAATGTCGTTGACGTCGATGAGTTGATGGATCGCCGCGGTGAGTTCTGAATCGGTTGGCGTCGGTGTGATCGCAAGACGGTTGATTCCTGCACGCAGCCTTCGGAGGTGTCGTTCAAGAAACACCGGAGTTCCATTACGGACAATCAATGTGTCGAAGACACCATCGCCAAGGAGGAGACCGTGGTCGTGGGCAGAAATTGCGGGAAAGGAGGAGTCGACGAGTTCTCCGTTGACCCACATCATGTGCGTGCTCACGATGGTCTGCCTGACGCAAGCGAAATGAGTCGCGCTGCTTTGAGTTCGGTTTCGGCCCATTCGTCATCGGCCGTGGAATCCCACGTGATGGCGCCGCCCGTTCCAAAACACAGCTGGTCGCCCTCAACCCAGAACGTGCGGATTGCTACGTTGAACTCTCCAATTGCGCGATCAGCGTCGACCCATCCGATGGCGCCGCAATAGACGCCGCGGTCAACAGGTTCGAGTTCGTGAATCTTTTTCACCGCAGCGATCTTCGGTGCACCGGTGACTGAGCCCGGAGCGAATGTTGCGTCGATGAGGTCCGACCAGGTGACGTGAGGTCGGAGTTCACCTTCAACGGTGCTTACGAGGTGGTCGAGACCAGGATGGTGTTGACGCTCCAAGAGATTTGGAACGACAACGGAGCCCGGCTTACAGACGCGACCAAAGTCGTTGCGAACCAAGTCGACGATCATGATGTTTTCGGCGCAGTCCTTCTCGCTGAAAACTCCCGCTGTTGCGGTTGTGCCTTTGATTGGTGCCGAACGAATTCGAGAGTGGTCGCGAGTAAGGAACAGTTCGGGCGACGCAGACGCGATGCGGACACCTGCCTCAGGCAGTTCAATGACTGCTTGGAACGGGGCTGGATTTCCGCTTGCGAGTTGTTCGCCTAGGGCCAACATCGACGCGTCATGGGGGAGCGGGGCAGACAGTCGACGGGTGAGATTCACCTGGTAGACATCGCCTGCTGCAATTGCATCGCGAATCAACGCGACGCGATCAGAAAAATCTGATTGGGTAAGTGAAGAGGACCACGAGTCGGCCGGGGGACCGGTCCATTGATGGGGTGGTCGTGGGAGCGAAGCGGTGGGGCGTCGTCGTTCGAATCTGGCGCATACCGGTGGAGCATCGAACGGGAGGACAACTGCCCACCAGCCTTCCGATTCCAGTGCAGTGAGGTCCGAGGTGACGTCCATGAGTCCAGACGCGACCATTCCGCCGACAACTGCGAGCGGTTCTATCCGTTGAGCGGAAAGGGTGGTCGGGTTCACGATCGCGCGAGCCTACGGCGAGAGATGGCAAACGGTAGGGGCTGACGCATGCGATCAAGGGGGCTCAAGTAGTGTTCGGCCCGTGCGCCGCCCCTCCCGCACGTGGCCTCAGCGGCTGCTGCTCTCTCTTAACGTCGTCATCGTTTTCGCCTGCCTCATAGCGGCAGGCGGTTTGGCGTGGGCCTACAACCAGGCGAGCGCGCTTCCTCGTATCGACGTTGGCACCTCGCTCGAAGCCCCAAGTGCGCCTGGCGAAGCGATGAACATCCTTCTCGTGGGCATTGACGATGGAATGGGTCTGGCCGAGGGCGATCCGGTACTTCGCGGCCGAAGTAAATCGCTCAATACCGACACGATCATGATCCTGCGCGTCGAACCAAAGACGCAGCAAGCAGCGCTGTTGTCGCTTCCGCGTGACCTTTGGGTTGACATCGCAGGCGGTGGGCAAGGTCGCATCAACACTGCGCTTTCCTTGGGCGGACCGGAACGTCTGATTCAGACGATCAATCAGGATTTTGGAATCCCGATCAACCACTACGCAATGGTCGATTTCCAAGGTTTCGAGGCGCTGGTGAAGGCCATTGATGGTGTGCCGGTGTACTTCAACTTCCCATCTCGCGATCAGGCAACCGGTTTGTTCCAATACGAAACCGGATGTCAGATCCTTTCCGGCGAGCAAGCCTTGGCCTTCGCCCGGTCCCGTCATTTCGAAATTTCCCGCGACAACATGAAGACCTGGCAAGAAGATCCCACCAGCGATTTCGGCCGCGTGACTCGTCAGCAGCAGTTCATTCGTGCAGCGCTAAAGAAGGCAGTTGCTCAAGGTGTGCGTAATCCGTTCATCTTGAAAGACTTCCTCACGATCGCTCAGAAGAACGTCACGCTCGATACCGAGTTCACCATTCAGGATCTTGTCGATCTCGGCTCGCAATTCCGAACCTTTGATCCCGATTCACTCGTGAGCTTCACGCCGGTGGCTTCAGGAACATTCAAGGGGGCTGCGAGCGTCCTTGAACTCAACGTTGCTGCGTCACAGCCAATGTTCGACATCTTCCGAGGTTTGCGACCGATCCCATCGCCGAACGCAGCCCCCGATCTGAGTGGCCTCACGACATCAACGACCACTGGTGCGACAGCATCGACAGTTGGATCAGGCGCCACAGCATCAACACTGGCAACAACTTCGACGACGCAAGCCATCACCACAACCACGATGAGCGATTTCATTCCGCGAGTGCCCGAAGGCGAAACCTGCGGCTGAAGTTTTATACCGGGCGAGCCTCAGCTTCGACCCGGTTCGCGAGGAACCAGTCGAGCGTTTGGCGAAGACCATCGTCGAATGTCGTTCCCGCAGTGAAGCCGAACTTTTCTCGGGCTCGTGAGCCATCGACGCCTCGGCGAGGCTGGCCGTCGGGTTTGGTGGTGTCCCATCGGACTTCACCCTCGAAACCAACGAGCTTCACGATGATTTCGACGAGTTCTCTGATCGGCAACTCTCGGTCGGCACCGAGATTGACGGGTTGGTCCTCGTTGTAAAACTCCGAGGCCAACACGATTCCTTCAGCAGCGTCGTCGACATAGAGAAATTCTCGACTTGCAGAACCAGTTCCCCAGACTTCGAGGAACTCAGCGCCAGATTCCTTCGCATCGACCGCCTTCTTGATGAGTGCGGGAATGACATGTGAAACGGCGGGATGGAACTTGTCTCGCGGTCCGTACAAGTTGGTCGGCATGAGGTACACCGCGTCTTGTCCGTACTGCGCGCGGTTGGCCTGCACCTGAACGAGTTGCGCGAGTTTCGCGATGCCATACGGGGCATTCGTTTCTTCGGGGTAGCCCTGCCAAAGAGAATCCTCGGAGAACGGGACTGGGGTGAATTTCGGGTAGGAACAGATCGTCCCCACCATGACCGTCTTTGGCGTGTTTTGGAGACGTGCTTCATCGAGCACGTAGGTGCCCATAAGGAGATTGTCGAGATAGAGCTCGGCAGGCCGTTCCATGTTCGCGCCAATTCCGCCAACGCGGGCGGCGAGATGGAGGACAAGATCGGGACTGGTGTCGGCGAACAGTTGACGGACGGCATCGCGGTCGCGCAGGTCGTAGTCGGCGCTCGACGGGATGAAGAGTTCTTTTGCTCCTCGGGCCCGAATGCGATCGACGACCGCTTGGCCAAGAAAGCCTCGACCACCTGTGATGAGGACCTTGCGGTCGTTCCAGAAGGCGGCGTCGGGCACAAACTCCATCCGCTCACCCTACTGACCGCCAAGGCATGGCTTGGGTTGCCTCGTGGCGATGCCGGGAGCGCCGGTGCCCCCGTGGGAGACTGGATCGCCCATGGAGCGATGTCGTCGGGTTGCGATCACCCTCGAGCAGTGCTGGCACGCCGTACCCGGCGGCACGGCTCGTGCTGCCCTCGGGAGCGTCAGCGCACTCCAGCGCTACACCGATCTTGAACTCGTTGGAGTGAGCGCGCGCCACCGAACACCTCCACCTCCTTCGTGGACCCCCTCTGTCGAGATCAAACAGCTTCCCCTCCCTCGACTTGCCCTCTACGAATCGTGGCATCGACTTCGTTGGCCCGATGTCGAACACGCCACCGGTCGCGTCGACGTCATCCATGCGACAGGAATGGCGATGCCCCCAGCTCGTTCGCCGATTGTCGTGACCGTCCACGATCTCGCATTCCTGCGCGATCCGTCGCAGTTCACCCGTCGAGGCGTCGCATTTTTCCATCGAGCGATCGAACTGGCTCGCCGCGATGCGAGCATCGTTGTTTGTCCATCGCAAGCAACGATCGACGAGTGCGTTGCCAATGGTTTCGATCCCGAGAAGATCCGCCTTGTGTCGTGGGGAATCGATGTTGAGCCTGCCTCTCAATCGGCAATCGATGAGATGCGAGTTCGGCTCGGGATCAACGGCCGGTATGTGCTGTGGGCAGGAACCATCGAGCCGCGAAAGAACCTTCCCGTTCTGCTTTCCGCTTTTGAGGGAATCGAAGATCGCAATGTGTCGCTTGTTCTCGCTGGCCCCGAGGGTTGGAACGAACAGATAGACAGCCAATTGGCGCGACTTGGTTCGCGAGTCGCTCGTGTTGGATTCGTTGATTCTCAAACACTTGCGGCGTTGCAGGCCGATGCTGAACTGTTTGTCTTCCCGAGTCGTCAAGAAGGATTTGGGCTTCCTGTGCTCGAAGCGATGGCCCAAGGAACTGCGGTCATCACTTCCGCCGGTACGTCCACTGAAGAAGTCGTAGGCGAATGCGGAGTTGTTGTTGACCCAAGCGATGTCGAAGCACTTCGTGCGTCGATCGATGCGCTTCTGGGTGACGAGCAGGAACGGAATCGACTCGGTGGCGCCGGACTCGAACGTGCTACCTCGGTCTTCACGTGGCAGAAAACTGCCGCCGCGTTGCAACATGCCTATGACGAGGCAATGCAATGAAACGGACGCAGAAGCGACGTGTCGGCGTCAATCTCCTGTGGCTTGTCCCGGGTGAAGTCGGTGGAAGTGAGGAGTACACGGTTCGGCTTTTGGCTGCGCTTGCAGACCTCGGTTCTGAAGAGGTCGAGGTCATCCTCTATGTGAATTCTCGGTTTGGTGCTGCGCATCCGGAGATTGTCGGGCGGTACATCACACGCGTTGCACCGATTTCGGGAGCGTCGCGCGTTCTGCGGGTGTTTATTGAATCGACCTGGCTTGCGTTGCGTACCCGAGCAGATGGTTGCGAGCTTGTTCATCACGCCGGCGGGACGATGCCGACGGTACGGAGCGCGCCTGGGGTGCTGACGATCCATGACCTTCAACCATTGGCGAATCCCGAGAGATTCGGTCTCATCAAGGGCACCTACATCCGTTTCGCTGCTCCCCGATCACTGAGAAACGCGCAAACCGTGGTGTGTCTTTCGCATTTTGTTGCGAATGATGTGATCGATCGGGCGGGAGTGTCTTGGGAGCAGATCCAAATAGTCCCCTGCGGCGTTTCCGATCCCGGCGTTGCCTTTGATCAGGAGCGGTCGCGAGAACTTCTCGAAGGCCTTGGTCTAACGAATTTTCCCTTCATCATTTATCCGGCGATTACCTACCCCCACAAGAATCACGCAACCTTGGTGGCCGCTTTTGCTCGGATAGCCGAGCGGTTCGGTGATGCGAGATTGGTTTTCACCGGCGGAGCGGGAGCAAGCGATTCGATTGTTGAATCAACAATCGAGGCGTACGGCCTGTCGTCGCGGGTGATTCGCACAGGTCGGATACCGGAATCTGACTTGGACTTGTTGTATCGATCAGCGACGGCGATGGCGTTCCCTTCGCTCTATGAGGGTTTTGGAGTGCCGGTGCTTGAAGCAATGAGCCGTGGCTGTCCAGTAGTTGCAAGTGACGCAGGAGCATTGCCCGAAGTTGTTGGGGATGCCGGTGAATTGGTGGATCCTGTCGATGTTGCTGGTTGGGCCGATGCGTTGGGTGCACTTATAGAGGACCCGACACGACGTACCGTTCTTGCCCGGCGTGGATTGGCTCGTGCGACACACTTTGCGTGGTCGGTTTCCGCTCAAACACTTCTTTCCGTCTACCGGGAGAACCGGTGAATCTTCTCGTCATCTGCCCACACTTTGATCCCGATGTCGCGCCCACCGGTGTGGTCGTGTCGCGAATCGCGTACGAACTCATCGATCGTGGACATCGACTTCATGTCGTGACCTCGCTGCCTTGGTATCAGCATCACGCAATTGATCCCGGCTGGGACGGTCAACTCGTTCGCACTGAACGAACTGAATGGGGCCGTATCAGTCGTGTCCACCCTTTCCCGACGGATAAGCGCAATATCCCGGCCCGAGCACTTGCCTTCGGCGGATTCACGGCACTGGCGACGCTGGTTGGCACATTTAGCCGGGTCCGTCCAGACGCGGTGCTGGCGATGTCTCCACCACTCACACTTGGAATGGCGGGTCGAGCCGCTGCGACTGCACGTCGAGTTCCATTGGTATTCAACATCCAAGACGTGTTCCCCGACGTTGCAATTGAACTCGGACTCCTTACCGGCGAACGCGTGATTCGTGGGGCGCGAGCTCTCGAACGAGCGAGCTACCGAATGTCCGATGCGGTGACCGTGCTCTCTGATGATCTTGCCGACAATGTTCGAGCGAAAATCACCATCGGCATTGAGGGTGAACGTGCTGCGGTTCAAGCGGCAAAGGTTCGCGTGATTCCTAATTTCGTCGATACGAATGCGATCCGACCTTCTGCGCGTGAGAACTCTTACCGCGAGCAGTACGGACTTATCGGCAAGACCGTGGTGATGTATGCCGGGAATGTCGGATTCTCGCAGTCCCTTGACCTCGTTCTCGATGCAGCACGAACGTTTCAAACGACGCGTCCCGATGTTGTCTTCGTTATCAACGGTGGCGGATCAGCTCGACCAGATCTTGAACGTCAAGCGGCCGATCTTCCGAATGTTCGCTTTATCGACATGCAGCCGATCGAACGCCTTCCCGAGGTGCTCGCTGCTGGTGATATTCATGTCGTTCCGTTGCGCGCTGGTCTTGCGTGGTCAAGCGTTCCGTCAAAGCTTTATTCAATCCTTGCTGGCGGTCGGCCAATCGTTGCCAGTGTCGATGCTGGAACTGAGGTTGCGCGAACGATCGAACGCGCCGGGGCGGGTCTCGCTGTTCCGCCTGACAGCCCAGTGGAATTCCGCAATGCACTGGCACAGCTGCTCGATGATCGCGATCGTGCGGATCAAATGGGAGCCTCGGGTCGATTGTTTGTTGAGCGCTGGGCTTCACCTGCGGCAGTGGCGGAGTCCTACGAGAATCTGTTTGCTGAACTGATCGAACAGCGCCATTCACGTCGATGAACGTTCTCTTACCAGGTCAATGAGTCCCGACCGCTAACATCTTCGAACTATGGGTAAAGCGTCTCAGGCCAAAAAGGCAGCCCGATTGGCCCGAGAGAGTGGCCAGGTCGAACAACGTCCGAAGCGTCGTTTGGCGTTCCCGCTCGCCGTTGCCGGAGCCATTGTTCTCGGTGTGATCGTGGTTGCGATCGCACGCATGCCCGCTGACACGCCTCAGTTGAATATCGACCCGACCACGGTGACGCTTGATCCAACGGTCTCAACGATTGATCCCTCGGCTTCGGTTGATGGATCGTCAACCACCGTGGCGGCAGGCAGTGCCGACACGGTGCCGTCGACTGCGACAACTGTTGCGGTGGGTCAGTGAGAGCGGTTGTCCTCGTTGGAGGATTCGGCACGCGACTGCGTCCACTCACCAATGACCTTCCGAAGCAGATGCTTCCGGTCGTTCGTGTTCCCATGATCGAGAGAGTCGTTGCCGCACTCGGCTCGTATGGAGTCACCGAGGCGGTGCTTTCGCTCGGGTATCGGCCCGATGCTTTTATCGACGCGTACCCCGACGGCGTATGTGCCGGAGTTGTTCTGCACTACGCGGTCGAGCCCGAGCCTCTCGATACTGCTGGCGCGGTTCGCTTCGCCGCTCTCTCCGCCGGCATTGATGACACGTTCATCGTTGTAAACGGCGATGTGCTGACCGATCTCGACGTCGCTGAATTGTGGAACTTCCACAAGAGTCATGGCGCCGAAGGCACAATTGCGCTGACGCCAGTCGATGATCCGTCTCGATACGGCGTTGTGCCCATCGATGAGGATGGCCGTGTGATCGAATTTGTCGAGAAGCCGGCCCCCGGAACTGCGCCGACGAATTGGATCAACGCTGGAACCTACGTTCTTGAGCCGTCCGTTCTTGATCGAATCGCGTCTGATCGAAAAGTTTCCATTGAGCGAGAAACGTTTCCCTCGATGGTGGCTGATTCAACCTTGTACGCCCTCCACAGCGACTCCTATTGGATCGATGCGGGCACACCCGAGACCTACTTGCGTGCGCAACTCGACCTTGTCGATGGGGTTCGATCCGAAGAAGTGGCGGTTGTGCCATCCGACGAAGTCGATACGTCGGCAAGAGTCGAAAACTCAGTGCTCGGTGCGGACGTTGTGATCGGCAATGGGGCATTCGTTCGCAACTCGATTCTCATGGACGGCGTGACTGTGGGTCCCGGTGTTCGGATCCACGACTCGATTATTGCGAGCGGTGCTTGGATTGGACCCGACTCATCCATCAGTGAAATGACGGTGATCGGCTCCGGCGTCCAGGTGCCTGCCCACTCCGAACTCTCTGGTGCTCGAATTCCCGAAAGCGACTGAACAATGCGTGCAGTAGTGACAGGTGGAGCCGGATTTATCGGTTCAACGTTGGTTGATCGACTTCTCGCTGAGGGTCATAGCGTCACTGTGGTCGACAACCTGGCAACAGGTCGGCTCGCCAATCTTGAGGGAGCACGCTCAACCGGCGATCGATTCTCGTTTGTTGAATTGGATGTTCGCTCGCCGGAGATTCCTGCAGCTCTTTTGAGTGCTGCCCCGGATGTTGTTTTTCACCTCGCTGCACAGGCCGACGTTCGGGTGTCGGTTGAACGCCCACTTTTTGATGCCGAGGTCAATGTTCTCGGTGGACTGAACGTGATCGAAGGTGCTCGCTTGGCCGGCGCCCGCAAGGTCGTTGTGGCGTCAAGTGGCGGAACTATTTACGGCGATCCATCTCCCGAAGATCTCCCCGTTGACGAACACCATTCGCAGCATCCGATTTCTCCCTATGGGGTCGCGAAGAAAGTTATTGATGACTATCTGTTTGCCTTCCGCTTTCTCCACGGACTGAACTACGCGGCGTTGGCGCTCGCCAATGTGTACGGACCACGACAGGATCCTCACGGCGAAGCAGGCGTTGTAGCCATCTTTGCCGGTCGTCTTCTGAGTGGAGAGGGTTGCCGAATCTTCGGCGACGGAGAACAGACCCGCGATTTCGTCTTTGTTGACGATGTCGTCGACGCATTTGTGCGCGCCGCCGATAGTGGCGATGGTGTTCTCTGCAATATCGGCACTGGTGTTGAAACGTCAGTCAATAGCTTGTACCGGGCAATGGCGGACGCTGCGGGAGTTTCAGTCGACGCCACCTATGAACCCGCACGAACTGGTGAGCTTGCTCGGTCCGCATTGAACCCGGGCTTCGCTGGCACACAACTCGGTTGGTCACCTCAGACGACACTCGAAGCTGGGGCGCTGGCGACGCTGGATTGGTTCCGATCGCAGGCCTGAGTCTCAGTTCTTCAGTGCGTTCCAAACGTTGAGAAATTTTCGACGGATGCGCATGGGTAGGAGGGACTCGAGTTCCTCGAGCTTTGCCTTCGTTTTGTGAAGCTCAAGTCGGTAGCTCTCTGCCCGTGGTTCCCACTCGCCGAAAAGCGAGTTTCTGCTTCGGTTGTGGGAAAGATCGACAGTCATCTCTCGATCGCGTACATCAAACGATGCAACGATCAATCCGTCGCCGCTGTAGGACTCTGACACGGAATGTTCGGCGATGATGTGAGCGCCTGACCACAACAGGATGTCGAGTACCTGTTGGTGTGTGGTGGCGCTTCCTGTAATCCAGAGATCGTGTGTGCTCACGATGAGGAAGCGCACTGCGCCCTGTCGGAGTCGCTCACTCGCACGAATAAGGAGCGGAACCTCGCCTCCTTGGATATCGGAAAGGAGGACATCGACCTGTTCAATCTCACACGCGGCCAAAAGCGAATCGAGGTCGTGTGAAGGGAGATCTATCGGATTGGGATTGGTTTCGGTCACAAACCCGCGGACCGAACCGCCTCCGATGCCAATCGCAGCATTGATGAATGTTCCGGTTCGGCCGTTTATGGCGAAGTTCCGTTTTCCAACTTCGAGGTGATGTGCATCGGGTTCGAGGCAGATTGCGTTGCCTTCGGGAAAATCATTAAGAAACCAGAGGCTGTAGTAGGCCCAGAAGCTTCCGAGTTCAATCATCGTGGGCGGACGATTGGTCGGCCGAGTTTCGGCAAGGCGCTTCATGAGCGCGGCGAACACCACTTCTTCCTGGGGCTCATGAATTCCGCGGAGACATCGAATGATTTCTCCGGAAACAACTCCGTAATAGCAACCTTCTTCAACGAGGACGCCGTTATGCATGACCTGAACCGGACCATTCGGATGATCGATGATCTCGCCGGCATTTGGAACGCGTGGAAGATCATCGGCGTCGGTGCACGACACCGTCATTGCGATTCGGGACTGAAATGGAGCTGGCACTTTTGCGAAGTCTGGTGTCAGACCATTTGGTCGAGGGGGTGCGAGTCGGCCTAGGGGTGGGGGTGGTGGTGCAGCCGGCGGGGGATCGTCAACCGGTGGAATCTCGGGGTCAGTCATCTGGGAACGGCTCGTTCTCTTAGCGGAAGAGGTCATCGGCGGCGGAGCGCACGATTTCACCGGCAACGCTGCCGTCACGCAGCCATGTGGGGTCAGCGCCTCGAACAACTGCGACAGGAATATTGGTGGACTTGCCCATGACTAGCTCAGCGGCAGCGGCGAGTTCGTCAACGACAGCCACTTCCGTTACGTGCATTTCTCGGCCAAGGGCATCGGGAGTACCACGCAAATCAATGATTCCGGCGACGCCGGCACAGCCGATTGCGACATCGGTGACACCCCGGCGCCATGTGCGTCCGAACGTGTCGGAAATGATGACGGCGACATCGACACCGAATCGATGGCGAAGGCCATCCCGGATTCGGCGAGCGGATCGGTCGGAATCGATAGGAAGCAATGCGGCCCAGCCGCTCTCAACGTTTGAAAGATCAATTCCGGCGTTGGCGCAAACGAAGCCGTGCTCGGTTTCGCTAATGATGAGATCGCCGCGGCGGCGAAGAATGCGAACAGATTCGCGTTCGACGAGCGGTTTATGGCTGAGCGGATCGTTTGGGTCGATGGCGACAAGTCGGTCTTCAGCTTTTGAGACGATCTTCTGCGTGACGACCAGAACATCGCCATCGGCGAGCACGGTGTCGGTCGCCGATGAAGCTGCTTTGTAAATAATCTCAGCGAGATCATCACCTGCACGAATTTCACCGATGCCTTCGATACCGAAGATTTCCATGCGGCTCATCGACTGACTCCTGAAAGAACAGTTCGGGCCAATGACTCGGACACGCCTGGTTGGCTCATGATGGTTTCCGTCACGATGCAGTTGAGCCCGAACGCCTCGACATCGGACTGAAGCGCGGCATCAGCAGAGTCAATGACAAGTGTGTTGGTGAATTCCTTGTACAGCGCTGCAACTCCGAGAACTGATGCGTCATGTCCGAGTTCCGAAAGCATTCGATCGGCGGGCCCTTTCAATGCGGCGCCGGCGATGATCGGTGAAACAGCCACAACTGCAGAACGACGTCGGATGAGTGCTTCACGGATTCCCGGCACTGCGAGTACCGGTGCAATCGAAACGAGCGGGTTTGATGGAGCAATCACGATGAGGTTTGCGGTTTCGATGGCCTCAAGAACGCCTGGAGCTGCAGTGGTTGCCTCAGCTCCGTCAAAGCGAACCGCTGAAATCGGAACCGAGTGCTGACGCTGAACGAAGTACTCCTGGAAGCTGATTTCTGTTCCAGCAGGCAGACCGGGTGAATCAGCGTCGGCGGGATCATCTGCGGCCAGGGTGACCATTGTTTGAAGCTGATCACAGGTCGCTGGTAACACCGTCAGTCCGAGGTTCCATGCTTGAGCGATCTCTGCGGTCACGGTTGCGAGATCTGCACCTTCGCGCAGTCGTTGCGTTCGGTAGAGATGCGTTCCGAGGTCGCGATCGCCGAGACCGAACCAACTCACTCCGCCGTACTGCTCGAGCATCGTTCGGGCCTGCCAGGATTCATTGACAAGACCCCAACCAGTTTCAGGGTTTATGGCCCCAGCAAGGGTGTAGGTCACGGTGTCGAGATCGGGTGAGATGTGGAGACCGTGAAGAACGAGATCGTCGCCGACATTGACGATCGTGGTGACGTCCGAGGCGTCAACGACCTGCAGGAGTGCTCGCAACATTCGTGCGGCACCAACGCCACCGGCGATGACGGTGATCATCGCAACTAGGTCAGATCGCGTTGCTGGCGAGCGACGTTCTCAAGATCGGCGTCGACCATCATGTCGACGAGATCACGGAATGGAGTCTTGGGCTCCCAGCCGAGAACGGTCTTTGCATGCGTTGCATCGCCGACCAAGAGATCGACCTCGGCGGGACGGAAGAAGCGTTCGTCGATCACGACATGGTCTTCCCAGTTGAGCCCGACTCTCGCAAATGCGATCTCACAAAACTCGCGCACCGAATGGGTCTCGTCGGTCGAGATAACGAAGTCGCCGGGCTCGTCCTGTTGGAGCATCCGCCACATTGCATCCACGTAATCGCCAGCGAATCCCCAGTCGCGCTGAGCGTCGAGGTTGCCAAGACGGATTTCAGTATCGAGACCGAGCTTGATCCGGGCAACGCCGTTGGCAATTTTGCGGGTGACGAACTCGAGACCGCGTCGGGGGCTTTCGTGGTTGAAGAGGATTCCGGAGCTCGCGTGCATGTCGTAGCTCTCGCGGTAGTTCACGGTGATCCAGTGTCCGTAAAGCTTTGCCACACCGTACGGGCTGCGTGGGTAGAACGGGGTTGATTCCCGCTGCGGTACTTCAACAACTTTGCCGAACATTTCCGACGAACTCGCCTGATAGAAGCGAACATCGTGATCGGCAAGCCTGATTGCGTCGAGAAGGCGAGTGACACCGAGTGCGGTGGTTTCGCCAGTGAGAACTGGCTGGCCAAACGAGGTCTGCACGAATGACTGTGCGGCGAGGTTGTAGACCTCGTCGGGCTTGTGGTCTCGCATGATGTGAATCATCGAAACCTCGTCGAGGAGGTCTCCCGGGACCAGTTCGAGATCGTCCTGAAGGTGGCCGATTCGCTCGAAGTTCAACGTGGAGCTTCGACGCACCATTCCGATGACGTGGTAGCCCTTGGCCAGCAGAAGTTCGGCCAAATACGAGCCGTCCTGACCGGTGATTCCTGTGATGAGTGCTCGTTTGCTCATGGTGTGATTCCGCTCGGGGAGTGGGGGCATCGCCCGTGGTCTGAAGATTGTACGGGCCCTCGTGGCCCTGAGGTTGTTGCGGTTGAATCAGGAGTCATTGCTGGTTGAGAACTGCGGCCCGGTACTCATTGAGGATGTCCTGAAGCGTTGTTTCGAGGTCAATTTCTGGAGACCAACCGGTGGTGTCGTGCACGCGGGTTGGATCACCTCGAAGAACGGGCGTCTCGACCGGTCGTTGAAGTTCCGGATCGGGTTCAAGTTGCATCGGTGTGCTTGCGAGAGCGACAAGACGCTCGGCGAGGTCACCAATTGTGAGGTCACGACCGGTGCACACGTTGTAGGCGGCTCCCGGTTCGCCCTTTTCCATCAGGAGTCGGTAGGCACGCACAACATCGCGAACATCGGTGATGTCTCGCCTTGGAGTGAGATTGCCGACAGGAACAACGGTGGTTCCGTCTCGTTCGTTACGAGCGATCCGTTCCGCGATGGCCGGTGCCACAAATCGGGTGGTTTGTCCGGGGCCAAGATGATTAAACGCTCGAACGCGGATGGTCTCGAGTTTGTGGCCAAGCCACGACTGGAGTGCCAATTGATCGGCGGCCACTTTGCTCGCCGCATAAGGGGTCACTGGTCGAAATGGCGTCAGTTCGTCAATCGGCAATTGTTCCGGTGTGACGTGGCCATAGATATCGGCGCTGCTGACGGCGAGAACTCTTGGCTTGCCATTGTGAATGCAGGCCTGAAGAAGGTTGAGCGTTCCTTCAGCGTTGACGCGAAACGTATCGAGTGGGTAGTCCCAAGACGCGCCCACATCGCTCCATCCGCCAAGGTGGTAGACGACGTCGGGTGTTGTGTCGGCGAGGATTGCTGCGACAGCGTCGGGGTCGAGAAGATCTGGGCCTTCCTCACGATCCACGCCGATCACCGTGTCACCCTGCGCGGTCAAATGTGCGCACAGGTGGCGTCCGACAAAGCCGGCCGCGCCGGTGACTAAAGCCTTCACGTTGCGATCCTAGGCCCGGGCCGCACACGCAAGTTCGAACAGCGCAACGAGCTCGTCAGTCGATCGATCCCAAGAGAAATGAGTCAGTCGTTCGTTGCCGGCAGCGACGAGCGACTCGGCGACAGCGCTGTTGTCAAGCACGGTCTCGATCGCGTCGACCAACGTTTCGACATCGCCCGGCTCGGCCCACTGCGCTGCAGAACCGAGAACTTCTGGAAGCGAACCAGTGCGAGTCGCAACTACTGGTACCCCTGCTGCCATTGCTTCAAGCGGGGGAATGCCGAATCCTTCAAGAAGTGATGGGTAGACGAATGCACGGGTACCAGCAAGGAGGTCGTCGCGCTCGGCATCAGAAAGCCAACCTGTCCGCTGAATTCGTGACCGATTGGGAGAGGCGTCGATGACTTCCTTCACCGCCTCAACACCCCAGCCGTCGGGACCGGCAATAACGAGATGAAGTGAAGGCCGTTTTGGCGCGATGACGTCGAACGCCCGAACGAGGGAAGGGATGTCTTTGCGCGGCTCGATCGTTCCAAGTGAAAGTAAATAGTCGTCGACTCCCGCAAAGGAACGACCTCGCTCGGCACGCTCGGATCGGGTGATGTCGTCGATCGGTTGTGGTCCACCGAGGTGGATGGCTCGCACACGGTTCGGTTCAACATTGAGAGTTGCGACAACGTCGTCCGCAACCGCTTGAGAGGGTGTGTGGATCCAGGCGCCATCAAGGATTTCGCGCCGAAGTAACGCGGGGACTTGTTGGACGTCAGTTGTGCACATCTCGGGGAAATGCACAGCGGTGAGGTCATGCACCATTACGACCCTCGCTGCATTCTTGGCCGGCGGTACGACGTAGTTGGGGCCCCAAACGAGGTCGATAGTCCCCGTCCACCATTCAATCGGTGGCCATGGCCCGCGCCGCCAGAGCGCACGTAACGGTCGGGCGACCATCGGTCGTCGATGGGCGCGCACGCCTTGGGGGAGTTCGTCGAGCATCGGTCCAGCGCCTCGACGAGAGACAGCGAACGCCGAAACCTCGAGACCCGGCCGTGCGAGTCGATGGAGGTAAGTGCGCGTTACGCCCCCGATGCCGGTGCGGTGTCCGATCAGTGACGTTGCATCGGCGGCAACGCGCACGTCAACGACGCCCGCGCTCTGCGACGAGCGAAGCCAACGCGCCGAGCGTCGCGGACATGGCCTTGGCTGCTTCAGAGGGCGAGGGGAACACAACGCCCGTCATCTTTTCCCATTCGCGACGTTGCACCTGCAGGCGATTGAATCCGAGGATTCCGAAGCCAAGGCCGACGCTTAGGGCCTCGTGAACTGCTCGTCGAATGGGGTCACAGGCAGTATTTTCCACGAGGGCCAGCGTAGACGGGGGTCAGCGGGATCTGACAGTGGGACGACTACCCTCGGGGACCGTTGTGACTGTTCCCGAACCCCCCTCCACGCCGGCTCCCGGGCCGAATGCGGACCCGAACCCCCTCCCTGGAGGCGGTTCGGTGCCCTCGGCGGGTGCTGATTCGGAGTCAATGTTCGACGAATTGTTCGCTGCCCTGAGCCGTAACCCCTCTTCGGAGGCCGAGACCACTGCATCTGCAGCGAGTTTCGAAGCGTTGTTCGAAGCCGAGGAACCGGAAGGGCCTGCTCCTCCGGTCGTCGCCGTGATGGTCACCCACAACCCGGGTACTTGGTTCGAGGAAACGCTCGAGAGCCTTGGGGTTCAGGACTATTCAGCACTGTCGGTGTTGGTGATCGACGCTGCTAGCGCTGATGGCGATGTTCTCCGCGATCGTGTTGGTGCGGTGCTGCCCGAGGCTCATCTTCGTCGCCTCAGCGATAATGCTGGATACGCCGCTGCGGCAAACGAAGCACTCGTTGCCGTGCAAGGCGCAGCCTTTTATCTGTTTTGTCATGACGATGTCCGCCTTGAGCCCGACGCAGTGCGTTTGCTCGTTGAAGAAGCATTCCGTTCGAATGCCGGCATCGTTGGGCCGAAACTTGTCGAGTGGAGTGATTCTCGACGCTTGCTTTCCGTCGGTATGGGTTCGGACCGATTCGGTCACCCTGCGGCCTATGTCGAACGAGGGGATCTTGACCAAGAACAGCACGACGCTGTTCGTGATGTCTTTTACATTCCCGGCGCAGTCACACTGGTCCGCGCTGATCTCTTTGAAGCGCTCGGTGGTTTCGATTCCGCCATCTCGTTCCATGGCGAAGACCTTGAGCTTTGTTGGCGAGCACATGTCGCCGGCGCTCGGGTGATCGTGGCGCCGGCTGCTCGTGTCGCACATCTCGAATCACTCGGCGTTCGTCGTCCGGTCGATGACCGTCGCCGCTTACAAGCTCGCCATCGGTTGCGGGCCATGCGCAATTCGGACACGTTGGGCACCCGTGTGCGTGCGACGCCCGAAGCATTCATTTTGTCGTTCATGGAAATTTTGCAGGCCATTGTGCTTGGTCATTTCCGAAGGGCGAGAGATATTTGGTCGGCGTGGACATGGAATTCACGCAATGCGTCGACTGGCCGTGCGCGGCGAACATCGCTTGCTGCGATCCGCCGAGTTCCAGATAGCGAAGTCCATGCCTTCCAATCGCGAGGAAGTGCACGCCTCACTGCGTTCATGCGTCATCGGATTGCTCGCTCCGAGGCCGCTGCCGGCGGTCGCGAGCTCATGTCGAACCTTCGCGACGCCCGCTCGGCAACACCGTTCATTGTTTGGGCGTTGATGGTCGGCTTCCTGCTTGCCGGTGGGCGCGAACTGATCCTCCATGGCGTTCCGGCCATCGGTGATTTCGTTCGACTTCTGCCGCCCGGGCAGATGGTTGAGCGTTGGCTGAGTGGCTATCAATCAGTCGGACTGGGTTCGACTGCACCAGCTCCAACAGGGTTCGGAGTGCTGGGCGCACTTGGCTATCTGTTCTTTGGAGCGATTGGTTTGCTCCGAGGCGTGCTCATCCTCGGCCTGTGGCCATTAGGTGTTTTGGGAATGTGGCGACTCACCCGTCCCGTGACCTCGCAGCGCTCCCGGCTTCTCGCTTCTGTCGTGTATCTGATTGTTCCGGTTGCCTCCAACGCCATGGCCCAAGGTCAGTGGGGGACGCTCGTCCTCTACGCATTACTCCCATGGGTTGTAGCTCAACTCGCATCAGCAAGTCGCCTCGCTCCATTCGGAACGCTCGGTGATCTTGCTGGGCCAGGTGTTCGCACGCGACCACTGGTGCACCGGATTCTGACAGTTGGCCTCTTCGTTGCGCTCGGCGCACTCATTGACCCGTCGGTGATCGTTGTTGTCGCAGGGGCATCGATTGCGTTTGCCCTCGGCGGCTGGATCGCTGGTCAGTTCGGTGGAAGCGGACGCATCCTTGCCGTGGGACTTGGCGGCTCCGCGGTCGCGGTGCTGTTGCATCTGCCGTGGAGTCTTGGATTTCTTGACGGTTGGGAGTCGCTCGTCGGGGTTTCCTCGAACGGTGGATTCCCACTCGGTTTGGGTGACGTTTTGCGGTTCGGTACCGGCCCATTTGGTACCGGCGTCTTTGGCTGGCTGCTGCTTGTCACCGCGTTGCTCCCGCTCTTCATCGGTCGCCAATGGCGCCTTTCGTGGGCAGTGCGCGGTTGGGTACTTGCACTCGTTGGATTCGCGCTTGCGTGGGTCGTTGGCCAGGGCTGGTTGGAGTCCTCTCTTCCAGCGCCTTCGATGCTGCTCGTTCCCGCTGCACTCGGTATTGCCCTCGCTGCAGGTTTGGGTATGGCGGCGTTCGAAATTGATCTTCCCGACTATCACTTCGGGTGGCGTCAGATCGTTTCGTTGTTTGCCGCTCTTGCGTTTATTGGCGCACTTGGACCTGCATTCGTCTCATCATTCTCAGGTCGTTGGGAACTTCCACGAGGCGATTTCAACCGATCGCTTTCGTTCTTGGGAGACGGAACAACTGATGGCGCCTACCGCGTGCTTTGGCTCGGCGATGCGTCAGCGATTCCATTGCAGGGATGGGCTCTTGATGCGCCTGCAGTTGACGATCTTGGGCCTGACCGCACACTTGCTTACGCAACAACTGTTGCTGGAACGCCGACGATCGCAGAGCAGTGGCCCGGTTCCGACTCTGGAGCGACAGGCAATCTCGCTCGTGCGCTCCAAACAGCGTCAGATGGCGGAACTGCGCGCCTCGGTGCGTTGTTGTCGCCGATGGCGGTTCGTTACGTCGCAGTGCCCGTTGCACCTGCTCCAGATCCGTATGCAAGGTCTCGTGCATCCATTCCCACCGATTTGTTATCGGTACTCGATGCTCAACTTGACCTCGAATCAATCACCGTGAATCCGGGCGTCCGTGTCTATCGAAATTCAGCGTGGGCCCCTGGTGTCGCGTTACTTCCGAGCGATACCCAATTGCCGAGCGGTGGGCCATCACTTTCCGATCGAACCGATCCTGCCTTGCAGGGTTCAACCGCTGTCCTCACCGACACGGATGGTTATGCCAGTTCTGAAGGCGAGTTGGATACTGCCGGTGAGGTCTACGTCGCATCAGCGGGCGACGGGTGGCAACTGAGCGTCAATGGTGAATCGTTAACGCGCAGTTCTGCGTTCGGTTGGTCAAGCTCCTTCACTGCAACTGAAGGCGGCCCGGCAACGCTCTCATTCCAAACGCCCATCACGCGTTGGCTCCTCTTGCTGGGCCAAGTTTTCGTCTGGATCGTTGTTGTGGTGTACCTCCTGCGAGTTCGAGTGCGCGAAGACGAACGAACTGATCTCTTGGCGATCAATGACGCAGGAGAAATCGACACTGCTGAACCGGAGATTGCGCTGGAACCGCTGGCGATCATCGATGCAGTGGTACTCAACGAGTTTGTTGAAACTCCAAGCACTGCAACGAGCGAAGCCTCCGTTGTCGTCGCCCCAGTCCTCGCCGAACAGGCCGGCGAAGCAGTTGGCTCGGCGCAGGATCCGACAGCGCAGGACAAGACAGTGGAACCCGACTCTCAATTAGGAATCGAACCCTCGTCTGTCGATCCCGAATCCTTGCCGCAGAGCAGTTCCATGTCATCGGAGGAATCCGAAGAGTTCTGGAAGGCGAGGCGCAGAGGATTCCGGAGGCGATCAAAGTGAAGCGAGCGTGGCGACTTCCGATCCTTTTGCTTCTGCCTGCACTTGTTGTTGGCGCGATCGTTGTTCAAGATCGCAACACTTCGAGTTCGACGTCAACAGTTCGGCTCAACGAAATGGTGCCAACCGCGTCGCCGAATGACGCGCTGAGTTCCACTTGGTATTGCGCCGCTGGTTCAGCAACTGGCGTGTCCACTGGCGAGAGCGCAGGTTTCGCAGAGCAGTCCGTAACAATTTCGAACGCGTCACCCGTCGATGCGACGGGTGCAGTCACTGCCTATACCGAAAAGGGTGACACCGCACTCAAGGCCGTGAAGGTAGCGGCGCACAGTCAGACGACGGTGCGTGTAAGTGACATCGTGAAGGCCCCGTGGGCTTCTGCGCTTGTCGAGATCTCGGGTGGCGGGATCACTGTTACCCACGAGCTGCGCGGCGCTGCAGGCAGGTCGATTAGCGCGTGCGCATCGGCCCCAAGCGGTCAGTGGTACTTCCCCTCGGGAACGACGCGGGCCGGCACCCGCAACCTGATGGCGTTGTTCAATCCATTTCCGGGTGAAGCAACGGTTGATATTTCTTTCGACACCGAAGACGGAGCGCGCACGCCTCAGCAGCTTCAAGGCATGGTCGTACCTGGTGGTCGAGTTGTGGTTGTTGATGTCGGTGCGATCGTGACGCTTCGCGAGCGGGTGTCCACCACAGTGAGTGTCCGTATAGGTCGCGTGATTGCGGAACAAATCCAAACCTCCGACGGGCGTGACAACTCGGAACAAGGACTCACGGCGGTCTTGGGCGCAACAGCAGTTGCTTCAATCTGGACTTTCCCGGTTGCAACTGCGGCCTCGACCACTGCACGCGAAATCGTGTCGCTACTCAACACTGGCGATTCGGACACAACAGTCCAGGTTGAAATTCAACTGGATGATCCCGCAACCAACGGAAGTGTCGAGCCATTTGTCATTCAAGTCGCATCGCGCCGTTCTGCGCAGATTGACCTCGGGTCTGACCCGAGAATTCCAAAGACAGTTGGTCGCTGGCTCATCGTGCGTTCAACAGACAGCGCTGCGATTGTCGCTGAGCGCTCAGTTGGCGCCACACGGGGGACAGCTGGTGGAGGGCTTTCCTACACAATGGGCGTCCCCATCGTTGCCACACGTTGGTTGGGCACGATTGCCACAGCAACCGATGTGTCATCAACGCTGGTCTCAGTCGTAAACCCCTCAGCGACAGAAACTGCCACAGTCACAATTTCGACGCACGCAAAGGGGTCTGTCCTCGCACTTTCTTCGGCGAAATCGGTGCGCATCGCTCCGGGACAGCGACTGGTGTTGAATCTCACATCGGCGACAACCGGCAAAGTCGATGCATCACTTGAAATTGAATCGGACACGCCCGTTGCGGTGGGTCAGTGGATGACGTCGACGGTACCGATGGAGATCATGACGATCTCTGACTACCCAGTACTTGGAACAGAGTCGCAACTGGTCAACGTCTTTTCGCCCGATCAGGCGGTTGCCGCAACTGCTGGCGTTCCGTCGGACGACACGATTCCTGATTCCACGACGACAACGACGTCAACGACCGTTGCTGCTGTTGCTGCGACTGTTCCCGGTGCTCCGACAACCACTGTTGTCGGAGCAACAACGACAACGATCCGCTGACCATGGAACGGCTGCTCATTGCTGTTGTGTTGGTGGCGGTAGCAGTGACTGTTGCGTTCGTTCTGCAGCGGCGGAAACCAGCGCCACCTGCCGATAGGGAATGGACTATCCCGGTTCAACTTGATCGCCGAGACTTCTCGCGACCTGAGGCCCCATGGCTCGTTGCGGTCTTCACGTCGTCGACATGTGACGCATGCTCGGGAGTGTGGTCCAAGGCAGTGCATCTTGATGCCGGTCCCGAGGGCCCAGTTTCGGTGCAAGAACTTGAAGCGATTGAGCAAGCGGAGATTCATCGTCGGTATGGGATCGACGCTGTACCGCTTGTCCTAATTGCCGATGCCGACGGGGTAGTGCAGCGGCATTTCATTGGTCCCGTTACTGCAACAGACCTTTGGGCGGCGGTTGCCGAAGTGCGGGAGCCGGGATCAACACCCGGTTCCTGCGAAAACCACAACTGACTTAGTTGTCGGTTGCGTCAACCTCAGCCTCTGCGGGCGCTGCTTCGTCGATGCCGCTGGGTGAAAGCGGAACCGAAGTTCCGTTATGCGGATTCGCTGCGGTTGAACCCGCACGAGCGAGTTCAAGAAGTCGCGAGACCTCAGTGCCGTCAATGGTTTCGTGCTCGAGTAACGCACGTGCAACAAGATCAAGGCCATTGCGATTCTCGGTGAGAACCTCGCGGCAACTCTCCTGCGCTTGTCGCAGAATCCGTTCGACCTCCTCGTCGATGACGCGGGCAGTGTCATCGGAGTAGTCGCGAGTGTGCATGAGGTCTTCACCTAAGAAGACCTGACCCTGCGAACCCCACGCCATTGGGCCAACTCGAGTGCTCATGCCCCATTCCCGCACCATCTTGCGAGCGAGTTCGGTTGCGCCGACGAGATCGTTATTCGCGCCTGTGGACGCGACGTTGAAGACGAGTTCCTCGGCCATTCGGCCGCCCATACGGACGATCAGCATGTCTTGGATGTAGTCCTGACGGTAAATATGCCGTTCTTCGATCGGTAACTGCATGGTGACGCCAAGTGCCATTCCTGAAGGAATGATCGTGACCTTGTGGAGTGGGTCGGCAGTTGGGAGCACCGCAGCGCAAACGGCGTGACCAGCCTCGTGGTAGGCGATGGCTTCCTTCTCGAGATCAGAAAGCGCCATCGAATCACGGCGTTGACCCATGAGGATGCGATCGCGGGCTTCTTCGAAGTTGCGACGATGGATTTCGGTTGCACCTTCACGAACAGCAAACAGTGCTGCTTCGTTGACAAGGTTCGCGAGATCGGCACCACTCATTCCTGGAGTACCCCGAGCGACAAGATCGAGGTCGACATCGGCGTCCACGCGCTTGTGTCGAACGTGGACGTCGAGGATTTGTCGACGGTCCTCAAGTTCGGGGAGGGGCACCACGACCTGACGATCGAATCGGCCGGGGCGGAGGAGGGCGGGGTCGAGGATGTCGGGTCGGTTCGTGGCCGCCATCATGACGATGCCGGTGGTGACTTCGAAGCCGTCCATTTCAGCGAGCATCTGGTTAAGCGTTTGCTCGCGCTCGTCGTGACCGCCGCCGAGTCCGGCGCCACGCTTGCGACCGATGGAGTCGATTTCGTCGATAAAAATGATGGCGCGGCCCATTTTGCGGGCGCTGTTGAAGAGGTCGCGGACTCGGCTTGCGCCAACGCCAACAAACATTTCCATGAAGTCAGAACCGGTGACTGACAGGAAGGGCACTCCAGCTTCGCCAGCAACGGCTCGGGCGATGAGGGTCTTACCCGTTCCTGGTGGGCCGACGAGCAAGATGCCCTTGGGAATGCGAGCACCAATTTCGGCGAAACGCTCCGGGTGCTTCAGGAAATCGATGACTTCGGTGACGTCCTGCTTTACGCCTTCGTAGCCTGCGACATCAGCGAAGGTCGTGGCCGGTCGCTCCGAGGAGTAGGTCTTGGCCTTGCTTTTGCCGATGGACATGATGCCGCCCATCTGTCCCGAAGCCCGTCGCTGCATCCACATGAAGAACCCGATGAGCAAGACGACGGGAAGCAACAGTGGAATCAGCGTTCCCCAAATGCTCTCTGAAGGCGAGGAGTACTTGACGCCCTTTTCTGTGAAGAGGGCTTGATCCGCGTCGGAGGGTTTGATCGGGCCGGTGGTTGAGAAGTTTGAACCGTCGTTAAGCGTGCCGGAAATGTGGCCGTTGGCATTGTCGAACGTTGCGCTCTTGACATTGTTGCCATTGAGATCGTCGATGAATTCGCCATAGGAGATCTGGTTGCTTGGCGTCGACGATGCAATGAACTGAAGGCCGATCGCACCGACGACGACTGCGAGTAGCACGAGAATGGTCCATCGGGGCCAACCTCCGTCGCCGCCGAATCGGCCGCCGCTGCGACCTTCACCGGAACCTGAGGGAGGAGGGGGAGTTTCGGGACTCATGGGCGTCAGCCTAGAGGCCGACAACGAAAATCCCGATCGCCCCCTGAGGAGATTTTTGATTCAGCTCGGCACTCAGGGTGCAGTGAGGTGCCCCGCGAGCGACGCGGGCCCACGGCGACGATCAACAAGGGTCCAGCCATTCGGCACGGTCATTGAATCGGCGTGCCGACGGCAGACGTCGTAATTGGCGGGATGGGCCTCATCAGCAAGGACATCAAGAATCACTATTTGATCGCCGTAGTTGTATTCAAACGTGGCCGTAGCCGGAGAGCCGCACCCCGGTCGAGCGCACGAACGTGACATGGCTTTACGCTATCGCCGAGCACCGTTCAACTCGTGGACCTTTGGCCGATAGCCTCGCCGCCGTGGCCAAGCCTGGAAAGCACTCAGACAACGGATCAGGTCCCAAGAAGCCAGCTCCTTCGTCACGAACGAATGGGCCCGCCGGTGGGTCTCGGGTTCCAAAAGCCCGTGTTCCAGTTGCGGCGACAACGCCAAAGCGCTCACGTCGACTGTTTGGTTCGTCGTCGCCCACAACAGAGGTCGTGTTGGCGCCAACCAATCAGAGTGACGACGCGGAGGACAGTGCGTCGGAAGGAGCCTCCGCAAAAAAGAAGTACGCATACGGCGCTGGCGCGCTGATCCTCATCTTTCTTGGCGCGCAAGTCATTTCTTCGGTGGTTTACGGAATCGTGCAGTCGAGAACCTCCTACGACTTCACGTCCCCAGCAGGGGTGGGCGCAGCAGTTGGCCAGGCCAGTGGTCAATTCACGGCGGGGCAGATGTTCGCCATCTCCGTTCCGCCTCCGCTTTGGCTGACAGCGATCATGCAGATTCCGCTGTGGCTCGGTCTCGGTGGCGCTCCAATTTGGTTTGCCATCAAAAAGGGCAAGGGCGTCGTTGCCGATCTCGGCCTTCGGATGAAGCTGATTGACGTTCCCATTGGTCTCGCGGTTGGCGTCGCTTGTCAACTGGTTCTCGTTCCGCTGGTGTATTTCGCCCTCCGCCCTTTGCTGGGCGAGAACGATGTCTCTGCAGCTGCACGTGAATTGACTGACCGAGCCACGGACCCGTTGTCGATTGTTCTCGTGTTTCTGATCGTGGGCATCGGAGCCCCGATCGCAGAAGAGATCTACTTCCGCGGAATGGCCCAACGGATCTTCCGACGCCGCTTGGGTCCGTGGGCAGCAATCGTCGCAGCGGCAGCATTCTTCGCGGCCACACATTTGCAGCCACTTCAGTTCCCGGCATTGTTGCTCTTCGGCGTCATCTTGGGATTTATGGCTTGGCGAAGCGGACGCCTTGGTCCAGCACTCTGGGCACACGTCGGATTCAACGTTGTTGCGGCGACAGGACTCCTCTTTCACATTGGTCCGTCGTGAAGTACGTGACCGCGTCCGGGTGCACGCAGATGGCACCATGGTCAGGTCATGACTGAGGACGACCTCTCCACACGACCGGTTCAGCCACTTAGCGAAGCCGATCTCGACGACCCAGTTGTGGCCAGTCTTGGTCGAGCCATCGATCCTCCGAGTCGACCAGTCCAAGCCATGCACAAGGTTGCAAACGCCTTTCGATCCTTGGGCCGTTGGAAACCTGAATCCTGGGTCACGCTGGCCATCGTCGCCGGATGCGTTCTTTTCACGTTCACGCAGCTGAGCCCTTCAGACGTTTTCTCCACCTCAACGCCAGCTGGTGGGGATATGGGTGCGCATGTTTGGGGACCGGCGTACATGCGAGACCACCTGCTCCCGTCGTTCCGGCTGACGGGTTGGACTCCTGACTGGTACGCAGGTTTTCCTGCGTACCACTTCTACATGGTGCTTCCTTCGCTTGCGATCGCGTTGTTGAGCTTGATTCTGCCGTACGGATTGGCGTTCAAGTTGGTTGCAGTAAGTGGCATCCTCACGCTGCCGGTTGCGTGTTGGGCTTTTGCTCGTCTTACGCGGCTTCCGTTTCCGGCTCCGCCGCTGTTTGCTGTTGCTGCAACTGCGTTCCTATTTGATCGAGCATTCTCGATTTACGGCGGCAACATCGCGTCAACGATGGCGGGAGAGTTCTCGTTTTCGATCTCTCTGTCGTTTGCGGTTTTGTTTCTCGGTGTTGTCGGCCGCGGCATGGAGACAGGTCGGCATCGCGCTGCCGCTGCGATCCTTCTTGCGGTCTGCGGACTCTGTCATGCCATACCGCTGTTCTTCGCGATTGCAGGAGCAATTGTTTGGTTTCTGATTTCGCTTGTGCGGCGTCCCGGTTTCAAGTTGCGTTTGTGGTGGATGGTTTGTGCAGGTGGCGTCGGAATGGCGCTCACTGCGTGGTGGATTCTCCCGTTCTATTTGCGCTCGAGCTACATGAACGACATGGGCTGGGAGAAGAAGACTGACTTTTTCGACCAACTTTTCCAACGACAGACCCTCGACCCGCAACTCGTAAATTCACCACCAATTCAATGGACACTTGTCCTTGCGTTGCTCGGTGTCGTGATGTCGATTGCGTGGAAGCGACGAGCGGGAGCGTTTTTAATCGTTAGCGCAGCAGTTGCAGCTGCGGCGTTCGTCCTCGTGCCTCAAGGTCGTCTGTGGAACGCGAGATTGCTCCCGTTCTGGTTCTTGATGCTGTATTTGCTCGCAGCCCTTGGTGTAGCCGAACTCGGTCGAACGATTGCGTCACTTGCTTCACGCGATCCGGATACTCCTCGTCGATCAATCACGATTGCGACTGCGGTCGTGGCTGCACTTGCTGGCATCACTGCGCTCGCCATGCCATTGCACGCGATGCCGGACAAGATCGCTCTTGGGCCAGTCAAAATTGATCTCGGAGGGATGGAGAAGGACGGCCGCTATCACTGGCTGTTCTTGTCGACCAAGGAATCAAGCTTCATTCCTTCTTGGGCGCGCTGGAATTTCACGGGATACGAAGGCAAGCCGGCCTATCCCGAATATCACGACATCGTTCAAACTATGGATGACCTTGGTCAGAGCAACGGCTGTGGTCGCGCCATGTGGGAGCACGAAGAGCAACACGATCGCTACGGCACACCGATGGCACTGATGTTGCTGCCGTTCTGGACCGACGGCTGCATCGGATCGATGGAGGGGTTGTACTTCGAAGCGTCCTCCACAACGCCGTATCACTTCATTAATCAAGACGAGTTGTCCTACGGCGCTTCGAATCCGCAACGCGATCTCCCGTACATGCCGGGACCGCCAGACCAGACACAGTTCGACTTAGGTATCGATCATCTTCAAATGCTTGGCGTGAAGTACTACATGGCGATTTCCGAGCAGATGATTGCGTATGGCGGAAAGAACGCAGCACTGAAACAAGTTGCAGTTTCGGGGCCGTGGGTTGTGTTTGAGGTCGCTGATTCACAACTCATTGAACCCTTCGACAACAACCCTGCTGTGCTCACTGGCGTTCGGCCCGATAAATGGCTTGAGGCGGTGACGCCTTGGTACATCGATTCGACTGCGTGGAATGTTTGGCCTTCATCCGGTGGTCCGGAGGAATGGCAGCGAATCGCTGAAGGCGCGGTACCAACGGCGACACCGACAACGCCAGTGGCCGTGACGAACACGCAGACCGGCACCGACACCATTTCCTTTGATGTCACGAAGCCCGGAACCCCGATTCTCGTCAAAGCGTCCTACTTCCCGAATTGGGAAGTCAGTGGGGCAGAGGGTCCGTGGCGCGTTGGTCCGAACCTCATGGTTGTGGTGCCAACGTCGACGCACGTGTCGATGCACTACGGAACCACATCGGTGGAATATGGATCATGGGCGATCACTCTCGGTGGACTAGTCGCTCTCGTGTTTCTCTTCCGGGCGGGGCCTCTGCCGCTGCCTGAGCCACGTCGTTGGTTCGGCTCGCGCAATGCAGCACAAACTCCGGATGATGATGCGATCGGCGCGGTACCCGAAAGGCCAGTGGAGCCCCAATCGGGTGAGGATCCGATCGACCGGTTCTTGACTGACCTGTGACCAATGGCACCGAACACGGAGTCAGGTAATGCAGAGAACGGAAGGGCCTCCACTAGGGTCGCACCCCATGGCCTCCCATGATGCTGCCGCCATGAACGCCATCTTTAAGGCGTACGACATTCGCGGCACCGTTCCCGACCAACTCGACGCAGCACTCATGGTGCGCGTTGGTGCTGCCTTCGCTCGTTTCGCTGTCGATACTTCAGGCGCCACTTCGATTTTGGTCGCACATGACATGCGACCCTCGGGTCCCGAATTTGCTGAGGCGTTCGCTCAGGGTGCAATTGGTCAGGGTGTCGACGTTGTGCATCTGGGTTTGGCGTCCACCGACCTTTTGTTTTTCGCCGCCGGCCGCTTCGACATGCCAGGTGCGATGCTGACGGCTTCTCATAATCCAGCGCAGTACAACGGGGTGAAGTTGTGCCTCGCCGGCGCCAAGCCCATCGGTGCGGAAACAGGACTTTTCGAGATTCGTGACATGACCGTGTCGGGTCTTGAACCAGTCGGGACTTCGGGCTCGGTTTCGTCGCGAGACGATGCTCTCGACATCTTCGTTTCGCATGTGCATTCGTTTGTTGATCCGGGAGTTCTACGTCCTCTGCGTGTCGTCGCAGATACGGCGAACGGTATGGGTGGACTTACTGCTCCTGCGGTCTTTTCCGGTCTGCCATTCGAACTCGATGTCATGTACGGCGAACTCGATGGAACATTCCCGAATCATCCGGCGGACCCGATTCAGCCCGAGAATCTTCGTGATCTTCAAGCTCGCGTCGTTGCGACGGGTGCCGATGTTGGTTTGGCCTTCGACGGTGACGCCGATCGCGTCTTCCTCGTTGATGATGCAGGCGAACTTGTCTCGGGCTCTCTTACAACTGCGATTGTTGCCGACTCAATGCTGTCGAAAAATCCTGGTGAAATTGTGCTTCACAATCTGATCTGCTCGAAGGCAGTACCGGAAATCATTCGTGAGCGAGGTGGCACTCCTGTCCGTACTCGAGTTGGGCATTCGTACATCAAGCAGGTGATGGCCGAAACTGGCGCTTGTTTCGGCGGAGAACATTCGGGCCACTACTACTTCCGCGATAACTACCGCGCCGATTCGGGAATCATTGCTGCGATGGCGGTGCTCGAGGTCATGTGCGCGACCGGCCAAAGACTTTCCGAACTCCGTAAGCCCTACGAGCGCTATTCGGCATCGGGTGAACTCAATACCGAAGTTCCAGATCCACTCGCTGTGATCGAATTCGTCGCCGAGCGATTCGCAACCGCTGAGCAAGATCGTCTCGACGGTCTCACCATTGATCTCACGACAGGTACTGCCGCTGATCCCGAAGATCCGTGGTGGTTCAACCTTCGTCCATCGAATACCGAACCACTTCTCCGTCTCAACCTCGAGGCGTCCGACGACGAAGCATGTGCCCGCCACGTCGCCGAAATCCGTGCCCTCATCGCTGAAGCGGCCGGCTGAGAGTTCCAAGGAGCCTTTATGTCACTTGATCCGCAATTGCTCGAAATTTTGGCGTGTCCGAAGGATAAAGGTCCGTTGTTGTACTTCGCGGACGAAGACATCCTCTATAACCCCCGTTTGCAACGGGCCTACGCAGTTCGCAATGACATTCCCATCATGTTGATCGATGAAGCTCAAACGATTGAGAGCTCGGAGCATGAACGGTTGATGGCGAAAGCCGAAGCGAACGCAATCGCGCCAACGTTTGAGGCCTGAGTGATTCTTGACACCGTCGGGATGTTCGACGCCGCTGCGGCGTTTCCCGAGCAACTTGCGCGTGCCCTCGATGTTTCTCAACGAACAATCGAGAACGCTTCATTGCCCGAGCATGAAGACATTGCCAGCGTCGTCCTTCTCGGAGCGGGAGCTGCCGGACAGGCCAACTCACTTGTCCTTGAAGCCGTAGGTCCCACGATTCCGGTTCCTATCGTCGTTCATCAGGGGTACGGCGTTCCCAACTTCGTTGACGTTTCAACTCTGGTCGTGGCGGTTTCTTTCGACGGCGAAACCTCGGAAACGCTTGAGGCGGCTCAGGACGCGCTCGAGGATGGAGCGACTGTTGTCTGTATTAGCGGGGGAGGGTCGCTCCAAACCTGGGCGGCGACGAATGGGCTCGTACATCTCCCAGTGATGCCTGATGCCCCGGTCGAACGAGCGGCGCTCGGTTCCCTTGCCGTTCCTGTTTTGATTCTTCTTGAACGGGTCGGTATGTATCCGGGCGCCGAGGCATGGATCGGGGCTGCTATTGCCCAAGCGACCATCCGACGAGATGAATTGATCACTGAGGACAACCTCGCCCGAACGCTTGGCCGCCGACTTGGTCGTGCTTTTCCGATTATTTACGGCGGTAACGGTCCGGGGGGCGCAGTCGCCGATTTTTGGAAGGCACAGTTCAATCTGAATGCGAAAGTCGCCGCATTCTCCAATCAAGTCCCCGAACTCACGCGTGAAGAAATTGCCGGCTGGGGTCAAGATGGCGATGTCACCCGCCAAATTTTTCAGGTCTTCTTGCTTCGCCATGATTTTGAACACCCTCAGGTTTCGAGTCGCCTCGATGTCACTGAAGAGGTACTCGTCGAAGTTGTTGGTGCCGTGTATGTAATTGAGGCGGCGGGCGAAGGACTCTTGGCGCAGATCTTCGACCTCGAACTCATTGGGCAGTTCGTTTCGCTTCACGCCGCTGTTGAACAAGGAATCGATCCTGGCCCAGTGCCGATCGTGGCTGAGATTGCGTCACGCGTCGGAGACGCCTGATCCGTCTACACTCGTCGCAGGCTGAACGCAGGGTCAGAGGGCCACAGCCTCACAACCGGTTGTCACTGTTTCGATCTCTCTTCTAGAGATCTCGTTTCGCCGATCGACCCTGCCAATTCGATCACGGGTGCTTCACCTGGGATCCAACTCTTGTCCGGATGCTTGTCCGGACCGCACAGAAAGTGCCCCCTATGACACTGACCGTTGACCGTTCTGATTCCGGCATCGATTACAAGGTTGCCGATCTCACGCTCGCCGGCTTCGGCCGCAAGGAGATTCAGCTTGCCGAGCACGAGATGCCTGGCCTGATGGCGCTGCGTGCGGAATACGCCGACAGCCAACCGCTTGCTGGCGCTCGAATCGCTGGTTCGTTGCACATGACAATCCAAACCGCCGTGCTGATCGAAACGCTGACCTGCCTCGGTGCCGATGTTCGCTGGGTGAGCTGCAACATCTTCTCCACCCAGGATCACGCTGCAGCAGCAGTGGTCGTTGGACCGAATGGAACCCTTGAGCGTCCGACCGGCGTGCCTGTATTCGCTTGGAAGGGCGAAACGCTTGAGGAGTACTGGTGGTGCACCGAGCAGATCCTTCGTTGGCCCGATGGTGGCGGCCCCAACATGATCCTCGACGATGGCGGCGATGCAACGCTTCTCGTGCATAAGGGTGTTGAGTACGAACGCACCGGTGTCGTTCCCGACACAACAGAAGATGACTCCGAAGAATGGGCAATCGTTCTTGATGTCCTTCGTCGCACAGTTGCCAGCGAGCCCGAGCTTTGGCATGGCGTAGCCGCTGGAATCAAGGGTGTTACTGAAGAGACCACCACTGGTGTGCACCGCTTGTACCAAATGCAAGAAGCCGGTCAACTGCTTTTCCCGGCTATCAACGTGAATGATTCGGTCACCAAGTCGAAGTTCGACAACCTCTACGGGTGTCGTCATAGCCTCATTGACGGACTCAACCGTGCGACCGACGTCATGATCGGCGGCAAGGTTGCCCTTGTTTGTGGTTACGGAGACGTTGGCAAGGGATGTGCCGCATCGCTTCGTGGTCAGGGTGCTCGCGTCATCGTTACCGAAATCGATCCCATTTGTGCGCTTCAAGCCGCAATGGAGGGTTACCAGGTTGCCCGTCTCGAAGATGTTCTCGACATTGTCGACATCTACGTCACCGCAACTGGCAACTTCAACATCATCACGGCTGAGCACATGGCGAAAATGAAGCATCAGGCGATCGTCAGCAATATTGGACATTTCGATAACGAAATCGATATGGCCGGACTGAAGAAGATGAGCGACGTTCAGCGCGTTGTGATCAAGCCTCAGGTCGACGAGTACGTCTTCCCCGATGGTCATTCGGTCATTGTTCTTGCTGAAGGACGTCTCATGAATCTCGGTTGCGCTACCGGCCATCCAAGCTTCGTGATGTCGAACAGTTTCTCGAACCAGGTCATTGCTCAGATCGAGCTCTACGGCCACACCGATTTCTACGAGAAGCGGGTGTACACCCTTCCCAAGCACCTCGACGAAAAGGTCGCGATGCTTCATCTCGATGCCTTGGGCGTGAGGCTCACCAAGTTGACTGAAGAGCAGGCGTCGTATCTCGGTCTGCCTGTCACCGGTCCGTTCAAGTCAGATCACTACCGGTACTGATACCGTCCGGCTCGTCTGTTGCCCTTATGGCAGCAGGCGAGCCGTTTTCGTTTTCCAACATCGCAGGGGGTTGTCATGGAGCAGTTGGCAGGCAAGGTCGCAGTCGTCACCGGCGCAGCAAGCGGCATTGGGCTCGCATTGGCAAAGAAGTTGGGCGCTGAAGGTATGAAAGTCGTGATGGCTGACATTGAGGTACCTGCCCTCGAAGCCGCTGCGGCCTCACTTCCAGATTCGGTGGAGCGCATCAGCGTTGTGTGTGATGTATCGAAGGGTGAGCAGATCGACGCACTACGTGCTGCGGCAATCGACGCATTCGGCGCTGTGCACGTTGTGTGCAACAACGCGGGCGTCGGCGGCGGTGGGGCGATGTCGGAAATGAATATCGATGACTGGAAGTGGGTCATAGACGTTGACCTCTGGAGCGTGATTCACGGGGTTCGTGTTTTCCTTCCTGGACTCATCGAACAAGGCGAGGGACATATCGTCAACACCGCTTCGGTCGCGGGATTGTTCTCGGCTCCGTTCATGGGTCCATACAACGTGGCCAAATACGGTGTCGTTGCGCTTTCAGAAACGCTTTGTAATGAACTGGCGATGCAGCAGTCCCCGGTCGGAGTGTCGGTTCTTTGCCCCTCATGGGTCAAAACAAAGATTGCGAGTTCTGTTCGGAACAAGCCTGGAGCAACCGCAGAGGAAGCCGATGCGCTTTCGCAGTTTGTTCAACCGTTGATTGACGGTGGAATCGATCCTGATCAGGTCGCAGATCGCGTTGTTGCGGCGGTGAAGAACAAAGAGTTTTGGATCATCACTCACGACGACACACCGGCAGCGGTCACCCTCCGAACGCGTTCAATTCTTGAAGGAACCAATCCTCCCCAGTTAATGCACTGATCGCACATCGGGGAGCCGGAGGACTCATCACAAACTCCGACCCGATTCCTAGGTTGCATGGATGCTTCGTCGTCTCCGTGCATTCGTTAATTCGCTCGCAGAACCATGGTTTCCGACACTGTGCCTCCGATGCGGCGTGGTCGGTACGTCACCTTGTCCAGAATGCAGCGAGGAGTTCACGCCTGCGCATGTAGTCGGCGAGACTGCGCACCTTGATGCTGTTGTGGCGCTCGTTGTTTATGACGAGGTGTCGCGACCTTTTATTGCCGATCTCAAATTCCGGGGGAAATGGGCGACGGTCCAAGCATTCACCCCTGCGATGTCATTCCTTCTCGACGAGTGCATCGGCACAGAGCGACCTGGTCCTGTGCTGACGTGGGCCCCGACGACTCCGACTCGTGCTCGTCAGCGCGGGTTCGATCAGGCCGAAGTCATCGCTCGGCACGTCGCCCACTACTCAGGTCGGCCGGTACTCAAGCTCCTTGATCGGCGACCAGGTGAACATCAGACCGGTCGGAGCCGGAGTGAGCGATCGACTGGCATCCACTTCGACCCGCGCCGACCCGTTTATGGAGCGATTGTGGTGTTCGACGATGTTGTGACCACCGGGTCGACGCTGAGTGCTGCGGCCCAGGCCCTGCGGTTCGCAGGCGCTTCCGCAGTGGTCGGCGTCACCCTTGCGGCCACCCCAGACCGGCCAAAGCGCTGAAGTCGGTGGTCCGATCGGACTTTCACCCAGTTCTCACCCTCCTCTGACCGTGGCCTCAGGAAGGCATCAGTACACTTGCGATCCTCATGGGCATCCTCGACAAGATTCTGCGCGCCGGCGAAGGCAAGAAGGTTCGGGCTATCGAAGCTCTCGTACCTGAGATCAACGCCCTCGAACCCGAGATTGAACGACTCTCCGATGAGGCGCTGGCCCATCGGACCGTCGAATTCCGTGAGCAGTTGGCCAACGGAGCCGATCTCGAGGACATCATGGTGGATGCCTTCGCCGTGGTTCGCGAAGCCGCCCGGCGTGAAATCGGTCAGCGTCACTACGACGTCCAGATGATGGGCGGTGCTGCGCTGCACTTTGGTTGGGTTGCGGAAATGAAGACCGGTGAAGGCAAGACACTCGTGTCGACCCTCCCCGTGTACCTCAATGCGCTGGCGGGTAAGGGAGTCCACGTGGTTACCGTGAACGACTATCTCGCAACCCGAGATTCCGACTGGATGGGCCGAGTACACCGCCGTCTTGGCCTTTCGGTTGGTCTCGTCATTCCGGGCATGAACGATCCTGCCGTGAAGCGGGCGCAGTATGCGTGCGACGTCACCTACGGCACCAACAACGAGTTTGGTTTCGATTACCTCCGCGACAACATGTCTATGAGTCGCGCCGAGCAAGTGCAGCGAGGCCACTCGTACTGCATCGTCGATGAAATCGACTCCATTCTTATTGACGAAGCGCGAACCCCCCTCATTATCTCTGGTCGCATCGCCGATGCCGCAAAGATTTATTACCAGTTCGCGTCGATTGTTCGCGGTCTGAAGCGCGACGTTCATTACGACGTCGACGAAGAAAAGCGAACGGTTGCCCCCACTGATGAAGGCGTTGAAGCAGTCGAGCGCGCTCTCGGTGTCGAAAACATGTACGACGAGGTCTCGCAGAATCTCGTGCATCAGTTGCAGGCTGCATTGCGTGCAAAGGAACTGTTCAAGCGCGACAAGGACTACGTCGTGCAGCACGGTCAGGTGAAAATCGTCGACGAATTCACCGGTCGAATCCTCGATGGTCGCCGTTGGTCGGAAGGTCTTCATCAAGCGGTTGAGGCAAAAGAGGGTGTGAAGATCGAGGAAGAGAATCAAACCCTCGCCACCATCACGTTGCAGAACTACTTCCGCATGTACGACAAATTGGCGGGTATGACCGGTACCGCTGAAACCGAAGCATCTGAATTCCTCACGACCTACAACCTCCATGTGGTGCCGATCCCGACCCACCGACCGATGGTTCGTCTCGATAAGGGCGACCTCATTTACAAGAGTGAAGACGCCAAATTCAACGCTGTCGTCGACGACATTGCTGAGCGCAGCGCAGCTGGTCAGCCCGTGCTCGTCGGCACGATTTCGGTCGAGAAGTCCGAAACTCTCTCGCGCTATCTGAACAAGCGCGGCGTCCCTCACGAGGTTTTGAACGCAAAGCTGCACTTCCGCGAAGCCGACATCGTTGCCCAGGCTGGCCGCTTGGGTGCGGTCACCGTTGCGACGAACATGGCCGGTCGAGGCGTCGACATTCTTCTCGGCGGTAACGCGGAAGGACTCGCGGCTCGTGATCTCGCAGCCGAGGGTCTCGACCCGGAAACCGAAGAAGGCCAAGCGCGCCTCACGGAACTGATCGCACTACACGAGCCCGAGTGTCGTGAAGGTGGCGAAAAGGTCCGTGAACTTGGCGGTCTCTACGTTCTCGGTACCGAACGACACGAAAGTCGACGCATTGATAACCAGTTGCGTGGTCGATCCGGTCGTCAGGGTGATCCTGGTGAAAGCCGCTTCTATCTTTCGCTAGAAGACGATCTCATGCGACTGTTCGCAACTGGCGCAATGAACTGGGTCATGGGTAAGACCCTCGATGACGATGTGCCGATCGAAGCAAAGATGGTAAGTAAAGCAATTGAACGGGCGCAGAACACTGTTGAACAGCGAAACGCTGAAATACGTAAGGACGTCCTCAAGTACGACGAGGTCATGAACGAGCAGCGCAAGGTCATTTACAAGCGCCGCGATCAAATTCTTGACAACGCTGATTTGCGTGATGAAGCGATGGGTTACCTCGCCGAAGCAATCGATTCGACGATTTCGACCTATTGCGTGAGTGACGAACGAGACGAATGGGACCTTCACGGACTGCATTCCGACATTGCTGCGATGTGGCCAACACAACTCACTGAAGACTCTCTCCATAACGCGCTCACCACCGATGATTTGTACGAAATCATCATGGGGGAGGCCACGGCGTACTACGAACGACGCGAAGCTGAATTTGGCGAAGACACCATGCGTGAGGTCGAACGTCAGGTGATGCTTCGCATCATTGACCAAAAGTGGCGCGAGCATCTCTATGAGATGGACTACCTGCAGGAGGGCATCAATCTCCGAGCAATGGGGCAGAAGGATCCTCTCGTCGAGTGGCAGCGAGAGGGCTACGAGATGTTTGGCTCGATGATGGCTGCGGTTGCGACGGATTTCGTCACCTATGTGATGCATGCTCACGTCACAGTGACTGAGCAGAATCCTGAGAACGAACCACAGGTATCGAATCTCCAGTACACGGCTCCCCTCGACCCAAGCGAGGCGCCAAGCGGTATGCAGGCCGCAGCGAGGGCACAGGCGGCGGCTGAAGGTCTTGAGACGCCGGCTGAGGCGATCGAGGACATCACGAATACCCCAATCGTCAAGAGCGACTGGGACAAGACTCCCCGAAATGCTCCTTGTCCCTGCGGATCGGGCAAGAAGTTCAAGCTCTGCCACGGCGCATGAGGGATTTCTCCGACGACCTCGCCGACCTTCGACGTCGGATCGACGAAGCGCGGGTCTACCTGCGCATCGAGGAACTCCTCCTCGCGCGCCCGCAACTCGAAACCGAAGCAAGTCGACCTGACCTCTGGGACGACCCTGACTTGGCCCGGAAGATTAACGGGGAGCTCTCGGCCTGCACCGAAGACCTTGAACTGTACGAACAGCTTTCTTCGAGACTCGAAGATGCCGAAACGCTTCACGAACTCGGTCGAGAAGAAGGCGATGAATCGGTAGAGGCCGAAGTTCAAGAGTCGATGGTGTCGCTCGCAGCCGATCTTGGCGAACTCGAACTGCGCGCGCTCTTCACTGGTGAGTACGACGACACCAATGCGATTTGCGAAATTCAGTCGGGCGAAGGCGGGGCAGACGCTCAGGATTGGGCGAACATGCTGCTTCGCATGTTTCTTCGCTGGGCCGAGAAGCGTGGCTTCGATGTTGAGCTCGATGAAGTTTCAGCAGGTAACGAAGCCGGGATTTCATCCGCAACGTTCTTGGTAAATGGTCGCCATGCCTACGGACGGCTTCGTTCCGAGCATGGGGTGCATCGTCTCGTGCGCATTTCGCCATTCAACGCGCAAGGCAAACGCCAGACGGCTTTTGCGGCATTAAAAGTGACACCGTTCCTCGAAGATGTGCCCGATATCGAGATCGATGAAAAAGACCTTCGTATCGATACCTACCGGTCGTCCGGTGCTGGTGGTCAGCACGTCAACGTGACCGACTCGGCAGTTCGAATTACACATTTGCCGACCGGGATCGTCACGTCCTGCCAGAACGAACGCAGCCAGCATCAGAATAAAGATCGCGCCATGCAGATCCTTCGTGCAAAGTTGGCCGAACGGCAGCGCGAGGAACGAATGGCGGAACTCTCCAACATCCGAGGCGAGCAGCGCTCGGTCGGGTTTGGAAGCCAGATCCGTTCGTATGTCACTCAGCCCTATCAAATGGTGAAAGACCTTCGCTCGGGATATGAAGTCGGCAACGTCGATGCAGTGTTCGACGGTGATCTTGATGGCTTTATGGAGGCCTATCTCCAGTGGGAGCGCAGTGGTGCCGATACTGCAGGTGAATAGCGCTTAGGCAAGAGCGACGAGTTCCAGCGATTCCGCTGAGAAGTAGTCGAGTTGTCCGTCTGGCATCAGCAACACCCGATCCGGGGCAAGTGCCTCGACAAATTCCACATCGTGACTGACGATCACCATCGTTCCTGGCCATGCTGCAAGTGCAGTGCCAGTCGCAGTGCGCGACATTGGGTCGAGGTTGTTTGTGGGCTCGTCGAGCAAGAGCAGGTTGTGGTTGCCCGCAACTAATTGGGCGAGGGCAAGTTTCGTCTTTTCCCCGCCGGAAAGCGTTCCGGCGTCTTGGAAAACCTTGTCCCCACTCAACCCGAACATGCCGAGAAGTGCTCGTACCCCTTCGTCTCCGAGTTCGGAATCGCGGCGCATGTGATCAATCATCGATACACCGGAGTCAATCCCTTCGTGTTCCTGTGCGTAGTAGCCAGCAGAAACATTGAGGCCAAGTTCGAACTCGCCAAGGTCGGCCTCGGTTGCACCGGCGAGGATCTTTAGAAGGCTTGTCTTTCCTGCACCGTTAAGTCCCATGACTAACAGCCGTTCGCCGCGACCTACATCGAAAGACACGTCGGCGAAGACATCGTTGGCTCCGTAACTCTTCCAAAGTCCACTTGCGGTCAGAACAGTTCGACCGCAGCTGGGTGGGGGAGGAAATCGAAGTTCGATCGTCCGCCGTGCTGCTGGGCCTTCAACCTGATTCGATCGGATTCGCTCGGCGCGATTATCGAGGTTCTTCGCAACTCGGGCGCGCTTGGCAGTTTGTCCGCGCATCGAATCTGCGAGCGTCGACAATCGCTTAATTTCGCTCTGCTGACGCTCGGCCATCTTGCTAAGACGCTCTTCGTCGCGTTCTCGTGAGACCAAATATTGGCTATAGGTGCCGCGGTATTCAACGATCTCTCCCGTGGCTTCTTCAGCTTCGCGATCGAGATGAATGACTCGGGTGATTGCTTCGTCGAGGAGATCGAGATCATGGCTGATGACGAGAAGCGCCCCTCGGTAGGAACGGAGAAATGACAGCAGCCAATCTCGGGCGTCTGCATCGAGGTGGTTTGTTGGCTCATCGAGAAGAAGGAGTTCGCTGCCGGCGAACAGGATGCGAGAGAGCTCAAGGCGACGACGCTCGCCACCGGACAGAGCTCCGATCGGAAGTTCGAGTCGGTCAGCTCGGAGGCCAAGGCCATCGACGAGCTTGCGGGCCTCGGACTCTGCGGAGTAGCCACCTTCAATTTCAAATCGTTCCTGAGCGTTTGTGAACTTTGTGATGTTCTGCTCGGAAGGATCAACCTCCATCGCATGGCGAAGCGTTTCCATTCGCTTGGCGGCAACGTCAAAGCCACGACCAGAAAGTACATGTGTGATGGCAAGGGTCTCGGGATCGACTGCATCTTGACGGGGGTCCTGCGAGAGGTAGCCAGTGCCGCCTGAACGTTCGACGGTGCCTCGCTTCGGGGCATTGTCGCCCCCGAGTACACGAAAGAGCGTTGTCTTTCCGGCTCCGTTGCGACCGACGAGACCAACCTTGTCTCCGGCCCGTACCTGGAACGTCGTCCCATCAACGATGGTCTTCCCCCCGATTTCAACAACGAGGTTTTGGACGTTCAGCACCGATCAAGTCAACCACCCCGGAAGCCGGTGGCTGACATCGCCTTGTGTGATGGCGTCAACGACGCTGACTTAGCAGTGGCTAGGAGCGAGCCGGGCCGAGGAAGACGGCGACGGGATCGCCTTTTCGACGTACCGACTCGACGAGGTCGACGAGTGTCGGATCCACGCCATCAAGGTCCTTTGCTTCGGCATCGACGCCCCCAGACCCATTGGTCAGAGCTTCGGCAAGGTCGACTCGGCCCGCAGCGATGAGTTGGTCTTGAAGGAGTGCTTCATCAACGAAATAGCGCGCACGCTGCTCTGGGGTAAGGGGGTCCCACCCACCGATGAACGTCATCGTCGGGTCGGCTTGGAACTGAGCGATTTCATCGGCGCTGACAATCCAGAGTGTTCCGACTGGGTTGCGGTTTTCTTCTGAACGCTCAGGTCCCAGGTGACTCACCATGTTCGATTCGGCCACAACTTCGATGCCGGCGCGTTCGAGTTGAAGCCGCAGAGCATCGCCATAGTCACCGCGTACCGATCCTGTTGTTACGACAAGCAGTGGTCCGGATCCCTCTAAGGCGGAAAGCGTCTCTTCAAGAAATTCGTTGAGGACGATGCCAGTCGATGGACTCGGTGGCGGTGTTGTTGAAGCAGCATCAATCACGGGTCCCAACGCTGTGAGAGCGACAACTGTTGCTGCAACAGCAAGTACTCCAGTTGCGATTTTCTCGGCTTTGAGGTTTGGCAGGAGTTTCCATGCCACCGAGATGAGGACCCAGGCGATAGAAAGCCACCAAAGAGCGGCAATGACCCACCACCAACGAACCACCCAATCAAAGAGTGGTCCAATCACTCGCGCAGTTGCGAGTACGCCACCAAGCGCCAAGGCAATGACGACAAGTTGAAAGCGCATCGCCGCGTAGGTACGCGCTCGGACGGCAAGCCACAGTGCGGCGGCCATCGCTGCAACGGGGACGAAGAGCGAGACCAGTCCCGAACCGAGAAGGGCGCCATCAAGGCCGGCAACCTCGCTGCGGCCGAGCCATGGGGCTGCGGGAAATTGCAACTGATCCGCAGCGACGTGAAGCGCCGTTCCAAATCCGGCGGAGCGATCGCCAGGAGAAAGGAAGTATCCAGTAATCGCACCAAGGTTTCCTGTGCCCGCGAATTGATCAATGACTACCGGGATCCAGCAACCAACGAGCACAGCGCTGCTGATGCCAACTATCCACCATCGCAGCCTGACGGAGCTGGGAACGAGCGTTGCAAACGCTTTGCGTTTCCAAGTGATCACCGCAATGGCACCCGCAAGCAGGATGAGCATGGGGAGGTAGCCAATATGACTTTGCAACTCGAATGATGCAACAAAGGCAAGTACTGGCCACATCCAGTAGTCACCTTCGATGACGGACCAAACAAGAAAGATCGTGAGCGCTAGCGGGAGCAGCGTGATGAACGGATTCCACGGATCGCGAATCATCGCAGGGCCGAAACCATGAATGAGTACTGCCGTTGCAGCCATTGTGAGTGCAACAAGTGGTAGTCGTCCACGTCGCCAAGCGACCGCACTTAGAGCCGCAACTGTGAGTGCATTAAGGGTTGCCGCTGCCGTGAGGATCGCCTCGGGCCTATCGCCGAAGAAGTGGTAGGGAAGAGCGAGGATCCAGTACATCAGTGGCCCGGGGTGATTCCATCCAAACCTCGAGTACGGGCCCACAAGCGGCGTATGCCGACCAACGTCCTCGACACGCAATGTGAGGACTGCCCAATCACCGCTGGGGCGCCAAACGAGATCGAGCGCAGCGCGTCCCGTGTCGATAATGGGCCATATGGCGAGAGCAGTAATCAGCACCGCCGCAATGAGACACGCGACAGTCCAAAGCGAGTTCGACGGATCTGTCGATGCGGACTCGGAATCGCCCGAAAAATCATGCTGGTCAGGAATGGTTGCGGTCACTTCGGAGAAACGTTAGAGGTGTCGTGGGGGGAAACGGTAGTGGTGTCGTGGTGAGGAGAAGGTGGCGGCGCTCCGGCTCCAGCGAGCAGTAACTCGATGGTGTCGATGCTTGCGGACGCTGATGCAAGCTGGCTCCCCTCGATAAAAAGTGTTCGTTGGAGTACTTGGGAAAAGTGCAGAGGGTCGAGATCCGAACGGATCTCACCATTTTTCGATGCCTCGAGAACTGCGTCATCGAACATGGGGCGCGGATCGAAATCAATAAGGTCAAGGCGCGGCAGTGCTGTGTGTCCGGTGAGAAGGAGCATCATGTTTCGACCGATAGCGGGGTTTCGTCGTAATTCGTCAAGATTGATGTTGACCATCATGCGCACGCGTTCGATGCCATGGATCTCAGGTGATACATCGAGATAACGCTCATAGGAATTGATAAAGAGAATGCATAACGCCATGCCAGGGCGCGAACCGAACATCTGCTGAAGCGTGAGCTCTGAATATCCGGTGACAACGGCAATCTCCGAAATCGAAAGTTCGCCGAAACCTATGCGTGCGAGAAGCCTGCGAATGGCAATTGTGACTGCGCGCATCGAACCCCTTGCGATCGGATTCTTGAGCGGATCGGCAGATGATTCGTGTTGTTGAAGTTTTGACGTGAGGCCAGCTGCAGGCCAACTATTCAGGGAGTCGGAAATCTCGGAAAGATCGCGTTCATCGTCCGGCCGACGAGTCGCCATAATCAAAATTGGCAGAAGTGCCCTCCCATAAAGTTCGAGAGGAAAGTCGTCGGGATCTAGTCGACGCCGCGCGGCAAGCCCCTCAAGGAGTACCGAGAAAATAAGTTGCATGGATCGGTCGTCGAAAGGTTCGCGTAGGGCTCGTCCCCAATTTTCGAGGCTTGTAGCGAAGGGCGCGTACTGCGCTTCGTCGGCGCGGCGATAGAGATCTCGGAGCGACTCTTTGATTCCTGGGTCATCGGCCTTTGCCAGGAAACCCAGACGGAGTCCAAGCGTTGGGTCTTCACTCGCAGCCTTGAGGTGGAAGGCACAGATTTCGATGATCGACGCAGGAACGTCGGTGACCGCAGCAGAAGCGACATTTTCGTGTGACGTTTCGGCGACGATCCGCGGATAATCGGTTGCTTCGAGGTCCACGAGGTACTCAATGAGATCGTGGACGTAGTCATCGGTTGATGGCCAATAGGAATAGAACGTCGACCGGGTGACATTGGCGACTTCAGAGACTCGCGCAACGCTGAAACCGCCGAAGAGCGAAGCTGGGTCGAGGTCTCGCCACAGATCGATCCCAGCGTTGAGAATTTTGAGGCGGGTGGCAGTGGGTTGCTCTGTCGGCTTCGGCATTTCGCTCGCTTCCGTCTAGATCTAGACACAATTGTCTAGCCGGTCCGACAGGGCCGTTCATTGACGTACACCTGTCTCCTAAGCAGGCTACGAGTGTCGTCCCGGACTGGGCGTACCTCGCCGGTTCCAGCACCGCCGGCGTGCTTGGGACTGGAAGAGACGGGCAGTTAATGGCGGCAGGAGTGAGTTCCGAGGGTTCTGGAGGGCCCCAACCTGAGGGGTTTGAAGGCCTCACCAGTCCTCCGTCGGTCCTTGCGATGGGCAAACCTTTCGTCTTGCGTGCCTGGGCCGAAGGGCAATTAGCCAGTTTGGGCGAAGAAGGCCGTGCGTCGGTTGCTGCTTCAGGGCCCTATGCGCTCCTCGGGCTTTGCGCTTTCTGGTCCGGCGATTTCAATGCCGTCGATGAAACCCTTGCTGCCGCCTCGAAATTGGTGGGCGAGGGGCCTTGGACCGACGAAATCGCAACTCGGGTCGTCCTGCAGCGGTCTCTTGCTGCTGTCGTAGCGTCCCTACGAGGACAGACCGATCTCGCTGAGCAAGCCTTTTCCGCCGCGTTTGAACCTGAAGGTGGCCCGGATGTCGAAAAAGCTCGGATCGTGGCGTATTCGATGCGGGCTGCTCTTGCGAGCGAGGGTGAGCCTGAACGAGCGTTGTCCGATGTCCAGCGGGCCCGAGAACTCTCGGCTGACGTCGGAAATGAGCGACTCGCAGCGGTCGCCACGATCGGTGAAGGCTGGGCCCTCAGCGAATTGGGGCAACTTGACGACAGCGTGGCAATTCTTCAGCGAGCGACGAGAGAACTTCCGGGCGAACTTGAACGTGCGGTTGCCATGGTGCGCCTTGCTGAAGTGCAACTTCGTATCGGCGACCGGGCATCGGCCCGAGAAATTATTGAGAGTGCCCACGAAACGTTCGTCGAGGCCGATGCTCGTTACTGGGCGGCCCGCTCGGCGCTGCTCGCAGGGGCGATTGATCGTGACCGCGGCGGTCGATGGTTGCGACGTGCCCGCGAACTTTCACTACCCGATCCGGCCTATGACCGGCTTTTCCTCCCCGATGGATCGCTCGTAATCAACTTGGCGTCGCAGCCTGTCGTACTTCGAGATGGTGTACCCGTTGCGTTCTTGACACGCCATGCTGAAGCTGCCGTTCGCTTATTGGCGGTGTCCGCATCGAAGGGAATGAGTTCGACGGAGCTCAACGATATTTTCTGGCCCGGTGTCCCGCTCGAACGGCAGCGTCCACGCTTGCGAACGCTTCTTTGGCAGGCTCGCAACTCATTGGGTGCTGATGCGTGGCGAGTCCAACGCCGAGGTGATCACATCTTTTTGGATACTGATGGGGTTGAACTCAATGGGTCCACCACGGCATCGGCAATCGCTGCAGAGTTTCCGAAGCGACGCTCGTCCCGATAGGAGGCGAAATTTTCACACGTCGTCAGGGTCATATTCGCCGCGCTCATAGCGACGACGACGATTGATCTGTGCAGCAAACGCGACAACACAGATCACAGCGAGGATGGCGAAGATCGCGACAAGGATCATGGGATCAGCCTAGGCCGAGTGGGCAGGGCCTGTTGATCATGGGCGAAGTGAACGCCCGATGATCTCTTTCATGATTTCGGTGGTTCCGCCGTAGATCGTCTGAATGCGGGTATCGATATACGCGCGCGCGATTGGATATTCGAGCATGTAGCCGTAACCGCCATGGAGTTGCACGCAAGCATCAACAACACGCTTCTGCAGCTCGGTTGTCCACCACTTCGACATGGCAGCTTCTTCGACCGTCAGCTCTTTCGCATTGAGAGCTTCGATGCATCGGTCGATGAATACCTCAGCAATTTCGATCTCCGTTGCGCACTCGGCAAGAACAAAACGCGAATTCTGGAACGCAGCGATCGGTTGCCCAAAGGCCGTTCGGTCGTGGGTGTACTCAAGCGTCCAGCGGAGGGCTTGGCGCGCTGCGCCGACTGCACCGACAGCTATCGAGAGCCGTTCTTGGGGAAGATTCTCAACGAGGTGAAGGAATCCCATCCCTTCGCCACCGAGAAGGTTGGAGGCGGGCACCCGTGCGTCGGTGAAAAAGAGTTCGGCAGTGTCCTGTGCATGCAGACCAACTTTTTCGAGGTTGCGGCCGCGTTCAAAACCTGGAGTTCCCCGTTCGATGACGAGAAGGCTCATCCCCTTGTGGCGTTCCTTGGGATCGGTCTTCACCGCGACGATGACGAGGTCGGCGTTGATTCCGTTCGTGATGAATGTTTTTGCACCATTGACGACGTAATCGTCGCCATCGCGAAGGGCCGAGGTCGACATCGACGCGAGGTCCGAGCCGATCCCGGGTTCGGTCATTGCGATCGCGGTGATGAGCTCGCCCGAGCAGATTCCTGGCAGCCATCGTCGCTTTTGTTCCTCGGTTGCCAGCGAAAGAAAATAGGGGAGGCATACGTCGTTGTGCAGCGTGATGCCAATACCGGCGGGAGCTGCACCGGAATACGCGAATTCTTCGTTGATGATTGCGTTGTAGCGAAAATCCTCGACGCCGCCGCCACCGAACTCCTCGGGCGCATCAATGCCGAGAAATCCCGCTGCGCCAGCAGCAGTAAACAGGTCTCGGTCAACGATCCCGTTGCGATCCCAACGTTCAAAGTTAGGCGTGACCTCTCGCTCAATGAATGTGCGGACCGATTGGCGAAACAATTCGTGGTCTTCAGTGAAGATGGTTCTGCGCATGTCGAGATCGTAGGGCGCAGCGCTGAGGATCTTCGGCTCCATCCAAACGTTTTGGGTTCAGGCTGTGTACCCTGAGAGACGAACACGGGAGTCCGGGAGGCCGGGCTGAGAGGGAAGAGCCGATCTCTTCCGACCGTTGCACCTGATCCGGGTCATGCCGGCGAAGGAAGTTTTCGGTTCACAATTGGTTTGTGCTCGTTCGTGTCGTCCCTCTGTAGGTAGTCGACATGTCGAAACAGGATGCAGCAACACCAAGTTCGGCGATCATCGTGATGGGTGGTGTTTCCCCCGATGTGCAGCTCGCTGCCGCGCTCGAGCGCGACGACGTTTTCGTGGTTGCTGCCGATTCGGGGGCAGTCCATGCGCGTTCTGCCGGTTTTGTTATCGATATCGCTGTCGGAGATTTTGATTCCATCCCGGCGACACTCCTTGAAGAACTCGAATCCTCTGGCGTTCGAGTCGAACGGCATCCTGTAGCGAAAGACGCAACCGACCTAGAGCTCGCAATCGAAGTCGCCATTCGTGAAGGCGCTGACGTCATCACTGTCGTTGGCGGACATGGAGGGCGCGTTGATCAGTCGTTTGCGAACGCATTCGTGATTGCGTCACCCGCGTACGCACATGTTTCCATGCACGCATTGCTTGATTCCGCGCTTGTGTCCGTGGTGCATGGCGGGGGAGGAGTCACGTTTGTCGGCGCCCCAGGCGATGTCGTGTCGCTTTTGCCGCTGCATGGAGACGCAGTGGGGGTGCGCACCGTTGGTCTGGAGTATCCGCTTCATGGTGGGACGCTCGCTGCGGGAACAACGCGAGGGGTGAGCAATGTCCTTCTTGAAGGTGAAGCCACTGTTTCTCTTGACGTAGGGACGCTGCTCGTTGTCCGACCTGGTCCTGAATCCGTGCTTAGTGGGAATGGAGAATTGCAATGAAGAAATCTCTGCTTGTACTAGTTACCGCAGTAGCGATTGTTGGGGCAGCCTGTGGATCGTCAGGCTCCTCTGCGAATTCGTCATCGACGATTGATCCGGTTCTGGTGAATGGAAGGCTTCCACGCTTCGATTCGCCCGTAACCCTTCGGGTGGCAACACATGACTCGTTCGCAGTTTCACAGTCAGTGCTTGACGAGTTTGAAGCCGAAACGAATATCAACATCGAACTCCTTCCTTCAGGGGACGCAGCAGCAATGACGAATGCCGCGATTCTCACTGCGGGAAATCCGGTCGCTGACGTGCTCTTCGGCTTCGACGAAAATCTTCTGGGTACTGTGCTTGAGAACAATTTGCTCCTCGCTTATCAGCCCGAACGGCTGAGCGATGTGGAAAACAGTTTCAAAATCGACACGTCTGGATTTGCGACACCGATTGATCACGGAGATGTGTGCGTGAATTTCGATCGCTCGGCATTCACGAAATCTGGCGTCTCGATACCATCGACCTTTAGGGACTTGACCGACTCTTCGGTCAAAGGCGACCTCGTCGTCGAAGACCCTTCGACATCAACTCCAGGTCTTGCGTTCATGCTCGCCACCATTGCGACATTCGGGGGAGGCGACGACGAGTCGTCGAATGCGGCGTGGCTGAACTATTGGAAAGAGCTCAAAGCCAACGGAGTCGCGGTTGTCGATAGTTGGGAAACGGCCTACTACGGAAGCTTCTCTGGAGGCAGCGGCAAGGGCGACCGACCTCTTGTCGTGAGCTACGCATCAAGCCCGCCGGCCGAAGTTGAAGACACGACATTGGCGGTTGATCAATCACCGACCGGTGTCGTGACATCAACCTGTTACCGGCAGACCGAATTCGCGGGAATCCTCCGCGGTTCTGCGAATGAAAAGGCTGCTGCAGCATTCCTTGAGTTCATGCTCGGCGCTTCGTTCCAGGCGGACGTGCCCGCCCAGATGTATGTGTATCCAGTGGTTTCAGGTACGCCGCTTCCACCCACGTTTGAGAAGTACACGGCCCCGGTGCCGACGCCGCTTTCGCTGCCATATTCCGACGTCGCTGCCAATCGAGACCGGTGGATTGCTCAGTGGTCGGCTCTGTTCCGATAGGGGAATCTTCCTCAAACCGCTCCTTGGGACTGCGGTTGCGTGGTTGGTGGCGGTTGTTGGCTGCCATCCCGCCAATGCTTTTTCTCGGCGTTTTCTTTCTTTGGCCCGTTGGAGCGATCCTGCTCCGAGGCCTGCGCCCAGCGGGGCACTGGAACCTGTCGGTGTTCAGCGATGTGCTTTCCGATCGGTCGATGCAGAAGGTCCTTTGGTTCACCCTTTGGCAGTCAGTCGCCTCGACACTTCTTTGCGTCCTGGTTGCACTTCCCGGAGCGGCGATGTTTGCTCGCTACCGGTTTCGCGGTAAGCAAGTTTTGTGGTCGGCATTACTTGTGCCGTTCGTACTGCCAACAGTCGTTGTTGCGGTTTCGATGCTCGGAGTCATCGGCAGTGGAGGCCTCGCGGGCGTCAACCTCGCTGGCTCTATTTGGGCAATTCTGATCGCGCATGTCTTCTTCAACTATGCGGTGGTCGTTCGGACTGTCGGTGCGACGTGGTCGACCATTGATCCTCGACTTGAGGAATCCGCACGGGCACTCGGCGCTCGGCCGTGGAGAGTCTTCGTTGACGTCACATGGCCTCTCATTCGCTCGTCAGTAGCAGCCGCTGCTTCCATCGTCTTTCTTTTTAGCTTCACGTCATTCGGGATTGTCTTGATTCTTGGAGGAATCCGTCACCGCACGCTTGAAGTCGAGATCTACGACCAAACCGCCAAATTCCTGCATCTTGATATCGCCGCTGTGCTTGCGATTGTTCAACTCATCGTCGTTGTGGCGATTCTTCTTTGGTTTGGACGCTCACAGCGTCGTCGTACCGTTCTGCTTGATCAACGCTCATCCTCCGAAACTGAGCACCTCCCAGCGTCGTCACGACAGCGGTGGTTCATTCGTTCAAATTTGGCGCTTATGGCGGTGCTGCTCGGACTTCCGTTGGTCGTTCTTGTGACACGTTCATTTTCAACACCCGACGGATGGGGATTCGGGTTCTATCGGGCACTAACGGACAGTCGGGGTGGATCGACTTCCTTTGTCCCGCCGATTGACGCCGTGGTGAATTCACTGATGTTTGCGTCAATGGCGACGGTCCTTGCAGTGGTTCTCGGTCTTTGCGCGGCTTGGGCGATTGTCGGTGACGGATCAATGAGGTCCGACTCTCACTTCAGTTGGTGGATCGATACCGCACTCATGATTCCGCTGGGCACGTCGGCAGTGACCGTTGGTTTCGGCTTTCTCATCGTCTTCGATGAGCCGCCACTCAACATGCGCTCTTCGCTGTGGCTGATTCCCATTGCTCACACGATCGTGGCGCTTCCCTTTGTGGTCCGGTTGTTGGTTCCAGCGCTTCGATCGATTGATCCGCGCTTGCGTGAAGCCGCTTCAACCTTGGGGGCATCTCCGCGTCGCGTGTGGTGGACAGTGGATGTCCCGATCGTTGGAAGGGCCCTTGCTGCAGCAACTGGTTTCGCGTTCGCAGTTTCTCTTGGCGAGTTCGGCGCGACGGCGTTCCTCGTCCGTCCTGACCGGCCGACAATGCCGGTCGCGATTTATCGAGCGATTGGCCGGCCTGGTGAGTACAACTTCGGGCAAGCAATGGCGATGTCAACCATCCTCATGGCGTTGACCGTCGTTGTAATGGTGATGATCGATCGCTTCCGCCCCGCAGGAGTCTCGGAGTTCTGAAATGAGCAACGTCTTTCTTTCTCTTCACCAGATTTCTGCTCAACACGTGGGGACTGACAACGAAACGCTCAGTGGAGTGACCTTTGACATCGAGTCGGGTGAGGTCATTTCCGTCTTGGGCTCGTCGGGTTCTGGGAAAACGACCTTGCTTCGCGTCATCGCCGGGTTGCAGCCCGCTTCGGCCGGCAAGGTCCTCTGTAACGGCGCTGACATCACGAATGTTCCCACTCATTTGCGCGGATTCGGATTGATGTTTCAAGACCATGCGCTGTTTCCTCACCTCGACGTGTTCGACAACGTCGCATTCGGGCTGAGGATGGCGAAGTTGCCAAAGACAGAACGTCGTAGTCGCGTTGATGAAGTGCTTGAACTCGTTGGACTTTCAGGGTTCGGGCCGCGTGAGGTGTCCTCATTATCTGGGGGAGAGCGACAGCGGGTTGCGCTCGCTCGGACGCTTGCGCCTTCTCCGCAACTTCTCCTCCTTGATGAACCCATGGGCTCTCTTGATCGAGTTCTGCGAGACCGTCTTGTTCCTGAACTCGGAACTCTCATTCATCAGCTTGGCCTGACGGCTCTCTATGTGACTCACGATCGAACCGAGGCGTTCGGCCTCGCCGATCGCATCGCTGTCCTCGACGAGGGACGACTTCTTCAACTCGATTCTCCCGAGCGCATCGAGTCCCAGCCTGTCAACGCCCACGTCGCCCAACTTCTCGGTCACCGCTCACCGTGAATCTTGCGACACAATGAAGTCATGGATCTGACGGCAACACTTGA
>JAURMR010000044.1 GCA_030830565.1 Acidimicrobiales bacterium
CGGAAATGTGTATTCCTGGTGATAACACCGAGATGACTGTTGAGTTGATCCACCCGATCGCGATGGAAGAGGGCTTGCGCTTCGCCATTCGTGAAGGTGGCCGTACCGTCGGCGCCGGCCGCGTCACCAAGATCCTTAAGTGATCGGTCGAAACTGAACATGGCTGACAAGCAGAAAATCCGCATTCGCCTGAAGGCGTATGACCACGAGATCGTCGACCAGTCGACGAAGAAGATCGTGGAAACCGTCGTTCGCACGAGCGCAACGGTTCGTGGCCCGGTGCCGCTTCCTACCGAGAAGCACCGCTACACGGTCATCCGTTCACCGTTCAAGGACAAAGATTCCCGCGAACACTTCGAGATGCGCATTCACAAGCGTCTCCTCGACATCGTTGATCCGACCCCGAAGACCGTCGATTCGCTTCAGCGCCTCGATCTTCCGGCCGGTGTCGATATCGAGATCAAGATTCAGCAGGTCTGAGCTACTCAGAACTGAAATTTGGAAAGGGCCCTCGCTTCGGCGGGGGCCCTTTGCGTTGTGCCGCTAAGTTTCGCTCAGTCGAGATCGCAGTCCGCGGTCTGATCGCAGTTCGCGGTCGTTCACTCTCAAGGGGATGTCATGGGTCGGTTCGATGGCAAGGTCGTGTTGGTCACTGGTTCGTCCTCGGGACTTGGTGCTGCGACGGTTGAACGCTTCCTCGCCGAAGGCGCGATTGTCGCGGGTTCCGATGTGCAGCCGCCGGTCGAAGGCGCCGCGCAGCCGACAACGTTCACTCATGTAGATGTCACCGATGAAGCCGCACTCGTCGCGTGGGTTGAGGAAGCATCAAAGTTGACCGGTCGTATCGATGCGGTGTGCACGTTTGCAGGAATCCCTGCTGGCGGTCCGGTGCACCTTGTTGATGTTGAAACCTTTACGCGCACGCTTGATATCAATCTCACGGGAACGTTCACGACCTGCAAACACGTCATCATCAAAATGCTTGCGCAGGATCCGATTGATGGTGAGCGGGGGAGTGTCATCACAGTCGCGAGTGTTGAAGGTCTCGAGGGAACCGCAGGCGGAAGTTCGTACAACGCCTCAAAGGGTGGCGTTGCAATTCTCACGAAGAACATGGCAATCGATTACGGCCGCCAAGGCATTCGAGTGAATTCGATTTGTCCTGGTTTCATCGACACGCCGATGCTGCGTGGTCTTGGTGATCCCGAGATGAACGAAATGCTCATGGAAATTGCCGAAGAACACAAGCTTCGTCGTCTGGGCCGTCCGTCAGAAATCGCAGCAGTTGCAGCATTCCTTGCATCGCCCGACGCGTCGTTCGTGACCGGACAAACAATTGCTGTCGATGGCGGGTACACCGCCGGACGCGATCACGGCGTCACGAAGCGCATGGGTCTGTAACTGCTCACAACCAGAGAATGGTGCCCGAAAGGGAATCATCATCGTGATGAGTCTCCATGAGTTTCATGAGCGCGTTGACAAATTGACCGGTCATGTCCTTCGTGCGCGGCCATTGACGGTCAGACGAGAAGATCAAACCGCTGTGTCGCTCTCGGTCGAGTTGCCACTCTCGTGTGAGCACCATGAAATCCGCGACGTTATTCGTAAGGAGTGCACGCTTGTTGTTCGCGCAATACCGCAAGAGTTCTGTGTCGGTGAGTCGGTCCCAGCCCTGTTCGTGAGCGCTGACAGCATCGAGTCCATTCGCTCGGAGAGCGGGAGCGATTGTGGCGGGGTAGTGATGATCGAGGGCCAATCTCATGCGAAGGCGGATTGCTCTCGCTGCCAGCGTTTGTGCTCCTCGTCGGCCTCGCTTTCGGCCCAAGCGATATCGGCGTCGATCTCGCTCGCGAATTCGGCGTAGTACGAGCTAGCAGCCTCAACATCAGAAATGGGCAGCTCAAAGAGTTCGGCGGTCTCTCTGAGATTCCCGCCGTTGGCCTGGAGCGACGCGACAATCTGCCGAATCTTGAGGCGGCTCACCCCGAGGTAGGGCTCCCGACGGCCGGCAGCTCCGGTGCGGAACGTGATGAGGGGGTGGAGTTCGCGCCGCAGGCCTTCGGAGAGGAGTCGGTCGGCCAGGGCATTCCGAGAGTCGTTTGCGCGGGCGGCCTGGCGGTCAAGGAGGTCTGCAGTGGCTGCAGAGAGACGAAACGAACGCTGCATGGACTTTGGTGCCGAAGTTTCCGTCATGTAGGACATTGTATCCCATTGTGATTCGAGGGCGGGGTCGTCAGAGAGTCTGCCAAGTTCGCTCCGCCATCGAATGGGTCGAAAAACCGGGATTTGGTCTGAGCCGGCCGAACCCCTAGAGTTTCACCTCCGTGCAACAGGGGTCTTCTTCGGAAGATCACCGACCGCACCTCTACGTCGATCGAACCGACGTCTGCGACGGTCTACTTCGGTAGATACCCCGCAGCACAACCGACAGGCGCTCGGCCGGGTTTTCCCGTGCCGAGCGTTGGCATGAAGGGCCGGTCCCCGCATGTCCGACTCGACGCAAACCACAACAGAAAGATCGTTGCCGTTATGGCGAACAAAGCAGTAGTCGGCGAAAAAGTCGGCATGACACAGGTATGGGATGACGCAAACCGCGTTGTACCCGTGACCGTGCTGCACGTCGCTCCAATGCGCGTGGTGCAGATCAAAACAATCGAACGCGATGGCTACAACGCATTGCAGGTCACCTTCGGTGAGAAGAAGGCCAGCAAGCTGAACAGTCCTGATCGCGGTCACTTCGAAAAGGCTGGCGTCGCTGCCGGTGTCCGCGTTCTTGAGCTTCGTCTCGACAACGTCGATGAATTCGAAGTTGGACAAGAAATCAAAGTCGACACGCTCGCCGCTGGCGAGTTCGTTGACGTCACTGCCGTGAGCAAGGGTAAAGGTTTCGCCGGAACGATGAAGCGCCACAACTTCAGTGGTCAGCGCGCATCGCACGGTGCTCACCGAGTCCATCGTGCTCCCGGCTCGATCGGCGCCTGCGCCACACCAGCTCGCGTGTTCAAGGGCACGCGCATGGCTGGTCGTATGGGTGCAGAGAAAGTCACAACGCTCAACCTGCGTGTTGTGTCGGCCGATCCCGAAAAGAACTTGCTGCTCGTGCGCGGCGCGGTGCCTGGCCCCAAGGGCGGCATCGTGGTCATCCGCGACGCAGTGAAGATTCACTCGAAGGGTGATGCGTGATGGCAACTGTGACCGTCAAGACCCCGGCCGGCGCTGACGCCGGTTCGATCGAGCTCGATGCCACCACCTTCGGCATCGAACCCAACGTTCCGGTGATGCACCAGGTCGTGACCGCGCAGCTTGCGGCACGTCGTGCTGGTACGCAGAGCACCAAGACCCGCGCCGAGGTTTCGGGCGGCGGTGCGAAGCCGTTCAAGCAAAAGGGCACCGGCCGTGCACGTGCTGGTTCGACCCGTTCGCCGAACTGGATCGGTGGTGGCGTTGCGCTCGGCCCGAAGCCACGCAGCTACGCCCAGAAGACACCGAAGAAGATGATCAAGCTCGCGCTTCGTTCGGCTCTGTCCGATCGTGCGTCCGAGGACAAGGTCATCGTTGTCGATGAATGGAAGTTCGACGCACCTTCAACAAAGGGTGCGATTGCGGCACTTGCTGCGCTCGGCGTCGAAGGCAAGGTGCTGTTGGTTCTTGATCGTGGCGATGTCGCTGCGTGGAAGAGCTTCCGCAACCTCGGCCATGTCCACATCATCGAGACCGCCGAACTCAACACCTACGACGTTCTCGTTTCCGACTTCGTTGTGTTCACGAAGTCGACCCTGCCGAACGTGGAGGAATCAAAGTGAAAGATCCCCGCGACGTCATCATTCGTCCCGTTGTGAGCGAGAAGAGCTACGCGCTTCTCGACACCAACGTGTACACGTTCGTTGTTCACCCCGACGCTTCCAAGCCCGAGATCCACGACGCAATCGAGTCGATCTTTGGCGTGAAGGTTCTCAAGGTGAACACGCTCAACCGCAATGGCAAGCGCAAGCGCAACCGTCGTACCGGAACCTTCGGTACCCAGACGGGCCAGAAGCGTGCATTCGTCACTCTCGCCGCCGGCGACCGCATCGAATTGTTCGAGGGGTAAGGAACCATGGCTCTTCGTAAACGCAAGCCGACCAGCCCCGGTCGTCGTTTCCAGACGGTCTCCGATTTCGCGGAGATCACAAAGGATTCGCCGGAACGTTCGCTGGTCGTTCCCAAGAACCGCACTGGCGGTCGTAACTCCTACGGTCGTAAGACTGCTCGTCACAAGGGTGGCGGTCATAAGCAGCGGTACCGTCTTGTCGACTTCCGTCGCGTCAAGGACGGCGTTCCCGCCTCCGTTGCTGCGATCGAATATGACCCGAATCGCACCTGCCGCATCGCACTGCTGCACTACCACGACGGCGCGAAGAGCTACATCCTCGCCCCGAAGGGTGTGCAGGTTGGCGACATTCTCCAGAGCGGCCAGGGCTCAGACATCCGTCCCGGTAATGCACTTCCGCTGCGTTACATCCCGGTCGGTACCGTCGTGCACAACGTTGAACTCAAGCCCGGTGGCGGCGGAAAGATGGCGCGTAGCGCTGGCATGAGCATTCAGCTCGTCGCCAAAGAGGGCGATTACGCCACTCTTCGTCTCCCCAGCACCGAAATGCGTCGCGTTCCGATCGACTGTCGCGCCACTGTTGGCGAGGTTGGCAACTCAGAACACGAACTCATCAAGATCGGTAAGGCCGGTCGTAACCGCTGGAAGGGCGTCAAGCCTCAGACCCGCGGTGTGGCCATGAACCCGGTCGACCATCCACACGGTGGTGGTGAAGGCAAGACCTCCGGTGGTCGTCATCCGGTGTCGCCTTGGGGCAAGCCCGAAGGTCGTACCCGTGACAAGACCAAGCCGTCTCAGAAACTCATTGTCCGTCGTCGCCGCACCCGCGGTTCACGGCGTTAGGAGAGGACGAAATGCCTCGCAGCCTCAAAAAGGGTCCGTTTGTCGACGACCATCTTCTCAAGAAGGTCGACGCACTCAACGAACTGAACGAAAAGAAGGTCATCAAGACCTGGTCACGTCGTTCGACGATCATCCCCGAGATGGTTGGTCACACGATGGCCGTCCACGATGGTCGCAAGCACGTCCCGGTGTATGTCACCGAGGCAATGGTTGGCCACAAGCTTGGTGAGTTCGCCCCGACGCGAACCTTCAAGTTCCACGCCGGTCAAGAGAAGAAGGGACGCCGCTAATGGCCTTCGGTGCGAAGACCAACGAGCGTCCGGGCGTGCGCGCCGAGGTCAAGTACGTCCGTTCATCGGCGTACAAGGCCCGTGAGATTCTCGATCTCATTCGCGGACTTCCGGTTGCCCGAGCACTTGAGGTGCTCGAAATGGCGGAACGTGACATCGCCCGCGTTGTCCTGAAGTGCCTCGAGTCGGCAATCGCCAACGCTGAGCACAACAACCAGATCCCCGCCGACGAACTGTTCGTCTCGGCGTGTTTCGCTGACGAAGGCCCGACGCTCAAGCGCTGGCGCCCCCGTGCTCGTGGCCGCGCCACTCGCATTCGTAAGCGCACCTGTCACATCACGATCATCGTGAGCCGTTTGTCGGCTGACGATCTTGAGAAGCTCCGTGAGCGCGAAGCAGCAAGCGGTCGTGTGTCTGGTGGACGCGCTGCAGCAGAAGCTCGTCGTGAACGCGTTGCCCGCAGCCGTCAGGCCAAGGCCGAGCGCAAGGTTGAAGAAGAGCATGATCACGATCACGATCACGATCATGATCATGACCACGATCACGATCATGATCATGACCACGATCACGAACATGATCACGCGGAGCACGACGAAGACGTCGCCGTTGAAGCAGTAGCCGACGAAGCCGTCGAGACCGACGGGAAGGAAGACTGATGGGTCAGAAGGTCAACCCGTACGGGTTCCGCCTCGGCGTGACCACCGACTGGAAGTCGCGTTGGTTTGCCGATCGTCGCGAGTACTCCGACAATCTCATTCAGGATTGGAAGATCCGCGATTACCTCATGACGCAGCTGCCGCACGCCGCGATCAGCCGTGTCGAAATCGAGCGCACACGCGATCGTCTTCGTGTCGACGTGCATACCGCTCGTCCCGGCATCGTCATCGGTCGTCGTGGTGCTGAAGCCGATCGCCTTCGTGCTGGTCTCACCAAGATCTCCGGCAACAACAAGGTGCAACTCAACATCCAGGAGATCAAGCAGCCCGAACTCGACGCTGCTCTGATCGCTCAGGGTGTTGCCGATCAGCTTGCTGGTCGTGTCGCATTCCGTCGTGCCATGAAGCGCGCCGTGCAGAACGCACAAAAGGCTGGTGCCCTCGGCATCCGCGTGCAGTGCTCGGGTCGTCTCGGTGGCGCGGAAATGTCACGCACCGAGTGGTACCGCGAAGGTCGCGTGCCGTTGCACACACTTCGTGCCGACATTGACTACGGCTTCCGTGAAGCAAAGACCACCTATGGCCGTATTGGCGTGAAGGTGTGGCTCTACAAGGGCGACATTCTTCCGTACAAGAGCGTGCTTGATGACAAGGCCACTCGCGAAGCAGCAATGGCTGTTGGCGAAACCTCCGGTGACGCTCGTCCCCGCAAGGTTGTGTCGTCAGCTGCAGGTCGTAAGCGCGATGCCGATTCGGAACTTGTTGAAGACATCGAAGCAACCCCGCTGGTGAAGGAAGCCGATCCCGAGCTCGAGCGCCTGCTCGCCGAGGAAGAAGAGATCGAGCGTTCAACTCGCCAGCACCACGAAACCCCGCACTTCCGTCCCGGGGATGGTGACTGAACATGTTGATGCCTAAGAAGGTCAAGCACCGCAAGCAACAGCGCGGTCGTATGAAGGGTCAAGCCAAGGGTGGTACCGAAGTCACGTTTGGTGACTACGGCATCCAGGCACTCGAGCCGGGTTGGATTACTGCCCGTCAGATCGAGGCCGCTCGTATCGCGATGACTCGTCACATCAAGCGTGGCGGCAAGGTCTGGATCAACGTGTTCCCAGACAAGCCTGTCACCCAGAAGCCCGCTGAAACCCGCATGGGTTCCGGTAAGGGAAATCCCGAACGTTGGGTCGCCGTGGTCAAGCCCGGTCGCATCATGTTCGAACTGTCCTACAACGACCCCGAGATTGCCCGCGCGGCAATCGACCGGGCCATCCAGAAGCTGCCGATCAAGGCTCGCTTCGTTGCTCGTGAGGAGTCCTTCTGATGGCAAAGACCAAAGAATCACTCCGCGACATCAGCGACGGCGAACTGCTCGACAAGCTGGCTTCGGCAAAGGAAGAACTTTTCAACCTTCGCTTCCAGCACGTCACCGGTCAGCTCGACAACACCGCACGTCTTGGTGTGGTCCGCAAGCAGGTTGCTCAGCTCAACACTGAAATGCGTACCCGCGAGATCGCCGCAGCCGAAGCGCTGTCGAAGAACGAGGAGAACGCCTGATGGCTGAGGAAACCACGGCCACCGAGCGCGCCAATCCGCGCAAGATCCGTGAGGGAACGGTCGTTTCGACGGCCATGGACAAGACCGCAGTCGTCGCAGTGACCGACCGCGTGCGTCACCCTCGCTACAACAAGACCGTTCAGCGCACGAACAAGTTGTACGTCCACGACGAGACCAACGATCTCAACGTCGGCGACAAGGTTCGCGTGCAGGAAACCCGCCCGCTTTCAAAGACGAAGCGCTGGCGTGTCCTCGATGTTCTGGAGCGTGCACGATGATCCAGCAGGAATCCCGACTTCGGGTTGCCGACAACAGTGGTGCGAAGGAAGTTCTTTGCATCAAGGTTCTCGGTGGCACGCGTCGCCGTTACGCCTCGATTGGTGACATCTTCGTCGCCACGGTCAAGGACGCCATCCCTGGCGCCGGCGTCAAGAAGGGCGACGTCGTCAAGTGCGTCGTCGTTCGCGTCAAGAAGGAAAAGCGTCGTCCAGACGGTTCCTACATCAAGTTCGACGAGAACGCTGCAGTTCTCATCAATGACAACTTGCAGCCGCGTGGCACGCGCATCTTCGGCCCAGTGGGTCGCGAGCTGCGTGACAAGAAGTTCATGCGAATCGTCTCACTCGCCCCGGAGGTGTTGTGATGAAAATCCGCAAGGGCGACCGCGTTCAGGTGCTGTCCGGTAAGGACCGCGGCAAGACCGGTACCGTCACTCGATCCATTCCCGAAAAGGGAAAGGTCATCGTCGATGGTGTCAACATCGCCAAGAAGCATCAGAAGCCCGTTAGTCAGACCAACACCGGCGGCATCATCGACAAAGAGATGCCCATTCCGGCTTCCAACGTCGCCATCGTTTGCAACTCGTGCAGCAAGCCGACTCGTATCGGTTACCGCTTCGAGCCAGATGGCACCAAGGTCCGGATCTGCCGCAAGTGCGAAGGAGACCTCGCATGAGCACCGCAACAACAACCGTTCCTCGTCTCAAGACCCGCTACAACGATGAGATCCGTGCCCAACTTAAGGACACGCTCGAACTCGGCAACATCATGCAGGTCCCGCGTTTCGAGAAGATCGTGATCAACTCGGGTGTCGGTAAGGCACTCGCTCAGTCTTCGCTGATCGATGGCGCCGTGCGCGACCTCGAACTGATCACCGGCCAGAAGGTCATCGTGACCAAGGCCAAGAAGTCCATCGCCGGTTTCAAACTGCGTGAGGGCAATGCCATTGGTGTGAAGGTCACTCTTCGTGGCGATCGCATGTGGGAATTCTTCGACCGGCTCATCAGCCTGGCGATTCCCCGCATCCGCGATTTCCGTGGATTGTCGCCGAAGTCCTTCGACGGACACGGCAACTACACCTTTGGTCTTCCCGAACAGCTCATGTTCCCGGAGATCGATTACGACAAGGTCGACGTCCCCCGCGGCTTCGACATCACCATCGTGACCACTGCCAAGACCAATGCCGAGGGCAAAGCCCTACTCGATGCTTTCGGCTTCCCGTTCAAGCGTGAGGGGCAGCAGTAATGGCCAAAAAGGCGCTCGTTAATAAGCAACGTGAGACCCCGAAGTTCAAGGTCCGTGGCTACACCCGTTGCCAGAAGTGCGGACGGCCTCGTGCTGTGTACCGCAAGTTCCAGCTCTGCCGTATTTGCTTGCGCGAACTCGGACACGCTGGCGAAATTCCTGGTCTCAAAAAGGCCAGCTGGTAAGGGAGGCGACGACATGACAATGACAGATCCCATCGCCGACATGCTCACCCGCATCCGCAACGCGAACACCGCGATGCACGATGAGGTACGCATGCCCTCCTCCAAGGTGAAAGAAGCACTCGCACAACTCCTCCTTGCCGAGGGATACATCGAGAGCTTCACCATCGCTGACGACCCGAACCGTCCTGGTTCCGTTCTCACCGTCACCATGAAGTACTCGCCCGAACGCAAGCGCGTCATCTCCGGTGTCAAGCGCGTGTCGAAGCCGGGCCTCCGTGTGTACACCAAGGCCGACAAGATCCCACGGGTTCTTGGCGGATTGGGTGTCGCTGTCCTGTCCACCAGTCAGGGTCTGATGACCGACCGTGAGGCGCGTAAGCGTCGCATGGGCGGCGAGATCCTGTGCTTCGTTTGGTAAGGGGCTGACATGTCACGAGTAGGACGCGCTCCTATCGCGGTTCCGGCTGGCGTCGAGGTTTCGATCGCTGGTCAGCACATCTCCGTGAAGGGTTCCAAGGGAACACTTGAACGCGACATTCCCGGTGAGATCACCATCCGTCATGAAGGTACTGAACTCATCGTCGAACGTCCCAACGACGAACGCCAGAACCGTGCGCTGCACGGCCTGGTTCGCTCGCTCGTTAACAACATGGTCATTGGCGTAAGCACCGGCTTCACCAAGGAACTTGAAATCATCGGCGTCGGTTACCGCGCCACAGCGAAGGGCGACACTGCGCTCGATCTCGCACTTGGTTTCAGTCACCCGGTAAGCGTTGTTGCTCCGGCCGGCATCACCTTCGAGGTTCCCGCACCGACCCAGATTCTGGTCAAGGGCACCGACAAGGAAACTGTTGGTCAGGTCGCCGCTGACATCCGTGCAATCCGTAAGCCCGAGCCTTATAAGGGCAAGGGTGTCCGGTACAAGGGCGAATATGTCGCCCGCAAGGCCGGCAAGGCAGGTAAGTAGAGATGAGCGACAAAGCACAGCAAAAGCGCGACGCGCGAATCCGTCGTCACCGTCGAGTGCGCAAGCAGGTGCGTGGCACCGCCGAGCGTCCTCGCATGGCCGTCTACCGATCCAATCGTCACATCAACGCACAGATCATCGACGACATCAGCGGTCGCACCATCGCCGCTGCATCGTCAGTCGAAACCGGTGTCGCCTCTGGTGGCACCAGCAACATCGCTGCAGCAACCGCGGTTGGCAAGCTTCTTGCTGAGCGCGCAAAGGCTGCGGGTATCGGCAAGGTCGTGTTCGACCGCGGTGGATTCCTCTACCACGGTCGTGTTGCAGCCGTAGCCGATGCCGCCCGAGAAGCTGGACTGGAGTTCTGATGGCCCTCAACGCTGACGCTCTCGCACTTCGCGAGTCACGCGTGATCAACATCAACCGAGTTGCCAAGGTCGTCAAGGGCGGTCGTCGTTTCTCGTTCACCGCTCTCGTGGTGATCGGTGACGGTGCAGGCCATGTCGGTCTGGGCTACGGCAAGGCCAAGGAAGTTCCACTGGCCATTCAGAAGGGCACCGAAGAGGCTCGTAAGAACCTGTTTAAGGTGCCGTTGGCCGGTTCAACCGTCACCCACCCAATCGTCGGACGCATGGGCGCCGGACGCGTGCTGATTCAGCCCGCTGCTCCTGGTACCGGTGTGATCGCCGGTGGTGCTGCTCGTGCCATCCTCGAAGAGGCCGGTATCCACGACGTTCTTTGTAAGTCACTTGGCTCCTCGAACCACATCAACGTGGCTCGTGCAACCATCGCTGGCCTGCAGGGCCTCAAGGATCCCAACGAGGTCGCTCGACTTCGTGGACTTTCACCCGAGGAATTCGTTCCCAAGGGCATGCTCGAAGCATTCAAGCTTTCCGAGCGTGGACCGCACGTCCCCAATGAGGTCGCGTGATGGCTGAACTGAAGGTCACTCAAATCAAGTCGTCGATCGGCACAAAGCCCAAGCACCGCGGAACACTGCGTGCACTTGGTCTTCGTGGTATCGGTAAGACCAACATCCTTCCCGACCGTCCCGAGATCCGCGGCATGATCGCTCGTGTCCCGCATCTCATTTCGGTCGAAGAGGTCGAGCTCGGCTCGACCAGCAAGTGAGGACATCGTGAAGATTCATGATCTCAAGCCCGCTGAGGGCTCAAACCGTCGCCGCAAGCGCGTCGGCCGCGGTATTGGTGGCAAGGGCGGCAAGACCGCAGGCCGCGGTACCAAGGGCCAGGGCGCACGTACGACCATCCCCGCTCGTTTCGAGGGTGGTCAGATGCCTCTGCACATGCGTGTGCCGAAGCTTCGTGGCTTCAACAACCCCTTCCGCGTCGAATACCAGGCCATCAATCTCGACTCCATCAACGATTCAGGTCTCGACATCGTCGATCCCGTTTCGCTGTTGGGCAAGAGCCTCGTTGGCAAGGGTGCACTTGTGAAGGTGCTCGGCCGCGGTGAAATCACCCGAGCTGTCACCGTTCGTGCGCACTCCTTCTCGAAGTCAGCTGAAGCGGCAATCACCGCTGCAGGTGGCACTGTCGAAATCATCCCGTTGCCGTGGGGCGAGCGTCGTCCTCCCGCACAGGGCAACCAGTTCACAAACCGCTGATGCACTGCTGGCGTCGTAGCCAGCGGTAGGAGTGACCTCGGTGCTCGCAAACCTGAAGAACATCTTCAAGGTCCAGGACCTTCGCAACAAGGTTCTGTTCACGTTCCTGATGATCGCCCTGTATCGACTGGGCGCTCATCTTCCCGTTCCTGGAATCGACACCGCTGCACTGAAGCAGCTGAAGGCGTCGGCCGACTCGGGTGGCGTTCTCGCATTCTTGAAGTTGTTCTCTGGTGGCGGTCTCACCAACTTCGCGATCTTTGCGCTCGGCATCATGCCGTACATCACCGCTTCGATCATCATGCAGATCCTCGGTGTTGTCATCCCAAAACTTGAGGAATGGCAGAACATGGGCGCGGTTGGTCAGCGAAAGATCACCCAGTGGACTCGATACGTCACCATCGGTATCGCCATTTTGCAGGCGACCGGTTTGGCCTATCTCTTCCATAACGGTGGCGGCGGTCTGACCAGTGGAAATAACACTGGAATCGACCTCATTCCTGATTTCACCGTTGGGCGCGTACTGCTCATCGTTCTGACGCTTACCACTGGTACGGCGTTGCTGATGTGGATGGGTGAACTCATCACTCAACGCGGCATTGGCAACGGCATGTCGTTGTTGATCTTTGCGTCGGTTGTTTCCTTGCTCCCAAGCCAGATGGCGACGATCAAAGCCAATGGTGGCTGGGTCGCCGTGATCATGGTGCTCGCTGGTTACGCACTTATCACTGTTGCGATCGTGTACGTCGAACAAGGCCAACGTCGTATTCCGGTTCAGTTCGCGAAACGCGTGGTGGGTCGTCGTCAGTACGGCGGCCAGAGCACGTACATTCCGCTCAAGGTGAATCAGTCGGGCGTTATTCCGATCATCTTTGCCAGCTCGGTGTTGTACCTCCCGCAGTTGCTGAGCTTCGTGCTTCCCGCCGATGGTTGGGGCAAGAGCGTTCAGGACTGGGTGAACTCAAACCTCGTCACCCCGAACGCACCGATCCACATGATCATCTTTGGTCTTCTGATCATTGGCTTTGCGTACTTCTATACCGCCATCACCTTTGATCCGGTGAAGCAAGCTGATCAGCTTCGTAAGCAGGGTGGTTTCATCCCCGGTATTCGTCCCGGCCCCCAGACCGAGCGTTACCTGGCCAAGGTGCTTTCTCGCATCACGCTTCCGGGCGCGTTGTTCATCGCCGCCGTTGCTCTCGTTCCTTCGTACATCCTCACCACGTACCTTCCCGGCACGCAGGTGTCGTTCACTGGTATCTCGATCCTCATCGCCGTGGGTGTTGCCCTCGAGACGATGAAGCAGATTGACAGCCAGTTGATGATGCGTAATTACGAAGGATTCCTGAAGTAATGACCGCTCGTCTGCTTATCTTCGGACGGCAGGGAGCAGGCAAGGGCACACAGTCCGAGCGGCTTTCCGCGTATTACGGCACTCCGCATATCTCTACCGGAGACATGCTGCGCGCTGCAGTTGCAGCGGGCACGCCACTTGGAGTCGAAGCTAAAGCAGTGATGGATGCCGGCGGTCTCGTATCGGACGAAATCATTCTCGGCGTTGTCGAGGAACGTCTCGCCGAAGCCGATGTCCAGAAGAACGGTTTTCTTCTCGACGGCTTTCCGCGCACGGTTGTGCAAGCAGAAGGTATGTCGAAGTTTGCAACGATCGATGTTGCGATTGACCTTGTTGTTCCCGAAGAGGTTGTGCTTGAGCGCATCTCCTCGCGCCGCGTGTGTGCAAAGTGTGGAGCGATTTATTCCGTTGCTGCACCTCCGTCCACCGAATGGGTGTGCGATAAGTGCGGTGCTGAGGTAGTGCAACGCGCGGACGACACGCCCGAATCAATTGCCAAGCGCCTTTCCGCGTACAACACAGAAACACAGCCAACCATTGACTTTTATGAGTCTTCGGGTTTGTTGGTGAAGGTCGAC
>JAURMR010000007.1 GCA_030830565.1 Acidimicrobiales bacterium
ATGACAGTCGCTCTCGAAGAGTGGCTCAAGCGCTACACAAAGTTTGAGCTCAACACTTCTGATCCGACCACGTTCTCACAAGGTCAGGTCCGCGGTCCCCGTCGACTTCCTGTGCGCATTCTCGAACGCAACTAACAGGCATCACGGTGAATTCACGAGTCGTTGCCATTGTCGTTGGCGCGTTCTTGGCGATCGCATCCATTGCCGGAACTACGTGGTGGTTCACCCATGATGTTCCGCCAGCCCCAATACACGCTGCGTTCACAATCGTCGCCCCGACATCAGTTTCAGAATCAGGGGTTGTTGCACGGGCCCTTGTGCCTGCAGAACAAGGCTGCCCAAAAGTAAAGACCTACGGCGACAACGGTTATTCCGATCTCACAATGACACCGCGCCTTCCCGGGCCAAATGCTGCAGCTGCCTTTAGTGCGATTCTCGCCTGCAGCGCGTCCCTGCCTTTAGGTCTCGAGTCAGCATCCATCAGTGGGCACGACATCCCAGCAGCGATGCCCTCGTCCATTGAAAAGATTGGACTGTTTGCCGATAGCGGATGTCGACTCGACAAGTACAAGGTTCAGGACTGCAACGATTTCAACAAATGGCCGCTCGCGCAGATCGCTGGTCGCATTGCTGCCGAGAAACCCGATCTCATCATTGATCCGGGTGACTACATCTATAGGGAAATCGCGTGCCCGCAAAAATGGGCAAACGAATGTGGCGGCACGATCGGACCGAAAGCCGGAATGCCATTTTCCGAGACTGACCTCGGATGGGTCCAGGAGTTTTTCCATCCCGCCGCCGCCCTCTTCCCGGTTGCGCCAATTGCGTTCCTTCGCGGCAACCACGAAGACTGTGGTCGAGCAGGTAATGGTTGGTTCCTTTACCTCGATCCGTTCCCCGGAACTGAGACCCTTTGCGATCCCTACATCACCGACGAGAGTCTTGAAGCTGCCGCACCGCAGACAACTCCCGCATGGACGTTTGACGCAACCGTGACTGAGGGGCGAACTCTTCGCGTCGCCATGGTTGATTCCGCTTACGGCACCGACAGAGAACTCACTCCGTGGATCGACAAGCAGCGCCTCATCTACGAACAAGCCGATGCGCTCACCAGGCCCGAACCGGGGGTTGAATCCTGGCTCACGACACACCGACCAGTCTTTGCCTTGATCAGCACCACCCTTCTCCCGAAAGACAATCCACTCACCGACCCCTGGACTTCGGACGGTCAGATGATCGCGTCCTACGGACTACTGGGGAACTACGACATGGTCCTCGCAAGCCATAACCATTACGCACAGGTGACGCAGATCGCCGGGCAGCCTGCCGCAATGATTCTTGGAAATGGCGGTGCTCTCCTCGAACCCGTAACCGGCTACGACCGACCCCCGTATGGCCCACTCGCCAACATGGACGGCACTCCCCTCGTCCCCGACATAGCGCCCTATCCGAATGCATCATTTCTCTGGACAAATGTGCAGTACGGATATGCAATCGCGTCACCGGGCGCAAAATCCGGGACATGGACCATCACACAGTTCAACTACGACGGCAGTCTCTCGGCGACATGTGATTTGGCCTCACGTACGATCTCCTGCAGTTGATCTGCTCACGTAGTTGCAGGTCATCGGACTGCAACCAAAGGGCCTGATGTGAGTGCCAACCCAACACCTCATTCCACCCGACACTCGCGTCGCTTGGGCTCGTCGCTGACGCGACTCGTGCGAAAGCCTTCACGACTCTCCGTCGAATTTGCGGTGAAAGCCGGCCTCGCAACTGTCGTTGCTATCGGCATCTCCAGATGGCTTGGCCTCAACTCACCCTACTGGGCAGGCATTTCAGCCGTTGTTGCGACCGCGGGCAGTATCGGCGCATCGATCAATGCATCGATCACCCGAATCGTTGCAACCGTCATCGCTCTCCTCATCGCAATTGGTGTTGTACTTCTCCCAGTCGACGGACTCGTTGTGGCTGGCCTGACCGTCACCGCAACGTTGCTCATCATGTCGAGCCTTCGGCTTGACGCAGGCGCTCGTCTCGCCGGCGCAAGCACGTTGCTGCTCACTGCCATTCCACAAGGCGATCCACTTTCAACCGCGATCGGGCGCGGCCTCAATGTCCCTCTTGGTTGCGTTGTTGCAGTTCTCGTCGGATCAGTGGTGTTCCCCCATCGGGCCGTGAACCAGCTGAAGATCGGCCTCACCGAAGATCTCATTGGCTGTTTTCGTCTTTCGTGTGACGCACTCGAACAATGGCTCGACTCAACAGTGTCCCCTGAACTCGACACTCGTTTGAAGGCACTTCTTTCCGATGTCTCTCGACGAGATGCGATGTACACAGAAGCATCATTCGAGCCCGGTGGCACTGGTAGCCGCTCGACGAACCTTTCTCTTGCACTCGAACTCACAAAGCGAACGAGCCGAGTCACACGATCGCTCGTGATCGTCGCCGCCCGCGGGACTGACGACACTGCCCAACGACTGCTTGAGCCCGAATTCCGCAGAGTCATCGAAGCGATGCATCGAATGATTACGGAGTTCGACGACTCCGACTTGAACGACACTCCACAACGAGCTCGTGAAATTCACCAACAACTCCAACCAGCAATCAAGGCGATGGACGATGGGTTTCGGCAATTGCGAGAAAGACGAGAAACCGCAAGCTACAGCGACCGCGATGTTGAACATCTCCTCCACGCCATGTGGTGCATACACGCATTCGGTGAGATCTTCGCCGAGCAAGCTGTCGATGAAGACTGAGAATTACTCCTCGACCCGGAAGTTTGCGGTCACGAGTTCTTGAAATGATTCCGCACTGAGCGATCCAGCACGCACCGCATCACGAGCCCGAAGCGTTGCGGAGATCACCGATCGTGCTTCCTCGCTTGTCATAACGCCGTCGAGAACCGCTTGAGAAAGCTTGCATTCAAACTGCGAACAAGCCGACGGTCGATGCAAATCATGAATAGTGCAAACGCCATCGCATACCGCGGGGCAAGGAAGTTCGAAGACAGGCGGCTCCGCGGCGGCGATGATTTCAACGCCTAGGCCTCGGAGCGGTGCACCGAGATCACTCTCATCACGCACAGCCAAATGTGTCACGACAGTTCCATCACAACACAGTCCGCAACCGATACAGATTGATTGCTGATTGTTATTGCGGCCCCCACCACTCATCTTGGTGTCACCCGAACGGGGTAATGCAACCAACCAGCAAACTGGTTCGCCCGCAACCGTTGTGGTTCCCCGGCTGCTTCGATTGTCCCGATTCGTTGCAGTAGTTGCCCGAAGACCAACTTGAGATCCATACGCGCCAATTGAGCGCCGATGCAGAAGTGCGGACCACCGCCACCGAAGGCGACATGATCAAGAAGCTCACGATTTGGATCAAACATCTCGGGCATTTCGAAATGTCGTTCGTCATGATTTGCAGACGCGTAAGAAAGGATCACCTTTTCACCGCGCGAGATCTGACGGCCCCGTAGAACATGATCTGCAGTTGCGGTTCGACGGAACGACATGACGGGCCCCCGCCAACGCAAGAACTCCTCGACGAACGATGTCGGGCATTCACCGCCACTCCACGCATCAAAGATGTTGGGCTCACGCACCCACGAATTGACCATTTCTGTCATTGCGTGCGCTGTCGTACTCAACCCACCGACGAGCACCGCAGGGAAGAAACTAATGATCTCGGCATCAGTCAGAGTGTGTGTTCCTTCATCATCAGTGAGTTCCGATTGCACAAGCTCGACCACAACCCCATCGTGATTCTCGGGACTCCGCCGAACACTTGAGATCAACTCCTGGGCATAGCTGGCGATATCTCGCTGCATCTCAGGCCGAGGTGCGAGGCCTGGATTCACCTCTGGATCTTGGAAATCGGCCATCACCCGGGTGATCTCGATGAGGTGAGGCCAGTCCGATTCCGGGACACCGAAAAGGGTGGCCACCATTTGAAATGACAACTCCTCGGCAATGGGGACGAAGTCATGAGTCTCACCATCAAGCAATCTGTCAACCAAACGAGCGCACGTCTGTTCAATGAGCGGGACCATCCGTCGTATTTGTCCAGGAGTGAACGCAGCGCTTACGAGTTTTCGATACCGAGTGTGTTCCGGGGGGTCCTGATTGACGAACATTCGCCGCCGAGCAACGAGTTCTTCCTCTGATCGGGCCTCTTCAATTGACGAACCCTTGAATGAATTCGAATACAGCTCCCAGTTTCGATTCGCAGAAACAACATCGTCGAATCGCGTCAGCACCCAATAGCCCGGACCGTCCCGCTCTTCGTGCCACGCAACAGGATCGTTGTCACGTAACCACCGGAAGTACTCACGAGGAACACCGTCAAGATAGAGATCGGGACTTACGAGATCGAGGCGTTCCATGGGTCAGCCTCAGAGTTTCGGAGTGCTGGCCATCTGACCGCCATCGACCGTAAGGTCTAGGCCGCTCACCCACAAGGAATCATCGCTAGCGAGGAACAATGCGGCTGATGCGATGTCCATTGGCTCTCCAATGCGACCGAGCGGAAGACCTGCTGCCAATCGGTCTTCGTACTCATCGACGATGTAGGAGACCATCGGCGTTCGGATCACACCCGGCAAAATTGCATTCACTCGAATTCCCAATGGACCTAGATCAAGTGCTGCTGACTTCGTAAGGCCTCGCAACGCGAACTTTGAGGTCGTGTATGCCGACGCGTTCAGGTTGGCGGCGAGCCCGTTAAGCGAGGAAACGTTGATGATTGAACCGCCGCTTGGCATATGCGGAACCACTGCCTGGATGCCCAAGAGCGGTCCGATCAGATTGATGTCGAGAACTCGCCGGAAGTCGTCGATCGGCATCTCGTGCACTGGAGCCACTGCTCGAACACCGGCGTTGTTCAGGAGGATGTCAATCCTGCCGAACTGTCCGACGGCCCTATCGACTACAGCGGCCCAACTCTCCTCAGAGGTCACGTCAAGGAACTCACCATCGTGGTCAAGGACATCGCCGGCGATCACATGAGCGCCTTCGGCACGGAAAAGATCGAGCTCTGCCCGCCCCTGTCCGCGAGCAGCGCCCGTAATGATCACTACCTTGCCTTCGAGACGACCAGCCACGTTTCCCCCGTTCGCGGTGAGGATGTCACGCTACTTCGAAGTGATCTCAGCGAGCAGCGACGCGGGTCCGTGTGCCCAAAAGACCTCGACACCGTCATAGGTTGAATCTTCAACGTGAGCGCTTCCAACTCGGTTAAGAAAAACCTCGAGTGCCACTCGAGCCTCGAGGCGGGCCAGCGCTGCTCCTGGACAGATGTGCGGTCCACCACCAAACGAAAGATGGCTGCGCGCATCCACTCGATCAAGCCGAAACGAATCAGCGTCGTCGAAATGAGCCGCGTCTCGATTTGCGGAACCGAGTCCAAAGGCAACTTTCTCACCAGCGGCAATCTCCGTGCCGGCCACTTCCCCGTTGATCATGCAATTGCGCATAAGGAATTTCACCGGAGGGTCCAGCCGAAGACACTCTTCCACTGCAGCAGGGATGAGCGCTGGGGCGTTCTGCAATGTTGTGAACAGCTCCGGAACTGTCGTTACGCGCCACAGCAGGTTTCCTATGAGGTGTCTTGTTGTTTCATTTCCGGAAATGAACAGAAAAACCAACTGCGAGCGAGCCTCAACGTCGGTGAGGCGTCGGCCGTCAACTTCGGTAGATACGAGGCGAGTAATAAAATCGTCAGTCGGTCGAATGCGGCGCTCAGCGATAAGCGCATCGACGTAGGCAACGAACTCGGGGTGAGCCCCAGCTAAACCCTCACCGCGCTCGTTGCGATTCTTCGTTGGATAGGTCCCCTGCACGACTTCATCGGACCACTGCGCCCAAAGCCTGAAATCCTCTGGCGGCGCTCCCAACAGATGTGCAATCACATTGTTCGGCACCGGCATCACGAAGTCAGCAACGAGATCAACCGGTGCACGACGTTGCAAAAGACCGTCAAGCAGGTCATTGCACAGCGATTCACAAAACGGTTCGACTCGTCCGATCCGGTGCGCCGCGATCGCCGAGTTAATGATACGACGGATCTGACCATGCCGAGGTTCAGGAATCTCGCTCACGAGTTGTTCCTCGTCGGGAACGACAACGCCTGGTTCTCGAAAACTCGCTATGAAACGATCGACGTCTTTTGCTCCGGCCACCGAATCTTCGTAGCGAGCGAGATACCACGGTCCCATTTCTGTTTTCGAAACCGGGCAACTCTGACGTAGTACCGCGAAACCCGGATCGTCGAACGATGCAGATAACGGATCAAAACCCATAGGAACCCCCGTTGCGCAAACTAGCCCGACGTCCACTGTGATCACCCGATCTCCCACACCTTCACCAGCCCTACACTCAAACAAAGGCCACATCAGCACACGTCCATAGGGGGAACCGTGGCTATCTATCCGCATCACATCGGAATCTGCGTCAGCGATCTTGAGAAGTCCCTCAAATTCTGGTGCGACGGAATGGGATTCGAGACGACAATGGTCCCAACGGTTGGTGGCGAATGGTCCGAAGCTCTTGAAATCGGCGGTGAGATCGATTTCACCGCACACTTCATTAAACGCGATGGCTTCGAATTCGAGTTGCTTCATTACCGCACTCCAGGAGCGCACGGCTCGCCGTCAATGTCGCGAAACCAACTTGGGTTCACACACTTCGCGGTCTATGTCGACGACATCGATGCCGAAATCGCTCGACTTGTTGAGTGCGGTGGAACAGTCATCGAGCGAACTCGCACCAAGATGGGCGAAGGACCAATGTCGGTCGAACTTGTTTTCATCGCTGATCCAGATGGCGTCCGAGTTGAACTCATGCAAGCCGGCGGATGAACTTTTCCTGCTATCCCGGAACCGACTATTCCAAAACTCTACGATGACGGCACCGGCATCACCGATGTCGTAACTATCCCAAGGGGGAATTCATGCGTCCGATCGGCAAAGTCCGTAGTCCACTGGTGGTCATTCTTCTCACCATCATCACCTTCGGCATCTACGGCCTCTATTGGCATTACGAAATGTTTAAAGAAACCAACGAATTCGATAACGAAGGCATCACGGGCATTGTTGGGCTGTTGATCACAATCGTCTGCGGCATCGTCGCGATTTTCTTGCTTCCGTGGCAGGTCGGCGAAACTCGCAAGCGAGCTGGCCTTACCGAAGGCGTCAATGCGATCTACGGACTCTGGTGGCTCCTCCCAATCGTAGGTGCGTTCATCTGGATCATTCTTGTGCAGAAGGCCGCCAATGAACTTTGGGAATCACAGGGCGCTGTCGCTGCCTGATTCACCATCTGCAGTTGCACAAACGCCCCGGTTCGCCGGGGCGTTTGTCGTTTTGCGAAACAATTTGGGAATCAGGAGAACGTTGGATTGAACCCGATATTCCAGATCCACGAAGCGACAAACAGACCGATGACGAGTGCGACAGGAACACGAATGACGCTCAATGTCCGCGTCTTAGGAAATGCCCACAAAAGCAAAATCACAAGCCCGCCAAGAAACGCGAGAACTCCAAACGGTTGATAGCGAAGTGCACCTGACACATCGAGACGCATGATCGATCGCGCTGAACGCGTCATCCCACAGAGCGGACACGGCACACCCGTAATCGTCAGCATTGGACATGGCGGGATCGGTGAGAACGGCAGCACCATGCCGAAGACTGCAAGGCCGACGCATCCGAGGATCAACCACCGTAAAGGTGCAAGCGGCACGGCCATTGACGTCGCCAAACGCGATCGTTGTGATCCGCATGCAGAGGTGTGTACATGCTCAGCAGAGTGTGAATGCTCCGCTGTCATCGGCTTCTCCGACTCAGGCCTTTTCGCAGATGACCAGCGGGATATCGCGATCAGTCCCGGCCTGGTAGTCGTCGTAGGCCGGCCACGCGGCAGTGGCGATCGGCCAGTACGTCGCCTTTTCCTCTGCCGTCGCAACTCGAGCGACAAGATGATGAACAGCGGCTCGGTCCTGCACGGTGACCGATGGATTGGCAACCATGTTGTGGAACCACTGTGGATTCTTCGGGGCACCGCCCATAGACGCGACGCAGAAATAGCGTTCGCCGTCTGTGACACGAATTAGAGGCGTACGGCGCTCTTTCCCCGACTTTGCGCCGGTTGTCGTCAGGATGATGACCTCGCCGCCTTCCCAGAGGAATCCGTCCTCACCGTTCGTTGCGATGTACCGCTCGACGTGGTCGGCGATGGGTTCCCATGGGCTCGGTGCGTACTCACTCATAGCCAAGACGCTACCGCCCAGGACCCCTGCAGCCGGCCACGGCATCCCCGAAATTCAACGAGGCGGCGAATAGCGTCCTACTTCATGGGTAGTGCAGCAGTCTTCTTCTCCGTCGTTACCGCGCTCGTCATGTTGGCCAGCGGTGCCTACGACTTCACCATGCCCCAAAAGGTGCTGAACCTCGTTGACCGCCTCGGGCACCGACCAAATTTTGTTCGCACACTTGGTCTCGTGAAGGTTCTTGGCGGCCTTGGACTCCTCGTCGGTCTCGTCATTGGGCCGCTCGGCATCTTGGCTGCACTTGGCCTCGTCGCCTATTTCATTCTGGCGATTCGAGCCCACGCCAAACTTGGTGATTCGGGCGCAGAAACTCTCCCGGCTGCAGCAATGTTCATTCTGAGTGCACTCACACTCATCACGAACCTGTTCGCCTGACACCTTCGACAAACACAAATGGAGAAATAATGAACAAACGCGTCACCTTCGCCGCCGGCGCACTTTGCGTCGGTCTTCTTTTCACCGCTTGCTCAAGCGACAAAAAGAGTGATTCCTCAACGTCAACGACTGCAAAAGGTTCGTCGTCGACAACCGCAGCAGCCTCCGCATCCACGACCACAGCGTCAGCAGGCGCAACTCTTCCGACAATCGCCGGCATTACAAAGACCGGTTCGAAGGCAATTAGCGATGGCGGAACGATGACCACCTACACCACGACTGCCGCCGGCAACAGCATCGCTGGTTCGTACGAAACTGCAGTCAAGGCGTCCGGTTGGACCGTCACGAGTTCGGGTGGCGGCGGCGGTCGCTGGGGCGGCAGCGGACTCTCGGCCACAAAGGGATCCGAGTACCTCGTCGTCTCTGCCGGTGGCGGCAATGGCACGACCTACGTCGATGTTTGCACCTGGCCATCCAAGCCAAAGAATGACGACTGCGGCGATAACGACAATCAAAACTGAGCCCACACCGGAACGCTCCGGTTCGGAGAACGAAGAAGGCCCCGGAGAAATCCGGGGCCTTCTCGCGTACTGCGTTCAATTGAACGACTCGGTTCAGCCAGCCTTTGAAAGCTGTGCAGCCGAGCGCTCAAGAGCCTGGTTCGCTCCATCAGGAAGCGAGGTGAGCGGTTCGGCAATTTCCGCAACCGTGGGGCCGTACTTGTCGGCATAGGGCTGAAGAGCAGCGAGGTCGAAGTTGTAGAACTCCGCCGCGTTGCCAGCAAGGATCTGCTGAATCTGCGTGGGCTCGAGATGACCAAGCACCTGACGAAGATGTTCGCGAGTGAACGGATGTGTTCCCTCTTCGTGCGGGTAATCGTTGCCCCACATCATCTTGTCGATACCAAGAACTTCGATACCGGCAGTGATGTCGGCAGGAGTCGGCTGGCTGATTCCAACGAAGCAGCTCTGCGCGAAGTACTCACTCGCGGAACGAGGTGGAACCGTTTCACCCTCGAAACGCATTTCACCAACCTTGTTCCCGCGCATTCCGGCAAGGAGGCTGTCCATCGAATCAAGCAAAGGCGGAATCCACGCACATCCAGTTTCGGTGAGCGCGAACTTGAGCTTTGGGTGACGCTCGAACACGCCAGCAAGGATCATGTGAACAAGCGGACGCTGTGAGTAGTACGGAATCTCGATGAAGTGAACGAGAGGCATTGCCGGAGCCGGGTGGTACTTGGGGCCACCGGTGCCGCTATGGGCGTTGACCGGAATGTTGTTCTCGGCGCACGCCGCCCACAGTTCGTCGTAATCGGGGTGGTAGAGCGGCTTGATCCAATCGGCGGTCGGAGGGACAGCGCCGATAAGGACGCCACCGCGAAGACCGTTTTCCTTGCACCAAATGGCGTCGGCAATCGCATCGTCGACATCGTTGAGGAAGATCTGACCGATACCAGCACGACGCTCTGGTGCACGGCTGCAATAGTCAGCGAGCCAACGGTTGTGAGCCTGCACGCCTGCGTGGCGGTGCTCGTACTCATCAGGAGTCGGAGGCTGTGCAAAGAGCACAAAGTTCGGGAAGAACGGAGGCACCGTGTTCGGGTAGATGACCTCGGCGATTGTTCCGTCGGCGAACATGTCGCCGTCACGACGATCGTCATCCCAGTTACGGATACGGAGATCGGTGTCCTTCAGGTCCTTGAACGGGTTCCTGTACTTCTCGCGCCACGCGTCAAAGTCATCGCGGTACTTGGGGTCAAGGAACTCGCGGTACTGCTGATGGCTTCCACCCGCATGGGTGTCGGCCGAAATGATGATGTAGTGATCATCCGGTCCGAGCATGGTGTCTCCTGTGGTGAGTGCACTCATGGTGAGTGCGTCTGACGCCGGGGGGCGCTGTGTTGACTCAATCATAGGTGAAACAAGAACTGGAATGTCGGGTTCGGCGCCAGAAGTCGTCAGTGGACCCCGTCGAAGATCAGAGACCCTTGGGGCGATTGGTGAAACGCTCTTCGTTCGGCGAATAGAACCAGCCCGCTCCGGCCTTGGTTCCACCATCGACGGGGATGTTGTGGCCAGTCACGAACGCCGAAAGGTCCGAGGCTAGGAACAATGCCACCCGGGCTTGGTCCTCGGGCCAGCCCAACCGGCCGACCGGCGCCCACGCTTCCCACAGGTGCTCCGAGCCCACCGAGGTCGAGATGTAATCGACCTGCGGAGTCTGGGTCAGGTCTGGTCCGATGCCGTTGACTCGAATGCCATTGCGGCCCATAGAGAGTGCAAGGTCGGTGCTGAACTTCGCGCTTGCGGCTTTCATCGCCCCATAGATGGGGTCACCGGGATAGCCGCGCATTCCTTCAACCGAATGCACGTTGACAATCGATCCACCGCCACCAGCGATCATCGACTCGAGAAATGTTTTTGTTGCTGCGACCATCGCGAAGAAATTGATGTCGTACATCGCTTTCCACGAATCAGGAGACGACTTTCGGAAGCGTTCAAGTGGGCGGTAATCGCCAACGTTGTTGACGAGCACTTGAACGTATGGGTGATCAGCGAGGATGGTGTCCCCGACTGTCTGCATTTGGTCCCATTCGCGACAGTCGGCAATGTGCGCACGAGCGCTTCCCCCGGCTGCCCTAATTTCAGCGACCGCCTCTTCGGCAACCGACGCATCGATATCAATGAGCTCGATGATCGCCCCATGCTGTGCGAACAACCGCGAAATGGAACCGCCGATGCCGGTTCCTCCCCCAGTCACCACAGCGACTCGGCCGTCGAGAAGTCGGTTCCAATCGGCGATGGGAGCAGGTTGCGGATAATCGAACGCTGTCATGGTCGAATCCTGCCATGACCTGCGACCCCACGCTTCAAACACACTTCGGGAGCCTTGATCAGACAGGATGGTGACGTGCGAGTCCTGACATGGAACATCCAAGGGAGAATTGGGAACTGGCAACAGCGCCACAGCGCAGTTGAGTCGGTACTTCTCGATTCGTCTCCTGATGTCGTAATACTGCAGGAGTCGTGGGTGGAACCTGGCGGTTCAACGCAAGCGCGACAACTTGGAAACGCATTGGGACTGACTGCGGTCACAGCGGCAGAGCTCGCGGGATTCGATCGCTACCCACAAGCGGAGTACTGGGTCGTCAACGCCGTACTGAGTCGCTGGCCGAGTCGAATCCTCCGCGCAGTCTCCCTGAACGACGAACACGGCCACCCCACATGGAGACATGTATTGCTCGTTCGTGTCGAACGCCCCGAGTCCGAAGGCGGTTCGTTCATCGCTGCAGGTACCCATCTCGAACATGGTCTTGATCGTTCCGTCACTCGCTGCGCGCAAATGGCACACCTAGTCGCTGAAGTGTCAAGCGAGATCGGAAGCCATGAACAATGGCGTAACGAACTCCCCGCCATTGTCGCTGGCGACTTCAATGCCGTTCCCTGGTCGGACGAAGTGCGCCGCGCAACAGGCACCGCTACCCCGTTCGTCCCGGGCTTTGTTCTGGTCGATGCATGGGACGCATGTGGCAATCCAGACCGAGGCGATACCTGGTCAACGAAGAACCCACTTGTGCCTCGCCGAGCAGTGCACCCCAACAGAAGGCTTGATTACATCACGACAACGTTTCCGCGACGTCGCAACTGTGGATCATTTCAGTCGTGCGTACTGCGCGGTGTTGATCTCGTTAATGGGGTCCAACCTTCAGACCACTATGCCGTTCTTGCGGAGGTTGACCTGTGACAAACACGCTTGCCGAAGCGGTGCTCATCGCTCAAATCATCGGTTCCGTCGGAATGTTTGGCGTCATTTGGACAATCCAACTTGTGCACTACCCGCTGATGCGCGCGATTCCCGATGAAGCTTTTGTCACCTATGAGCAGCAGCACACGCGACTGATTTCATTTCTTGTGGGCCCACTCATGCTCATCGAGGGGCTCTGCGTTTTGGCTGTCTTTTTCGCTCGACCGGAAGGCGTGCCACTTTGGTCGACTTGGGTCGGCGGGATCCTCGAAGCCATCGCTATCGGCGTCACTGCGTTCATTAGTGCACCCACCCATGGCAAGCTCGAAAGCGGACCGAACGGGCTGCTACTCAATCGCCTGATCGCTACCAACTGGATTCGAACCGCAGCGTGGACTGGTCGCGGCGCAATCGCAATTTTCATGCTCGTCGCGTACTTCAAGGCCTAACGCTGCCCACATCTACGCGATCGTTATCCCCTGCTTTGCGCAACCGGCGATGAGAGCGTCGTGGAACTTCTCAACGTCTCCACGAAGTCGTTCTAGATCCTCAGCGCCCAAAACAACGACAATCTCATCGCCAGACTGGGCGACTACGACCGGCAACTGGTGCGCACACGCGTCGAGAACATCAAGCGGAGCATCGTCACGATGAAATGTCTTGAATTGGACGCCCAAGGACGCTCGACAATCTCGCCACTGTTGCTTTTCTCGGAATACTCCATGGGTGATCTCGCAAAGCGAGCAATGGGCTCGCCCAATGCGAGCGCCAACCCAATATCGAACTTCACCAACGAATGTGCCGTCAGCGTCGTAGACGCCGATGAGAGAAAACTCCGACGAATTCACTCAGGGTGCGCCATCGAGAATGTCGTTGAACCCGAACTGCGTATGTGGCCCGAAAATGATCTGCTCAAAGATTCCGATGCCGACTTTGTCGCCCATTCGGGCACGAACGATGTGGTGCACGTGTTGATGGGTTGGATCCTGTGGGCTCACGTCGTCAAAATTCCAGTCTTCGCGACCAAGTTCGAGTTCACCGTGCCAAACGCCATGGCCCCATTCGGGGTTCATATAACCGAGTGCACGCATATCGAAACGAGACAGAGGTTCGAGTTCAAGCACGATCTCTTCGCCATTGTCTCCCAACAAATCGATTTCCGCATGAGTTGCCCAGCGAGTGCCTGATTCGAAGGTCAATCGCTGACCGACAGGATCGAATCGGCGAACCGATGCATCGTCAATCGTGACTGTGGCCGGAACGGGGTCAATGATTCCAACACGATGACCATCGGGTCGCCAGAAAATACCACCGGGGCGCTGGAACCAACCGGCGACAACACACTCGTCAGCAAAGTGAATTGGCGACCACAGCCAAGCATTCGGGGGACCACTCGATGGCTTCCCCGGAGCAACAGAACCGACGGGACGAACACCCCAAGAACGATCGCGAATTCCGACCACTTCATCGTGGGTGAATTCAGTGCGATCGCCATCTACGTCGACGAAACCCTCCCAGGTTCCAAACTGCATGTAGCGGGCCATGTCGATGATCGTGTGAGGACCATCAGTCATCACCGTGTGATCTTCGAGAAGTGCCCCCACTCGAGAACGCCAACGCATATCGCAGGTGATGCCTGTTTCATTCGGACCAACCGAATAACGCAGCTGTCGGAATGGCTCGACGATCTCGAGTTTCGCTGGACCAATAGTGAGCTCGGTCGGGTCATCTGATGCCCGACGCGACGCGTGGAACGCGTGTTGCGAACCGTTCCGAGAAATCGACACTGAGGTGTCCTGCACCTGCAGGTTGTTGTAGCGGCCAAAAGCGATCTCAATCTGGAACTCGCCGCCACGGTGCGTTGCTCCGAACCAGTAACGGCCGTAGGAGTTGCGATCGGTCGTGCCAGAAAGTGCGATTGGTTTCGCGACCTGATGAATTGGGAATTCGTCAAATGGCGTCAGTGGCATCGGTTCCCCTTAGAACGGTTCTGGCATTGCGTCGGCAATGTCGCGAAGTTGATTCTTTGCAATCTTTTCAAGCGTGGCGCGAGGGAAATCATCGACGAAATACGCCGCACGAGGAACCTTGAAATCGGAAAGGTTCTGTCTGCACAGTTCAAGAATCGCCGCTTCGAGCTCTGCATCGCTCGGGGCATTAGCGCCCTTGATCACGAACGCAACCGGCACGACGTCGAGCATCGGATGCGAGCGGCCAACAACAGCGACATCGCCCACTCCCGGGACTGTTCGACAAAGGTCTTCAACTTCTTTTGACGAAACATTCTCGCCGCCGACCTTCAGCATGTCTTTGTCACGCTCTGTGTAGAAGATTGCTCCCCCATCGCCCATGCGGACCATGTCACCGGTCTTGAACCAGCCATCTTCAGTAAAGCTCTTCGAGTTCGCGTCCTCGTTGTCGAAGTACTCGAGGAACAGCTGGATTCCGCGCGTGCCGCGCAACCAAAGTTCGCCAACGCGACCATCGTCAAGAACTTCGCCGGATTCTGGATCAACGATGAGAGATTCGTAACCGGGCGTCGCCTTACCGAGAGACCCGGGCGGGATATCGCCGTGCAAACCAGAACGAGTTGCGTGCGTCACCGTCTCGGTCATTCCGTAGGCGGCAAGCACACGACAACCAATGAGATTTTCCAACGGAGGAGCAATCGCACCAAAGACCGCTGCTTTCAACTTGTTCTCGGGAATCGGCTGCCCCTGCACAGCGAGATACACGAAGGGGATGAGCGAAATGTGGGTGACACCGTGCTTTACGACGACTTCCCAGAAACGACTTGAAGAGAATTTCGGCTGCAGCACCACGGTGCCGCCAACGCCGAGAATCGACCACATCGACCAAGATTGCGCGTTCACGTGGAAGAACGGCAGGAAAATCAAATACACAGAGTCCGGATCAGCACCGATGTTGTCAGGACCAACTCGTGTTCCCCACAACGTATTTGCATGCGTGTGCACAACCGCCTTCGGACGCGAGGTCGTTCCCGAGGTGAACATGATGCCGACTGGGAGCATCGGTTCTGCTGGACGCGGAATGAATTCCTCGATGTCGGCAAACAAGTCATCGAAGGAAAGAAGTCCGGGCACAGCTTGTTCCGGTGTTGCTGGTTCGCCGGAATTGTCAGCAGTGACAGCGATCCATTTCAGGTTCGGTCCGCTTGCTGCAACAACTGACGCGTACTGCGGTTGAGTAATGGCCGCAACGGCCTTGGTGTGATCGGTGAAATAGGTGAGTTCGGCAGCGACTGACCGAGTGTTCGTTGTGACTCCGGCAGCGCCGACGGTTGCACACGCGTACCAAGCCAGCACCATCTCGGGGCTGTTGTCCGAGTGGATGATGACCTTGTCACCCTTCTGCACACCATTGCGCTGAAGCCCTGCTGCGAGACGTCGCACGTCATCCCAAAACTCTGCGTAGGTCCACGTCTGCACATCGCCGCTACGCGGCTCCCAGATGAGTGCCGGATGATCTGGCCGCCGTTCGGCGAGTCGTGAGAGCAGCCAGGGAACATCCTGGCCAGTCATCTGGAACTGAGCGACGACATCGGCGTCCACGGTGATCCCCCTGTGAGTGCGGTCCCGATCCGGGACGAACATCCCTATCCTGCCCCATCGCGCCGCACCGAGGCGCCACGGCGTCCACGGCGCGGCCGAGCGCTGGTCGTAGGCTGGCCCTGTGAAAAAAATTCTGCTGGTCACCATTGCCGCGCTGTCACTTCTCGCCCTCGGTTGCAGCAAGTCCGACAAGGCGAGTTCGTCGAGTTCCACCACCGCCTCCCCGACCACCACATCGGCAACGGCGTCGACATCGACCAGCGCGGCGCCGTCGCCTCGACTCTGCAACGCGTCGGCGCTGACCGGTCGTCTCGGGCCCAGTAGCGCCGGTGCTGGGCAGCTCTATCAGGCACTCACCCTCACGAACACCGGCGCAACCACGTGTGATCTGCGTGGATTCCCGGGTGTCTCGCTACTCGGCGCAGACGGCAAACAGGTCGGCCAACCCGCCTCGCGTGAGGGCGCCGAAGGGTCAACCGTCGTGCTCGCTCCGGGTGAAAGCGCCACTTCAACGCTGCACACCACCACCCAAGGAATCGGTCCCTCCTGCGTCACCGGTGCCAGCGTGCTGGTCTACCCACCTGACAACACCGCCACCCTCACCGTCTCCAGCGCGTTCACCGCGTGCGGCGGGTTCAGCGTCTCAACTCTCATCGCCGGCATTGGGGACAACTGATGAGGAACATCCTCGCCCACGTCGTCCATAACGAAGAGACGATTGCCGACAAGTTGCTCCACCCACTGACTGGCTTCGACCACATCGCATCGATGGTTTTCGTTGCAACAGGCATCGTGTTGTTGTTTCTAGCTCTTCGTGGGCGTCGAGCAGCGACGACGGCTGGCACCGTAACCCGAGTTCGTTCAACCACATTCGTCGCTGGGTCGGCTGCACTTCTTGTGGCTTCGATCATCGCACTCTTCGCAATCTAAAGACCGCATAGGATCGTCAAACCACTACGATCCGGCCCCTGCGCCATTCGCGAGGGGAACTAATGAGCGTCAACGAAACTGCGGGGACCTATCCCAATTTTGGAGGGAAGGTCGGGCGAGTCTTCGCTACATCGGAGTCGTGGTGGCCGGAGCGCCCCAGCGCACCGGAGGGAGCTCCCAATGTCGTCGTGATCCTTTGCGACGACCTCGGCTATGCAGACACCTCGCCGTACGGAAGCGAAATCTCGACACCAACGGTCGAGCGACTGGCCGCAACTGGCCTGCAGTACACCGATTTTCATTCCACCCCGATGTGTTCTCCGACTCGGGCGGCGCTCCTCACGGGCATGAACCCGCATGCCGCAGGAGTCGGAACAGTGGCCCATTCGGATCCGGGCTTCCCTGGGTACGCCATGGAACTCGCTGACGACGTGATCACTCTTCCCGAAACGCTTCAAGCAAACGGCTACGCCACCTACATGGTCGGGAAATGGCATCTCGCAAAGGATTCAGATCAATCTGATGCTGGCCCGCGCCATTCGTGGCCATGCCAACGCGGCTTTGATCGCTTCTACGGATTTCTCGACGGTTTCACGAACTTACATCAACCCCATCGGCTTGTTCGGGACAACACGCCTGTCGAAACCGACACCTATCCCGATGGCTATTACTTCACTGACGACATCACCGATGAAGCAATTGCAATGGTCAGGGCCGGCAAGGCTTCTGCTCCCGACCAACCCTTCTTCTTGTATGTCGCACACGGTGCAATTCATGCGCCGTTGCACGCAAAGGCAAAGGACATTGCTGCCCAGCAAGGTAACTATGACGGAGGCTGGGATGAACTCCGACTTCGACGATTCGCTCGACAGAAGGAACTCAACGTCGTCGGCAACGACGTTGTTCTTGCACCCCGAAATTCGGAACTCAATAACGACGTCGATCCGTGGGATGACCTGACCGACATCCAGAAATCTCTCTATGCGCGCTACATGGAAGTGTTCGCCGCGATGGTCACAAACGTGGACGAGAACACTGGTCGCCTTCTCGATGCGCTCGATGAAATGGGCGAACTCGACAACACGATTGTCATATTTACCTCCGACAACGGGGCTTCTCGTGAAGGCGAGATGGTCGGTACGAGCGCATACATGGTGCATCTCACCGCCGGCGATGAAATCGAATCCGACTACGAGCGCATCGACCTCATCGGTGGCCCTCGAACCTCGCCCCATTACCCCAGGGGTTGGGCAATGGCCGGAAATACACCGTTCCGCCTTTACAAAATCAATACCCATGCAGGCGGCCACACCGTTCCGTTCCTGATTTCCTGGAAAAACGCTTCATTCAGCAGCGGTGAATTGCGAACGCAGTACGCACATGTCTCGGACATTTTCCCAACACTCCTCGATCTGATTGGTATCGAAGCACCAACAACGCGAAATGGCATCGCTGTCAAAGAGCGCACTGGTTCAAGTATGGCGACGACATTGCGTGAGGCAAGCGCTCCCCCACAGCGCACAGAAGCCCTCTACGAAATGATCGGACACCGTGGGTTTTACCGAGACGGATGGGAAGTTGTCACCCTCCATCAGCCATTTACGCCGTTTAGCGACAGCGAATGGGAGCTCTACAACCTCACCAACGATCGCACCGAACTCAACAACTTGGCCGAATCCGAACCCGAGAAACTCGCCGAACTCATCGCCGCATGGAATGACGCTGCTTGGGACGGGCAAGTGTTTCCCCTCGATGAGGGAACGGGGCTCAAGTATGTCCTCCGTCCACCGCGCACCGAGATCTTTCAAGAACCTCTTTCGGTATGGCCGGGCACGCCGACGCTTGAACGCTGGCGTTCGCTGCAATTGATTTGGCTAAGTTCATTTCGCTTTGAAGCGCCAATCACCGTTTCCGAAAACTCTCTTGGAACGATCGCCGCCCATGGCGACCAAAGTGGCGGCTACGCGCTTTACCTGCTTGAGGATCGCAAACCAACACTCCTATTCAACGACGGACGCGGAACGATGACCTTGCTCGAAGGACCTTCTTTGGATACTGGCGATCACGTTGTCGAATGCGCATTCGACGCGATCGGCGGAAACACCTGGAAGCTCTCGCTCACCGTTGACGGCGTCTGCGTTGACGCGCATCCCGAAGTTCCGATGCTGTATGCGATGTCTCCGTTTGAAGGAATCAGTGTGGGACGAGATCCCCGATCGCCAGTGTGGTGGGAACGCTACGAAACCCACGGTTCGTTCCATTACAACAGCCCGCAGGGAGCTGTTCGATGGATTCCCGGACCCAAGGCACCCGATCAGCCCGAAGACGTTGTTGGGCTGTTGCGCATGATCGGTGCGAAATTCGAATAGCGCCTGAGGCGAGTTATTGATCGACCATCTGCAGTTTTGCCGTTCCAGTTTGGACTGCATGAAGCGCCGCACTGACATTACGAAGTTGTGTGCGCGAGAGGTGATCAATGAATTGCCGACGAACTGTTGCAACGTGATCCGGAGCAACACTGCGCAATTTTTCGAATCCGACATCTGTCAACACCGCCATCATCACCCGTCGATCCTCCGAAGAGGGTTCACGAGTAACAAAGCCGTCACGCACCAGTCCGTCGAGACGACGCGTGAGTCCCGAAGGTGAAACGTGGAGTGCTCCGGCGAGATCGCACATCCGGAGTCGATGATCGGGCGTATCCGAGAGTCGAGCCAGAACGCCGTAATCACCGCTGGTAAGTCCATGTGGCGCAAGGTCGTCTTCGATCGCCGACTGAATGGCCGCATTCACTTCGACCATCGCAAGCCATGTGACCATTTCATCGCTGTCGAGCCAACGCACGTCAGTTTCCGCACTACCGGAAGTTTCTGGAGACATGTTTTCAGTCTAGCCCATGACCTCGCAATAGTTGCGAACGCAAGGAACTTGTGGAATACTTGCGGGCACAAGGAATTCAACCCACAGGAGTCTCCATGCCAAACCTCAACGATCTCACCCCTGGGATCTGGACTATCGATCCCAGCCATACCGCCGTCACATTCGTGGCCCGTCATCTCGTGATCACCAAGGTGCGCGGCAAGTTCGGCGAGGTCACTGGTGCCCTCACCATCGCTGACGACAAGCTCGCGTCAACCGTCGAAGCAACCATTGGCATGGCATCGGTCACGACTGGAGACGATGGTCGCGACGAACACCTCAAGAGCGCCGACTTCTTCGATGTTGAGACCTACCCGACCATGACATTTGTCAGCACCAGCATTCGGGGCGATGGAGCCGAGTACGTCCTCACCGGAGATCTCACCATCAAGGGCGTATCGAAGTCGGTTGAACTTGACCTTGAATTCGAAGGCGTCTCCCCTGATCCGTGGGGTGGCACCCGTGTCGGATTCAGTGCGACAGGTGAAATCAATCGCCGCGATTTCGGTCTCAACTTCGACGTCAAACTCGATACTGGTGGCGCACTCGTCAGCGAGAAGATCAAGATTGAAATTGAGGCACAAGCGGTAAAGGCCTGATCCGCACACTTCGCGCAGAACGCTAAGAGGGCCGACCCAAGCGGGTCGGCCCTCTTCGCGTCGTTCCTCCCGCGACTCAGCAGCGCCCCACTTCCTAGGCAGGTGCAGCGATGCTGTCCCATTCGATCGGGACATGGGCATATCCATCAATCAGATTCGAGTGCACCCGCGGATAAGTCTCGGGGTTTCCTACGAATCGCAGTCCCCGGAAACGAGTAAGAATTTCCTCGAACATGATGCGGCCTTCGATACGGGCCAGATTGGCGCCGAGGCAAAAATGCGGACCACCAGCGCCAAAGGCAACATGATCGTTCGGATTGCGACGTACATCGATGGAATCTGGATTCTCAAAGGCACGTTCGTCGCGATTTGCTGAGGCGTACACCATGAGAACGCGCTCGCCCGCTTTGATCTGCTTTCCACCAAGTTCCGTATCGACCGATGCGGTTCGAGTGAAGTGAATCACTGGCGTGGAGAAACGAAGAAGTTCTTCGATCGCCGTCGGAACGATCGAAAGGTCGTTACGAACAATGTCGTATTGGTCACGATTTTGAAGTAACGCGAGCGTTCCAGTGGTGATGAGATTTCGGGTCGTTTCTGACCCAGCGTTCTGCAGAAGCATGAAGAAAAGTTCAATCTGGAACGCTGTGAGCTTTTCGCCCTCAACCTCGGCGTGCAAAAGCACGCTCATGAGGTCGTCTCGAGGGTTGTCGGCTCGATCGGCACACATTGCGTCGGCATACATGAACATGTCGGTCGCGGCTTGTCCGCGTTCCTCGGCCGTCACGCTCGGGTCAAAACCGAACGTCTTTTCCGTCCACTCGAATACCTGTGCGCGGTCGGCTTCGGGCACGCCCACCATGTCGGCGATCACGTGGAGCGGAAGCCACAACGCGAGATCGTGAACGAGGTCTGCGCTGGTGCGGTCCGAAAGTCCGTCGATAATTTCGTTCGTACGAGTTCGCAGCATGTCGCCTAACTGGGCAACTCGTTTCGGCGTGAAGCCTTTGTTGATGATCTTTCGCAATTTCATGTGATCAGGAGCATCAAGGCTGATCATCAGCTGATCGCTGCCGGCCGACGCTGGGTCACTAATGCCGTCGTCCATGAACGGGTCGGGTGAATTGCGATAGGTCGCCGCGTCACGAGACACCTGCTGCACTTCGGCGAATCGAGTTACCACCCACAACTTTTCGCCGGGATAGGAAGGATGATCGAGACATGCGACCGGATCATTGTCACGCAGCCACCGGTAGTAGTCATAGGGAACGCCGTGGGTGTAGGTGCTCGCTTCGTGCAGACGTGGTGCATCAACAAATGTGTCGGTCATAGGGACTCCTCTAAAGTTTCCAACGATTGTGTCAGTCACGACCCGTCGAGGGTCCGCGACCAGGGCCTTTGGTCAGTCCCCGAGAATGGCAGCCATTCGTTCAGTGGTCTCAATCCATTCCTCGACCATCTCCCGCACGACATCTTTGGTCGGGCGCACCTTATTGAGACGACCCACAATCTGACCGACAGGAAAGCCAATTAATTCTCTGGTGCCGACACGCTGCGTTCGACGTCCGGCTTCTTGATGAAGGATTCCCTGCAATGGCATGGGCAGAGTCCCAGGAGATTCCGCGGATTCCCATGCATCGGTCCAGGCGGTACGCAATTGTCGAGCCGGCTTACCCGTCATGGCCTTGGATCGGACGGTGTCACGCGATGTCGCGGCAAGCATGTTCTCAAGTGCTGCGGGGTTCGTGTCGGCTTCAGAAACCGTGAGCCACATTGAGCCGGTCCACGCACCTTGTGCACCAAGAGCGATTGCCGCGGCCATTTGCCGACCGGTGGCTATCCCGCCGGCAGCAAGAACAGGTACGTCAGGTCCGACTGCGTCGACGACCTCAGGCACAAGCACCATGGTCGAGATTTCGCCACAATGGCCGCCAGCTTCGGTGCCCTGAGCAACGATCACGTCGACACCGATCGCCACCTGACGCTCGGCATGGATCTTGGAACCCGCCAGTCCACCTACGAGAATTCCCGCCTCGTGGGCCCGTTCAATCACGTAGAGGGGTGGTGGCCCAAGAGCGTTCACGATCATCTTCACATTCGGATGATTGAGGCAGACCTCGACCTGACTCGGCCCCATTGCATCGACATTGAGACCAGCAGCAGCCACCGGACCACCTTCAAGTTCGGGTGGCAGTTCAGGAACGTCGTAGCGAGCCAACAAGTCATCGACGAACTCTCGGTGTTGAGTCGGGATCATGGCGTCGAGTGACTCGAATGACGCGTCGTCTCCCCCGCCTTTGCCCACGTAATTCACCGGCATCGCAAAGTCGACGCCATAGGGCTTTCCGTTGACGTGTTCGTCGATCCATTTGAGTTCGATCTCAAGTTGCTCAGGACCAAAGGCGAGCGCACCGAGCACACCGAAACCGCCAGCATTTGTCACGGCAGCCACAACATCGCGGCAATGAGAGAAAGCAAAAATCGGGAATTCGATGCCAAGGCGTTTGGCGATTGGCGTGCTCATGGTTTCTCCTTTGATGCGTGGTCTGATGCTTGATCTGAACGCTTGTTTGGTACCTCGTTGGCGCTCGCATGTAACGTGCGACACAAGATTTTTAAACGCCAAAAAAGTGTAGCACGACGATTCCGCTCACCACTGTGTCAACTGGCACGTTTCATGCGATCAAGGGCCTAGATTGCTAGGGCTGTGCCGACAGGCCAGCCCTTCGCCCTGACAAGGAGTTCCCATGAGGACACGAGCCGCCGTCCTGTACGCCCCTCATACTGAGTACAAGATCGAAGAGATCGAACTCGATGACCCGAAGGCCAATGAGGTCCTCGTGCGTTTCGTTGCGAGCGGTATGTGCCACTCCGATGAACACATGGTCACCGGCGACATGGCCATGGATCCCGCCATCATCGAAATGCTCGGATGGCAGCAGTACCCGATCATTCTCGGACACGAAGGTGGCGGCATTGTCGAAAAGGTTGGCCCTGGCGTTACCGAACTCAAGGTCGGCGATCACGTCGTTACCTCGTTCGTTCCGTCCTGCGGTCGTTGCCCATCATGTGCAAAGGGTCAGCAGAATCTCTGCGACAACGGCGCACATCTCCTCTCTGGTCGTCAGGAAGATGGCACCTCACGCCATCACCTCCTCGACGGAACTGACCTCGCGACCATGTGCTGTCTCGGCACCTTCGCTGAGCACTCCGTCATGAACATCAATTCGCTCGTGAAGGTTGAAGAAGATCTTCCCCTCGACAAGGCATGCCTCGTCGCCTGTGGTGTCACCACCGGTTGGGGCTCGGCTACCTACGCAGCCGAAGTTGCGCCCGGCGACACTGTTGTCGTCATCGGCACCGGTGGCGTCGGCATGAATGCAGTGCAGGGTGCTCACCTTGCTGGTGCTCGCTACGTGATTGCTCTTGATCCGGTTGAATTCAAGCGCGAACAAGCCCAGAACTTTGGTGCAACACATGTTGCTTCCGATGTTGCCGAAACCCAGGCCCTTCTCGGGGAACTCACATGGGGCCGAATGGCCGACAAGGTCATCGTCACCGTTGGAGAAGGCAAAGGTGCCGATCTCGAGTCCTACATGAGCATGGTCGGCAAGGGTGGACGTCTCGTCTTCACCGCTGTTGCGAACATGAACGAAAACGATGTGCAGCTCAACCTTTTCGCATTCGCGATGCAGCAGAAGCAACTCGTCGGAACCATCTTCGGCAGCGCAAACCCCCGTTATGACATTCCGAAGCTTCTCGGCCTCTATCGCAGCGGCCAATTGAAGCTCGACGAACTCGTCACCCGCACCTACACCCTCGACCAGATCAATGAGGGCTACCAGGACATGCGTGACGGCAAGAATATTCGTGGCGTCATCGTTTACTGATTTCTGCTCACAACTGAAGTGATCCGCATACGGCGGGTTCGCACGGCCAAATGGTTAGCGGACCCGCCGTTGCATTGGAGCCTCGTGGCAGGCGCAATCGGTTGCTTTATCGCATGCACCTGACCGACCAATCGGGGCATATCGATCGGGATAAGCAACGCCGGCGTCGACTCGACCAAGAAAGACGCATCCGCAGGCAGTGCACGCCCATCCCGATTTCGAGATTGCGACGAGTTCCACGTCTGGTATTCCGAATGTCGCCGCGACCGATTCCACCGACCGTGCCCACCGACCCTTCGATTCGGGTTCAATCTCGCGATCTTCAGAGTCTTTTGTCGGTAGGGGCTCCCCCGCCAACACCGCACCAAGCGTTGCGCACGCGATCACGTCCTCGAGTGCGACGGCATCCTCTATGCCTGGATGTTGTCCCGACTGTGCGGTGACATCAAGGCGTTGCAAGGCTGCATGAACCTGAAGGACAAGCGCGCCTTGTGCCGGGGGCCGGCGCGTGTGCCACATTGCGCCGCTTACCAAGAGTTCCGCTTTTGTCTCAACTGCTCTCGACAGTTGATCGGGCTGAACAAACCCACCACTCAAAACAAACGTATGAGTCACCGCGGTGATAACCATTCGCCGCCAATGATTGCCAATATCGGTGCGGTGCTCCGCCCGTGTTTGTTCAATGAACTCATCCGGCGCCAGATGGTCAACAAGGAGCGCTTCAAGAATGATCCAGAGCGACTCCACCGCGGTCTCAGGATCCTCCGAGGGCATCCCCAACTGTGCAGCAATGAAACCTTGGCGGAGGACGGCTTCAGCCCTCTCCCGGTTCGCGTTGCTAGAGAGAAAAAGTTCTGCAGGATCGCTCACAGGCACACCATGATTCTTATCGAGGCAATGGTCTCAGCTGGAACCGAAGGGGCATTCTTTTGCGCTGCGACGACCGAGAGCCTTGACTGCCGACCTAATCTCACAGCGTGGAAACCACAGAGACGACACCTTCAACGGCGCCGCCGACAGGCGTCACGAGTTCGACCCTGATCGGTCCAAACGGCACCGCACCTGGCCTCAACTTCATCGAGCAGCAATCGAAACCGCTGAGCGATTCAAGCAATGAGCGCGCCGCAGGGTTGCCACTGCTGTTTGCCGCCATTGTCTTGCTTGTGGTTTTCACCACCGTTCTTGTGCGCGCATGGCGCCGCAAACAACGACAGGCATCGAGCTAACGCCGTTCAGCGACGAAGAAGCGAAAGCAATCGAAGAATCTCGAGATACAGCCACACGATGGTGACGGTGACTCCGAGAGCTGCAAGCCATTCCAACCGGCGAGGAGTAGTGCCAGCCTCGACCGATTGTTCGATAAAGGCAAAATCAAGCGCAAGGTTCATCGCTGCAACAATGCAAATCACGACACTGATACCGATGCCGAGTGGCGTGGGACTGTTCCAAAAGGCGATGTTTGCCCCAAAGAGTTGTAAGAGAAATGTCACCAGGTACATCACGCCGATTCCGAGCGTTGCAGCAACGGTAATCAGAACAAACTTCGGCGTGACCTTGACGATTCGTGTGACGTAGAGGACGAACATCACGAGGACCACACTGAGAGTGGCGAGTACCGCCTGCACAACGATGCCGCTGTACATCTGGTTGTAGAACGCTGAGATCGCTCCTAGGAATGCACCTTCACAAACGGCGTACAGAGGAGCAGTCGCTGGCCCCCACTTCGGCTTAAAGATGGTTGCGAAAGCGAAACCAACCGCCAACAAGGCAGCGACGATTGTCCAACCCGGGAATGAAGTCGTACTGACCGTTACGAGTTGTCCTGTGGCTTCGTCAAGAGCAGTGCCGGTGGTCTGATGCACCTGCGACCAACCGAACCAACCCGTGACACAGATGATGGCGAACAAAACCCCAAGAGCGGACATGGTGCCGCCATAGGTCATCGTGCGAGTGATTGGCGCAGTTCCATAACCCTCTGCGATCACCTGCTCGAAGCGCTTGTCGTTCAGTACGGGATTGGCTGCCATTGCGGTCCTTTCAGAAACATCAACTTCGACAGTCTAGGAACGACACGTCCACGATTGGCACCACCCTTTGAGATCAGTCCGGTACCGCGATCTCTAAGCGACCGGCGACTTCGCGAATCTCAAAGGTATCGATGGGGCTTTTCTCATCTCGCCGACCAGATGCAGAGAGTTTCGAGCCAGTCCCTTCTCGGTCGAATCTCCAGAAGTGGCTGAGGCACACGATCTCTTCGCCATCAACAGCGCCCGAGTTTCCGAGATGGGCCCACTGGTGGGGACAGCGAGAGTCACAAGCAACCACTTGACCGGCAGTGGTTCTCCAGACGATGACGTCACCCTCGTCGCGCTTGACGGTAACGATTTGGCCCGTGATCAGTTCCTCAGCAGCCATGACATCGATCCAACGCACTGGCAGACAGTATCGTCAGAGGCAATTTCCAAGGAATCTTTCGGAAACGGTCGGAGGTATCGGTTTCCCCGCCTACCATCGCCGCCGTGGATTCGTTCAGGGACCTTGCCGATGGGAACAGCGCCTACGTTGCCGAGTTCCCCAATGCGGAGCTTTCTGCGATCCCCCACAAACATCTTGCTGTCGTCACATGCATGGATTGCAGAATCGACCCGTTAGCGATTTTCGGTTTCAAGGTCGGCGATATTCACGTCATGCGCAACGCTGGCGCGCGCATCACTCCTGATGTTCTGCGCTCGCTTATCAAGTCAGTGAATCAACTTGAGGTTGATCGGATCGCGATCCTTCATCACACTGATTGCGGTGCCGCCAAAATCGATCTCCCAGGGCTTCGGGCCAAAGTCCTCGCTGCCACTGGTTCTGATCCAGAAGACGTGGAATTCCACCTCATTGGCGATCAAGCCGCGGCAATTGCTGCCGATATTGAAGCGGTGCGAACCTGCCCATATCTGCCGGTTGGAACTGCCGTCGCCGGATTCCTTTACGACGTCACGACCGGCGTGGTCCATCCCCACGAATCAACGTTCGTCAGCTGAACATTGCATGAGCGCGAGCGGCGCTCCTCTTCAAAACGGTGCTGGCGTTCGTGAACTAGACGTCAAGGAATCGCGATACAGCAATGCCGGCGCCAATCGCTCCAATGGCGATACCGACGATGCCAAGCGTGATGAAGATCACTGTCATTTCGCCGCCGCTCACTTGGAAACCGCCAACGAGCGGAATGTCCTGAGCACTGGGCAACCATTTTTGGAAGAAAGGTTTGAACGCGGCCAAGGCGCCAATAGCCAAGAACGCGCCGATCAAACCTTGCACGAGACCTTCAAGCATGAACGGCACTCGAATAAACCAGTTCGTAGCACCCACAAGTTTCATCACTTCAATCTCACGTCTCCGGGCGAACATCGCCATTCGAATCGTGTTGAGAATAAGGAGTCCAGCGGCACCCAAGAGGAATGCGGCGATCACAAAGATGCCGACAGTAAGGCGACTCGAAAGCTGCTGGATGAGCCGGATTGTTTTTGAAGCGAAGACGACTTGGTCAACACCAGACCGCCCCTCGTAGGTCAGTCCGAGAGCCTCCACCGCATCAACATCCTTATTGACCGGCTCGATCCGGAACGAGGGCGGGAGGTCTTCGGCAGTGACACTGTCGATGAGTTCGGGCGAATCGGCAAACAGACTTTTGAATTCGCTATAGGCCTGCTGCTGATCGACAAAGACAACCTTGCTGACTTCAGGACTTTCCTCGAGGTCGTTTCCAAGTGAATCGATCTGCTGCTGTGTGGCGTCGATGCGGAGGAACACCACAAATTCAATACCGCCCTGCCAACGCTTTGTCGCGTTTTCTACTCCGGAACGAAGCATGAGCGAGGCACCAACGAGTGCCAACGACACTGCAACCGTCATGATCGACGCAAGCGTGATCGTGACGTTTCGACCGAGGTTAGATGTGGTCTCGCGGACGAGGTAATCGAACTTCACTGGCATCGGATCGTCCTATTCATAGACGCCGCGCGCCTGGTCGCGAACGATGGAACCACGGTCAATTTCGATCACTCGACGACGCATCGTGTCCACGATGCCACGATCATGAGTGGCCATAACCACGGTTGTACCGGTCTTATTGATGCGATCGAGCAGCTTCATGATGCCCACAGAGGTCGCTGGATCGAGGTTTCCAGTGGGTTCGTCGGCCAGAAGGATCAAAGGCCGGTTCACAAATGCTCGGGCCACCGAGACACGCTGCTGCTCGCCACCTGAGAGTTCGGTCGGGAAGCTGTCGGACTTATGCCCGAGCCCCACGAGATCAAGAATGGCCGGAACCTGACTGTCGATCACGCTCCGAGGCCGACCAATTACCTCAAGCGCAAAAGCAACATTTTCAAAAACGGTTTTTGTCGGCAGCAGTTTGAAGTCCTGAAAGATGCAGCCGATGTTTCGGCGCAGATAGGGAACCTTCCAACCTGAAAGCCTTCCGATGTCCTTGCCGGCCACGTAGATATGACCCTGCTCAGGCGTCTCTTCTTTATTGAGGAGACGAATGAAGGTCGACTTCCCCGAACCCGACGCACCAACGAGGAAGACGAATTCACCTTTGGCAATCTCGACATTGGCGTCACGTAGTGCGACGGTCGAGTTCTTGTAGGTCTTAGTGACGTTTTCGAGAGTAATCATGATGAGGGGGTTTTCAGCCGGGCTGAACCCCTCCGAGGCTAGACGGGCAGGCCTCCGATTTGGTGCCACTCCCCGGACCCCTACCAGTACAACGATCTCGCCGATTCCACATCACGTCCGACGCAGTTGGCGAACACTCGCAAGCGACGTGCTTAGTCGTCATCTGCCTCATGGAGTGCGCGGGCGATTGTTGGCTCGAGACTCCACCCGGACGGTTCCATGTGATGCTCGCGGGTCCAGGTCACTGTGAGTAGATCGCTCTCAGCTTCGGCAAGGAGGTGCGCGCCTATCTCGGGGTGACGCCGGTACTCGCCGACTGCGCGCTTCCACGATGACGATGACGCCGACCACCGCTGCGCGTCGGACTCACTTTTCACAACGCTCATGGAAAGCACGGTTGCCACAACCCGCCCGGGAGTGCGAAGGCCCGATTGCAGTTTTCCGCAATCGTGTAGCAGGGCCGCGGCAAGTACTGGCCGTGAAGCACTCGGGCCGAGCGCCGACTGGACTCGCCTCGCAACCGCCGCCGAATGGCGCCGATCCGGTCCAGAAAGTGAGACCCAGATTTCACGCTCTCCAGGGAGCAACTGAGCTTCAGCCCACTTCTGCTCCGAAGCGGCCGGGCCCCCGGGACGAAGGCTGCCGAAAAACCGGCGAACCAAGTGGCTGAGCCGGGCCATGACAGTGATCCGGCTCAGACCAAATGGGCGCTGCACGAGCGCGCCTGCGGCGCATCGGCAAGCACTGCGTCATCGATCGTGTTGCCGCAGGTGTCACAGAGCCCGTAGGTGCCGGCGTCGAGGCGCTCAAGCGCACCTTCAACTCCATCAAGTTCTTCGCGCAGAGCCGAGGCAAGCTGGCGATCGTCGAGTTCGCCTCCGTCAATCACGGTGATGGATTCGCCGACGAGGACATCGCCCGCGGAATCGACGGCAACGACGTGCTCTTCGATCAAAACATCACCCTCGGCGTCAACAACCGTGATGGTTTCGTCGATGATGACATCGCCATCCTCGTCAAAGATCGCCACGGTTTCATCGATCATGAGGTCGCCTTCATCGTCGGTCACCATTGTGACATCGTCGATCACGACAACGCCTTGACCGTTAACATTCACTAGGTCGATGGTTTCAATGTGCTCGCCGATGACTGAACCGTCCTCGTCGAGGATGTCCTCTGCCAACATGATTTCGTCAACGAGTTCAACCTCGCTTTCAGAAAAACGTTCGGAGTCTGACCAATCACCGGATTCACTCATAACCAAGAGGCTAGCGGCGAGTCGCTTGGGCTCGCGGATGAGCCGACTCGTAGACGGCGAAGAGACGGTCGTTTGAGACCATCGTGTACACCTGCGTTGTTGCGATGGAGGCGTGGCCGAGTAGTTCCTGGACCGCTCGGATATCGGCGCCGTGATCGAGCATGTGCGTTGCACAGGAATGACGCAGAATATGTGGCGTAAGCCGACTTCCGAGACCAGCGGAATCGCCATACTTGCGAACAATCGCCCACGCGCCTTGGCGCCCCAAGCGACCGCCGCGCGTGTTCAAAAACACTGCGTCAGCATCGGATCGTTTGGCGAACTGCTCGGGGGCAAGGACCCCGCGACCACCATCATCAAGCCAACTGGCTAACGCAATTCTGGCCCAGCGGCCGATGGGGACAACGCGTTCTTTCGAACCCTTACCGAACAGTCTCAGCAGTCCAGCGTCAAGGTCGACATCACCGAGACTTAGGGCGCAAACCTCTGAGATGCGCGCGCCCGTCCCGTACAACACTTCGAGGATTGCTCGATCTCTCCGTGCCGACGGCGAATCGCCCTCAACTTGATCAAGAAGCGATGCGACCTCAGCCTCGGTCAGTGCCTTTGGCAACCCGGCAGGAACTCTCGGAGTTTCAATGCCAGCCGAAGGATCGTTTGCCGAAAGTCCTTCGTCGGATCGGAAACGATGCAGCGAGCGCACCGCGACGGTGGCGCGCTTTACCGACGAAGGGGCAAGGCCCCGTTCACGCAACACTCCGACGTACGCGTCAAGGTCGACAGCCCGTACAGCGTCAAGTGTTCGACCTGTTTCGGTCAACCACAGGCAATAACTCGTGAGGTCGCGCCGGTAGGCCCCGAGTGTGTTGGTAGATCGGCCGCGTTCGGCTGCGAGCCATGTCAGAAACTCCTCAACATCAAGAGGAAGTTCCCATCCATCGGCGACGTCAGCCACCGCCGACCAGCGCGGCCGCCAGATACAACCCAATCACAGTCTTCGTATCAATCAACTCGCCATCGGCAATCATCTTGAATGACTCTTCGAAGGTGAAGCGCTCAACACTCATATGCGATTCCTCAATGCCTTGAACATCGCGTGGCACAGAGGTCAGGTCGCGACCGAGGTAGACCCATGAGAGTTCGTCACTAAATCCAGGGGCATTCGCAAACGTGCCAAGCAACTGCAGTGTCCCCGCCCGCATTCCGATCTCTTCGCCGAGCTCGCGCTGGGCGGTTTCCGCCGGCGGTTCATCGGCGATATCGCGCTTTCCCGCCGGAATCTCAAGGATGAAGCGATCAAGCGCTGGTCGATACTGATGAACCATGATCACGCGATCATCGGCGTCAACGGGCACAACCGAAACGGCACCTGGATGACGGACGATGTCGCGGCTGAATGGCTCCCCTTCGGGTGATTCGAAGTCCGCTCGAACGAGATTGAAAATGTAACCGCTATGCAGGACGACTTCGTCGACCTTGCGAAACGTCTTGCTCACGCCGACAACGACTCGCTATCGAGATCGGGAAGATGCGGGTTACGACCTTCTGATCGCACCAACGCTGCTGCGATGAATTCACGGAACAACGGAGCCGGTCGCTCAGGACGGCTCTTGAACTCTGGATGAGCCTGCGTTCCGATCCAGTAGGGATGGTTCTTGAGTTCAATAAATTCGACGAGGCGACCATCGGGCGAAGTTCCAGAACAAACAAACTCTGATTCGTCGAATCGGCTGCGGAACTTGGAGTTGAACTCATAGCGGTGGCGGTGACGCTCTGACACAACTTCCGATTCGTAGATCTCAGCGACACGAGAGCCGGGCTGCAACTGCGCGATATACGCCCCCAAGCGCATGGTGCCACCCATATCAGTCACGTCACGTTGCGTTTCCATAAGGTCAATCACGGGGAACGGAGTCTGAGGATCGAACTCACTTGAATGCGCACCTTCCATGCCCAGGACATTTCGTGCGTATTCGATCGTCATGACCTGCATCCCAAGGCAGAGGCCAAGGCACGGGAGATCATTTTCGCGCGCATACTGCGCTGCGGCGATCTTGCCCTCGACACCACGCTCTCCGAATCCGCCAGGGATAACGATGCCGTCAAGTTCCGCCAAACGACCGTCGGCGGTCATGGACTCGACGTCTTCCGCTTGCACCCACTCGACAGAAACATCGGCAGCGTGGAAGAACCCTCCGTGTTTGAGCGACTCAACAACCGACAGGTAGGCGTCGGGTAGAGCGACGTACTTACCAATGATTCCCACGCGCAGCGGGATGGTTGAGTTCTCAACCCGGTCGACGAGAATTTCCCACTCAGACAGGTCGATATGTCGATCAGTGAATCCGAACATCTTGCAGACGTACTCGTCGAGACCTTCCTCATGCATGATGAGCGGCACCTCGTAGAGGTTGCGTGCATCGGCTGCGTTGACAACTGCTTCAACCGGTACATCGCAAAGGTTTGAAATCTTGCGCTTCAGGTCTGGTGACAACGCGGCCTCGCTACGACAAACGATGATGTCGGGCTGAATGCCACGACTGCGAAGTTCAGTGACTGAGTGCTGTGTGGGCTTTGTCTTTTGTTCACCCGACGGACCGATGAATGGGACCAGCGTTACGTGGACATAACAGACGTTCTCGCGGCCCACATCGAGGCGGAACTGTCGGATTGCCTCGAGGAACGGAAGGATCTCGATATCGCCAACCGTGCCGCCGATTTCGGTGATGACAACATCAACAGATTCGTCGGCTAGGCGCGTAATTCGGCGCTTAATTTCATCGGTGATATGGGGAATGACCTGCACGGTTTTCCCGAGGTAGTCACCGCGGCGTTCTGCAGCAATGACCGCTGAATAGATCGAACCTGTGGTGGCATTCGAGTCCCGGCTCAGCGGCTCATCGATAAATCGTTCGTAATGGCCGAGGTCAAGGTCGGTTTCGCCGCCATCGTCGGTGACGAAGACTTCACCGTGCTCGAACGGATTCATAGTGCCGGGATCAACGTTGAGGTACGGATCAAGCTTCTGCATCGTGACCCGCAAGCCACGGCTCTTCAACAGTCGACCGAGCGACGATGCCGTGATGCCCTTTCCCAACGAAGAGGCCACACCCCCTGTGACGAAGATGTGCTTGGTCATTGGAGGGGCCTCCCGGCGTTAGTCAACACGTCGGGATTGCAGCGTAGCCCCGTTTGGACGACCCCGTTGCGGATCGCAAGGTGACGTCAGACCAGTGCGGCGCACATCGTCAAGAACGCGTGCTTTCAAGCAACTCCCGAGCGTGTTGCTGCGCCGTCGTCGACTCGGGGGTTCCCGACAACATTCGAGCAAGCTCCGTCACCCTGAACTCGCCATCGACGACAGAAATCTTTGTCGTCGTGGTTGTATCGGTGGCGACTTTGTCGACGACCACGTGGGAATCGGCCCAACTCGCGACCTGCGCGAGATGCGTGACAACGAGAACTTGGTGATCGGCACCGAGCGCCGAAAGCGAACGGCCGACGGCAACAGCGGCCGCGCCGCCAATTCCGGCATCGACCTCGTCGAAGACAAGAACCGGAGGACCTTCAGTAAGAACAAGGCGCAAGGCCAGCATGGCTCGAGCGAGTTCGCCACCTGATGCAACCTTGGCCAGCGGCTGCAGCTCCATTCCCGGATTCGCGGCGAATCGGAAGGTGACGTCGCGACCGGCGGTTCCGCCCACAGCGACCTCAAGCCGAGCTTTCGGAAGGGCGAGATCAGGAAGGTGGGCTTCGACAGCGCGAGCGAGAGCAGGGGCCGCCGCACACCGAGCTTCGGAGACCACCGTCTCGGCATCGTGAAGCGCAGCCCTTGCGACGAGAAGTTCGGCATCGATGGCAGCGGCACGTTCGTCGTGACCCTCCAACTCGACCAAACGTCGATTGGCGTCATCCCGCCAAGCGATGACCGCTGCCACAGACTCGCCGTACTTTCGACGAAGGTCTTGCAGCAGCTTTCGACGATCTCCGATCGCTGCAAGCCGTTCAGGATCGCTTTCGATTCCCTCTGCAGTGGTTCGAAGTTCACGAGCAACGTCGTCGATTTCGGCTTGCGCGTCTCGGAGTCGACCAACGACATCGGCGAACACTGCGCGATCGCCGAGCCCGGCGATCGCGCGACCAATCGCGTCGGCTGCTCCACCGTCGGCACTTACCGCCTCGATGGCCACCTCTGCAGCATCGCGAAACCCACCTGCATCAGCGAGGAGTTCCGCTTCTGTCCGCAGCTTGTCGTCCTCTTCGGGATCTTCGAGTGCTGCCGCCACGAGTTCCTCGACCTGGAACCGAAGGAGATCGATTTCACGGGCCCGGTCGCGGGGATCGCCACCAAGCGCCGAGCGCTCGCTTTCAAGTTCGTTGACGCGTTGACGAGCAGTGCGCAACGGCTGAATGTCGATTCCACCAAATCGATCAAGCGCCTGCCGCTGCACCGCACTTGTCAGCAACGACTGATGATCGTGCTGACCATGAAGGTCGACCAACCTGCTACCGAGGTCAGAAAGCTCAGCAAGAGTGGCGAGACTTCCATCGATATAACTGCGAGAACGTCCCTTGGCCGGAACGACACGCCGGACGACACATTCACGATCGCCGAGATCGAAGCGGCCTTCGACGACGGCTTCTTCGGCACCGGGCCGAACCATTGATGCCTCGGCTTTACCGCCAACTAACAGTTCAATGGCCGTCACGACGAGGGTCTTGCCAGCACCGGTCTCCCCTGTCACCGCGGTGAGGCCCGAGGCGAACACAAGCGAAAGTTCTTCGATCACGCCGAGATTGCAGACTCGAAGTTCGCTCAGCATGCGCACACCCGCCTATCGATCGGACAGCCCGAACTTGGCTTTGAGAATGGCGTGGAAATCGCGAGGTCCAGAAAGTACAAGACGGGCGACGTGCTTCGACGCGCGACACCGAACGATGTCGCCTGGTTGGAGGTTTCCAAGATGACGACCGTCGACCACGAGTGCTGCTTCTCGGTTACCTGACACCGTGAGACACACATCGGAATCGTCATCAAGGATCAGGGTGCGATCGAAAAGCATGTGTGGCGAAACCGGCGTGAGCAACAAGGCACGGTGCGTAGGTTCGACGATCGGCCCGCGAGCAGAAAAGGCATACGCCGTTGAGCCGGTTGCTGTAGCGACAATGAGACCATCGGCGGCATACGGCGTGAAGTACGCGCCATCAAGTGCAACATCGAGACGAATGGTGTGGCCCGACCCCGTCTTTTCGATCACGGCTTCGTTGAGGGCCAGTACCGAAGATTCGGTCGCACCACCCGACGGCGCCTCGATCGCGATGTCAAGAAGCATGCGCTCTTCAATGAGGTGTTCGCCGGCAAGGACTCGTTCGAGAGCTGGTCGCAAGCCGTCGGGTTCGATATCGGTGAGGTAACCGAGAGTGCCGAGGTTGACGCCAAGAACAGGTACCTCGTCGCGAGCAACGAGTGCGACTGTTCGCAACATCGTTCCGTCGCCGCCAAGGCTCACTGCAAGGTCGAGCCCGACAACGAGTTCGGCGTCAGAGACACCGAGATCAGCGCGACCGAGGAGCGCCGCATCTTCGCGTGGAAGAACGACTCGATGACCATCGCCGATGAGCCAATCGATGGTGTCGATCGCGACAGACGCCGCTTCGGCCCGAAGGGGATGAACAACAAAGGCAAATGCAGCCATGATCAGTTGTCTCCCTCGGCATGCGAACCGATATCGAGACAGCCAGTCACAGCGCCGAAGGTTGCCTCAAGAGAAGAGCGATCGAGCGCGGCCGAACCATTGATCGGATCGACCGAACCAGCAAAGCGTCCGAGGAGGATGAACTCCACGTTGCCGTCGGAGCCGGTGAGAGGCGAAACCATGACCCCCATGATGGCCGCATTCCGCTCCAGAAGCGCACCCGATACTTCTGTCAGCACTCGACGCCAGATCAGCGGGTTGTCGATGACGCCTTTGCCTTTACTCACTTCGGTGCGTCCGGCTTCGAACTGCGGTTTCACGAGCAGGACATACACACCACCTGGAACCGTCGCTGCGCACAAGGTGTCGAGAACGAGGGCAAGAGAAATAAAGGAAAGATCGCCCACGACCACATCGACGGGCGGGCCGAGGATGCTCGGGTCGACCGTGCGGAGATTTGTCCGTTCTAGCGATGTAACCCGCGGGTCTGCACCCAACTTCTCATGGAGCTGGTTGTGACCCACATCAACGGCAAGGACTTCTGCGGCTCCGTAGTGGAGAACACAGTCGGTGAATCCACCGGTCGAGGCTCCGGCGTCGAGCACCCGTGCGCCTTGAATGATCGGATGCAACGAGAACTGTTCGATCGCGCCTTCGAGCTTTGCTCCGGCCCGACTGACGAATTTCGGCGGCGGCCCGTGGACGAGGACCGCCTCTGAGGCATCGACCATTCGCGAGGCTTTTGTTGCTGGCGCCCCACCGACGGTAACTCGACCCGCGGCGATATCGGCTTGGGCGCGCTCGCGGGAAGGGGCCAGACCACGACGCACAAGTTCGAGATCGAGTCGACGGCGAGCCCCCATAGATGCTGACGCTACTTACCGTGGTCGCGGCCCGACAGAGCCTCTGTAACCAAGTCGTGAAGTGAGTTCGCCACAACGTCCGGATGCGGCTCCACCGGGAGATCCTTTTGTGAGGTAACCCCGGTGAGAACGAGTGCGAACTTCCATCCGAGCGTGCGAGCAAACTGGCCGTCGGTATCGGGTCGATCGCCGACCATGACACCGTGAGGTCCCAACATTTCATGGACCATGTCGGCGATGGGTTGATGGGGCTTGCCTGCGATTTCTGGAGTCACACCCGATGCAACCGCAATTGAAGCGAGGAGAGCGCCGCCGCCGGGCACCGGACCTGCTGCGGTGGGATAGGTGGAGTCGTCGTTCGTTCCAAGCAACCGTGCACCGTTGCGCACGGCCTTCGATGCTGCCGTCATCCGTTGGTAGTCGAAGGTCGGGTGATAGCCGACGACAACGACGTCAACCGAGGCGGTCAACGCCGAAGCGTCGCTGGCATCGATGGTGTCGACATTTCGCCGTTGCAATTCATCGACAACGCCCGGGCCCGCACATACCAACGCGCGAGAGCCGCTGGGAACGACAGCTGCTGCAGCCATCGCCGAGGTAATCACTCCATTCGCGGCATCGATCCCATGACGTTCGAGTTTGGCGGCGATGTCGTCTCGTCGACCGAAAGAGAAGTTGGTGACGAAGCCAACAAGTTCGCCGGCAGCTCGTAAGGCACCTATGGCCTCAGCTGCGCCGGCGATGGGCGCATCTTCGAGCCACACCACACCATCAAGATCAAGGGCCCATGCCATGAACGGAGTCTCCCATCCCTTCGGCGCAGTGGTGACGACCGACCAAATTCGTTCGCATCAAACGGCGCGGCGCGTCTGCTAGTACTACCAAGTGCCACGCTTCGAACCATTCATCGGGATCCGCTACGACATTGCAACGCTAGATCCTGCATTGGTGACCGCTCCCCCCTACGACGTGATTCGTGCAACCGACCGTGACGCGCTGATCGCACGTGCGCCGGCCAACGTGGTCCGCATTGACCTGCCCGTCGACGGAGAGGACCCCTACGGGGACGCGGCTCGGCAATTTGTGCAGTGGCGAGCAGACGGGATCCTCGTCGATGATCCTCAGCCCTCATTCACCGTGTATCGAATGGATGCCCCCGACGAGAACGGCGTGATCCGCCACACCACTGGCGTCATTGGGGCCATGGAACTCACTCGACCCGGCGAAGGCGACATCCTCCCGCACGAATTCACCACACCAAAGGCCAAGAGCGATCGTCTTGATCTCCTTCGATCGACGAGATCGAACCTGTCTGCGGTGTGGGGCCTCTCCCCTGCTCGGGGACTCACCGCACTTCTTGCTACCGACGAAGCCCCGCTCTGCCGATTTGAGGCCGATGGCGTGACCCATTCGGTGTGGCGGATCACCGATGACTCACGAATCGATGCGATTCGAACGGCAATCGGATCCGCTCCGATCGTGATTGCCGATGGGCACCACCGATACGAAACCTCGCTTGCCTACCGCGACGAACGCCGTGCGTCCGAAGGTAACGGCGGTGCTGCCGATGCGGTGATGACCTTCGTCGTCGAATTGGTCGAAGACGAACTTGAGGTCGGCCCAATACACCGTCTGATTTCCGGTCTCCCCGAAGGTTTCGATCTTCGGTCGGCACTCGCTCCGTTCTTCGAAATCGAGGAGTTCACCTTTACCGAAGCGCCCACGGTGCGTCGTATTGAACAACTTGGTGGACTGGTCCTCGTTCTCCCCAACGAAGCGTGGTTGTTGCGTCCTCGACCCGAGACAATCGCGAAAAGCCGCGACCTCGACTCAAGTCGCCTTGACCTAGCGCTGGCTTCGCTGCCGGAACATTCGCTTGTGTACCAACACGGCGTCGATCACATCCGCGAGACCGTCGCTTCGGGCGCTGCGCAAGCCGGAGTGTTGTTGCGGCCAGTCACCATTGACCAGATCATCGAGATCGCCGAGGGCGGCGAGAAGATGCCCCCGAAATCAACCTTCTTTGCGCCAAAGCCTCGCACCGGCATCGTCTTTCGATCCATCGATTGAATTCTGAACGCGACGACAACCGGTAACAAAAACACAAATGGACCGACCCGAAGGCCGGCCCATTTGCAGGTCAGTGCGTGATGCAATCGATCAAGCGATCGTGATTGATTCATCCAGGTAGACGTCTTGGATGGCATTGAGGAGCGCAATGCCCTCGGCCATCGGACGCTGGAACGCCTTACGACCCGAAATCAGCCCGGTGCCGCCACCACGCTTGTTGATGACTGCGGTTCGCACGGCGTCGGCAAGATCCGATGAGCCCTTGGACTCGCCACCGGAGTTGATGAGCCCGATGCGACCCATGTAACAGTTCGCGACCTGCCAGCGGGTGTAGTCGATCGGGTGGTCGGTCACGAGGTCGCCGTAGACGAGCTTCGATGTCTTGCCGTAGCCGTCAAGCGCGTTGTAGCCACCGTTCTTGGTTGGAAGCTTTTGCTTGATGATGTCGGCCTCGATCGTGACGCCGAGGTGATTTGCCTGGGCGGTGAGATCAGCAGCGTCGTGGTAATCGACTCCATCGACTTTGAACGCGTTATTGCGGAGGTAGCACCAAAGGACGGTGAACATGCCGAGTTCGTGCGCACGATGAAATGCTTCGGCAACTTCAATGATCTGATGATGTGATTCAGGCGATCCGAAGTAGATCGTTGCGCCAACGCCAGCAGCACCAAGTTCGTAGGCTTCTTCGACGGTACCGAACATGATCTGATCGAATTCGTTCGGGTACGTCATCAGTTCGTTGTGATTGATCTTCACAATGAACGGGATGCGGTGTGCGTACTTACGCGACATCGTGCCAAGAACGCCATAGGTAGTGGCAACGGCGTTACAACCACCTTCGATGGCGAGCTTGATGATGTTTTCCGGATCGAAATACATAGGGTTCGGCGCGAAGGAGGCTGCGCCCGAGTGTTCGATGCCTTGATCGACCGGAAGGATCGAGACATACCCAGTGTCGGCGAGACGGCCATGACCGAACATCGACTGAAGGTTTCGCAGTACCTGCGGCGAACGATCTGACTGCAAGTAGACACGCTCAACAATGTCACCACCCGGCTGCGTCAATTGATCTGCAGTGATGCCCTTACATGTGAAGGTGAGCAACTCTTCGGCTTCATCGCCGAGTAGTCCTTTGATGTCGGTCATGCCTCTCCTCGATCATCTGATGCGCCTGTGCCCACCAGACCCGTTAGATGTGCGTGCGCACATCGCTCCGTTGTTCGGGGGCGAGCCTAGGCCAGCCAGACTGCCTGAAGGATCGTCTCGACCAGGTGGTGACAAGTGCCTCAGAGGTTCAGATTCTCGACTCGGGGTTCAAGTGCCGAGCGAATTCGGGCAGACGAACGAGCACCAAGAACTTTGTCGGCATGGACCTCGGTTCGGCTTGCGGTGGAACCACCGGAGCGGAAGAACCGGCGCCGCACTCGACCGACAACGACGACATCGTCGCCCTCAGTGAGTTTGGCCGCCGCAGCAGTCGGCTGATGCCAAACGATGGGCACCGACTCGGCGGCTTGCTCACCGTCGCGAATGGTGAGATCGAACGACAGCAATTCGTCTCCGGATGGAAGGATTCGGTACTCAGGAATTCTCCGGATCCGACCCCGCAGAACCACGAGGTTGGTGCCCGATGGAACGAACGCAGTCGGATCGACCACTGATGTCGAAGAGTTGGAGGTTGCTCCACGAGCGCGGGCGACTCGAGGTGAAGCGTTCATTGCAGTTGTGGCCATGTGGCCTCCCATGTTTGCGGTCGACGGGTGCCGACCAACTGTCACTGGGGGAAGCGCGTCACAACCTAGAGAGGAGCTGAGACAGCTCAGCGGAGCGCACGCGTGCGACGTCGAACATCGGCAAACTCTGGCTCGACGTTCTCGATCCGACCGAACATGGTTCGGGCCTTTGGGAGATCACCGGAACGTTCATAGAGGTCCGCAAGAACATAGGCACGTCGAAGGTGGTGCGGCATTGGACGCTTTGGGAAGGTGAACCCTTGCTCAAGGAGCGCAATCGCGCCGGAAAGATCGTCGCGGTCAGCCAACGAGCCCGCCATGACGATTCGACCTTCGGTCACTAGGTCCGCACTTGGCGAAGCGGCCCGCAATTCGTCCCACAATTCGCCAACTTGTGCCCATTGACGCATGGCTCGGTAACAGTCGGCCAAGACTGGGTGCTGGTCGGTGGAATTACTCAGCAAACGGAAGGCCTCAAGTTCTCGGGCTGCGGGCTTCCATTTCTCCTGGCGATACAAGGTGAGCCCGTACAACTCGTGCACCGCTGCAACCGTTGGCGCTTCGTCGACAAGCTTCTTAAGAATTCGGGCTGCATCAGCAAAGCGCTCGGCCTCAAAGTGTTCAGCAGCTTCAGCCAAACGACGTTCGACCCGTTCGGTGCGTGCAGTGCCGACGGCGCGACTCAACTGTTCGCGAACCTCTCCGGCAAGATCAATTGGGGCAGGGTCACGGCGACGCGGATTGCCCCGAGTTACTGCCGCCGTGGCCTCGTCTCGAACCTGAGAGATGACCGCTTCGTCTTCAGAAGAACGCGCATCGTTTGCAGCCCGACGCTTTGCATCGGTGGCTTCGTCCGGAATGGCGCCAGGCGCAGCCCGCCGGGCGGCATCGGGCCGGCGCTGCGGCGTGGCCGCTTCAACAGCGTCGCGCCAGGCTCGAGATGCACCAACAACGCGTCGACCTGTTGCGGCACCTGCCCCGCGTCGAGCGACTCCGCCCCATGTGCGTGGGGTTTCGAGCGCCGGACCTTCCGCCCAGCCATCTTCGGTGGTTGAACGCCGAGTGGCACGATCATCGCCGCCGCTGCGAGCTCGGCCCGATGGAGCGCTAGCCGAACGGGGTCGGTCGGAACCAGAACCAGAAGCGGATCGGCTCGGACGACCCGAACCGGTTCGATCTGAAGAACCTGAACGGGAGCTTGATCCCGAACCTGAACGAGACGGAGCCCCCGAACGAGGCGAGGAACCTGACCGAGAACCGGTTCCAGACCGGCTTGAAGAACCCGTGCCACCCTTTGACCGTGAGGAACTCGACCGAGAATCGCCAGTGCCACTGCGAGAGGGCTTTCCTGACGAGGATGAACGACCTGAACTGTCCGATGCCGAACGGCTTGCGGGGCGAGCCGAACCACGACCGCCTGAACTCGCCGAGGACCCACCCCGGGATCCTCCCTTTGCACCACCCTTGGCCGGACCCGACTTCCCCGATGGGCGACCGCCGCTTCTAGGTCTATTTGACTTGCCCGAGCGCGACGAACTGGAAGAAGAAGGACTGGCCATGGACTCAACCTACCGGTCCCAGACCCCAAGGCGGAAAACGGGCCCCATGGCGCTGCGGAAGCAAAGCGGATTCTTTAAGAAATTCGATGGATCCCTTAAACCAAATTCGCATCGGAGCAAAACGAGAAAAGGACCCCCAAAGGGGGCCCTTTTCTTTCTTAGAAATCCGGCGGCGTCCTACTCTCCCAGGGAGTCTACTCCCAAGTACCATCGGCGCTGGTGGGCTTAACTTCCGTGTTCGGAATGGGAACGGGTGTGACCCCACCGCCATAGCCACCGAGACCTTTGTCAAAAGGGTGCGCCAACTCCGACCGAAGTCGGACCTGTCGCGGCCCCTTCAGAACTCCATAGCGAGCACGAACATCTGTGTCGATCCAAGCCCTCGGCCGATTAGTACCGGTCGGCTGAATGCGTTACCGCACGTACACCTCCGGCCTATCAACGTGGTGGTCTTCCACGGGCCTTACCAGATTAACTCTGTGGGAGATCTCATCTTGGAACGGGTTTCCCACTTAGATGCTTTCAGCGGTTATCCCTTCCGTAGGTCGCTAACCAGCCATGCCCTTGGCAGGACAACTGGCACACGAGAGCTACGTCCATCCCGGTCCTCTCGTACTAGGGATAGCCTTCCTCAAATCTCCTCCGGCTGCAGAGG
>JAURMR010000008.1 GCA_030830565.1 Acidimicrobiales bacterium
AGAACGTGATCTCTCGTCTTGCCAACCCATCATGGGATCCAGGACGCGCAAGCTCGATTCCGTGGGCTGTCGGCCAAACCGGTCTCGCCTACTGGCCTGACAAAGTCGGCGGAAAAATCACCGACGTCAACGCGATCTTCGACCCGAAGTTCAAGGGCAAGGTCACGATTCTTGATGAAATGCGCGACACCGTTGGTCTCACCATGCTTGGTATGGGCGCCAACCCGAGCACCGGAACAACCGCGCAAATGCTCGCGGCAGTCGACAAAATTGAAAAGGCCCGCGACGCAGGTCAGTTCAAGAAGGTCACTGGCAACAGCTATACCGAAGACCTTGCCATCGGCGATACGTGGATTGCCGTTGCATGGTCCGGCGACGTCGCACAGTTGCAGGCCGATAATCCCGGACTCGAATGGGTCATCCCGAGCCAGGGCGGAATGCTGTGGGTCGACAACGCCATGATCCCGGTTGGCGCGAAGAACCCCGAGGGCGCCAACAAACTTCTCAACTACGTCTATGACCCTGCAGTTGCCGGTCCGCTGTACGAGAGCATTTCGTACATTCCGCCGGTCACCGGAGCGACGCAGTACATGACTGCGACAGCGCAGGCCAGCCCCTTCATCGTTCCGCCGGCAACGCCGCCGTTGTTCGAGTTCGATGTCATCAGCCCCGATGTCGCCGAAGAAGTAGAGCGCGCCTTCGTTGCCGCGACCGAGCAGTAACACCCTTCGATGACCGCTGCCGCTGCGCCGTCGCGCTTTCGTCGCCCTCGCCGTGAAGACGGCGGGGACGACACCGGCGTGGCGGCACGGCGTTGGTTCACACCCTGGTTGCTTATTGCTCCCGGCGGTTTATGGCTGCTGATCTTTTTCGTCGTTCCGCTTTTCAGTCTCGGACGCTTATCGCTGCAAGACGGCGGATTGTCGAATTACTCAACAGTGATCTCCGACAACTCAACAGTCATCATCCGCACGTTCATCTACGCAACGATCTCGACTCTTGCCGCAATCATCATTGGCTATCCATTGGCCTATGTCATCGCCACAAAGGGCGGCAGGTACAAGAACCTTTTTCTTGCACTAGTCATTCTTCCGTTCTTCGTGACCTACCTCGTTCGAACGCTGTCGTGGAAGATCCTGTTGTTCGACAACGGCCCCGTTGTTGGCATTTTGCAATCGGTCGGCATCTTGAGCGACAACCAAGGCATTCTCGGCTCGCCATTCGCGGTCGTTGCCGCACTCACCTACAACTTCTTGCCATTCATGGTGCTGCCCATTTACGTGAGTCTTGAAAAATTGGATCGCCGTCTGCTCGATGCTGCTGCTGATCTCTACTCCTCACCAGCACGAGCGTTTCGTAAAATCACTCTTCGTCTTTCGCTTCCTGGCCTCTTCGCCGGAACGCTCCTCACCTTCATTCCTGCCGCAGGCGACTTCGTGAATTCGGAACTCCTTGGTTCCGACCGCACTGTCATGATCGGGCAGATCATCGAAAAGAACTTTGGCAAAGAGTTCTTCCGGCCTGAGCTCTCGGCCCTGTCATTCATGTTGATGGCGATGATCCTCATCGGCGTCATTGTGTATGCGCGTTTGTTGGGCACCGAGGAAATCGCATGAACCCGCCCAATTGGTTGCGTGCGATCGGTCGCGTCTCGCTGTGGGTGTGGGCAGGGCTCGGCCTACTTTTCTTGTTCACACCGATCCTCGTCACCGTCATCTTCTCTTTCAACGAACCGACCGGGAAATACAACTACGTCTGGGACAAGTTTTCGCTTTCCGGTTGGACCGATCCGTTCAGATATCCCGAACTAACTGACGCGCTCATCTTCAGTCTCAAGATTGCGGTTGCCGTCACGATCATCGCAACCATTCTCGGCACGCTCATGGGTCTGGCCATGGTGAAGTACAAGTTCCGTGCCAAAGGAATGATCGGCGCGATCCTCATTCTTCCGCTCACGATGCCCGAGATCGTCCTCGGTTTTTCGCTCCTCACCTTGTTCGTGTCCATCAACTGGTCGCGAGGATTCATCACCATTGTCATCGCTCAGGTGATGTTCTCGGTGAGCTACGTCGCCACTACCGTGCGCGCTCGAATTCGCGGATTCGACTGGCGGCTGGAAGAAGCCTCCCTCGACCTCGGCGCTTCCGGTTTTCGCACATTCTCCAAGGTGACCCTGCCGCTCATCGCTCCTGGGGTTATCGCCGCAGCGATGCTCACCTTTGCCCTATCACTCGATGACTTCATCATCACCTACCTCAATTCGGGTCTGGACAACACCTTCCCCATCCAGATTTGGAACATGAAGCGCTCAAAGATCCCCGTGCAGATCAACGTGTTCTCGACCGCACTTCTCATCATCAGCATCGTTCTGGCGGCGCTCTTGGTGGTCTTCAACAACCGCCGAGCACAAAAACTCGCTGGCCTGAGCAATCCCTGACGCCCTCCTGATCAACGTTCGTTGCCGAATCGCTTTCCTCGGGCAAGAATCAGCACACGACCAATTCCGGGAGCACCTCATGAGCCGCACCCCTGCGGAACTCCGTCAGCTCGCCCAGTCCCACCTATGGGGGCACTTCAGCAGGCTCGACCCCGGCGACGGTGGTGCTCCCATCATGGAACGCGGCGAAGGTTGCTGGGTGTGGGATGTCGACGGCAAGCGCTACCTCGATGGACTCGCCGGTCTCTTCACCGTGCAGATCGGACACGGCCGGCCCGAACTCGGCGAAGTCGCTGCGAAACAAGCGGCAACGCTTGAGTTCTTCCCTGTTTGGACCTACGCCCACCCCAACGCGATTGAACTCGCTGCGCGTCTGGCCAACCTTGCCCCCGGCGATCTCAACCGCGTGTTCTTCACCACCGGTGGTGGTGAAGCTGTGGAATCGGCATGGAAACTTGCGCGCCACTACTTCAAATTGCGCGGCGAGCCGTTGCGCACGAAAGCCATCACTCGTTATCTCGCCTATCACGGCACCACGATGGGAGCGCTGTCACTCACCGGTGTTCCAGCGTTCCGGCAAATGTTCGAACCGCTTGTGCCCGGCGTTGGCCGTGCAGCCAACACCAACCGCTACCGATGCACGATGTGCTCGAACGAAAGCGAATGCAATCTGGCGTGCGCAGATGACATCGAAACAATGATCCTGCGCGAAGGCCCCGAGACGGTTGCGTGTGTGTTCGTCGAACCGGTGCAAAACGCTGGTGGCTGTTTCACTGCTCCGACTGAGTACTTCGCACGTGTCCGCGAAATCTGTGATCGCTACGGCGTACTCATGGTCAGTGACGAAACTATTTGTGCATGGGGCCGTCTTGGTTCGATGTTTGCCTGCGATCGACTCGGCTATGTTCCCGACATCATCACTTCGGCCAAGGGCCTTACCTCTGGGTATTCGCCGTTGGGCACGATGATTGTGAGCGATCGAATCGCTGAACCGTTCGCTACCGAAGGCGTGTCGTTCTTGCACGGGTTTACCTTTGGCGGACATCCGGTGAGTTGCGCGGTCGCTCTTGCCAATCTTGATGTCATTGAAAACGAAGGACTTCTCGACCACGTTCTTGCCAACGAAGGTTCGTTCCGAGCAACGCTCGAAAAGCTTCGTGATCTCCCCATCGTCGGCGATATCCGCGGCATGGGCTACTTCTACGGCATCGAACTAGTGAAAAACGCCAACACTCGTGAAACCTTTACCGCCGAAGAAGCCGAACTGCTGTTGCGTGGCCATCTCTCGAAGCGACTGCTTGAGCTTGGTCTCGTGTGCCGTGCCGATGATCGCGGCGATCCAGTTATTCAGTTGTCACCGCCGCTCATCGCGGGTCAGACAGAGTTCGACGAAATCGAGCGGATTCTGCGAATCGCCCTTGAAGAAGCAATTGACATCCTTTCTGCCGCTGGAACACCGGTGCGATTGTCGTGACAACTGTCGGAGTTCCACGCGAGATCAAGAAGGAAGAACATCGCGTCGCCATTACCCCCGACGGTGTTCGTGAGCTCCTTCATGCGGGCGCAACGGTGCTTCTTGAACACAACGCTGGTGCAGACTCCTCTATCCCGGATGAGGACTACGTGCGGGCTGGCGCGACCATCGTCCAAACCGCCGCCGAAGTCTGGGAATGCGCTGATCTCATTTGCAAGGTGAAAGAACCACTCGAATCCGAATTCGGTTACTTTCGTCCTGGCCTTGTGCTGTTCACCTACCTTCACCTCGCCGCCTATCCCAAAGTTGCCGACGCGCTCTTGACCAGCGGAGTCACAGCGATCGCCTACGAAACCGTGCAATTGGCCGATGGTTCGTTGCCTTTGCTCGCCCCCATGAGCGAGGTCGCCGGACGCATGAGCGTGCAAATCGGGGCGCACTTTCTCGAAAAGCACAATGGCGGTCGCGGAGTGCTCCTTGGCGGCGCACCCGGCGTTCGTCCGGCACGAGTTGTGGTGCTTGGTGCTGGCAACGTTGGTTGGAATGCGGCGTGGATGGCCGCGGGCCTCGAAGCTGAAGTCGATCTTCTCGACAAAAACATCGATCGGCTTCGCCATGTCGATCAGATCCAAATGGGACGCATCACCACCATCACGTCGAACCGCGGCGCGGTTGAGCGTTCCGTTGCCGAGGCCGATCTCGTCATCGGTGCCGTGCTCGTTCCTGGCGGGCGCGCACCGACGGTGGTGAGCGAGGACATGATCCGTTCCATGAAGCCCGGTGCGGTGGTGATCGATATCGCCATTGATCAAGGTGGCTGCATTGAAACCTCACACGAGACCACTCACTCTGACCCCACATTCATAAAGCACGGGGTCGTGCACTACGCCGTTGGGAATATGCCCGGTGCTGTTCCGCACACGTCAACGCATGCGCTTACAAACGCGACACTCCCGTACCTCGCCGAACTCGCCCGATTCGGTGCACCAGCAGCAGTTCATCGCGATGTCGCATTAGCCAAAGGCGTCAATATCGCGAATGGCGTTGTCGTAAATCCAGCGGTGGCCGAAGCTCTCGGTCGCGAGGCAGTCGATCTCGACCAGGCAGTACCGAGTTAGCTCGTTCGTTCTCGCTTTTCGTTACGACAACACAGCAATGGATTCTGCAAGCGCGACCACGCACTGATCGAGTTGTGCCTCGGTCGTGACAAATGGCGGGCAAAAAGCAATGACCGAAAGTCCGATGGGCCTTGCGATGACCCCACGCTTCAACATTTCGTTACGCACCGCAGGAGCAGACAGTCCGGGCTGAAGTTCTGCACTCCAGATTCCGCCGACTCCGCGTGTCTCGACGATCGCCCCAGAGGCCGTAAGGGCTGTGAGGCCTCCACCGATACGTTCAGCAATCACAGGCACACGGTCAAACAGGTTCTCTTCCAACAAAATCGCGGTGTTTGCGAGTGCAGCTGCGCATGCCGATGGATGCCCGCTGTAGGTGTAGCCGTGACGAAGAATGAAGTTCGGGTCGGCCTCGAGAACATCGAGCACCGCTTCACCCACAACGACTCCACCAAGTGGCAAGTACCCCGAGGTACAACCCTTGGCGAACGTGATCATGTCGGGGACTACGCCGTAATGCGATGCTGCGAACCATGAACCAAGGCGACCGAATCCGGTGATCACCTCGTCGAAAATCAACAGCACGCCATACTCGTCGCACAATTCCCGCAAGCGAGTGAGATAACCGACAACCGGCGGATACACACCACCAGCACCTTGCACCGGCTCGGTGATGACTGCGGCGATGGTTGAACCTGAACGTTCAAACAACGCTTCGATCTCTTCGATGTCGTGTGCGGACACCTGATGCACCGTTTCAAGCAACGGACCGAAACCTTGTTGGTTCAGCGGAAGTCCCTGTACCGAAACGCCGCCATACGCGACACCGTGATAGGAGCTCGCACGTCCAACGAATTCGTTGCGCTCTGGATTGCCCTTCATCGAATGAGTGAGTCGCGCGAGTTTCAGCGCAGTCTCTACTGCTTCCGAGCCTGAAGAGGTGAAGAAAATGCGACTGTCTTGCATTGGCGCGGCAGCCGCGACGAATGCAGCGAACGTTTCCACGGTTTCGTTCGTGAAAATGTCGAAGGTGTTGTAATTCTCAAGCACCGCCATTTGCGACGCGACCTGATCGACGATTTCCCAGCGGCCGTGTCCAACATTGCAATACCAAAGACTGGCGATGGCATCGATGTACTCGTTCTCCTGATCATCCCAAACAAGGGACCCTTCACCCCGGGTGATCGTGATGAAGTCCTCCGCCGGAGCCGCAGGACGAGCAAAGGGATGAAGAAACGGACTTCTCATAGGTCAAAGTCTCCCACGATCGCTAGCCTTGACTCATGGGCAATGACGAAACGTCACCAAAGCGAGCCGTGTATCCCGGCTCCTTTGATCCGCCCACGATCGCGCATGTGCATTTGGCCGAAATAGCAATCGAACAACTCGGCCTCAATCGTGTCGACTTCGCCATTTCTGCGCACACGCTGGGCAAGGACGATGCCCGCCTCACACCCATCGAAGATCGCGTCGCCGAATTGTCCGCCATTTCCAGCGACAATCCCCGCATCGGCGTCATCACCACCGCCGACAGCTTGCTCGCCGATATTGCAGAGGGTTACGAGGTCGTCGTCCTCGGTGCCGATAAATGGCATCAGGTGCTCGACCCGGTTTGGTACGGCGATAGTGAATCGCGCAACGAGGCCCTCCAACGGTTGCCTCTCGTTGCCCTCGCCCCGCGTCCACCGTGGCCCATGCCCGGCGAGGACACGTCGGCTGATCCCCCAGCTGGTGTCAAGGTCGTCATTCTCGATACCGACCCGGCTCATCATCCGGTTTCGGCCACCGAGGTTCGAGGCGGTCGCGAGGAGTGGCGAGCTCGATGAAGGTTGCGGCTGTCCAGCTTCATTGCTCAAAGGACAGGTCCGACAACCTTGCCCGTGCAGCGACTGCAGTCCATTCCGCAGCGCAAGACGGTGCAGGCCTAGTGGTACTTCCTGAAATGTTCGCACTCCTCGACCGGGCCGCAGCCATGCGCGAAGTTGCCGAACCGCTCAACGGACCAATGCTTGCGTGGGCGCAACAACTTGCGATCGAGACGCACTGCACACTCATCGCCGGTTCGTTCGTTGAACGCGACGAAAATCATCCGACAAAGCTTTTCAACACCTCGATCGCCGTGGGTGCCGACGGTTCGCTCCTCGGCACCTACCGAAAGATGCACCTTTTCGATGTCGATATCGAAGGGGCGCGTTCCAAAGAGTCCGATACTTTCAGCCCCGGAACTGAACCAGTAATCGTTGAGACCCACGGCCTTCGCGTCGGCCTCACCATTTGTTATGACCTTCGTTTCCCGGAACTTTTTCGCGCCGAATCGCTGCAGGGCGCTGACCTCATCGTTGTTCCCTCAGCATTCACCACCGCCACTGGGCGCGACCACTGGGAACCACTCCTGCGGGCACGAGCGATCGAAAACCAACTCATGGTCGTCGCACCTGGTCAATGGGGAATGAGTCCCGACGGCATCGACCGTTACGGACACTCGCTCATCATCGATGCATGGGGCCGAGTTCTTGCCGACGCAGGCGCCGAAGGCGACACGATCATCCTCGCCGAGTTCGACGCACAAGTACAGGAAGATCTGCGTCAACGCCTCCCGGCGCTCGCGCACCGTCGGCTCAACTCAGGCATCAACTGACGTAGGTGAACTCCGCGAGAACGCCTGGGTAGGTCGCATTCAAATAGGCAGAGGACAACGATGCGTCGGTCTTGTCGATGCCGAACACGTAACGCAGTTGCGCGATCGTCAACTGATTGATGATGGCGTAGCCAGTGGCAGTGTCGAGGTTTTCACTCGTGCAGCCGTCCTCACCGAGTTTCAAAAGATTGTCGGGAGCGGGGATCTTTCCGGAGTACTGCATGAGCCCACCTCCCTCACGAATCGGTGCACAAATATCAGTGAACGCGTTATGTCCGGCCTTTGCCAGAACCGCAAGACGTTTCGGCGGTGCGAGCCACTCGAACTCTTGTTTCACGCCCGCAAGCGGAATCGTTGCATCAACTTCACCGGCAATGATCATTGTCGGCTTGTTGGGTGGGGTCTTTGCTGCGTAGGCCGCGAGGACATCTGCGCTGCTTGCACCGGTAGCCATCGTCAACGGCGGAACCGGCGCCTGACCAATGAAGGTCTTCACCGCAGGGTCATAGGCAAACTTGCCCGCAGCGCCGCCGCCCGCGGAATGCCCCTCGGCACCGACCTGGTCAAGGTTCAGCGCGCCCTTGAAAATGCCATTTGAGTTTTCAGTTTCGAGACGCTTCAGAACATTACGGAGATCGTCGACATCTTTTTCACCACGAACAACTTTGCCCAGCGAGTTCGCCGCAAGGTCGCGTTCGATGTGATCAGGTGCCGCAGCAACAAATCCCCATGATGCAACTTGGATCAAGTGCTGCGAAGCGAACTCTGGGTAACCGCCGAAGCCGTGACTGTGAATCAGCACCGGGAAAGGGCCATCGGTGGCAATCGGCGCGTTCTTCGTTGCGTTGATCGGAACTTCCTGAATCAGTTCCTTCGGAATCGCGGCGCGCAAGGAAGCTGGAAATGCATCGCCCGAGTTGTACGAAGTGACTTTGGTGCCTTCGCTAAGACGAGCCGGATCGGCGGGATAGAACACGTACGCAATGCGGTCACCCATATCGAAGGTTGTAATGCCCACCGAATACGGGCCCGGCTTCGAAAAGTCGATCGGCTCTGACTTCTCCGATGCTGAACCACCGCTTGAACCCCCGCATGCTGCGGCGCCAGCAATCAGCATCACGCACAGTGCAAGCACGCCAAGACGTGTCTTTGAGTTCCGCATTGAATCCCCCCGGGTTCTTGAGCGTTGTGCTCAGGCGCCGAACATAGCCAACCATTGCTCCGGCGTCTGGGGTCGGAACACAAAATTCGCGTGGCGGGTGTCGCCCATCGAGGCACAGGGAGCCGCTGAATAGAGATGACCCGGGAACAGAATGGAATCGTCGGGAACCTTCGACAATTTCTGCGTGAGGCTCTCGTACAGCGCCAGCGGATCGCCGCCGGGAAGATCGGTGCGGCCACAGCCCTCCAGAAACAACGTGTCACCCGAAACCAGCGCGCCGTCGAGCATGAAGCACTGACTACCGGGCGTGTGGCCTGGCGTATGGATGAGCTCAATCGGGATGTCGCCCACCATCACAATGTCGCCGCTGCGATGGGTCACAAGATCGGCAGCCGTCAGGTTCGTGACTTTGCTGACGTATTCGGCTTCTTCGGCTTGCACGTGAATCGGCACCGACACGATGTCGAGCAGTTCATGCACGCCTTCGATGGAGTACCCCATCATTTCTCCGCCGACGTGGTCGGGGTGATAGTGGGTGGCGAGCACACCTGTGAGGCGCATGCCGTCGGCCGCAAGGACATCGACAATGCCCTGCACGTCATAGGCCGGATCAACAGCGACCGCCTCGCCCGTTTCACGATCGCCAATGAGATAGACGAAGTTGACCATTTGGCGTGCCAACGGATCGTTTGTGGCGATGTCCCGCCCAGCCAATAACTGGCGGAAATAGAGACGGTCCGAACTGGCATGGTTGTGGTCGACGGTCATGGCAACAGTCTTGCGGAAGGCGGAGCCAACGGCCACACTCCCTGCATCACATTTGGGGGACTGCCATGACCGAGACAGATACCGGCACTAACACCGGCAAGGTGCACGAACCACTCACAGATCTGTTTAACGGCTTCACGCTCGACGTCGAAGATCCGTTTCCGCTCTATGCCCAACTGCGAGCTACGAACCCTGTGGCATGGAACGCAACCCAAGGCTTCTGGGTCGCCAGTCGTCATGCCGAATGCATGGCGGTTTCGACCTCTCCTGACACGTTCTGCTCAGCCAAGGGCATTCTCACGTTTGAAATCGGTGCGGACTATGCCACTCCGCCAACGATGATGCATACCGATCCACCGGATCACACGCGCTACCGCACACTCGTGCAGCCCGCGTTCGGTCGCAAGGTTGTACGCACGCTTGAAGAATCCGTGCGCGGCGCGGCCAAGGTGCTTGTCGACAAGTTGCCGCTCAACACGCCAGTCGAAATCGTTGCGCCTCTTGCGGTGCCCCTGCCGGTACAGGTCATCGCGCAGTTGCTCGGACTTCCCGAAAGCGAATGGGACAAAGTCTGGGACTGGTCGGAAGCCTCAATTCCTGGCACTGAAATCTTCAACGATCCAGAGCGCAAAGAACGACTCAGCGCCGAGATGATGGCCGAACTCATGCGTCTCGTTTCAACCTCTCGCACGGAACCTCGCGATGACGTCATCTCCATGTTGTCAAGCGTTGAAATCGACGGCGATCGTCTCACCGACGATGAAATCGCGATGTTCCTGAATCAAATTCTTGTGGCCGGAAACGAAACCACGCGCAACACAATTAGCGGTGGTCTCGTTGCGTTGGCAGAGAACCCCGATCAGTGGGCGCGACTTGTTGCCGATCGTTCACTCATCCCGAGTGCAGTCGAGGAAATTCTTCGGTGGACAACTGCGGTCATTTATTTCATGCGCACCGCAACCGTTGACACCGTGCTTGGTGGAAAGCAGATCAGTGCCGGCGATCCAATCGTGATGGTCTACGCGTCTGCTAATCGCGACGAAGCCGAATTCGGACCCACTGCAGATCAGTTCGATGTTGGTCGTTCGCCGAACCACCAAATCGCGTTTGGTTTCGGCGCGCATTTCTGCCTCGGTGCCGCACTGGCCCGACTCGAGGTTGCCGCCGTGCTTGAACACTTGCTAGATCGCGGCGTGACGCGTCTCGAGCTGTTGTCACCCGCCGGAATGTCGGCCAGCAACGTGATCGCCGGCGTCAACCGCGCCGACGTCATTCTCCATACCAACTGATCGGTACGCGAACTACTGAGCGTCGCGCCAGGCCTGTTCGGCTCGGCGGGTGATCTCGCGCAGCGGCAGACTCAATGCCCGTGCTGCTTGAGCGGCGTCGTCATGTTCGGCCTTCACCCGGCCAGCGGTGACTTTCACTCGCACCGCTTGGCCATCCACCTCGACCATGTCGAACGCGCGAAATTGCGGCCACCGTTCGAGCTGCGTTCCGCGCACGCCCATCGTTCCGGTTTCGCGTACGAGTACGTCGCGCACCGATGCTGCCTGCGCGGGATCAACCAGCGCGCTCACTGTGTGCGCGGGTCGGCCCTTCTTCATGATGATCGGCGTCAGCCACGCGTCGTGGGCGCCGGCATTGAGCAACGCGTCAATGGCATAGGCCAGTGTTTCGCCAGTGACATCGTCGACGTTTGCCTCGAGCAGCACAACCGGCTGACCCTCGACCGATGGCGAATCCGAACGCGTGCCGATGACGACGCGCGTGAGATTGGGACGATCGCCAAGATCGGCAGTTCCTGCACCGAAACCAGCGGACGTGATTGTCATGGCCGGCATCGGGCCCCACTGCACAACGTTCGCTGCCAACAATGCGGCACCTGTTGGGGTGGTGAGTTCGCGAGGAATGTCGAGGCCGTAGGTCGGCGCATTCGCGAGCAATGACACAACTGCAGGAACCGGAACCGGCAACACACCGTGCGCGGCGCGCACCGTTCCTAGACCGTCTGCCACCGGCGATGAAGCAACTTCATCAACACCCAACAATTCGAGCGCGATGCACGTGCCAACAACATCGATGATCGCATCAAGCGCGCCAACTTCATGGAAGTGCACTGATTCGGGTAGTTGACGATGCAGTCGACCTTCAGCCTCGGCCAGCGCGCGGAATGTTGCGAGTGCTCGGCGATGCACGCGATCGGGCAGGCCCGCATCGGCAACGATCTGCGCAACGATTGCAGCAGATCGTGCAGGCGGAGCGCTCTCGGTGTGCACATGGACTTTCGTGCCGGCGATTCCCGAACGAAGAACAGTTTCGGTTTCTAACGACCAACCCTTGACCGGAAGTCGCTCCAACATGGAACGAATCTCATCAACATCGGCACCCGCATCGATCAGTGCTCCGAGCGCCATATCGCCAGCGATGCCAGAGAAGCAGTGGAACCACGCAACGGTTCTATTCGCTCCCGACCCCTCGGACCCCGAAGGAACCGTGATGCCTTCCCACGCGACTGTTCCCTCGAACACGGTTTCGTCGTGGGTGTGGTCGTGCGAATGATCATGCGCGTGGTCGTGCGAATGATCGTGCGTGTGTTCATCACCGTGATCGTGTGAATGCTCAGACATCGCTGCGCTCCGAGACTCGCGCGTTCAGCATGCGAATGATTGCAATCGCGGCACCGAAGCCGTTATCGATGCCGACCACCGTGAGCCCCGACGCGCAAGACGCCAGCATTCCCAGTAGCGCGGTAATGCCATCCAACGAAGAGCCGTAACCAACCGATGTCGGCACCGCCACAACGGGTGCAGAGGAAAGCCCACCAACAACACTGGCTAGTGCGCCTTCCATTCCTGCAACAACAACAAGCGCGTCGACAGCCGCCAACTCTTCGGCCGCGTCGAGAATGCGATGCAATCCGGCCACACCCACATCGGTAATGCGAAGGGGCCGCAAACCG
>JAURMR010000009.1 GCA_030830565.1 Acidimicrobiales bacterium
CTTCGCAAACTTCCCGAGTGGACAACCGTGCAGCGCTATCCAAGCGGCTTCCGATTCCCCAACGGCGAGTCCTTCGCAGAGATGCAGACGCGCATGGTCGGCGCAATCGATTCACTGGTCGCGAAACATCCTGGCCAAACAATCGTTGCGGTCTCACATGCCGATCCCATCAAAGCAGCGATCGCTCAAGCACTTGGCACACACCTTGATCTGTTTCAGCGCATCGTCGTGTCGCCATGTTCGATTTCCGCGATTCTCTACTCACCTTCAGGGCCTGCCGTCCTTACCGTGAACTCCACCGGCGATGACCTTTCGAAATTAGGGATCTCGTGAGCGAATCCTGGGAGTTCATGGATCCCGACGCCGTTGTACCCGGCGCATTCGGAGAACCGGGCCGACGTACGTTCTTCATTCAAGCCAGCGACGCCGGACGCAGCGTCTCGTTCAAACTCGAAAAGCAACAAGTCGCCGCTTTGTGCGAATACCTCGACGGCATCCTCACCGACCTACCCGCAATTCACCCGGGGCAATTTGTTGCGCCCACCTCGGCCAACCCTCCGATCGAGACGGAGTGGACCGTTGGTGGGCTCGCTGTGGCCTACGAAGAAGACGACGACCGACTCGTAATCGTTGCCGAAGAGCTCCCCGACTTCGACGATCTCCCCGAAGAATCCTTTGATGAAGAGTTCGGATTCGATCCCGCAACTGCGCGCTTTCGACTTACCCGAGCGCAGGTTGCCGCTTTTATCGCTGTTGGCAATGACCTTGTTCGGGCCGGACGCCCCGCATGCCGACTGTGCGGACGTCCTATGGATCCGGGTGGCCACCCATGCCCGCGCCTGAACTAACCCCAACGAGCAGCGGCCACAGCGTTGAGGCCATCATCACAAACGGTGAGATTGAACTCATCGGCCGAATGCCATGGAGTTCCAATGCAACATTTCTTGCCGAAGCCTCGTTGGACGGCGAATCAACACGTGTGATTTACAAGCCGCATATCGGTGAACGTCCCCTCTGGGACTTCCCTGATGGACTCTGGAAACGCGAAGTCGCTGCTTTCGAGCTCAGTCACGCACTCGGCTGGGAAGTAGTTCCCTTCACCGTTTCACGCGACGACGCACCACATGGCACCGGCTCTGTCCAACGATTCATCGACGCCGACTTTGAGCAGCACTACTTCACGATGCTCGAAGACGAAGACACTCACGATCAATTACAGCGAATGGCGGTGTTCGATTTTGTTTGCAACAACACTGACCGCAAGGGCGGACATTGCCTGATCGATGCCGATGGCCATATTTGGGGCATCGACAATGGGTTGTCGTTCCACGCTGAATTCAAACTTCGGACCGTGATTTGGGATTTCGGCGGCGAGGACATCGCCGACAACCTTTTGGCCGACCTCCAAACACTCGTCGATGCCGGTATTCCGCCGACAGTCGCAGCTCTACTCGGTACGTTTGAACAAGACGCGGTACTCGCTCGAGCTCGAGCACTCGTTCGCGAAGGTGTTCTTCCAATCGATGAAAGCGGCCACCGTTATCCGTGGCCATTGATCTAGACGCGTTCAGTCGCCGCTATAGGGAACCGTCGGCGCGACGTCTTTATTCTCCCACGTGGCCTTTGCTCCGCTGTGGCCAACATTGATCACGAGCACCGTTCCGAAAATGCAGAGCACAACCGCAAACACACCAATCAGTGTTCGAAGTGGACGGGTGATCGAAAGTTCTGGGAGACCACGCTTGGCACGTTCTTTTACGAATTGATCAAAAATCATGAGCGTGCATGCGCTTGCGCCAACCAGGAATGCGCCGATGACTCCCCAGTCGCCCATCTCGGCATGGGAATTCACCGCAGCAGTGACACGCACAGTTTCAATGAGTGCTTCGCCACTTTCCTTCGCAATAAACGCAAAGAAGAAACCGACGACCCCAAGCCCGGCAGTGATCCAACCAATGCGATTTCGGGCGGCAGGCCAGAACGCGATCACGATCGTTCCGAGTGCAGCGAGCGGCACCAAAACAACCGCAGCGTGCACCAATAACGGATGACCAGGTAAGCCGAAGATTGAATCGAAGAGTGCGAACACGGCGAGCTCCATCGGTGGCGGGCGCTCAGTCTGTCAGGCCAAAGTGTTGCAAAACGACGAACGCCCCGACCATTGGCCGGGGCGTTCGAACACTTCAGTGCGACAAATCAGCGAGCCTTAAGAGCCTCGATGACCTGCGGCAGAACCTTGTGCACATCACCAACGATGCCGAGATCGCTGACCGCAAAGATCGGCGCTTCAGCGTCTTTGTTGATGGCAATGATGTTCTTCGAGCCCTTCATGCCGACCATGTGCTGCGTCGCACCGGAAATGCCGGCAGCGAGGTACACGGTGGGCTTAACGACCTTGCCGGTCTGTCCGACCTGGTAGCTGTACGGAACCCAGCCAGCATCGACGATGGCGCGGGATGCACCCGGGGCACCGTTGAGGAGCTTGGCCAGTTCCTCAACGAGGGCGAAGCTGTCCTGTTCGCCAAGACCACGACCACCGGAAACCACGATCGCGGCTTCGTCGAGTGATGGACCTTCACGCTCTTCAACGTGACGGTTGACGATCTTTGCACCAGCGCTCTTGCCGCCGTCGGGAACCGCAATGGTCTCGACCGCAGCAGCGCCGCCACCGGCGGATTCAGCAACGAAAGACTTCGGACGCACGAGCACCAAGTGTGGGCCAGCGGCTGTGAAGGTGGTCTTCACATCGGTGGAACCACCGAACACCGGCTCGGTGGTGACGAGGTTGGACCCGTCGACCTCAAGGTCGGTGTTGTTGGTGATGACGGTGCGATCGAGCTTGGCCGAAAGACGACCGGCGATGTCACGACCGACATAGGAAGTTGCCGCGATGATCGCGTCGGGAGCGTTGCCGCCCTCGACGAGAGCAGCGATAGCACCCGACACCGGAACGCCCGGAAGGGCACCAGCAAGATCGCCGGTTGTGTACACCTTCGACGCACCGAACTCGCCGAGTTGGCCTGCAATCGCGTCGGCGTCGCCACCGGCGTAAATCGCTTCGACCGTGTCGGCCAGCGAACGGGCCTTGGTGAGTAGTTCGAGTGTTGTTGTGGTGACTTTGCCGTCAGTTGCTTCGGCAAGAACCCAAATCTTTGAAAGAGCCATGATCAATTCCTCCTAGAGAACCTTGAGGTCGTCGAGGAAGGCGACGATCTTCTCGGCCGCGGTGCCATCGTCTTCGAAGACCTCACCGGCCTCGCGAGCGGGAGCTTCCGCAATGGACACGATCTGCTGACCGGCACCGGCCCAACCGACCTGACTGGCATCGAGACCAAGGTCGGCAACGGTGAGCGTGTCGACCGGCTTGGACTTGGCCGCCATGATTCCCTTGAATGACGGGTAACGAGGTTCAACAACACCTGCGGTCACCGAGACAAGAGCGGGAAGCGGACATTCAACATCGTCGAAACCAGCTTCGGTCTGACGCTGAATCTTGACGATGCTTCCTTCGATGCTGATCGACTTTGCGAAGGTCACTGACGGAAGGTCGAGCAAACCAGCGATCTGCTCGGGAACCGTTCCGGTGTAGCCATCACTTGATTCGGTCGCGGTGAGAACCAGATCTGCACCTTCGACACGTTCGATGGCCTTTGCGAGAACCTTCGCCGTTCCGAGTGCATCGCTACCGGCGAGTGCATCGTCACTGACGAGAATTGCCTTCGCCGCGCCCATGGCAAGTGCGGTGCGAAGACCAGACACTTCACCATTTGGTGCCATCGAGACGAGCGTGACTTCACCGCCACCGGCAGTGGTCACAAGCTGCAGCGCCATCTCAACACCGTACGAATCAGATTCGTCGAGGATGAGCTTGCCGTCTCGCTTCAGAGTTTTAGTAGTGGGATCCAACGCACCAGGATCAGCCGGGTCCGGGATCTGCTTGACACAAACGACAACGTTCATGAGCCGAATCCTGCCCGCAGAATGGGGTCGAGGCCAAATCACACGGAGACAATTTTCGGGCGGTGCCGCCGAGACGTCACCTTTGGGGCTCCGCTACGGTCCCAGTCCTTGTGAAGATCCACCTGATCGTCAACCCATCGGCCTCTTCGGTCACCGCCCGGGGACGGGTCGTGATCACGAAAGCCCTTGCTGCCGACCACCAGGTCACCGTTTCGGAGACCGCCCGCCGGGGCCACGCTGCGCGCCTCGCCGCAGCCGCAGCCGCCGACGGAGCCGATGTCGTCGTTGTGCTCGGTGGGGATGGAACCCTGAACGAAGCCGCCAATGGTCTTGCCGGAACGACCACGGCACTCGCCGCTGTTCCCGGAGGCTCGACCAACGTCTTTGCCCGAACGCTTGGACTTCCCGACGATCCTATTGAAGCCACTGGCGCGCTCCTTGATGCGCTTGCCTACGACTCAATCCAGCGCATCGGACTCGGATCTGTCAATGACCGCTATTTCCTCTTCCACGTCGGCATTGGTTTCGACGCTGCTGTTGTTGCCGAAGTTGAACGACGCGGTTCACTCAAGCGTTGGGCTAACCACGCACTCTTTGGTTGGGCTGCTTTTGATACGTGGCTGCGCAAATACGATCGCAAGCGTGCGCACTTCAGCGTGCATGTCGATGGTCAATCAACTGTCGATGACGGGATGTTCACCGTCTGCCTCAACACTGACCCCTATACGTTCATTGGTACGCGTCCGTTCACAATCGCTCCTGAAGCATCGCTTGACCGACCTTTAAGCATCGTCACTCTTCGGACACTCGACGCCGTTCCACTTCTTCGTATCTTGTCTTCGGCACTTGGTTCAGGTCGTCAACTGCGCAACAACAGAAACGTTTCATTCCACACCGATGTCACCCATGTTGTGATCAACGGTTACGGACCAATCCCACACCAGGTCGACGGTGATTATCTCGGCGACGTTGAACACCTTGAACTGCGTTACGAACCCGACGTGTTGTCGCTCGTTGTTCCGCGCGTTAGTTCTCGTTAAGAACGTCACGGCAACGACGCGGCACATTGGTGATGATCGCGTCGACTCCGAATCCTTGGAGTGCGAGCATCCGATCGGGATCATCAACGGTCCAAACATTTACGGCGACGCCAAGAGAATGTGCGCGTTCAACAAATGCTTGGTCGACAGTTCCGTGCCATGGATTCACAGCTGCATGACCATCCTTGGCCGCCCGATCGAGATCGGCATTGAGACTGCCGCCGTCAGCGTTGAGTAACCCCGTAGGAATCGACGGAGCAAGTCCACGCACATGATCAACGATGTCGTGATCGAACGATGTAACGAGAAACTCGCGTGTATCGCCATACGAGAGCAGAAGCTCGACCACGCATTCAATGAGTTGTGGTCGAAGTTCGGCGACACCATCGGGCTTGATCTCGACGTTTACGGCCAATGGGGCGCAGGCGACAAGGGCCTCCTGCAGCGTCGGAATCGAAACCGGCAACTCCTCCCGAGAGAGCTCTCCTAGAACCCGACCATCGGCCAGAACGGGATCGTGATGGACAACCATTTCGCCGTCAGCGGTGAGGTGGACATCAAGTTCAACCCAATCAGCACCCTCGATGAGCGCTTCGACGAATGCGTCGACCGTATTTCCAGGCGGACACGCTGCAGACGCTCCCCGATGTGCCACAACCTGCGTCATTTGCCCACCGTATGCCTTTGAGAGGTCTGGTTTTTGTCAAACGCCATCTTTGTAGTTTCAGTGTCTTTTGTCACATGCAGGGAACAAGAATCAAACCCACCGCGGCATCGCAGACGCTGAGCTCAGCATTTGCAAAAAACCCTTGCGCGTGCTGTACGCCACAAGTACGTTCTCGCCCCTCAGCCACACGCGTCCGGGTCCGTTCGAATCACTTCTCGATTCACACGGTGCGGAGAGGTGGCATGAACACACATCCCACGGATCGGCCGGAAAACCGCTTCGTGACCCCTGATCCTGGAGGAACCGTGGCCCTGACCGCGCCCCATTCAATGACCCTGAACGCAATCGCCGACGATTGGCGTGACCAGTCCGCATGCCGCGACACCGATCCCGATCTTTTCTTCCCGGTCGGGACCACTGGGCCGGCCATCGAGCAGATCGAAAACGCAAAGTCCGTTTGCACCGACTGCGAAGTTCGTCAGCCCTGCCTCGACTTCGCTCTTGCGACCAACCAAGACTCCGGTATCTGGGGTGGCACGTCGGAAGAAGAGCGTCGCAAGCTTCGCCGTCAGTGGCTCGCCGCTCGCCGCAAGGCCTCCTGACCCGTTCATTTCTCGAGTCTCCGACTCCTCGTGACGACCTCCCTTCGGGGAGGTCGTTGTCGTTTTGGGCAGAAGTCCGGTTTGAGGTCCGGCTAGCGGCGAACAGGAACCGAGATCCGGACAGCGGTACCTGGGCGGTCGCTCGTGCCTTCGCCGGCGGAGAACCCAATTGTTCCACCCAGTTCGGTGGTGACGAGCGTACGAACGATTGAGAGACCCAGTCCCGTGCTGTCATCAATCGTGAAGCCCGGAGCCGTACCTACGCCGTTATCAGTCACCGTCACCCGCAGCCGCGTGCCGGTGTTTTCAAGTTCGACCAACACGGTGGCGTCGTCGGTTGGCCCCGGCGGGAACGCGTGATCCACCACGTTCTGAAGGAGTTCGGTGAGCACGACGGCGAGAGGAGTTGCGACATCGGCAGGAAGGATGCCGGCATCGCCCACAACGGCGAATCGGATCGGACGATCTGGTGAGATCAATCCTTCTTCCACCATTCGCACCAGCGGGCGAACAATTTCGAGAAATGGAACGTCGTCGCCAATCGTGATTGACAACGTTTCATGTACAAGTGCGATCGAGCGAATTCGACGCACTGATTCCTCAACCGCGGCCTTTGCCTCGGGTGAGGACAATCTCCGACCCTGCAAACGCAACAACGCAGAGATCGTTTGCAGATTGTTTTTTACACGGTGGTGAATTTCACGAATCGTTGCATCCTTCGACAACAACATCAGGTCTCGTCGACGAAGTTCGGAAATGTCGCGCATGAGCACGAGAGCACCGGTCACGACCTCATCGGCCACGAGGGGAACGATGCGCAAAAGAATCGTGACGTTCGGACCGCGCTCGATTTCTTCTGCAGCAGGCCGAGCAAGTGCAAACGCGGCGCGCACTGGTGAATCGGGAAGACCTAGTTCACCGAATCGTTCACCTTCGGAGTTTGCGTGCACACCAATTCGATGCAGTGCAGAGATTGCGTTCGGTGACGCGAACTGCACACGTTGTTCGGCATCGAGCACCATCACGCCGTCGCCGACTCGCGGCATAACCACACCGCGTTCATCCTCGCCCGCGAATGGAAATCCGCCAGCGGCAATCATTTCTGCGAATCGATTGAACACACTTAGGTAGGTGCGCTCAAGAACACCGTCTTGACGACCGACATGCTCATTCGCGTCTTTGGTCAGCACTGCAATCGTGCGCCCGCCGAACGTGACTGGAATGCAGGTCTCACGAACCGGACCCTCAACCGCTCCGGGAGGAATCTCACCCTCGCAAACTTCGCCGGTTGTGAATGTTGCGTCGACAAGCGGTCGTTCCGCGGCGGTAACAACCCGACCCACCCAGTCATTCGTGAAAAGTGTCTGACTCGTGGTCGGACGGATTTGTCCAAGGACAACCATTGACTGTTCGTCTGCGGCACTTCGGTCGCGACCGAACAACATGAGATCAGAGAAACTCAGGTCAGCAAGGAGTCCCCAGGTCCCGAGCAAACGCTGGAGGTGATCAGTCTCCGCCGGAGTGAGACGACAACGTTCTTGAGCGAGCTCCGCCAGATTGGCCATTGGAGCGAGGCGACGGGATCAGCCCGCGCCGAAACCGATCCGACGTTCGCTATCGGAAGTGCCCAATTCGATATACGCGATCTTGGCGGAGGGAACCGCAATGTCACGGCCGTGACGATCGGTCAGCCAAAGAACGCTGGTGACATCGGCCAATGCGGCATCGATCGTCGCGCGCACGTCGGCACGGTCGACATTGGACGACATCTCGATTTCGATTTCTTTGGGTGTCTGTTGCACACCGATACGTACGTCCACGAAGTTCCTCCTGTACGAAACCGACCTGATGGCCGGCGCTTCATGCTAGGTCGCAGGACCGAGCCTTCATCCCAGCAACTTGAGACCAGCGTTATAGCGGCGAGTCGGGGCGAGTTCGAGGTCGATGACCTCAGCCAACGACCGGATCGCCACGGCCGCTTCGCTCTCGGGTTCAACGGCCACAACCGGGCGGCCATCGTCAGAACCTTCTCGGAGCGCCGGCACGAGGGGCACCTGTCCGACAAAGCGGACATTGAGGCGCTCGGCCAATTCAGCGCCACCACCGGCACCGAAGAGCTCGTAACGCTTGCCATCGTCGCCAGTGAACCATGACATGTTCTCGATGACACCCTTGACTTCGATGTTCACCTTCTCGGCCATAAACGCAGCGCGCTGGGCAACCTTCTGCGCGGCAGGCTGCGGCGTCGTGACGACATAGAGCTCGGCTCGTGGCAAGAACTGCGCGATCGACAGCGCGATGTCGCCCGTACCCGGAGGAAGGTCGACCAGCAGGAAATCGGGCGCGTCCCAGAACACGTCGGTAAGGAATTGTTCAAGTGCTTTATGAAGCATCGGTCCACGCCAAATGACGGGCTGATCTTCTTCGACAAAGAACCCCATAGAGATACAGCGAACTCCGTGCGCCTCGGGAGGAACGATCATTTCATCGATGATGGTTGGGTTCTGGTCCACGCCAAGCATGCGCGGAATCGAGAAGCCCCAGACGTCAGCATCGACAACAGCCACCTTGTGACCACGTTGCGCGAGAGCAATCGAAAGGTTTGTCGTGATCGACGACTTACCAACGCCGCCCTTGCCGGAAGCAATGAGAAGCACTCGCGTTGTGCTTGACGCATCAGCGAAAGGAATGACACGGCCCTCGGCGTGTCCGTGGCCTTGGTGCGTTCCAGCAGTCGAGGCAGGATCACCGTGAAGGAGTTCGCGGATCGCGGCGCGTTCTTCGTCGGTCATAACGGTGAAGTCGAGATCCACACGATCGATCCCATCGAGCGCAACAATCGCGTTCGTCACTCGGTTCTGGATCTCGTTGCGCAAGGGACACCCGGCCACGGTCAGTGCGATCTGCACCGCCACAACTGGCCCGTCGATGGCAATGCCACGAACCATCCCGAGATCGACGATGCTCCGGTGGAGTTCGGGGTCTTCGACAGGTCGAAGGACCTCGATGACATCGGCATCGGTAATGGGCATTGGGGGGTCTCGCTTCGGGTCGGGGAATTTCTCCTACGGCGCTAGGTAGAATACCGAGGTGGAACAGGCGACCCTCAGTCCGACCGAGTTCAGCTCGGTGGTTACGGCCATCACCTCGGCCTTTGGCGACCCCACTCGCCGCGAGATCTACCTCTTCGCTCGGGCCGCCGATGCCGGAGTCACGGCCAGCGAGGTCGCCGGACAGTTCGATCTTCACGCCAATGTGGCCCGCCACCACCTCGACAAACTCACCGCGGGTGGGTACCTCGACGTTGCCGTGGCCCGAGGCGGCACGGGCGCCGGCCGACCCTCAAAGCGCTACACCGCGACCACCAAGGGCGATCATCTCGACCTCCCCGTCCGCCATGACGATGTTCTCCTCACATTGCTCGGCCGCGCACTCGAAATGCTTCCGCGAGAGCAGGCCGAGGCCATGGCCGAAGAGGTCGGTATCGAATACGGGCGATTACTCGCACAACGCTTAGGCGAAGGTGTCGACCACCAACGTTCGATTCAATCCATTCTCCAAACCGTCGCCGACGCCCTCACCTCTCAGGGCTTTGCCGCGCATGCGGAGCGACGCAACAACGAACTTCGCATCGTGTCCGAACATTGCCCATTCGGAGATGCAGTGATGGCCAACCCTGTCATCTGCGCCGTCGACCGCGGGATGATGAAGGGCATGGTTGCCGAACTTCACGGCGGCGATGCAACGATCGCACTCGAATCGTCGAAGCCCATGGGTGACGATGTGTGCGTCACCTCGCTCGAAGCCTGACCACCGTGGCTCGCCATTACTTCGATCACGCATCCACATCACCGATGCGCACATCGGTCCGGCGCGCTCTTAATAACGCTCTGGACATGCAGTCGAACGAGTCGCTCGGCGATCCTGGCCGAATCCATCAAGAGGGGATGACCGCTCGAGCACTTCTTGAGAATGCACGGGCTCAGGTCGCTTCGTTTCTCAGCGCAAAGCAACGGGAAATTGTCTTCACGAGTGGCGCAACCGAATCAATCACCGCCGCCACGTGGGGCGCAGTTCGACGCAGCGTCGAAAACGGCTCGACGCCGCACATCGTTCTTTCCGCCGTTGAGCATTCCGCGGTGCGCCGATCAAGCCAACTTTTCGCGACGGCATTCGAAGGTTCGGTTTCCATCATTGGTGTCGACGAAACTGGCCGTATCAACATCGACGAATTCATCGAAGCACTCACACCGACGACGTCGATCGCGCATGTCCAGTGGGGAAATCACGAAGTCGGAACTCTGCAACCTGTCGCCGAACTCGCAGCCGCGTGCAATGAACGAGGCATCCTCATTCACGTCGACGCCTCTCAAGCTGTCGGCCATGTCAGCGTTCGGCCGAAAGAATTCGGCATCGACCTGCTGTCATTTAGTGGCCACAAGTTCGGCGGACCATCCGGCATCGGCGGGCTTTGGATTCGCCAAGGCCTGCGGATTGAGCCGCTCCTCACCGGAGGCGAACAGGAACGAGCCCGAAGAGCCGGGCTTGAAAATGTTCCTGCAGCAGTCGCATTGGGCACTCTCGTCGCTGACCTTGACGATGCAGCGCTGGCCGCAGAAACCAGCAGTGCACGCAACCTTCTCGCAACTGCCCTTGAACGATTGACGACGACACCGGGAATTTCACTTCTCGGCCCCGTCGACGCCGATCAACGTCTCCCCCACCTGATGTGTCTTGCCGTTGAAGGCGTCGAGCCCCAAGGAGTGGTTCTCGGACTCGATCGACGTGGCATCGCCCTTCACTCTGGAAGTTCGTGTGCATCGGAAGGTCTCGAACCTTCACCAGTCCTTGAAGCAATGGGAGTCGATGCTCAGCGCTCACTTCGCGTTTCTGTTGGTCACGACACAACGATCGATGACATCAATGCATTATGCAAAGAACTTCCGCTAGTTGTGGGTGAACTGCGTTCATTGAACGCGTGACCGTTTCGTGAACTTTCCGCAACACGCGACAAACCGCTCGCATTCGTTGACTACCTTCTCCTCGTGACGATTTTTCTGACTCGCCATGCCCATGCCGGCAAACGATCCGAGTGGACAACCGACGATCGTCTTCGACCGCTTTCACAACGAGGTAAAAACCAAGCTGTGGGATTAACAAAAGTTGTGGGTGAACTCGTCGTTGGCCGAATCGTGTCGAGTCCCTATGTGCGATGCCTGCAAACGATGGAACCGCTCGCAGAGAAGTTCAAGCTCGATGTTGCAGAGTCAGACGCGTTCGCAGAAGGTGCCGATGGCGCCGATGCCTACCAACTTCTTCTTGAACTCGACGAACACGACGGCGTTGCGTGCAGCCACGGCGATCTCATTCCCACCCTCCTTCGCCGACTTGTCGCCGACGGCATGGACACCGATGGTCCCCTCATTGATCAAAAGGGTTCAACCTGGATTATTGAGTTGCGTAACGGCCGACCATTCAATGGCCGATACGTTCCGCCATCTGCCTAGTTTCGGTTAGTCCCGCCGACCGGCGGCAACGTCTTCCTTGACTGCGTTGACCATCTGGGTCATGTACACAGGTATGGCATTCATGTCGATCGCGTCGAGATCGGCCTGTGCCGCTGCGAACTCTCCGGCATTGCGTTCGAGAATTGCACGGAACACGCGGGCATCGGAAAAGGTTGGGTCAGTGGCAATCGCTTCGTCGAGATACTGGCGAGCCTGTGCATCGAGCTGAGCGGCGACTGATGCCTCGCTATTCAACGCAATCGTGTGCAACACCCATCCGCGATAGGTCATTGCCTGCACATTTTCCGGAGAGATTTCGAGAGCCTCGTCATAGGTCTGGACCGCTGACTCAAACTGCTTCAACGCCTTCGCTGAATCGCCAGCCTGCAATGACGCTTGCGCCTGCCCCGTCAGACCTTGCGCCTGAAGGATGAGGTTCGAGCTGTCCTGCCGGGCATCCCCGGTCAGGCCCTGACCTGGAGCACGCGTTCCCGCATTTCGAAACACAATCCAACCGGCACCCACAGCTACGACACCGACCAGAACAAGGCCAAGCGCCGTTCGCTTCCAGTTTCGTTGGGGACGAAGCGATTTCACCGCAGCACTGCGATCATCGACAGCTCGGATCGCTGCCGCAGCTCGAGCGGTGTAGTCGTCCTTTAGTTCTTCGTAATCCGATTGATCGACATCGCCCGCGGCATATTCGCGTTCAAGATCCTGAAGGGAACGAAGTAGGAAGTCCCGCTCTTCCTCGAGTGCAGCCAGCGCGTCGGGATCAAGATCACGACGACCTCGTGAACTCGGGTTCGGTGTTGCTGCTGGCTTGCCTTTCGCCGACTTCGCCGTTGCCGCCTGACGAGCGGCGCGTCGCGCAGCGGTGCCTCCGCCTGTTGAAGCGGTCACCGCGAGGCTCCCTCGCCATGCGGATCGGATTCATTCGCAGGTTCGTCGGAATGCAGCGCAGACTCAACAAGTTCACGATCTTCATCGCTGGCCCGCTCCTGGGGCATTGATGACCACCGACGGAACACAATCACGAGAGCGGCGATTCCAAGTGCGAGCGCAACAATCGGAAGAATCCACACCAACACGTTCACACCCGAAGCAGAGGGTGTCAGCAGGATCGCTTGTCCGTATTTCGCCGAATAGAACGAACGAATTTCCTCATCTGTCTGACCTTGCTGCACTTGTTCGGCGATCTGACGACGGATCTCCTGCGAAGCCGGGGCATTTGATTCAGCAACTGATTCACCGGAACACACCGGACACTTCACGGTGCGGGAAATGGAGCTCACGCGATCTTGCGCAGTGGGAGCTGATCGAGTTCCAAACGCTGCTACCGAAAGCGCCGCAACAGCGACAACCGCAACGGCAAGCCACGGACCCCAACGACGAATCGGTGAACCCTTTGCGAATGCTGAAGAGGAACTCATTCGATTCCCACCCCAGCGACAGCCATGCCGCCATTGTCAGCAATCACTTTGTCGAGCCCAGCGGTAGTCACTCCACCGAAGAAGCCGGCAACAACAAGGCCGCTCGGCGCAACCATGTAGGACTCAGGAACTTTGGTTACGCCGTAATCAAGAGCGATCAATCCTGTATCGCTTGAAATCACTGGCCAGGTATTGCGTTCCTTTACCCAGTAGTCACGAATCGAATCGGCATCATCGGAAAACGCAACGCTGATCACCTGCACTGGATCGCCCTTATGAGACTCCACGAACTGTTGAATCTGCGGATCTTCGAGCCGGCACGGTGTGCACCAAGTTGCGAAGAAGTTCACGAGCACCCATTCGCCTCGATGATTCGCCATCCGAAACGTGGAGCCATCAAGCGTTTGGCCAGAGAAGTCGGGTGCTGCTTGGCCGACAATCTGACTAGAAATCGGCTTGCTTGTGCCGCGGGTTGCAAGGAGCGCGATGAGTGCGATGAGCACAAGCCCCACGACGATGGCTGCGTTTCTCGCCAGTTTGCTACCACCACGTGGAGCGACGGATTCGCTCGATGCGTCCGTCATGCGGTTGCTCCGGTCGGTTCCTTTGGAGGTTCAACAGAAAGCGGAGCCGATACTGCATCGATCGGATTTCGACGACGCCCCGGGAACACTGCAAGCAATGTACCGAGCGCCATGACTCCACCGCCGATCCACAACCAAATGATGAGGGGCTGAACCGTGACTCGGACTGTCACCGAACCGTTTTCGCCATCTTTGATCGCGATCACCGACAATGCGACGTCATCAGTAACGGTTGAACGCACCGATGGTGTGCCAATGGTTTGATTGCCATTGGCGAACTTATTGAGTGACGGAGCCCATGGACCGGTGCCATCGATTCGAATCAGCACCTGATTGACGATCTTGGCTTCTTCTATCTTCACGTTCTGGCCTTCGTAGACCAACGTGTGACCAGCAAACTCCGCTGACTGTCCCTGCGTAAGCGTGAATTCCGCTTGGCGCACATAACTGCTGCTTGCGGCGAATGCGACAGCGATGATCACGACACCGAGATGAACGATCATTCCGCCGTTGGCGCGTCCGACAAGGCCACGCCAACCCTGGCGGCGGGTGGCAAGAACGAGTTGGCGTCCAGCCGAACCCGCAGCGAAACCGCCAAGTCCGAACGCCACGACCGGCGCGAATCCGCGAGCGCCGACTACGACAGCGAACACCATTGACGCGACACCAATCCATGCTGGCCATAGAAGCCGATGCCGCAAGAGCTCTCCGCTTGCCTTTCGCCAAGGCAAGACCGGTGCGATGGCCATGAGGAAGAGCAACGTCAGTCCAATCGGCATCGTCATCCGATTGAAGTACGGCACACCAACCGAAACTCGATCGTCGTTAATTGCTTCAACAATCAACGGGAAGATCGTGCCCAGAAGAATCACGAACGCAAATGCTGCAAAGAGAACGTTGTTGGCCAGGAACGCACCCTCGCGCGACAACGGAGAATCGATCCGCCCCGGAGACCGCAACCGATCGCCGCGCAAACCGATGAGCACGACCGTGGTCAGAACGATGAGGGCAAAGAAAATGATCAGCGAAACGCCAATACCGGAAGTTGTAAATGCGTGCACGGACTCGAGTACGCCCGATCGGGTAATGAACGTTCCAAGAATGGTGAGCGCAAACGTTGCGCAGAGCAACGAGATGTTCCAGACCCGCAACATTCCGCGACGTTCTTGAACGAGAACGGAATGCAAATACGCAGTGCCGGTAAGCCACGGCATCAATGAAGCGTTTTCCACTGGGTCCCACGCCCAGTAACCGCCCCAACCGAGCACTTCATACGACCACCATGAGCCAAGAATGATTCCAGCGGTAAGGAAACCCCATGCAATAAGTGTCCAGCGTCGCGTAGCGAGCAACCAGCCTTCGCCGACACGGCCCGTGACAAGCGCAGCAATCGCAAAGGCAAACGGGACAGTGAATCCGACGTAACCCAAATACAGCATCGGAGGATGGAAGGCCATCAGTGGATGGTTCTGAAGCAACGGGTTTGGTCCCGGTCCATCGAACCCAACTGGCGGCGAGAAACTCTTGAATGGATTCGCGGGACCAACCAGCAACCAGAAGAAGAAGATGCAAACAACAAGCATGGTGAAAAGTGCCCAACCAACGAGTGGGTCGGCAAGTCGCTTGCGGAACTTCAACACCACTGCAACGAGATAGCCGCCAAGGATGAGCGCCCACAGGATGATTGATCCTTCGAGGGCTCCCCACAACGTTGCGAAGTTGTAGAGGGCAGGAGTTTTCGTTGAACCGTTATCGGCGACGTACTGCAGGGTGAAGTCGCGGGTGATGAGTGCTCGCTCCATCGCGAAAGCAGCGAGGAGACCGCCGAAAAAGACGAGCGCTGCATACCAACGCGACAGTCGGACGAGTTCAGGGCGATGGCGAATCAGGCCATACCCAACAGTGACGGCTCCGAGAATTGCTGCAGCAAGACCAAGTGTGACTCCGGCACGTCCCAGCGCGAGATTCACGAGCCGCTCCGCATCGTGGTGACGGGCACCTGCCCATTCACCTCTGCCTGCTTGATGCGCTCAGATTCTTTCTCTTTATAGACCTCGCTGTGCTTCACGATCATGAGGTCAGAGTTATACGTGTTCGTTCCGTCAGCATCGAAATGGCCTTCTAGAAGAACTGCTTCGCTTTCCTTGAACATCTCGGGGGGATCGCCGACGTGATGAATCGTGATCGGTACTCCGTTATAGGAAATCTCGAACGTCACGCCATCGCCGGTTTGCTCGACGGTTCCAGGAACGACGGTTCCTTGCAAACGAAAGCGCTTCACCCCGAGCTCATTGCGCTCAGCAACTGCTTCGTCAGCGTTGCGGTAAAAGGTGGTTGCGCTTCCTAGGGCTTTCACCATGACAAAACCGCCGATGGCGATGACCGCCACGAGCAATGCGAGCGCAGGAAAACTCACGCGGCGTTTCTTGCGCGGCGCGGCACTTGAAGCTTCGCCGCCCTCAGAATCGGGACCAGTTCGTGGGGTCAGCTCCATCGACGCTTCTCCGGTGGGACTTTCTTACTGAGTCGGCGGCCGCGCACGACAGTGACGAGCGCGTAGGCACCCATACTGCCGAACACAACGACCCATGCAGCAGCGACGTACGGCCAGGTTCCTGTGGCCTCGGCAAAAAGAACTCCCGACATCACGACACCAACCCTTCGGCGCGGCGCTCAGCGATCGCCGTATCAAGACCTTCGGCATCGACTTGCTCTTCAAGCCATGCGACTCGGAATCGATGAATGACCATCCAGATGAACACGAGCGTGATGGAAACGAATCCCGTGAAGAGAGAGAAGAGCATCAAGCCTTGGATTTCCGCGCCCGAGAGAGACAGCGTCGGCGTTTGATGCAACGTACGCCACCACTGAACCGATTGGCGCACGATGAAAACGTTCGGGACAAGAAGGAGTCCGACAATCGCTGCGCGCTTGGCTCGCACTTCATAATCGGCGGCTAACCGACGAACGGCCAAGTAACCAAGCAGAAGGAGCATGAGCATCGCTTCGGAGGTAAGGCGCGCGTCCCACACCCAGAACACGCCCCATGTCGGTCGACCCCACAACATTCCGGTGGCGAGTGTGAGAGCAGTGAACAGTGCTGCCACTTCAGCACCGGCGTAGGCAACCAGTTCCCACCAGCGCGACTTGCGCCACAAATAAACGACAGAACCTATTGCCGTGAGGAAACAGCCCACATACGAAAGGGTCGCTGAGGGAACGTGCACGTACATGATGCGCACGGCTTCGCCCTGATTCGCATCAGCAGGACTCAGGATGAGGCCGAACAGAACAAGAACGCCAAGAGAAATGAGTGTGATGATCCCAAGGATCATCGTGGTGCGCGATCCAGTGGATGTCGGCCCGCTGTCACTGGCCTCGACTGACCCGACGGTCTCGGTGGTCACGATTCCTCCATCAAGGGGCCGAATCCGAAGATTCCGGCCACCACGTACACAGCGGCAAACACACTCATCAACCCGACCCACGGCCAGCCCTCAGAGGGAGTTCCGCTGAGTGCTGCCTCGAAGGCACGGGTCGATCCGATCAACACCGGAGCGAGTACTGGCAACAGTAGAAGTGGAAGGAGGGTTTCACGAACTCGGAGACCCGCTGCCACAACGCCGAAGAGGGTACCGGCGGTCGAGATCGCCGCGGTCGCGACCACGATCGTCGCCAACAAAAGGAGCCAACCCGTAATCGAAGTGCCGTAGAGCACTGCAACGCCAACGCCCAAGAGCACTTCAAGTACGAGGAGCTGGACGGCCACAGACAAGGTTTTGCCGAGATAAATGCCCGAAGGCGTCAGTCCAGAAAGGCGGAGGGCATCGGTCACACCATCGGCCGCTTCGACGGCGAACGAGCGCTGCATCGCAAGAAGCCCACTGAACAACACAGCGATCCAATAGAGACCCGGCGTCGCCTTTTCCAAAAGCCCGCGATCGGGATCGAGAGCGAAGGCAAACAGCACCAAGACCAACAGTGCGAAGGGAATGACTTGATTGAGAGCGACCCGTGATCGGATCTCAAGCTTCAGATCTTTCCGGGCGATGAGCCACGCATCACTGAGCATGATCGTCACCGCCGGACACGAATTCATCGAGTGCAACTCCGCCACCAAGCGTGACGATTTCATCAGCGAGTTCGATTGATCGATCGAGTTCATGAGAACTGAGAATGATCGTTGCCCCGGCAGCAGCAGCATCGCGAACAAGGTCATCGACGATGTCGCGGCCTTCTTTATCGAGACCAGCGTGGGGCTCGTCGAGTAGCCAAAGTTCCGGTCGCCGAGCGAGCAGGCACGCAAGCGATGTGCGACGCCGTTGACCAGTTGACAAGCGACCAACAGCGACGTCGCTCAGCCGACCATCGAGACCAAGCCGAGCCATTGCGGCATCGGCGTCGGCACTGTCAGCGCGCGCCGCACGTGTCCAAAACCGAACGTTGTCGGCAACGGTGAGTTCGTCGTAGAGACCGGTGCCGTGCGCCAGGAGCCCAACGCGATGTCGCACGGCCCGGCGATCAACCCGAAGGTCGACACCCAAGACAATTGCTTCACCTGAAGTAATCGGCACCAACCCAGCCAATGCGCGTAACAACGTGGTCTTGCCAGCGCCATTCGCTCCGCGCAAAAGCACGATTCGGCGGCGATCGACGTCGAGATCGACACCGGCAAGGGCAGGGAATCGGCCAAGCAAGGCCACCGCCCCGCGGAGGTGGACCACGGGTGCGGTCACGGACCGGAAAGTGGGGTCATCGGGCTCCATGGGGTGACCCGAGGGTAGTGGTCACTCCCGCCGTCAGACCAAGCGACCGCCCTCGCTAGGGTTCGCCCGTGCAGTTCTGGAGCGTCGTGGGCGCAATCGGTCGGTTCATGATGCGGGCTGGCATCGTGATTCTGCTGTTCGTCGCTTACCAACTCTGGGGAACTGGGCTTTCAACCGCCCGAGCCCAAGACAACCTCACCAAAGAGTTTGAGACTCAGATTGCCGAGTTCGCTCCGCCGGAAACCTCATCTGCCGCGCAACCCATCGTGACCGCCCCTGTCGATCTTCCAATTCCCGAACCGGGCGATCCCATTGCCCGCATCACCATGAAGACCATCGGTTCCGATTTCATCATGGTGCAGGGCGTGGACCTCAAGTGGCTCCAAGAAGGCCCCGGACACTTCCCACAAACACCATTGCCGGGGCAGCCCGGCAATGCCGCAGTCGCAGGCCATCGCACGACCTATGCAGCACCGTTCAACCGAATTGATGAGCTCACTCCCGGCGACATCATCACCGTGCAGACCCTGCAAGGAACGTTCACCTACAGCGTCGACCCCAAAATCGATCCCAAAGACGGCACGACGTCTGGCCATGTCATCGTTTCACCCAACGACCTTTCGATCTTGGACCAAAACTTCGGAAACCGCCTGACGCTGATGGCCTGCCATCCGAAGTTCACTGCGGCCCAGCGCATTGTCGTCACCGCGACCCTCACTTCAAATCCAGCCCCAGCCACGCCACTACCGACCTATGACGGCGTCACCACCGACGCGTCGACCGACGCACTAGCCGGGGGCGATTCCGCCGCCTGGCCGGCAGCGATCTTCTGGTCGCTCGTGACCGGGCTGGCATGGTTCGGAATCTGGTGGCTCGCCCGATTCTGGACACCAACCCTGCTGCGCAAACGCGCCGAACAAGTGTCACGCTTGAAGGACTGGAAGTTCCTCGTCACCTACGCGATTGGCACACCGATCGTGTTGGTGCTCATGTTCATCGCCTTCACCAACATCGCCCGACTCCTCCCCGCCTCCTATTAACCATGACTCTTCGCCGCCCACACACCCGCACCCTTGTTGTCCTCCTCACTGTTCTTGTCACTGCCGCCTCGCTCGCCGCTTGTTCGTCTTCATCGAAGAGTTCCTCGTCTTCGTCGACGTCGGCCAGCACGACAACGACCGCTCCGGGCCCAACGACAACAACCACCCTCGAACCCGAGGCCGGGGTCGGCAGAATTTCGTTTGTCTACGGACCAGACGTCGGCGATTGCATCGATTTGCGATCAGTGGCGTCCGGGAAGGCCGTCACCACACGGGCGGTCCCCGCCGTCGACGCAACATTGAAGACCGATAAAGACGTCATTTTGCGGCTGAATTGCGAACTTCCCCACCAGTACGAAGTCATTGCAACCCCCGCGGCTGGCCTCGCCCCCACCCCGACGCCAACCACCGAACAGTTCACCGTCGCGGCAAAGAAATTGTGCCCCGCTGCGTTCAAGACCTACGTCGGCATCGCGTATCCGAGTTCTTCGCTTGAGGTCGGATGGATTTTGCCGAGTGAAGAACAGCGCAATCGCGGCGTGCAGGTCATTGGATGCACCGCGTTTGATCCCAAAGGCAAGCTCACCGGGTCGATCAAAGACTCGAAGCGCTGACGCGTTCGCGTCGGTGGACGCGCCACGTGAACTCGCGAAACGCGATCGCGTATGAGGATCCACCACCACCACGCGCGGCAGTTCTAACTTTTTGCCTCATGGTGCTCGTGATTGCTGCCTTACTCCTCGCAGTACTACTCGTCATCGCTCTCATTGCGAACCGCCGATCCGGCCAGGTCACAGAGACCCGGATCACCCGTCGACCCGCCGAGGTCCGCTTGCCCATCGGCGCCGACGCCGCGCTGTGGTCAATCGTCGAGGTCGTTCCTGATCCCCGCAATCACCTTGCCCTCACCCGAGACCTCACCGGCGAGGTACGCATTTCAGGGACACTGCTCGATCCCGCCGTTCGCGCCACCACTCTTGTGCCGCCGCCCCGACCGGTCCCGGCTGGCGGAAGTTCGGTTCGCATTCTCACTGCTGCTGAAATCGAACGTGAAGATGCGGCTGCAGCATCTGCAGCCGCACGACTCCACCGCGCTTCGTAGTTTCTCAAGAACGCAACTTCATCGCGATTGAACGACTGCGGCGAGTGCTGCCCATGATTGCGGCGCCGCGCCTAATCCAAATCCATCGTTCGCGTCCCAGTACTCGGCCCAGGACGACTCAACCGCGCCACGCGTGAGCATGTCGGCCAACGCGCGCGCATCGTCATCGCGATCGTGTCGTCGCGCCGCAACCCAGAACAAATACGTGAGCTGCGGCCAGGCAGGGCCTCGCCAATAAGTGCGCGCAGCAAAGGTTGGTTCGTCGCGATGCATTCCGGCTGGTCCTGCGCGTCCCCCGAAGGCTGCTTGGCTGCATAGGTCTCCAAAAACCCTTTCAAGTACAGCACTATCTGCACTCAATAAGACTGGAAGCAGTGCATCAAGCGAACGAACCCGACCCGAATCCGCCGCAGAGTCGCCAGCGTCAATCCATGTTCCAAGCTCATCGTTCCATTGCTCGAGCAGACGATCGCTGAGCGCATGTGCATTCTCAAGCAGAACGGCGTCTCCGGTCACCGATGCGAGTTCGAGCGCATTGAATGCAACAAGTGCGTTAAAACCACAACTGGCAACAACGAATGATGGATTGGAAATCGGAGAACCAATCTCCGAATGCTTAACGGCTGCGACGAGTTCGCCCTTGATGCCATACCAAGTTGCCTTGTTCCAAATTCCTGGGCACCAGTGATCCCATCTCGGACAATCATCACCACCGCTCTCCCATGGATGACAAAGCGCAATGAGTCCCTCGACTTTTGCTCGGTACTTAAACAGGAAGTTCAGGCCGGCGGTTGCACGATCAACAAGATCAGATACGTCGATACCGCGCCGCGAAAGTTCAGCTATCGCGTGCCCGAACATCGGTGGTTGCGTGATCGACGATTGCCCTTCGCGTTTCCAAAACTCTGCGTGATGCGTCGGCAAGAACTCGTAGTCGACGTGAGGCACGAACCCCTCGGAGTTCTGCGTGCGAAACAAATGGGAGAGTTCGCTGCGGGCCCGTTCCGGTTCACCAAGGTCGGCCCACGTGATGGCGTGGAAGCAGGAATCCCACAACCACTGAAACGGATACACCTCGGCGTTGGGGACGGTGTACCCCTCTGGTCGCCAGTTGGCCTCGAGTACGGCACGGGCTGCGGCCCGGACCGAGTCGGGGTCGGCCGGTAGCGTGAAGTCCTCGCCGTCGATCCCGTCGGTCACCCTCGTCCCCTTCTGGTGTCAATGTCCACGTGCGCTGTGCTTTCGTTCCGTCTCGGCGGTACCGATGGAGTGTCCATCGTGGCCGATACCTGGATCGCCGCGCTGCATCGGATCGGATTCAAGGTCCGAACGGTTGCCGGCGAGGGGAATGTCGATGTTGTCCTGCCTGATCTGGCGATCGGACGCTGGCCCGATGGCGCTGCTGGCCTTCACGGCCCTCAAGCTGCAAGCGATGCTGCCATCGATCACCTCGCCACTCAGGTCCGTGAGGCGCTCGATGGCGTTGACCTTGTCGTGGTCGAGAACCTTGGGTCCATTCCCATGAACCTCCCGGCCGCGCTTGCGGTAGCGAGGGCCCGAAAGGGTCTGCCAACGATTTGGCACCACCATGACCCGGCCTGGCAGCGCGACCGCTACAGCGATGTCACCGAACTTCCGCCTCAAGAGTCAACGCCAAGCGGTCAGTGGCGCCACGTCACCATCAACGAACTCACGTGCCAGCAGTTTGCCGATCGCGGATTCGATGCCACCACGATCTACAACGGCTTCGATGTGCACACGCCACTCGGCGATCGAGGCAGAGAACGCGCCCGACTCGGTTTCGCAGAAGATGAACTCGTGATGGTGCACCCCGTTCGCGCAATCGAGCGCAAGAACGTTCCCCGCGCGCTCGACATCGCCGAGCGACTCGGGGCGACGTACTGGATAACGGGCCCTGCAGAAGAGGGCTACGGAGAGATCCTTGACCACCTCCTCACCAATGCCCGGGTCCGCGGCATCAAGGTCGTTCATGAACCCTCGGCCTCGCTACCGGACATGTACGCGGCCAGCGATGTGGTTGTCTTTCCATCGGCATGGGAAGGCTTCGGCAATCCGCCAATCGATGCCGCCATCCATCGTCGCCCGGCAATTGTCGGCGACTACCCCGTCGCGATGGAACTTCGATCCCTTGGGTTTCAGTGGTTCGATGCCGACGACCTCGAGGGCATCAACGCCTGGATCAGAAACCCGGACCTGGCCCTCCTCGACCACAACCGCGCCGTTGTCGAGTCATCGCTCTCGCTTGAGGTCATGCAATCGGCATTGAGGAACCTCCTCGATGAGGCAGGCTGGTCGCCGTGACCGATCAGCCCGACTTCTCAAATGACCCCGTGCGAATGCGCCGAGCACAGATCGCTCGGGCTGCATCGCTTGCGCAACGAGTCGGTTACCTGCTCTTCGCCATTGCCGTCGTGATCTTCTTCATCGGCTTCTTCGCTGGATTCACCGGCGGACTCGTGACGTCGATCGTCATCCTCATGGCTATTGGGTCGGCGCTTCTCGCTCCAGCGATCGTTGCGGGGTATGCCGTGAAAGCTGCAGAACGCGATGATCTCGAAAACGGCCGCTAACGAACAATTAGTTCGGCGAAAGCCCGCGAAGGCCCGACCACGCGAGACCTGCGACCTGCACTGCGAGTTCATCGGCATCGAGATCAATTTCTTTCTCGAGCCAACGACGACATGTACTTTCGCCTAATCCAACGATTCCGTAGGCCAAGAGTCGGCGACGTTCAGATTCAAGACCCTCAGCAACAATGAATTCCGCGACAGTGTCGGCCATTTGCCGCTGCACTTTGGCGGCTTGTTCAGCGAACTCGGGATCGCGTCGCACTTCGCTATCGAACAAGACCGTGAAGCCATCGCGGTTTGTATCGACCCAGTTGAACCATGCAGCAAAGCCTGCTTCGACCTGAGCGCGCGGCCCATCTGAGGCGCTCGATGCGACCGCGTCGCGAACAGCAGCGCGAAGTCGACTTGCCACATCAGCGAGTAACTCAAGAAACAGTTCGCGTTTGGACGCAAAGTGTTGGTACAGCACCGGCTTCGTGACGCCGGCTGCGTCTGCGATGTCGTTCATCGCTGCATCTCGGTAGCCCAGACGCGCAAACGTCGCCAGCGCTGTATCAAGCAGCTGCTGGCGACGTTCAGACGCCGGAAGTCGAGAACTCACGATGAACGACCCGCGAACGCTGGGTCTCAGAGACCAGACTTCTCGAGGATGTGCACACCACAGGCCGAACCGAGGCCAATGACGTGAGCAAGTCCGACCTTCGCGCCTTCGATCTGACGAGCGCCTGCTTCACCACGAAGGTGGTAACAGATCTCCCAGATGTTGGCGATGCCGGTTGCGGCGATGGGATGACCCTTCGACTCGAGACCACCAGAAACGTTCACTGGGGTCTTGCCGTCACGCGTGGTTGCGCCTGACAAGAAGAAGTCGACTGCATTGCCTTCGCTGCACAGCATGAGGTTGTCGTAATGCACGAGTTCAGCAGTGGCGAAACAGTCATGGAGTTCGACGAGGTCGAGATCTTCTGGACCAACACCAGCAAGCTCGTAGGCCTGCTTTGCTGCAGCGCGGGTGAGCGTATTGACGTCAGGAAGGATCTGGCATGCCTCTTGGTATGGATCACTCGTGAGGATTGATGCTGAAACCTTCACTGCACGCTTCTGCTGTTCCTTCGACAACGTGCGGAGCTTCTCGCCAGAAACAACAACAGCCGCCGCAGCACCATCGCTATTTGCCGAGCACATTGCACGAGTATTCGGATAAGCGATCATGGGCTCAGCCATGATTTGCTCAACCGACATGTCCTTCTGAATTGCCGCAAGCGGATTCATGGTGGAGTTGAAGTGGTTCTTCGCCGAGATACCTGCGAAGAGTTCAAAATCAGCGCCGTCATAGGGATGCTTGTGCAGGTACTCCATACCGACCTGCGCGAACACGCCAGGCATCATGTCGGTGCCGAGCTTGCCTTCGAAACCGGAGACCGCACCGAAACGACCAGCCGGTGTCCACTCGTCAGATGCGGCAGCACCGAAACCGGCACCGAGCATGCCTGCGCCGGAAAGCTTTTCGACGCCAACAGCAAGACCCATATCGCATTCGCCAGCCTTGATCGCCATGATCACGGTACGCAGTGCAGTTGCACCGGTTGCGCATGCGTTCGCAACGTTGAAGACGGGAATACCGGTCTGGCCGATCTGCTTTTGGAGTTGCTGACCGATACCTGCTGCAGCACCCATGAGGTTGCCGGCGGCGAGGATACCCATGTCCTTGATGGTCACGCCACCGTCGGCCAGCGCAGCGAGCGCAGCCTCGGAAGCAAGATCGACAACATCCTTGTCAGGATGCTTGCCGAACTTGGTCATGTTGATGCCGAGAATCCAAATGTCATCGTTTGCCATGGTCGTTCCCCTCAGTTGACCGGCTCGAAGCCGTAGTTGATGGCCTCGGTGCCTGCAGTGTCGGCGCCGATGGAATAGGTAGTGAGTCGAACCTTCTGGCCAAGCGAAATGTTCGCTGCATCGGCCGGGGTGTTCACAAGCTGACCGCGCACACTTGTGCCGCCAAGATCCACGACCACGGGAACGTAGTTGTCGGCGCCAGGCATGAAGGCGGTGACGATCGTGAACGAGCGAATCTCGCCTTCGGTGGCGATGTCGGTCTTCTTGAACGACGTGCCCCCACACGATGCACACGCATTGCGGCGATCAAAGAACTTCGCACCACAGTCGGTGCACTCGTTGGCGACTAGGTGCGGAGAATCTCCCAGCACCAGATAATCGACCATAGGAATCTGCTTGGACACTGCTCCCCCTTCACGGCACCGATGCGCCGTCGTCTGGACTGCCGAATCGTACGGCAGTCCAGCCAGAACTCTGGAACTGACCAAATAATTAGTCATCCCATCTGATACTTTTCCCCCATGGGCCCGAATCCTGAAATCAGCCGTCGCCGTGCAATCGGCATCGGGCTGGGGGTAGCGGGCGTCATGGTCCTCAAACCCAGTGCTCTCGCAAGCGCCACCGTTACCGGCACCACGGATCCATGCCTTGGTGACGCTTCAGGCTTCACTGGCTACTGGCATGGCCCATCAAACCCCTATAACGAGGACAACCTCGGCGGGCCCAGTCTCGGCGGCTCGACCAATCTCATCGTCAACGGATCATTTGAGGACGGTGCGCCCGGGGCTACTGCACCTGGATGGACCTTTACCCTGCCGCCACCGTGAACACGAGCTCGACATTGCACAGAACGTGGGACCCGGAACGCGTTCTTGCATCTGCGGACGCGTGCTTGGCGCTTCGTGAGCTAGGCCGACACCTTGACGAAGCCAACTTCATCAATCGGTTCGGACGGTTACAGATTGACGACACAGCGAATCAATCGCTCGCAGATCTCGCTCTGGGCAAGTACATCGATGTCTCAAGTGCTTCGAACTTCTTCGGTGGACCGCAAACTACCGAAGCCCTCCTAGGAACAAAAGCTGCAACCATCACAAGCGAAGGACGGTTATCGCTGTCGTTCGAAGTGTTGTCCGACGGTAAAGCAATGGCAATCCTTCCTTTTCTTGATTCAGCAGATGACGTTCCCGTCGACAGCGTCTACGCAGGTACCGATTCCTGGCTCCTTCGAGACCAAGCATGGAAGTACGCATTGCGTGGACAACGAGCAATTGATCTCGGCACCGGGACGGGCCTCGTTGCTGCGTTCCTTACATCTCGTTACGAAACGGTTCTCGCCACAGACATCAACCAAAGGGCGACAAGCACAGCTCAGCTCAGCCGCGAACTCCTCCCCGAATCCGCGAAATCTCGAATGCACGTCGTTGCAAACGATGTCGCTGGCGGCCTCCGCCCTGGCACCTTCGATTTCGTTTGCGTCAACGCTCCCTGGGTTCCTACCCACCGAGCCAATGACCGCACCTACTCACACGGTGGCGAAACCGGATTTGAACTTCCACGCCGATTCATTTCCGAAGGCGCCGAACTTCTTGCCCCAGATGGGATCCTCGTCGCGCTTTGCGCAGAATTGGCGTTCAGCGATGGCACGAACCCTTTAGCCGAACTTCTCAACGAATTCGAACGGCGAGGTTTCACAACCCTCATTGAGCCAACGCCGGTATCGCACCCGTTCCACTACGCCGCCGACGGAACAGCGAAAACTCTTTCGGGCGTCGTATCGGCTCGACATGTGAGTGTCATCCTCAAACGAAATCGCCACTGAACGCGCTTTTCAACCTCAACGCAACGCTATTTAGACAACTATCCACTCGACCGCACGAGAACCAGCCGGAGCAACGATGCAGATCTTCATCAGAGACAGCCAAGGCCGCGTGATCACTCTTGAAGTTGAACAGTCAGACTCAATCGAAAACGTGAAAGCAAAGATTCAGGACAAACAAGGAATCCCTCCTGACCAGCAACGCTTGATTTTCAGCGATTTGGTTCTACAAGACGGTCGCACGCTTTCGGATTACAACATCCAGCGCGAGATGGAGATTTTCCTCACCATTCGCCTTCAATCGACAACGGGAGTTGTTTCCTACCAGGACATGGGAGAAGCGCCTCCGTCTCTTCGTACGTCGGGGACCTCACCAGAGGTGGCAACGAATGCACAACTCGCGCTGCTCACCACCGGCGCGACAATCAGTCAAAACGGCATCCCGCTCGCTCCAGGCACCTACACGTTCTCGTTTTGGGCCCAAGAAGACCTCACTTGGCAATTGACTTTCAAAGACCCTCTTGGGGCGACGATTTCCTCGTTATCGAACGGCACTTCTGGAGGACTGATTGGCCTCACGCAATTCGACACAGAAATCGTTGTACCCGCCGGTACCGCCACTTGTGATCTCGCTTTCACCGCTGCATCTCAATGCGCGCTCCTTGACCTCGTGACCCTCGCCCCAACAGACGCAGAAGAACCGGCGATATCCGATGCAAACAGCGCGTGCACCGACCCTGCTCTTTCTCCAAACTTCACCGGCTGAATTTCACCAAGGACGTTCGAAATGCAAATCTTCGTGAAGACACTCACGGGAAAGACGATCACACTTGAGGTCGAGCCTTCGGACTCAATCGATAACGTCAAGCAAAAGATTCAGGACAAAGAGGGGATTCCGCCCGAACAGCAACGCCTGATCTTCGCCGGCAGACAACTCGAAGACGGGCGAACTCTGCAGGATTACAACATCCAGAAAGAATCCACCCTTCATCTTGTGCTTCGACTCCGAAGGTCAACCGGTGTCGTCACGTACCAAGACCTCAACGAAACTCCTCCTGTTTTAGGCACTGACGGGGTTTCCTCTCAGGTCACAACCAACGCGCAGCTTGCCTACCTCCAGCAAAACGCCACCATGACACAGAGCGGTGTTTCGCTCGCACAAGGAACGTACGAATTCACGTTTTGGGCCAAGGGCGAGGTCGATTGGAACTTCACCTTTTACGACGCGAACGGCATCGTCAACGGAACCTTCGGCAACTCAACGAGCGGCGCACTCCTTGGACTTACGCAGTTCAACGAACAGGTCGTTGTTCCAACAGGCGCGAGCACCTGCGACCTCGTGTTCGTGGCGAAGTCGGCCAGCGCGCTCATCGACCTCGTGAGCCTCAGTGCCATCGCCGTTTGTGATCCGACAGTCACGGCCGTCGGCACTGACAACGAGGATCCAATCGAACTCCCTAAATTTACCGGCTAGCAATCACCGTTCATCGACCACCATTGCGAGATCTGCGCAACTGGATCGCACCAGCCCCCGGAACGTGAAAACGTGTCGGCAAACAAGGGGGACCAATGAAGCTGAAGGTTGCAGTCTGGGGAACTGGTGGCGTCGGGGCACACGCAGTTCGAGCAATTGCTCGGCGAAGCGACCTCGAACTCGTTGGCGTCTGGGTCCATTCACCAGAGAAGGCGGGCGTCGACGCAGGAACGCTCGTGGGGATTGACGCGCTTGGCGTCATCGCAACAAACGATGCAACGGCAATTCTTGCCCTCGACCTCGATTGCATCGTGTACACCGCAAGCGGACCGTCGCTCGACGCTGGCGCACTGCCCGACTACGAGCGCTTCCTGAGCGACGGCGTCAACGTCGTGACCGTCACCAGCCCCGCACTCGTGTACCCGCCCTCCTACCCTGAACGAGCACGCGCGCGCCTTGAGGACGCGGCACTCACAAGTGGAGCAACGCTCTACGCCTCAGGCATCGAACCCGGCTTCGCTGCCGATCAGTTTCCGCTCGCGATGCTCACGATGTCGAGTTCAATTCGTTCGGTTCGCGTCCAAGAACTCTTCACCTACGACACCTACCCCGTCGAGTTCACAATGCGTGAAGTCTTTGGTTTTGGAAAACCGATGGACCATGCGCCGATCATGGCCAGCACCGGGGCGCAACTCATGACATGGGGCCCCGTTGTGCAACTCGTTGCGGCCGGTCTCGGGGTTGAACTCGATGAAATCCGCGAGACGTGGTTCCAAGAACCAACTCCGCGCGACCTCGAGACTGCGTTTGGCCCCGTTGCAGCAGGCACCGTCGGAGCCGTCCGATTCGAAACCATCGGCGTCGTGAACGGCCGCGACGCAATTGTTGTGGAACACATCAATCGTTTGAAGATGGACCTCGTTCCCGAATGGCCAAGCGCGCCTCGTGATGGAACCTACAGAGTGATCATCGATGGAGAACCCAGCCTCACCTGCGAACTCCTCGTAGGAAGCCCCACCGATTTCTACGAATCAGGAATGCTGGCGACAGCGATGCGCATCGTGAATGCGGTTCCGTATGTCGTCGAAGCAGCACCGGGGCTGGTCAGTTCGCTCGACCTTCCCCTGACGACGCCGCGAAACGCTTTCGACTGACACAATCACTGCCTTCGCCGCCCAACACTTTTAGGGACTCTGTGACTCGTACTGCCATAACCAATGCAACGATCGTGACCGTTGACTCCCACGACACAGTGATTCATGGCGGGACGATTGTCATTGCCGACGACACCGTCGCCGAAGTGCTGCCCGCCGGTGCGCAACCGGCGACACCATGCGACCACACCGTCGATGCTGCCGGCGGAATCGTGATGCCTGGCCTCGTCAATGCCCATACCCATCTTGCGATGACTGCGTTTCGCGGATTTGCAGACGACGTCGACCTTCAGGACTTCCTCGGGAAGCTTTTCCCTGCGGAAGCAACGATCATGTCCGATCGCCATGTTCGTGTTGGGGTGCGTGCAGCATTTGCCGAAGCAATGCTTTCAGGCTGCACCTCGGCACTCGACATGTACTGGTACGCCAACGCAAGTCAGGACGAAGCAGCAAAAGCGGGCTTCCGGCTTCAAACCGGCCCGATCTTCATCGGCTCCGATGGCCCCGACAATGTTGCGTTTGATCAGCGCGTAGCGAACGCCAAAGCATCTTCCCCGCACTCTTGGATCCTTGCTCATGGCACCTACACCATGGATCCAACCCAACTCGCAGTTGTCGGCGAACTCGCGACTGCAGAAGGCGCTCGTTTCCACATCCACGCCTCGGAGAACGCCGGAGAGGTTGCCGACGTGACGCAGCGCTACGGAAGAACCCCCGTTGAGCTCCTCGATGACAACGGGCTTTTGCGTTTCGGCTCGGTTCTTGCCCATGCAGTTGTTTTGTCCGATACGGAGATTGCGCGGCTTGCGGCAACAAATACCGCTATTGCGCATTGCCCAAGTTCGAACATGAAACTCGCATCAGGCTTCTGTCGTGTCCCCGAACTGCTCGCCGCGGGTGTCACGGTTGGGCTCGGCACTGACGGGCCATCGTCATCGAATGATCTCGACATGTTTGCGGCGATGCGCGTCGCTGCACTCATCCACAAAGGCAACCGGCTTGATCCCACCGCCGTTCCGGCGGGCGCCGTCCTTCGTATGGCAACGATGGGCTCAGCCACTGCGCTGGGCATCGATCACCTCGTCGGGTCAATCGAGGTCGGCAAGAAGGCCGACCTTGTGCGCCTCGACCCCAACTCACCGTCGCTCACACCGTCATATGAACCTATGTCAACCATCGTATACGCCGCTTCTCGCGCCGACGTTCTCGATGTTTGGATCAATGGACAACAGGTTGTCCACGAGCGACGCTGTATGACCTTGGACCTCGATGGCGTCCTCGAGGATCTGCGCAACGAAGGTCGCATGATCGCTGGATGACCATCCGGTGACCAGGGTGCGACACGTCTCTCGGTCATCATCGCTACCGTTGCCCTCGCATGAGTGGACGGCCTGACAACCCAACCAACGCCGATCCCGGCACCAAACGGTTTCAACACATCCCCGCACTCGATGGCCTACGAGGCCTCGCGGTTGCCGCGGTGGTGCTCTACCACTTCGCGCCCGAGTTGGTGCCAGCCGGATTCATTGGCGTCGACGTTTTTCTTGTGCTTTCCGGATTCCTCATTACGTCGTTAGCTCTCGAGGAAGTTGGTCGAACAACATCAATGTCGGCCCCCGGGTTCTTCGCTCGACGCGCTCGTCGACTTCTTCCCGCAGCCATTGCCACGATCGTGGTGGTCGTCATCGTTGCGAGAATTCTTGACAATGGTTCGGTCGATGCATCGCTGCGCGGACACGCAGTTGCCGCACTTGCCTATGTCGCCAACTGGTGGTCGATTGCTCAACAGAACTCCTACCAGGCAGCGTTCGGCACCGAGTCTCCGCTGAACCATTTCTGGTCCCTCGCCGTTGAAGAACAGTTCTACTTGGTGTTTCCGATTGCGATCATTGGGCTGATCGCACTCTTGAAGCGACGGGTTGGAGTCCACCGACTCGCTCATGTTGCGCTCATCGGCGCTGCGATTGGAGCACTTGCGTCCTGCGCACTGATGTGGATTCTGCGCACACCCGGAACGGATCCATCGCGCGTCTACCTCGGAACCGATACTCGTTCTCAGGCGCTCTTTGTTGGTATCGCAATTGCATGCGTTGTCCGTCTTTGGCCGGTCACTCCCACTCATCGCGTCGCCCGCACGACCCTCACGACTGCCGCACTTCTCGGACTGGCCCTCCTTGTTGGCGTCGCAACGACTGCCGACTTCCGTTCCGACTGGCTCTACACCGGCGGTTTCCTTCTCATTGCCCTCGCCACCGGCATCGTCGTGCTCACGCTCAACGGCCACGACTCGCTCTTCACAAAGGCGCTCAGTTTCCGATGGTTACGGACCCTTGGCCTTGTTTCATATGGGCTCTATCTCTGGCATTGGCCCATCAAGGTGTTCGTTACCGGTCAACGATTGCATCTCAGCGACGACCGCTCCGGCCGAATCACACTGTTCGTCGTTCGCGTTGCGCTCACTGCAATCGCCACTGCGCTGAGTTGGTATCTCATTGAGCAGCCGTTCCGGCGTCGCAAACCAGCATCAACTGACGCGGTCGCCACCAAACGACCGAGCCGCACCTTCGTGGGCCTCGGGGCACTCGGCATGACCGCACTCGTTTTCGGACTTGTCTGGTTCGCTGCCGCGCCGAGTCCGCCGGCTCAAACGGAGTTTTCGTCCGTCGTTGCGCCCTCGAGCGGAAACACAAAGAACGCAGATCCTCCGATTTCCCTGCTCTGGTTTGGCGATTCAGTGATCTGGACAATGGGCGGCGGCCAAATCGCCTTCCCGTGGCCCACTGGCTACAACTCTCCGTTTGATCCCGCTCGCATCGTGATCTGGAACAAAGGCATTGCGCAATGTCCGATGATGCAACAACAAACGCGCTCATTCGGCATTCTGCGCGAAGGCGGCGGGGCTTGCGATGGATGGGAAGCGAAATGGCGTGACGCTGCGGCGTCGTTCCCGCCCGACGCCATTGTCTGGTCAGGCGCACTTCGCGATACCTACGACGTTCTCGTCGATGGAAAGTGGATCGCTTTTGGTTCCCCGGAGTGGATCGCGCTGTACGAAGCCGAACTCTACAAAGCCGCTGCTATCGCCACCGAAAACGGCGTACCGCTCATCATCATTTCGCAAGCCGATCCACAGGTCTTTCCAGAAGAAAAGAATGAAGACAGTCTGACGGCCGCAAACATCGGAAAATTTGCACAACTGCGCAAGATCCAACGTGACTTTGCTCTCGCCAATCCGAACACAACACTCTCAATCGACCTCCACGATGTGCTGTGCGGAACGGGAATCTGCGAGGGCAAGACACCTGGCGGCGAGGAAATTCGGCCCGATCACTTGCACTACTCACCCGCAGGCTCAGAATTCGTCGCTCCAGCCGTGACCGCCGCAATCGAATCCGCGATGAAGCAGTGGTACGCGCAACACTCGAACTAGTCGTCGAAGCGGCTTCCGTTGCGCCCCACTTGCTTATTCAGCACACGGTCACGGGTCCTTCTAAAGTCCCCTTCGTACGACGACCGATCTGAGGACCGTTCATGAGCACGACCGCCACCCGTATTAGTCCTGCGTTCGACGATGTCGACGCGGTTCTTGCTCTCATCCGATCGGCCGGCCCCATGTGGCCGCTGTCGAACTATGCCGGCAACGATGCCGAGATGGCCGCGCTCGGATCGCGACCGGCAACGTTCGTGCCACCGTGGTTTCGTCAGGACTTTGGCGCCTTGGGAGAGCCGTTGGTCGATGGCGCTGAGATCATCCTGAAGAACTCTCAGTTCATTGATGCCGCCCGTTCTGTCTACGGCGCCGATTGCATCGTTCGCCCCTTGAACGCCTACGTGAACATCATGGGACCTACCCCGTTCCCATTCATCCCGCACCTTGATGTTCCCGCATTCCGTGGCTTCACTCGTGCCGATCATCCGATCTGGCTTCTGAAACTCATGACGAACTCCGGCCTCTTCGAACACTGGCGCATCAAGATCGCAACCGCGGTGTCCTGGTTCTACGAAGGCCAAGGCGGCGACTTTCATTACTGGCCTGATGGTGCCGACGGCCCCGAGATGGTGGAGTCACCACCGTTCCGGAATGTGAGCATCGTCGCCGACAACGAAGCAACCTTTCACGGCGTTGCACCAGTGGGCCCGCCCAACTCACCCATGACCCAGGACATCAACAGCCATAGTCGGCTTGTGCGCGGCGATGGTGGCTGGGACGCAATCGATGCCGATGGCGCGACGATCGTGCACTTCGATGATGACGACGTTCGCATCACCGTGTCATGGAAAGCGGACATCTTCCTCAGTCCCGAAGAAGCGCACCTTGCCGATTCAGGGGAGGACACCATTAACGCTGCACAGGTCATCGAGATCTTCCAAGCAGACCTCGAATCGCGCGGCATCGCAATGGACCTTCCAGAAGATCCGATACACAACGAACAATGGGTGGCGCTCATCGCCGCGACCTATCCGGAGCATCCGCCCCGCATGAGCTAACGCTCAGAGCGCTCGTCTGATCAAGGAATACGAAGACCAGAGATATTGCGGCTGATAACTAGGCGCTGAATCTCTGAGGTGCCTTCGAAGATCGTAAAGATCTTGGCATCACGGTGCCAACGCTCGACGGGGTACTCGCGGGTGTAGCCGTAGCCACCAAGAATCTGGATTGCTTGTTCGGTCACCCACACCGCAACCTCACCGGCCTTGAGCTTCGACATGGAACCCTCACCGTTTTTGAATTCCTTACGATTCGCAGCCATCCATGCAGCGCGGTGCACAAGAAGTCGAGCGGCATCAATTTCCATCTTCATGTCAGCGAGCTTGAAGGCGATCGCTTGGTTCATGATGATCGGACGACCGAATGCCTCGCGCTCTTTCGCGTACTGCAACGCGTACTCGTAGGCCGCACGTGCAACACCGAGAGCCTGCGCTCCAACGGCTGGACGCGTGGCTTCGAATGTCGCCATTGCCGGCTGCTTTGCGCCAGTTGTTCCGGCTTCACGTGCACGAGCAATTTTTTCATCAAGCTTCTCTTTGCCACCAAGCAAGCAGCGACCGGGAACGCGTACGTCATCGAGCACAACCTCAGAGGTGTGCGAGGCCTTAATGCCGTGCTTCTTGTACTTCTGTCCCATCGAAAGGCCCTTGGTGCCTGGCGGAACAACAAACGATGCCTGACCGCGACCCTTGAGTTCCGGATCAACCGCAGCAACAACAACGTGAATGTCGGCAATGCCACCGTTCGTGATCCATGCCTTTGTGCCGTTGAGCACCCATTCGTCGGTCTTTTCGTCATACACCGCACGCGTGCGCAATGAGGACACATCAGATCCGGCGTCGGGTTCGCTCACACAGAACGCGCCGAGCTGCACTTTGTCGGCGGTGCCGTAACACTGCGGCACCCATTCCATGACCTGTTCGGGTGTTCCGTTTCCACTGATACCTGCAGCAGCCAGCCCTGAACCGAAAATCGAAAGTCCGATACCAGCATCGCCCCAGAAGAGTTCTTCAAGCGCAAGCACAATCGAAAGACCAGTGGGATCGGCAAGGTTTGCGGCCATGAACTCCCAGCCATACAAACCGATGTTCGCTGCCTCTTGCACGATTGGCCACGGGAACTCTTCGCGCTCATCCCATTCTTCGGCTGCAGGTCGAACAACATCAGCAGCAAAGGTGTGGACCCAATCGACGAGGGTCTGCTGATCTTCGTTGAGGTCAAGGCTGTAATCGGACATTGGCGTTCCTCTCGGGGGACCCGGAAAGCTCCGGGGACGACGCGTGCGTTCGCCAAGTTACCCCGCGGTAACCGCCGATGCCGACTCCGGGCGACCGGGCAACAAGGTGAGGGCGAAGGCAGCGAGCGCCGCACCCACGGCGTAGGGCCAACCCATACCCGCCCATTGGAAGAGGGCACCCGCAGCCAACGGCCCAACGACACGAGCCGCTCCACCGGCCGATTGCTGCCACCCCAGCCAGACGCCGGTGTCTCGACCCGCACGACCAGCCACTGCCGAGGACAAGGTGGGTGTGAGAAGACCTTGGCCAATCGTCAGAAGGAGAAGGGCGCCAACCAAGCCAATCCATCCAAGATTGAATGCCAGCACCAAGAGGCCGAAACAATTCGCAATGAGTCCGAAGCGCAAGGTTCCGCTTTCGCCGAGGCGATGGGTGACCGGGCCGACAAGACCACCCTGCACACCAACGAGCACCACGCCGATTCCGGCAAACACCGCTGCAGTCGCTGAGAGCCCGAGCCCATAACGATTGCTGGCCAACAACGAGAACGTTGCTTCGAAACCACTAAAGGCAACAACGCCGACGAATGCAACGACGATCAAACGAAGGATTTCTGCTCGACGCGTTGGCGACGTGTGATCGGCGTGTGCGTGATGAAGGACTCCGTGCGCGGGCTCAACAATGCCTGGGCCATCAAGCGCGGGCTCGGCAGCAATGTTTTCTGCATCCGCGCTCGCCGCAGCAAATTCCGCTTCACGCGCTGCAACGAGATCAGGATCAGCGAGCGGGTGACCTTTTACGCCTTTCGCAGTTTCCGGAAGACGCTTGAGGGCAAGAAGCGCATTGGTTGCCGCGATTGCCGCAGCGACGAAGAAGGGAATTTTGGGTCCGCCCAGTGCAGCGAGTGCGCCGATCGCCGGACCGGCGACAAAGCCCACTCCAAATGCCGCACCGATGAGGCCCATGTAGCGCGCACGTTGACGAGCCGGAGAAATATCGGCAACCGCAGCTTGCGCAACCGACACCGATGCGCCAGAAATGCCATCAATAATTCGACCGAGGAACAGCAACCAGAGCGCACCGGCAAAGCCGGTAACAAGCGAACCGATTGCGGTGCCGCATAACGAAATGATGATGATCGGTTTACGACCAATGCGATCACTCAACTTGCCCCACACCGGAGCGAACACCAACTGTGCAAGAGAGAATGAAGCAGACAACAGACCAATAACAGCGGCACCGGCGCCGAATCGTTCCGCATATTGCGGAAGGATCGGCAGGACAATACCGAAACCAATGAGATCAACCGCGACGGTTGTCCAGATCACCCAGAACCCGCGCGGGAATGGTTGGCGTTCCTTCTTCTCTGCCATCAGGCGGGTCGAACCTGAGTGCCGTCGGCAGCGTCCTCGACGAGCCAACCTGCAGCAGTGAGTTCGTCACGAATTGCATCGGCTGCAGCCCAATCTTTTGCTGCACGGGCTTCGTCGCGAGCGCGAGCGCGCTCAAGAATCTCGGCTGGAACTTCTTCGCCGCCAGCATTGAGTACAAGCCCAACCGCGTTACAGATTTCGAAGGCCGCAGCAGCAAGTGGGGCCGCAGACGCTGCGTCGCCAGCATCAAGCGCGGTATTGGCTTGGCCAACAAGTCCGAAAAGTAAGGCAACAGCGGCGGGAGTATCGAGATCGTTGTCCATCGCAATCCGAAACGCTTCGATCGATGCCGCATCAGATTCGCCAGACAATCCTGCATTCGTCGCCCGTCGAGCAAAAGCATCGAGGCGACGCAATGCCGCTGATGCGTCGTCGGTCGTTGCCCGCGTGACTTCCACAGGCGTGCGGTAGTGCGAACGAAGAACCAACAATCGATACGCGCGCGGGTCGGTGGATTCAACGAGATCAAGAAGGTTGGTGAAGTTGCCGAGACTCTTCGACATTTTCTCGCCGCCGACCTCGACGAAACCGTTATGCATCCAATGCCGCGCAAACGTGCGACCCGATGCGAGTGCTTGTGCACGTTCGTTCTCGTGATGCGGGAATGCAAGGTCTTGTCCGCCACCATGCAGATCGAATCCGTCGCCCAAAAGATCGAGCGACATCACCACACATTCGGTATGCCAACCCGGACGGCCTTCTCCCCAAGGCGAAGGCCATGACGGTTCTCCGGGTTTCGTGAACTTCCAGAGCGCGAAATCAATCGGCGAGTGTTTGTGGTCGGCAACTTCGACGCGAGCTCCCGCCTGCAGCGATTCGATCGACTGACGAGCAAGCAATCCATAATCGGCAACCGCTGCGGGCGTGAAGTACACGCCATCATCTGAAACATAGGCAACATCGCGAGCAATGAGATCGGCGATGAGTTCCACCATTTGGTCGACATAGGCCGTGGCATGTGGATCAGAGGTGGGGCGTTCAACGCCGATGGCTTCCATGGCCTTCCACCACACCTGTTCGCACTTCTGCGCGATGTCCGACCACTCGCGACCTTCGTCGTTGGCTCGATTGATGATCTTGTCGTCAATGTCGGTGATATTCGAGACGTAATCGACCTCGAGCCCAGTCCAGGTCAGATACCGACGCAGGACGTCGAAGACGAGGGAGAAACGACCGTGTCCCAAATGGGGAGGGCCGTAGACCGTTGGTCCGCACACGTACATCGAGACCTTCCCCGGCTCCCGGGGTTCGAAGGGCACAACCTTGCCCTGAGCGGTATCGAAGAGGTGCAGCACGACTGGCAACGCTACCTGTCCCCACACCCCCTCCTGCGAGTCCTCACGTGAGTCGAACAGGCGGGGCGAACTAGCGTGATCGGGTCATGACATCGGCCACCCCCACTCCGCGAAGAAGTTGGACCGTTCCCCAAAAGCCCGACCTCGAGGGCCTCGCGGCCCGCTGGGCCGCGACCCGGGACGCCGACGGCACCTATTCCTTCGATCGCACCGCCACCCGAGATGGCGTGGACTCGATCGATACTCCTCCCCCGACCGTCAGCGGCTCGCTCCATGTCGGCCACGTCTTCAGTTACACCCACACCGACACCATCGCCCGCTACCAACGCATGCGTGGCAAATCGGTCTTCTATCCAA
>JAURMR010000010.1 GCA_030830565.1 Acidimicrobiales bacterium
ATACGCCCACCAACCTCATTGATGTTGCGCAGGCGCGTTTCACTTTTTGCCGAAACGCGTTTCACTCCTTATTCCTGTAAACCCGCCGACCTGCGGGTTTTGAATTATGCGCCTTCCCCACGAGGGCGGGGATCGACCGGAACGCGGCGCGAAACTCGGCGCAACGGCCCGGAAGCCATGGGGTGAGGCTCGTTCGGGGTCTATCGGGCGGTGGAAGGATCAGTTCAATCGATTCGAAGTTTCGAGCGCTGTTTGGGCGCGCTGAAGCCACCCGGTCCACAATTTGCATCTTGGTTCCATCGGTGAGAGCGAACTCGCACTCGCTGAGGTTCTAGACACTCTCCTTGTCGGTCTTGGTTCGTTGCGCCCTCAAGACCGGAGTAGTTCCCGCGGACAACATTCGGTTGTGGTCGGCGGCTCGGAGAGTAGCGAGATCAACCAGTGAAGGCAGGCACCACGGGAACTGGTGAACTCGTTGAGGTAGTCGACGAACTCGTCGGCGAAGGGGGTGTCGGGCCGGGACCCCAAGACGGCGTCGAATTCTCGCCGATGCTTGTCAACGCAATCTGGTTGGAACCGTCGGTAGTCATCGTTGTTAGTTGGTAGGTTCCCGACGCACGTGACGCGAAGAGGATGAGCTGCCCATCCGGAGAGAATTTCGGTAGTTTGCTCCGAGTCCCCGAGCTCGTCAGTTGTGTTCGATAAGAACCGTCGGCGTTCATCAAGAAGATCTGATAGTTCGAACCTGAATCCTCGACGTAGACGATCTTCGAGCCATCGGGTGACCACGCCGCAGCGAAGTCGTAACCCTGTCGCGTCGTCAGTCGAGTGCGGTTGGACCCGTCTGCATTCATCGTGCAGATTTCGAGGTTCGAGTCGTTTTCGGGTTCGCAGGTGAAAACGATTTTCGTTCCGTCAGGTGACCAATTGGGTTCGATGTCGAATCCAGGTGTATTTGTCACGCGAACTTGGTTGGAGCCGTCGGCATCCATCACGTAGATCTCCTCGTCGCTGTCACGTCCTGAGGAGAAGACGACCTTCGTGCCGTCGGGCGACCAAGATGGCGATTCATTCTGACCACCAGAGGTGGTGAGTTGCGTGAGATTCGAACCATCGATGTTCATGATGAAGATCTGGCGGACGCCTCCGACACCTCCTTCGAACACAATTCGATCTCCGCTCGCATTCAACGACGGATAGGCATCGGTGTCGCTCCGTGTCGTCAGCCGAGTCTGGTTGGAGCCGTCGGCGTCCATTAGGTAGATCTCGTCGTCGCCGTCCCTGTTGCTCGAGAACGCGATCTTCCCGTTCGGGCCGGGGAACGTTTCTGAGCCGGCTCGATCAGCCAGAAGTAGAGCCATCGAACTGAAAACCAATACGAGAATCGAAACCGATGCGAATGTCTTGGAAGTATGCACGATCGCAGTCTGCCGCAATCGCGCATTACTTCCAAACACCGATTCTGGGGCAAACGTAATTGCGGGCGAGATGGGAGAAGGACGCGTTTGAACGGTCTTGAGACTCGCCCGAGACCAGTCAGACACACTTCGCCTCGCAGAACGAAAAGGTGGAACCCATCACCTCCCGATTTCTCGAAAGGGCTACTTCAAGAGATTCTTTGCACGCGAAAACCGATTGCCGGTCCTGTTACGAACTTCGGTGCACCGACCGCTTTCCTCGCAGGCGGAAGTATCGATCCATCCCCGATGCTGCTGGCCTCTTCAAGTGATCGTTTTAAGATCAAGTAATGAGCGCCAGTTCCGGTGATCGTTCCAAGCACTTCCCTGCCATTGAGCGCAAGCATGATCAGCCGATGCAGTATTGGTTTGACCTTTTGGCGGAACACGGCGAGGCAAAGTACGACGAACAGATGGCGCTTCTGCGCGACGGGCATGGGTTTAGCCAAGCTCACGCCAATGCGGTGGTGATGACTCATCGCGGGTCTACAACTACTCGACGCTTCGCTGATCCCGCGGCGTATTTCGCGTCGCTTGACCCGGCCAAAGCGGCCACTGCGCAGGCGATTTTTGCGGCGATTCAGAAGAGGGTGAAAGGGCTCGAACTTGTCACGGCATGGAATCAGCCGATGCTTCGAAATGAGTCCGGCTATGTGTTCGGACTCAGCGCTGCGACTGCGCATCTCACGCTTAGCCCGTTGAGTAGTGAAGTGATGGCGCAGTTCGCCGACCGCCTCGCAGGCCTGAAAGTGAACAAGAAGACCTTCAGCGTGCCCATTGGTTGGAAAGTCGATGCTGCGTTGCTGCAGGACATGGCAGAGGCGCGAATCGTCGAACTCGGCTGAGAAGCGGGCCGAGTCAGGCGCGAATCTCGGCGCGTCGGCCCGGAAGTCATGGGCGAACCCCCTTCGCGGTGATGCCCAGGTCGAGAAGTTGTCCACCAGGCGCTACGCCACATCCGCGCTGGTGATGGCGCTCTCCGTTATCGTCTGAATTCAGCGGAGTGCCTCTGATCCATCCTTTGGAGACCCCGTGATCGCACGTAAGCCAGTCGTCGTCCTTGCATTGCTTGTGTCGTTCGTGTTCGGCTCGATCGTCGTTGCAAACCCTGCGGGCGCAACGATCAATTCAGCGGTCATCGTGCCGAGCCCTAATGTTGGTTCTTCCGCGAGTCAACTGGTTGCGGTGGACTGTGTGAGCGAGTCGTGGTGTGTCGCTGTCGGAACTGCGACCGTCTCGACCGCGAGCCGGGCGCTCATTGAAGTGTGGGATGGCGCAGCGTGGTCAGTGATGTCGAGCTCGAATTCCGGTGTTACCGACGGTCTTTCTTCCGTGTCATGTGTGAGCGCGTCATGGTGCGCTGCAGTTGGTCTTAGCAACACGGGCTCGAATCACGTGACGTTGGCAGAAGTCTGGGACGGAACGACGTGGTCGATTGTGTCAAGTCCGAATGCCGGCAATGTCAATGACAGGTTCAATTCCATCTCGTGTGTGAGTCAGTCGTTCTGTGTCGCTGTTGGAACGACTCAAGTGGGTTCGATCGATCAGACGTTGATCGAAGTGTGGAACGGGAGTTCGTGGTCAATCGTTTCAAGCCCCAGTCCAGGTCCTGACGGCAGCACCCTCTGGGACGTGGGGTGTTTGAGTCAGTCGTGGTGCGTTGCGGTTGGCAAAACAGTGTCAAATTCAGCAACAGAGACGTTGGTCGAAGGTTGGAATGGGTCGACGTGGTCAGTGGTGTCGAGTCCGAATGCCGGCACAATCTTCGACTACTTAGGTTCTGTTTCGTGTGTGAGCCAAACGTGGTGCGTCGCGGTGGGAGTGTCACAGCAGGGATCTGTGGGTCGGAACTTGGTGGAGACGTGGAATGGGTCGACGTGGTCTGTGGTGTCGAGTCCGAATGTTGGCGCTGGTGCCAACAATTTGTATTCGGTGTCGTGTGTGAACCAGTCGTCGTGTGCTGCAGTCGGCGTAGTCAACAATGGCAGTAACGATGCAATGTTGATTCAGGCATGGAATGGTTCAAGTTGGTCGATCGTCTCAAGCCCAAGTACATCGCGTAACAACTTCTTGGGCGGGGTGTCATGCATGAGCGACTCGAAGTGTTTTGCGGCTGGGACCTTTACCTCCTCACCTGTCGAAACGTTGACGGTGATGTTGAACGGTTCTGGGTCATCGCCGTCAACGACTGTGCCTTCGGATCCTGTCGTGCCAACTTTCACTGGTTGACAGTTCAGAACTGCGGAGTTGCGCCCTCGACCTTTGCGTCGGGATTCGTTGCAGGGTCGCCTTCTGGGAGCAGACCTTCCATCCACGGCCCCATTTTCCAATCGGGCACGGGTGGTTCGTGCGTTTCGCTCGGAACAAAGGTTGAGCGTTCCACGAGTTCGTAGTGATGCACGTACCGACGACAATTGACGAAGACCTGTTCGGCCCGAACTCGAACGACCATTTTCGTTCCGGGGAAGAGGGCGAGTGCGTCGTCGTCGGTTTCGATTGTCGCGGTGCCGTTCAGTCGCAATCGTGTTCCATCGGTGAAGTTCACAAAGAGCAGTCCGACATTTGGATTGACCGTGATGTTGCCGGTGCTGAGGAACATTCCATTTCCGTCGTACACGGGGAAGATGATCGTGTGTTGATCAATCACACGCACGAAGCCAGGTTCGCCCCCTTTGTACGAGCACTCGGGTCGGCCATGTTCGTCGGCAGTCGCGAGGAAGAACATGTCCCTGGCTTCGATGAAGCGCGCGAGGTCTTCGGATATCTCGTCGGTGGTGATGTCGGCGAGTAAACCTGCAAGACGTGTTGAATCGAACTGTTCCTGTAGTTCGATTTGTCCGCTGTGGTAGTCGCGTCCCATGGGTGGCCTCGTTTCGTTGATGTCGGAACCCACGTTCGCAGGTTGCGGGTGTGAGCGAGAGCTTCCTGTTTCAGCTTGCTGACGAGCAGTTCTGAATCGGGAATGAGTCGTTTGACCTATTCACGCCATTGCCGGCGATCTCTACACTCGAACACATGTTCGATACCGCTACGTCCGATTGCATCGAGGTGAACAGCTCCATCGGGAGCGGTTGCGACGTTTCTCTTGGCGTGGCGTCGCCGCTTGCGCAGTTGCAGCGGGCGGTCGATGCGCTCTCGGAGTGGGGCGTGTCTGCCGATGGGCAGTCGTTGGTGGTGTTGCGTCGTGAGATTGATCGGTTGAGCGCGCTCTTGGTTGAGGCCGAGGTTCGGTTCGATAGTGGTGAGGTGTGGCGAAACGATGGCGCGGGGTCGTTTCGTGGGTGGTTGCGTGACCGTGCAGAGTTGGGATTGAAGGCGGCGACAGTCGAGGCGCGTCGGGTGGAACGTTTGGAGGCGTGGCCTGAGGTAGCGGCGGCGTGGGTTGAAGGTCGGTTGTGTGGCACAAAGGTCGATGCATTGGTGACGGGTGTGCCGCGTCGGTTTGTATCGTTGTTTGCCGATCACGCAGCGGGTGTGGTGAAGGCGATTGCACCGTTAGATGTCGAACAAACCACGGTGGCGGTGCGCCAGTGGGTGCGTGCTGCCGAAGCGGCCGATGGTGCTGAGGAGTTTCGTGAACGTCCGTCTGGTGTGTATCTCGATGCCGGGTTTGATGGTTCGTTTGTGTTGAACGGTGTGTTGAATTCGACTGAAGCAGCGATTGTCGATGCCACGTTGCGGGTCTTCGATGTGCCCGACGCGCTCGATGAACACGGCGAGATTGTTGGTGATGTGCGCACACGCGCGAAACGTCAGGTCGACGCGCTCGTCGCAGCGTGTGAGTTTGCGCTGAATAACCGTGAAGGAACGGGCGAGTCGGGTCGGTTTCAGCCGCATGTGTCGCTGGTCTTCGATGTGCAACAGCTGCGTGCTGCTGGTTTGGCTGGTGCCGGGGTGGGTTCGCTGGCAGATGTCGACGTGTTGGCCGAACGCAACGAATGGTCATCTGCCGAGAAGGCCTGGTTCGCTGATGCGTTGAGCTTGCATGGCGATGGTGTGACTGGTGAAGGAATGCTGGTTGATGCCACGGCGATGTCGGCACTGTCGTGTGACTCGGTTGTGCATGCGTTGCTTACAAACGGTTCGCAGGTGCTGCGGATGGGTCGAAGCGAACGAACTGCGAAACCCTGGCAACGAAAAGCGATTGTTGCCCGAGACCGGCATTGTCGAGCACCGGGATGTCGTACAAAACCGAAATTCTGCGATGTCCATCATGTCGATCACTGGATCAATGGAGGAAAAACCGATGTCGACCGGATGGTGTTGTTATGCGGCACGCACCATCGCGAGTTTCATAAACCCGGTTACCGAATGGAATTCGCCGAAGACGGCGCATTCACCGTGCACTCCCCGAACGGGTGGAGTCGGTCAACCCTGCCCGAACACCTCGAGAAACCAGTGTTTCGGAAAGGCGAATGCAGCGACGACGGGTTCTGAGACGATGGGCTCTGAGACGACGGGTCTACGAAACCGCCGACGCCCGAAAGCACCCGATGAAGTAGGGGAACTCAGAAGTGGCGGAGTAGTGGTACATCTCGACAACTTTGCCGTCGAGATTGATGCGTGAGGTTCGCCCGTGGCACTGGTCAAGGTCAGCGTTGGTCGGAAGGTTCCCGCTGGCGTCACGCTCGACGACGATGGGGTAGCCGTCGTAGGCATAGCCAACAACGGTGGAAGATCCGGTGGCGGCGTTGCGAATACAGGAGGGGATGTCGTGGTAGTGGTACACGCTGGTTCGCTGCGGGTGTCCGTCGCATTTGTCTTGAGTTTCGTAGGCAACGGCGTCGCGATTGAGTTCATCGAGCGAGGCAAAAAGCGAGACCCCGTTCTTTAAGACGCCGACACGACCCTTACCAAGGCACGTCGGTGTGACTGCGGCGGTTGGGTTCACCGGAAGTGAAAGCTTCACGTCACTGCTGGCAATTCGATTTGGATTTCGGTCATACGCGTAGGCAGGGTCGCTTGAGGCGATGGGGAATGTTCCCGTGACCTCACCAACCGGAAGTCCATTGCTCGTGATGTTGCGTGTCGAACCGCTGACCGTTTCCGAATACGACGCCATTGGCCAGGAAACCGCTCCCTGAACCGAAATCTTCTTGGTCAGGTCCCAAGTGCCTGCGGTTTCATTGAGCCACGGGCCGGCGGCATGAGCGCCACCGCCCCGGGAGTTCCCTGCGTCGCACGCGAAGAGTCCTCCAACCGAGGCGCCGGTGAGAGACACCTTTGAAGTACCGATCGGAAGTTTCGTTGTGTCGGCTGGTGGTCCGACCCAGGTGTTCACGATCAAATCGCCGGTAGCCGACGCTGGCGATGTTGAGGACGATGATCTAGAAGACTCCGATGCGGAGCTTGAAGGCGCGGAATTACTTGAGCTCGAACATGACGCAAACACGAGTGGTGCAATGAGTGCAAAGCCGAGCGCAAGAGCGATCACAACAACGTTGCGGAATTGGTAGTCACGTTTCATGAGGTTCTCGCTCGGTGGTTTCGTTCGGGGCGGGAGCGCCATTCGCTCCGTCAGGACGTTGCGGCATTGCTCTTTGAGGCAGGTCTACGAGTGCACGACTGCAGTGTCGTTCTGCGTACTCGCTGCTCTGAGGCGACCGGCACCAATGGTGATGCCTGCTGCGATGATGACAAGCGCGGCGCCAACGAGATTGTCGACCAAACGCTGTTTGCCGATATCGCTGGCCGCACTCATGGTGTACGCGTTGAGTAGCGCCGCGGTAGGCGTGATGAGGATGTAATAGATCCATTGACGCGGACTGAATTTCGCGATGATTGCGCCCACGCCAAACACTGCACCGACGATGTACAAGTTGACGGGCATTGGAATGCCGACCACTTCGGTGTACTTCGCGTGTCCCATGAGCGCCATGAGTCCGATGAGCGCAACAAGGCCTCCAAACGTTCCAAGCACACGCTGAAGCGTGAGTTTCCACTCAATATCGCTGCCAACTTGAGTCAGCACAAGGATCGTGGCGATGAAGAATGATCCCGAGGTTTGCTTGGGGTGGTCAATGAAGTAGTACATCGCCACGCCGGTTAAGACGCAGATCGTGATCGTGTAATTGAGCGCTTCGCTGCGCGGGTTTGGTTTGGGCGTCGGAAGATCGCGCTTGCGGAGGACGAAGTGCAGGAGCACGACAGGGACAATCGCTCCGACAAAGAAAAAGACGATGACCCATGTGAGATACGTGGTGTCGAGACGCAGGTCGACCATGGCGTGATGAATGGTGGTGGCGTTTGAACTGGAGGATCCGCCTCCGCTTCCACTGGCTTGAGCCTTGCTCAATGCATCGGACAGCGTCAGTCCGTTATTGGTGATGATGGTTTTGAGTTGCCCGAGTTCCATTCGGGGAAGCCACGGAATCGGCGACAGCATCGGCCAGGCCAAGAAAATTGGTACGAGCATGCTTGCGCGGTGCAGACCAAACAGCGAGAGGCGCCCAACCATGAGTGTCATCAGAATCATCAGGACCGCACCGGTAATGGGCGAGAGGCCAGCGACGATTGCGAGCGGCGCGAGTAGTGCAGCAACCAGCGACGTGAGGATGCCAACGCGGAGGCCGCCCGCAAGCAGCGCAAATGCGCCGATCAGTGCGCCCATTGCTGCGTAGGTCGCTGAGGGTTGTTTCGTGATGATGAGCAGCACGGCCGCCGGCACGATGATCAGCGAAAAGAGGGCAAGAGCAATGCCCGTCCGCCGCATGACGATTGCCGCACGGGGCATCTTCGGCGTGGTGTCTTGAACTGAAGTCATCAGAAATCTCCGTCGCAGGCGACTGTGCATCGCAAAGTGGGGGCGAACCTACTTCGGATGGCCATCATCCGTTTTTGACCTCAGGATCGGAGTAGAGGCGTGACGCTTCTGCCGCTTGAGAGGGAAAACCACCGAGATCTCTCTGTCCCGATGCCTCAGAACGCCCAGTTTGTGCCACGGTGGGGGTCGCGTCCTATGCCTCTTCGTCGAACCTCTGCCCCAGTTTTAGCGATCGCGACGGACGTTGACTTGATCGCGGGGATTATCAACCGTGATCCTGAGTCATTGGCCGAGGTCTATCGGCAGCATGGCGGCGCGGTCTATGGACTGAGCCGCAGGGTCCTTGGCGATGATTCGCTAGCTGAAGACGTCACGCAGGAACTGTTCCTGCGGCTCTGGAATGAGCCGCGTCGGTTCGATCCAAATCGCGGAACCTTGCGGTCGTTTCTTCAGCGTCAAGCCCACAGTCGATCTGTTGAGCGAGTCCGGTCGGAAGAGGCGCGACGGAAACGTGAGGATCGTTCCGTTGCTGTTGACGTGAGGCCAATCGAAGACCTCGAATCTGATGTCGTTGCTTCTCTTGAGTCTGATCGGATCCGCCGTGCGCTCGAGTCGCTCGATCCGGATGAGCGTCGCCCAATCGTGTTGGCCTATTACGGCGGCGCTTCCTATCGCGACGTTGCTGTCCGACTGGATCTTCCCGAGGGGACAGTAAAGAGTCGGATTCGAACGGGACTTCGACGTTTGTCGTCGTTACTTGAAGATGGTGGACCGGAGGAGGAGCGATGAGCGAGTATTCGAATGTGAACTCCGGATCCGACGACGTCTCCGAACTTCTCGGTGTCTACGTGCTCGATGCCGTCGACGATGTTGAACGTCGTCGAGTTGAGCGCGCTGCTGCAGCCGATCCGCAGATTGCAGCGGAAATTGAACGCCTGAGGGTGGCTTCTGATGCGCTCGGCGCTCGTGCCGACCTCGCTCCGCCCGCCGGATTGTGGGAGTCGATCCAATCCAAGATCGAACCAACTGCTGTCGCCGGTGGTTCCACTTCGAAGACTGCGACTCAACGCAGAGCTGCCCGACCATCTCTGGGTCGGCCGTTGTTCCTCGCAGCAGCAGCCGTTGCTGTTGTCTTTGTTATCGGCGCCGGGCTCATCAGCGTCACTCGATCATCGAGCCCCACCGATTCGGTGGCGTCAATGACTGCGATGGCCAACGACGCAGCGACGAAACCTGGTACTCGGCAGGGCGTTTTGACCGATCCTGACAACACGATGGAAGTTCGAGTCATCGTGGATGCATCAGGCCATGGTTTCGTTATGTCTGATCCTCTCCCAGCGCTTCCCGACAACGAGACCTATCAACTCTGGTCAGCAGCCAACGGCACGATGGTGTCGCTCGGCATGCTGGGTTCGAATCCAGAGATGTCATTGGTCGCGATCGACGGAGCAGTGACTGAACTTGCTCTTACTCGTGAGCCAGTTCAGGGGAGTGTCTCGCCGACCTCGAACCCCATGGCAACAGGTCGCTTGATCTGATTTTCGGAAACTCAAAAAACTTTCGATCTGCGTCATCCGGATCGGGGGTTGGCTTCGGAGTAGGGGTGAAGCACATCACGGTGCTGAAAACCCAAGGAGCTCCGCATGTCTATTCGCCCCCTCAAAGTTGTTGGTGGTCTCATCGTCGCAGCGTCATTGACGCTCGGTGCCGTCGCTTGCAGTAGCGACTCGAAGTCAAGCTCGTCTGACACAACGGCAAAGTCGAGCGCATCGACAACAGCCCCGATGAAGTCCGAAACCATTGTTGACATTGCTGCTGGCAACGCCGACTTCTCGACCCTTGTTGGCGCAGTGAAGTCCGCTGGTCTCGTGGAAACCCTCTCGGGCAAGGGCCCATTCACGGTGTTTGCACCTACGAACGAAGCATTTGCGAAGCTCCCCGCAGGAACGCTTGCATCGCTCACACCGGAACAGCTCAAGTCGATCCTCACCTACCACGTCGTTGCCGGTGAAGTTCTGGCCAAGGACGTGAAGCCAGGCAAGGTCAAGACCGTGAACGGTCAAGAACTCACCATCAATGTCAATGGCGGCAAGGTCACCATCACTGACGCCAAGGGCAACACGGTCAACGTTGTGAAGACCGACATTGTTGGTAGCAACGGCGTCATCCATGTCATCGACGGCGTCCTGATGCCGTAGTTCGATCTGCGGTACCAGCACTGAACAACAACTGCATGAACGAGCGGGCCTGGGAGTTTCCTAGGCCCGCTCTTTCCGTTCGCTATCAAGGGTGTACGTGCGGCGGTTGGGGGTTCTGGCCAGCGCGTAGAGTTTCGGCTTTGGATTGAGGAGGCGCCGTCGTGACCGAGTGTGGTGAAGAGTCAGTTCCTGAAGGATCGGTGACGCGCCGACAGGTCTTGAAGGGCGCTGGTGCTCTCGGAGTTGCTGCCGCAGCAATGGCTGCTGGCGTCGCCCCGTCTGGCGCAACGCCGACGGCGCCGACGATCGCTCCGCGAACCTTTGTCCCGCGCGGACCGCTCACGACCCAACCAAATTTCCTCGTGATCATCGTCGATGAACAGCGATTCCCGGTTTCGTACGAATCGGCCGCGCTTGCCTCTTGGCGTGCGTCGAATCTTCCGGCGCAGAACCAACTCATGGCGAACGGTATGTCATTTCGCAATCACCACATCATGGCGACTGCATGCGCCCCGAGCCGAACGTCGCTCCTCACGGGCCAGTACCCATCGCTGCACGGCGTCACGCAAACCTCGGGCATTGCAAAGTCAGCGCTTGAACAAGATCTCTATTGGTTAGACCCGACAACGGTTCCCACAATGGGAAGTTGGTTCCGTGCAGGTGGATACGACACCTATTGGAAAGGAAAGTGGCACGTTTCCGACGCCGATCTCTATACGCCCGGTACCCATCAGCCATTTCCTGCGTACAACGCAGACGGAACCCGCAACCTGACAGCAGAGAACATCTATCTCCAAGCAGACATGTTGGATGAGTTTGGATTCACTGGCTGGATTGGACCCGAACCGCATGGTTCCAACCCCATGGATTCCGGTTCGTCAGCGCCTGGCGGCGGTGGTCGTGATGACGCTTTTGCCGAGCAAAGCGTCGAACTCATGCAAAACCTTCGCAATTCGCAGAACCCATGGTTGGCGGTTGCCTCCTTTGTTGATCCGCATGACATCGTGCTTTGGGGGCAACTCGCGTTGCTCGCGGGTCAACGGAGTCCATCAACTTCGTTGAATCTTCAGGGGCAACTGAACGGTTCAAATGTGCCTACTGATCTTTTTGATCCCGTTGCGTGGGCACAAACGTTCACTGATGATCTTTCGCAAAAGCCTGATGCGCAAGCAAGTTACGGCGAGACCTATCCGAAGTCGCTTCAGCCAACACTGACGAACTCTGACTATCAGCGCTTCTACTACCAGTTGCAAAAGACAGTTGATGCACATATCAAAGCGGTGATTGATGCAGTAACCGCGGACAACATGACCTACCGCGAGACGATCATCATTTACCTCTCCGATCACGGCGATCTGCTTGGTTCGCACGGTGGTCTGCATCAGAAGTGGCATGTTGCCTATGACGAAGTGATGAAGGTTCCGTTCGTGATCCACAATCCGGTGGTCTTCCCGTCGGGGGGAACAACTGACGTGCTCACAAGTCACGCCGACCTCCTGCCCACGATGCTTGGACTCGCAGGTCTTGATCAGTCGGCACTTCTTTCGCAACTCTCGCAAACTCACACCCAAGTGCAACCGCTACCCGGTCGTGATTTGTCTGATTTCTTGCTTGGTCTTTCGACGGAATCTTCGATTGCAAATGATCCCCAGTACTTCATGACTGATGACGAGCCGATGCGTGGCGCGAAGCAAGTTGGTTGGAACGGAACGATGTACGAAGCGGTCGTGCAGCCGTGTCATCTCGAAACAGTTGTCGCAAATCTCCCGACGGGGCCTTTGGGCCAGATGGAGCGGTGGAAGTACACGCGTTATTTCGACAACCCAAATTTTTGGAGCACTCCAAATAGTCGTGACGTGCAGACGATTGTTGATGGCGTCACACAACGACCGGGTCCGAAGGCTGCGAACACAACTTTGAAACAGTCCGCTGTTCCCGATCAGCTTGAGATCTACAACACGTCGGAAGATCCGTTGGAGCTTCGCAACATTGCTTCTGATCCGGGACTCATGGCAACGCCGCGCATTTCTGGGATCGTGCAGCAGCTCCAGGACTTGCTCACGCAGGAGAGAAGCGCAAAGCGCTTGCAGCCTACAGGGTCATCATCGGCATCTTCGACCTCGGGCATGTTCCGCTTCGGTTCAGAAGCTGATTGGGCGCAGCTTTTGCAAAGTGATTCGAGCGACTCCGAAGAAGCCGTTCCGAAGTTCACGAGTTAGCGGCAAAGCGGCAGAACCAACTCTCTTCTCGCCGTTGTTTGGAACGCAGATTCGACAACGAGGCCACTTCAACTTTTGAATTCGGCATGTCCGTCGTTGTTGAACACCAAATGGTCGTAGCCCTCTTTGAATCCGAAGACCTCAGAAAGCTCGGGGCGTCCGAACGACAAGTAGATCGTTCGACGGCCGTCGACGGTGCCGGTGGGCGGCGGTGCTGCGTGCACGGCGTCGGGGCTGTGAAGCGTCACATCGCCTGGTTGTGCGCTCACGGTGACAACCGGCCAGGACAGCTCTTGTTCACGGCTCGGGCGAACCGACGAAGTTTTGTGTGAGCCAGCGAGGAACATCATCGGCCCTGACTCGGCAGTCATTTCGCGAACCTGCACGCCAATATGCAATGACGGACACAGGATCGAGTGTCCGCCCAAACCACAATCGACATGCCAAGCGAGATCCGTGAGGCCTCCGGTGACCCCGGGATTCTTGAGTACAGCGAAGTGCCCGTTTCCGATCTCTGGATGGGCAACAAGTTCAGGGTTTATGGACTCAACGAGTTCCTTGATGCGGGCATCGTGTTCAAGTTGATCGATGAGAGGTGAGGCGAGGCTTGTGTAGTGGAGTTGGCAAACGTGCTCTTCACCGCCTTCTGACGTCACCCACCATGAATCTCCGTCGTCTGCGGTTGCCTCAGCGGCGAGCCTGTCGATTTCGACATCGAAGGAAGCTGCTTCGTTCGCACTGAAGACACCGCGGACAACCGCGAATCCGTGCTCGTTGTAAAAGGAACCGATCTCCGGAAGGGAGTCGGTTCCCCAATGGAAAACCCGATCAAGGTTGGTGCGATTGATCGCCGATGGTTCATAGAGCGGGCGCCCGGTATAGAGGAGTCGAAGCAGTGGTTCCCAGACGTCGAAATCTCCATAGGTTCCAGTTTCGAATTGGATTCGTTGCTGAATTTGGAGTGCGGGTGCGGTCAAATATTCCATTGCGAACGCGCCGAACGAGAACGCGTCGATTGCGATGACGGTGCCAGCGTCGTCGGCAGTTCCGAAGGACCATTCAACGCATCCGCTATCGACGCGATAGGTGACGGCCTTGCCGTCAGGCAGAACGAACGTAATCGGCGTGAGCTGATTGAAACGTTCGGAACCGATGGATGCCGACTTTGAGACGGTGTCGTGGAACTCGGCGAAGTCGATGGATGGTAGAACGAAGGCCATAGCGTCGAATATACGAGACGTAACCGTGCATGGGGGAATGGCATCGATGGGTTCAACGACACCAGAAGACTTCGAGTTGATGTTCAAAATCGCCTACGAAAGCGGTGACGCGTCTCAGGTTGCTGCGCTCTATGAAGAAGAAGCGGTTTATGTGCAGCCAGGTAGTGAACAGGTCGTCGTTGGTCGGGCAGGGATCGAAGCGGCGGTAGCGGCGACCTATCAGTTCCTCTCCGATATCGAGGTTGTTTTTCACGAGTCAGAGATGTTCGAAGTCGTTGGCGAGTACGCCTACTGCCATGGCTCAAGTACGACGAACTTTTCGCTCTCCGATGGCACGCGTCATTCGGCGAAATCACGAAGCACAACCGTGCTGCATCGCGGCGAGGACGGTCTGTGGCGTTTAGCGCTCGATCACGCGTCCTAGATCAGGCGAGATCAGTGAGTTCAAGGAACAGCACGCCTTTGTCACCGGCAGTGATTGTTCCTGTCGAAGCCGCAGGCGGGAGTTCGATATGTGTACCGGCAGGGCACCAACGATTACCAAAGGTCGCTCCGCCCTCAACGATCCAAATCACACGTTGACCAGAGTTCGACTCGTTGTCGTATGTCGCGAGTGGTGGCAACTCAACATACGCACTTGTGAAACGTGGTTCATCAACGAGCAGTTTCTTGCGGGGAACGCCGTACCACTCGTAGTCGCGAACATGAGTCATCACCGAGTTCAGGCCCTCGACTTTCGGTGATGGTCGTTCGCCGCCCCAGTCGCCGCGCGGGTCGACAAACCATTCGCCAATGTCGAGCGGCGGATCAGGAAGGGGAGTGATGCCTCGTGCAGCGATTTCGTTGGCATATAACTCTGGTTGATCGCCCCAACCGCCGAATTCACCGAAACTCAGTTCCCAGCAGGTGAGCCCGTGAGGTCCGGCAATGATGGGGCCAAATGCAGAACCGAGCGGGACATGGATGTGGGTTCCGGGTTCGCAGGGTTCTGTCCCGATCCATCCGCTGCCCCCAAGCACGAACACGACGTGGTTGCTTCGGTGTCCGTGGCGGCGCACCACCATCCCTGATTCGTAATGCACGTGCGCAGAAAGAAAGTCGGGCCGGATGATCGGCCACTTCTCACGCACGACAGAGACCGAACTATCAGCGTTCTGTTGACGTTGGACTTCTGTCCAGTCGATGTCGTCAACATGCCAAAAGATTGGTGTGGCGTCACCGGGAGAGTCAGGAAAAGACATTGTTCCTACTTCTTACGGAGTCCGCCGTAGAGCACCCGTTGCACGAACACGCTGAAAAGCAAAGGCTCAGCAAGTTTGCGCGGAATGCGGAAACGCTTCCCGTTCGGCTGCACGACGGTAAGTCCCTCTTCCTGAAGGCCGAGGATTGATCCCCACCGATACTCAGAGGCTTTGTAGGTCTTGAGTTTCGACGGCCGGCCACGGACAAGTTCCTTCACGTTGGACACGACAATTCGGAATCCCCAGTTACGCGCTGAGCTACGAAGCGGATCGCTGGCGGCGACATCGCCAACAGCGAAGGCATTGGGGTGTTCAGGAATGCGAAGGTTCTTGTCGACACGCACGAATCCTTCGTCATCAAGAACCGAAGACGGCAGGAATGAAGAATGGGGAGTAACGCCGCCAAGCGCCCACAACGTGACATCAGCGGTAAAAGATTCTTGTCCAGTTGACCACTCAACAGGATCGTGAGTGAGGCGATCGCCGCGAAAATCTGTTGGCACAATTGCACGGTGATTCGGATGCACGACGACACCGTCGCTCGCTAGTTGGCGGGCCATCCAGCGGCGAACGCTTGGGTGGTAGCCGGGGAGTGGCTCGTCGTCACTGTGGAACAAGTGCACTGTTGCGTGTGAGCCACGAGCGAGATTGTCGGCAACACTCACGCCAGTTGCTCCGCCACCGATGACTGCGATGGTTGAGGCAGCCGCAAGTTCGGCATTGATTGCTGAGAGCTCGGTATCAATCGTTTGTAAGTCCTCAACGCGGTCGTGGCGCCAGAAGCCGTTGGAAACACCCGTTGCGATCACGAAATAGTCATATGGAATCGTTCGGCTCGAGCCGCCGGAAACATCAACGGAGACCTTCGAATGTTCGAAGTCGACGCTGGAAATTTTTCCGTGGACAACGTCTACTGCATCGAGTTTGCGGAAGCGCCGATACGGAATGAGGTACGTGCGTCGCCACCGAGGAAGATCGATAAGGCGCGTTCCTAATTCCTGACCACTTACGAGTGCAGGCCGAGTCGAGATGCCGACAACGTGGCACTTGCGCGCCAATCGAGTGGCGATGAGAGCTCCGGTATCGCCGAGTCCGGCGACGACAACAGTTGGTTTACGTGACGAACTCATTCGTTCGCCAACCTCATTCGCCAGTGAAGACGGGGTCGCGCTTTTCGAGGAATGCGCGCGGACCTTCGGCGGCGTCCTTCGATTGCATGACCTTGCCACCGTGCTTCATCTCAATGGTGAACGCGTCGGTTTCAGGCATCGCTTCGGTTTCACGGAGCGTTGCAAGAATTCCTTGCACCGCAAGTGGGCCGTTACGTGCAATTCGGGCTGCGATCTCCCGAGCTTTGTTGAGGGCTTGGCCATCAGGCACGACGTGATTGACGAGACCAAGTTCGTGTGCGCGTTGGGCGGTGAGGTCTTCGCCGGTCAGGAGCATTTCTGCAGCGACGGCGTAGCCAATCTGGCGACGAAGGCGAACGGCTGAACCAGCCATGGGGAACAGACCTCGCTGAACCTCGGTGACGCCGAAGACGGCGCTTTCACCAGCAACGCGAATGTCGGTGCCCTGGAGAATTTCGGTTCCACCGGCGCGAGCAAAGCCCTCAGCCGCCAAGATCACGGGCTTGGTGGGACGGTAGGTCTTGAGCCAGCCGCCGAGGATGACCTCGGGCTGATCCTTGAAGCGCTGCAGCCATTCGTTGTCGACCACGCCCTCGCGCAGTCGGCCGATCTCAGCGAGATCCATACCTGCGCAAAAGGTGTCGCCCTTGCCAGTGAGGATGGCGACGCGCAGCGAATCATCGGTGTCGAGGCGGACCCACGCGTCGTAGAGGCGGCAAAGGACTTCAGCGTTCGCTGCGTTCTTCTTTTCGGGACGGTTGATCGTGACGACGAGGACGGGGCCCTCGGCCTCGGCCAGCACCAATGGTTCAGACATTTTGGGTACTCCCCCTGAGCGGATAGACCCCTGAGGTTTACTACGTCAGATCATTGAGTGCGGAGGCCAGGGAACCTAGGGTCGGGCCCAATGGAACGCCACCCCACCCAGCAGAAGATTCTCGATGAAACCATTCGGATCATCGAGACGAGTGGTGAAGCGAGCGTGCGCGTCCACGACATCGAGGTTGCTGTTGGGGTGACGGCGCCGTCGATCTACCACTTCTTCGGAAGCCGTGAAGGACTTGTTACCGCTGCCCAGGCGGAGCGCCTCGTGAGGAGTTTCGCTGAGTTCAACGCTGTATCGGATCTGATCTTGAGCCGGGTTACGAGTCGCACAGAGTTGCGTGAAGCCGTCGGCGAACTTCTTTCAATGATCTACGAACCTTCCCGGTCTGTATCTCGCCAGCAGCGCCTCTTTGCTCTCGGAAGTGCCGAAGGGCGGCCTGATCTTGCCGTGGTTATCGGGGAGGCTGCTCGGGATTTCTTGCATCGGCTCGCGGTGAGTTTTCGGACCTTTAAAGACAAGGGCTGGATTCGGTCCGATCTGGATCTCGAAGCATTCGTGCAGTGGTTAGCGGGACAGATCCTCGGGCGCGTCTATATCGAACTCGGATGCGAACCCGGTCCGAATCCTGCATGGGACGCGATCTCGAAAGAAGCGGTTGCATTCGTAGTATTCGGGTCGCTCTCTGACGACTGACGTTCACGGGATTGCGTTGAGACGGTGGTTATGGAGACGATCCAGCACTCTGGGATTCGAAAACCGGTAGCGAGCCCGAGTACTCGGTTTGATCACGTCAGGGCTCTTGATGGGCTTCGTGGACTCGCCGTCGCCCTTGTTGTCGTCTACCACTTTGCTCCCGAGGTCCTACCGGCAGGTTTCATTGGTGTCGACATTTTCTTCGTTCTGTCGGGATTCCTCATTACCTCGCTAGCGCTCGGCGAACACCGAAACAGTTCAAAGGTTTCATCGAGTGCGTTCTACATGCGGCGTGCTCGCAGACTCTTGCCCGCTGCGATTGTGACTGTTGTTGTTGCCATCGCCCTAGCGGCCGTTCTGCAGCCCGACTCAACGCGGGCAGCAAACAGGGGAATGGGAATTGCCTCGCTGCTCTATGTCGCTAACTGGTGGATGATCGATCAGCAGAATTCCTACCAGGCAACGTTTGGTACCGAGTCGCCCCTCAGCCACTTCTGGTCGTTGGCAGTTGAGGAACAGTTCTATGTGTTCTTCCCGTTGTTGTTGCTGGCCGTAATCGCGATCGTTGCCCGAAGAGGCGGACGAACTGCGTCGCTCGCAACGTGGCTCCTTGCGCTTTCGGTAATTGGAGCATTGGTCTCGGCAACACTGATGTCAGTCATGTACTCCGCAGACACTGACCCGTCACGGGTGTATCTCGGGACCGGCACCCGTGTTCACGAAATTTTCGTTGGTGTCGCGGGTGCGTGTGTGTGGTGGTTGTGGTCCTCGGCATTGCGCGAGCGAGCGTCATTGCGGATACTCACTGGAGTTGCTGCAATATCGGCGATCTTTCTTGGGCTCGTAAGCGTTTCCTCAAGCTTTCGAGCCTCTTGGCTGTACCACTTCGGCTTTTTGACGATTGCAGTTGCTGCACTCGCGATCATTCTGGCGGCGGTTGCTAGGAGCTCCGTCATCTCCAAAACTTTTGAGTTCCGTGGCCTGTGTGTGCTCGGCCTGGTTTCCTACAGCGTGTACTTGTGGCATTGGCCAGTTCGAGTCTTCGTTAACTCATCGAACACTCCCTTTGATGGCGTTTGGCTTTTCTGTATCCGAATTGCACTCACGGCAGTTGCAGCCTGTCTGTCGTTCTTTCTCATTGAGCGACCATTGCGTGCAGAGAAACGTGCAAAACGAGTCGCGTTGTATTCGGTCGTGGGAATGGCCGTTGCGCTTTGCGCTGTGTGGGTGATCTCTCGGCCTGTGCCGGCAGCCTCAACCGAGTTTTCAACCTCAGAGGCGCCAACGGCTGCGGCAGATTTGCAAGGTCCGCTGAAAATTCTCTGGCTGGGTGACTCTGTGGCTTGGGTCCTTGGTGGAGGTCGCCTTGAGTTCCCTCATCCCACCGGTTACGACTCTCCGTTCGATAGCAGCCGAGTCTTGATCTGGAACAAGGCCGAATTCGGGTGTCCGTTTGTTGCCTATCCGCAACGGTCATTTGCAGTCGTCAAGGAGAACAATGGGTGGTGTGTTGATCACGACGGGCAGTGGCCGCCGTTGATTTCGCAATTTTCGCCCGATGTCGTCGCTTGGTCGGGAATCCTTCTTGATACGTACGACAACAAAGTCGATGGGAAATGGATCGCGTTTGGCTCGCCGGAGTGGGATGCGATGTATCTCTCGCTAATGAACCGAGCGCGAGAGATCGCAACCTCATCTGGCGCGACCTTTATGGTGATCGGCCAAGCTGACCCCCTTGCTGATCCAACGCAATCTGGTGACGGACAAGAGACTTTGCTTCCTGAAAACCTTTGGCGATTTGAACATGTTCGCGACTTGCAGCGGAAATTCGCGGAGCAACATTCGAACGACACGGTATTTGTCGACTTGCAGCCCATCGTTTGCCCGAATGATTCGTGCAAGGGCGTGGTGATCGATCCAAAGGGAACACGTCCCGATGGGGTTCATTTCACCAAAGAAGCTGTCCTTGCGATAGCGCCGCAGATGCAGAGCGCGATTGAAAGGGCAATGGGACGGTAGCGAGTCCGGTTGTCGTTAGATCCGGTTGTCGTTAGATCCGATTGTCGTTAGATCTGAATGAGGCGCCCAAATTGCACGACACGATCGGCCGGTAGACCGAAGTAGTGCTGTGGATCGGTGGCGTTTCTCTGCATGATTGCAAATACTTCAGCGGGAATGCGTTTGAAGGGACTTTGAGAGCCAGCTTCAACGTTCATTGTGTGAAAGACGAAGACGCAGGTGTCGGGGTTTACTTCGGGGTGGACCGCGTGGACTCGATTGATGATGTCGAAAAGATCGGGCCGCTCCATGTAGCCATAGGTTGCGGTGGCATCAATGAACCCGCCCGAATGAATGTCGAGACGGTTTGCATCATCGACATGAGGAGTCTCGGCAGTGCGCAAGTGGAGGACAACAGTGACTTCATTGATCGCGTGCAAGAGAGCAATTCGTTGGGCGAGTGCGATCGGAACCCCTTCCTCAATTGTGGGATAGATCGCGACTCCCGGCGTTGTAACGATCTTTTGCGAAGAGAGCAACGACGGCAATTCGTCGATGCTGTCTTCGAGCGTCTCGAGGCGGCTGAGGAGTCGTTTGCGTCCCCACTGCCATGTGCTGAGCATCGCCACAATGACCGCTGCGATAACAAGTGGAAACCAACCGCCGTGAGTGAACTTCGTGAGGTTGGCGATGAAAAACGCCCCATCAATCACGAGAGCGATCGCCGCTGCAGGGATGACCACCCAAAGTGAGAGTCCCCATTTCCGGTGGGCGAGAATCGCAACGAGGATTCCGGTAATCACGAAGGTCCCAGTGACGGCAATGCCGTAGGCGGAGGCCAAACGAGAAGAGTCCTGGAAACCCAGGATAAGTGCCAGAACTGCGACCATGAGCAACCAATTCACTGCTGGCACGTACACCTGCCCCCCTTCGCTGGCCGACGTATGACGAACAGTCATTCGGGGGAGGTAGCCGAGTCGTATCGCTTGTTGGGTCATCGAGAACGCGCCGGAAACGACCGCTTGAGAAGCGATAACCGTTGCGGCAGTCGCAAAGATCACCATCGGAATCTGAAGGGCATCTGGAACGAGGAGATAAAAAGAGTTGCTCACTGCGGACGCGTCACGCAGTACGAGCGCACCCTGTCCGAGATAGTTGAGGTAGAGGGCTGGGGCGACAATCGCGAACCATGAGATGCGAATCGGTGATCGTCCGAACTGGCCCATATCGGCATAGAGGGCCTCGGCGCCCGTCACACACAAAACGATTGAGCCGAGGCCAAGGAACGCCAGCATGGGTTCGCCACGAAAAAACGAAATGGCATACGTGGGATTGATTGAGCGAAGAACCGCGGGCGTCTCAAGAACGCTTATGAGTCCAAGAATGGCGATCGCAAGAAACCACACAACCATGATTGGCCCGAATACCCGGCCAACTCGCCCTGTGCCAAATCGCTGTGCAGCAAAGAAGAGAAACAGGATGACGAGAGCAATTGGAAGAATCAAAGCGTTGAGACGTGGCGCGGCGACGCCGATTCCCTCAACTGCAGAGAGGACTGAGACTGCGGGGGTGATGAGACCGTCGCCGTAGAACAGGGCGGCGCCGATAAGGCCAAGCAGCATGAGTCCGGAACTGGCTTTGTGTCGCTTCACCGCATTCGATGCCAAGCTTGCCAGCACCATGATTCCGCCTTCGCCTTGGTTGTCGGCGCGCATCACGATGAGGACATATTTCACCGACACCACCAGTGTCAGCGTCCAGAAGATCATTGAAAGTGCACCAAGGACGCGCGCCTCAACCACAGGAATGGTGTGCGCACCCGAAAAGATTTCGGAAAATGCGTACAACGGACTTGTGCCGATATCGCCGAACACGACTCCCAGCGCGCCAACTGCCAGGAGACCAACACGCTTACGCGACTGAGTTGATCGGGTCTCTGGTGGTGCGGTCCCCTCAATCATGGGCTGAGCCTAGTAACTGCCTCAACTCTCAGGGACAGCCGGGATCATCGAATAGCTATTACCAAGATCGTCTTGGAGCACCTGTGCAGGGTTCTTCACGGTGACGATATTGAGGTCCTCGGTAAGTGTGCGAGAACTGAACGTCCACCCACTCGGCAGTGTGAGTTTGGCGGCGAGTGTCGGAAGCGATGCAAGCGTGAGTGTTGGGTCCTTCTGCTGGCTGAACGATTGCATGACAAACACCGCACCATCAGGACTTGTGAGTTGGAAGATTTCTGTACCCGCGTTGTACGTGAAGATTGTTGAACGACTCACGGGATACGCGAAATAGGGGCGGGCTTGGTCGACAAGCGATCCGATCGGCACCGTCGCCTGTCGATACATCTCGATGCCGCCGAAGTCGGCTTTTTCAGACACTCCTCCGCCGATTTTCTCGACCCGATTGATCATCCAATGGCGAGGTCCATTCAGCATTGCGACGTTGGCGCCGAACTCGGTCGCAAGCGCCTTGGGATCGAGGGCCAGCCACTTGTTTTCTGGGCAATCGTTGAGCGGATAGGTGTTGTACACACTCGCAATTGGCTGTGTCTCTTTGAGGGAGACCAGCAAGACCTCGCAATAGCGGCCATCACGCATGTCCGGCGCGGCGACGTTTGATGTTGTGCTTGGGGTTTGTGAACTCGAATCCGAAGAGCAGGAAGTCGCGAAGAAGAGACATGCGATTCCAAATGCAAACATTGCGGTACGACGAAAACGTTGCATTAGTTCTGCCCTTGTTTCGTGAATTGATCGATGATTTCAATGAGTTCGTCCGGCGCATCTTCTTGAATGAAGTGATTTGCACCGGCGATCACGATGTGATTCTGATTGGCCGCGCCGGGAATCTTGCGTTGCATTTTTAGGTGGGCGCCAGCTTTGTAGGAAATCTCATCTTCTGATCCGAAAACGGTGAGGAACGGCTTTGTCCATGTCTCAAGGAAGGCCCACAATTCACGACACATCGGAACTCCGGGATTGTCGGGTTGAACGGGGATGAGAAAGGGAAAGATGAGAGGCGACGCTTGGTAGGTGCCATCGGGGAAAGGCGCGTCGAAAGCAGCTTTCTCGCCGCCGGAAAGTTTCCGTGTTGTTCCGCTTTGAATCACACCGCTAATAGGAAGCTCTTCAACACTGCCTACGAAGGCAAGCCAATTTTCGATGCCCTTGGTGGCGCCTTCGCCGGCAGGAACGCCGGTGTTGGAGGCAATGACGCGTGCGAAACGGTCACCGTGGAATGGCAACAGGTTGAGACCAGTGATGCCGCCCCAGTCTTGGCAATACAGCGTGATGTTCGTGAGGTCTTCTGCTTCAAGCCACTGACCCATCCAGTCGATGTGGTTGGCCAGTGAGTAATCGGCTTTGTTGGCAGGCTTGTCGGAGCGACCCATGCCGATGAGGTCAAGAGCAACAACGCGATGGCCGCGGGCCACGAGTCCGCGAATCATTTTGCGATGCAGGTACGTCCACGACGGATTTCCGTGGAGCAAGAGCACGGGGTCGGCGTCGCGAGGGCCTTCATCCACGAAATGGAATCGCAAGGCGGTGCCATCGGCCGCATTGACGGATCGGTAGTGGGGCTCGAAGTCGTAGTCCTCGAGGTTGAGGAACCGTTCGTCCGGGGTACGCAGAAATTCCATGGTTCTGCTCTAGGGCGTAACGACAGTGTCGACGAGGTTGTCGATGAAGCTTCGAAGGACGAGGATCTGAGCGTCCTCAGCGTTCTCTGCCGCGCTCACCAGCGCCTCAAGAGTCGCATCATCGTTCACACGAACAAATCGAGCACGGTCGTAGCGTCGCTCATCGCCGATGATGACGCCTTCGACATCGAACAATGCAACTTGAGTGGCACTGTCAACATTTGCGAACGCGTCATCGACTCCCTTGTCAATCAGGAGGACGAGGTCGCCATCTGTGCTCGCTGACGCGTCGTGTGTGTTCGGGAGGCAGGAAAGGATGATGGTGAAGTCCATGCCCGCCTTCTTGTGAACGTGGGCCTCTTGAAAGTCTTTGCGTTCCTGCATTGCGAAAAATGACGCGCGGGTGGGGTAGCGAACAATGCCGACTCGGTCCCACAGTGGAGTTCCGAGCGGTTGACTCTTCACATCACCGAGATAGGCCACCGCTGCGCCCACTGCGGCCAGCGGACCAACGGGCGAATACGCGTCGTCGGCAGCTTTGCCTGAGACTCCTTCACGGCCATCGTCGTAGTTCGCAACCTCGACGTACTTCATGAGGTTGAGGGCCCAGAAGCAGCCGTCGTCCTCTGGCTTCATGTGAAGCCAAGATCCAACGAGTTCGATATTGATCGTCCCGTACGGGTGTTCAAGTTGATCGGCCATGAGTGGTCCTCTCTGAGAGTTGCGAGCGAAGGGTGGAAAGCGGACTACTGAGCGAACGTCAGAAGTGCCAAGACCGATGTCTTGAGGAGTTCTCGGGTTTCATCAACAGAAAGTTGGAGGTCGACCCGGAAGCGATCAAGAGACTCAGCTTGGGTGAGAGCATCGATTGCGTTGAGCGACTGAGCTCGTTGCGCCTGCGTCATCCGCTCAAATTCTTGAGCGAAATTGTTTTCAATCTGCTGGCGAAAGAGTGATTTACGGAACTGCACTTGTTCGCTGATGACAGGGTCACTTGATGCTTTGATTGCCATAGCGCGTGCCGTTGCACCGATGCTGTCGTAGACCTTGAGTCGCGAGTCCACGAATCGGGCAAGTCGGGTACTGAGCTCCCCGTTTCCGATGTCTTCGATGTAGAAAAGCGGAAGGACCTTCAACTGCTTGTGGGCGATGATCGCCCGAACGAGTGCATCTCGATCTTGGAAGTAGCGATACACCGATCGAGTGGAGACTCCAGCTCGCTGAGCGATCTGCTCAGGAGTTGGTTCAAGGTTTTCTTCTTCAAAGAGTTCAAGGGCCGCTTCAAGAACTGCTGTGCGACCACGGTCGCGTCGAGCGGTACGTCCATCGACCGACGTTGTGTTTGAAGCTTCGGGGAGGAGGGGAGTGTTCATTTCACTGTTTCTTTAGGGAGTGAGCAGATGTAGCCAAGTTTCGGATTCGGATGACCGTTTTGAAGTGTTTCGTAAACGCTAAGGACCTGGTCCTCGCCGATGGCGTGAGAAAATTCAATCCAGGAGTCGGTCCACTCTGAATAGTTCGACCAAGCCGAACCGATCCGGGCGTCAAGAGTGTCTCGGCCCCATTCTTTGGTGCGCTTTGCGATTTGGGATGGAGCGAAAAGAAACTCAGGCTGCGGCGCGACGAGCGCACTGGCGTCGGTGGCCTTGTGATTCCAATTTGTGTTCCCAACAACCATCGAATGGTGGAGGACGCCCTCGAGGTGGGAATGAACGGAGCGAAGCAGATCTTGGTTGCCAGCGATGTCGACATAGACCGAAGCGATCGTCTTGATGCTCGGGAACTCGTCGTAGCAAACGACTTCCGAATACACGTTGAGTGCTTCGACGAATGAGCGATTGTCGGCGGAAGTAAGACCCACCGACGTCAACCCTCGATGTTTAGCGAGCTGAGCGAATCCGATCGCGGTCTTGCTTGAAGCGCTTGAGACAATCGCTTGCGCTGCACCGAAATCCTCGTTGTCGAGCAAAAAGTCATCGATAACGAAACTTGTGAAGAAGAGTGGGTACAGCACCATCTGCTGAGGTTCGCGTTCAGCGTCGTAAACGGGATCAGCCGCGCACCGTTGGTAACGGTTGTACGCGCCCGCAAGGCCGACGCGGTGCGGTGCGATATCACCGACACCGCGGTCGTCGATCTTGCCCGGAGTGATGATCGTTTCTGAACTCATCGGAAGAAATCCGAAAAGACGTTCGCCGCTGGGAAGCTCGTCGCACTCGCTCTCGATGACCTCGGCAAATCCCCAGGTTGGGATTCGGCCCCAACCGGAATTGAGCTCCTCAGTCGGAAAGACCTCCCAGTACCGCAGCATGTCGCCAAAAACGCCGTAGGTAATGTTGTTGGTCGTGAGTGCAAAGTGGTCGATGCGGAGGCGGCATTGACCAGGCGAAAGTGGCGTGGGCGTGTCGGTCACGATCCGAGTTTCGGAGAGATCAGCACGATTGGTCTCAAGGGTCATCGGGAGCACTTTCAGCGAGCAGTTGGGAATTTCTTAGCGACTCCGACAGATTCTGTCAATCGTCTTGACAGAATTCCGTCGGCGGTACGATCCCCCCATGACTTCCGCGTCGACTCCCGCGCCGTTCGATGCGAACGATTCGGCGAACCCCGTAATTGTCGACGGAGAGGTCACTTGGACATTCGATGCGCAGTTCCTCTCCTCGAACTGGACATGCATTTGGGGTCGAGGTTGTTTGGGGATTCACGACGAACCCTCTGAAGATCTGCAACAAGGGTGCTGTTCTGTCGGAGCGGAACTCGATGGCGAGGACGAGTCGAGAATGATCAGTGCCTTTGCGGCAATGATCGATCCTTCACTGTTTCAGTTTCACGACGCAGCGCTTGATGGTGGGGTATTCGCCAATGAAAAGGCGACGAATACTCGTGTTGTCGATGGCGCTTGCATCTTTCTTAATCGGCCTGGTTTTGCGGGCGGAGCCGGTTGTGCGTTGCATCTTGCAGCCGTCGAAAGTGGCGAATCGCCGATCGACTGGAAACCATCGGTGTGCTGGCAACTACCAATCAAAATTGACTGGGTTGAAGCCTCGCCGACGACCGAGACGGCAACGCTGCGTCGTTGGTCGCGCGCCGATTGGGGAGACGAAGGCGAGACGATGGCGTGGTGTTGCACCGAAGGTGACCGTGCCTATGTCGGCGATCGGCCGGTGATCGAGTCGCTCGCTGCGGAACTCACTGAACTTGTGGGCGAAGAAGTGTTCGTGGAACTCAAGCGACGCCTGTAGTCACCGATTCAGTCAACTGGCAGTAGCGGCGTTGCATCAGCACCTGAACACGTAGAACGCTTGAGGTTTGGCAAGACGTGGTGAGTCATGGGTGCTTGAATGCGCCCATGACTTCTGTGGCTGACACACTTCGAATTGCCTACAACAAGGGGCTCACTCGGCCGTTGGCGTGGCGTAAGCATCAACTCGAGCAGATGGTAAAGATGCTTGAGGAGAATGAATCAGCATTTCTTGACGCGCTTGCGACCGACCTCGGCAAGCCGCGTGTCGAAGGATTTATCACTGACATCGCATTCGTGACAAGCGAAGTGAAGTCAATGATCAAGAACCTTAAGAAGTGGAACAAGCCCGAACGTGTTGGGACGCCACTTGTGGCCATGCCTGGTAAATCGAGTCTCATCCCTGAACCGGTGGGCGTTGTTCTGGTGATTGCACCCTGGAACTACCCAATCCATCTTTTACTGGTTCCCGTTGCTGGGGCAATCGCTGCAGGTAACGCAGTGGTGATGAAGCCATCGGAAGTCACAGAATCCACCTCTGCATTGTTGGCAACACTGGTACCGAAGTATCTCGATAGTTCGGCGATCGCCCTTGTCGAGGGCGGAGTTCCCGAAACAACGGAACTCCTTACGCAGCACTTTGATCACATCTTCTACACCGGCAACGGCACTGTTGGTCGAGTTGTTATGGCAGCAGCGGTAAAGAATCTCACGCCCGTCACGCTCGAACTCGGTGGCAAGAGTCCGGTCATTATCGATGCAACCGCAAATCTTCGCGTTGCTGCTCGACGAATTGCATGGGGCAAGTGGCTGAACGCAGGACAGACCTGTATCGCACCCGATTACGTGATGGTGAATGCATCGGTGCGTGACGGTTTTGTAGAAGAACTTGGGAAAGCGGTCGCGGAATTCTTTGGTTCCGATCCAAAGGAGAGCAAGAGTTACGGACGCATCGTGTCTCCCCACCACTTCGCTCGGGTGTCATCGCTCATGGAAGGTGGGACCGCAGTGATCGGCGGCGAGACCGACGCATCGACGCGTTACATCGCTCCAACTGTTCTTCTCGACGTGAATCCCGATGCACAGATCATGAAAGAAGAGATTTTCGGTCCGCTCCTTCCCGTCATCGATGTCGCTTCGACTGGCGAAGCAATTGCTCACATCAATGCAAATCCGCATCCGCTTGCGCTGTATCTCTTCACCGGCGACAAACGTGTCGCCGCCGATGTTGTCAATCGAACAACGGCTGGCGGAGTCACTGTGAATGGAACAATCATGCATTTCTCGAATCCGAATCTTCCATTCGGTGGAATTGGCGAAAGTGGTATGGGTGGGTATCACGGCAAGGCTGGAGTTCGTTTGTTCCAGCACATGAAACCCGTGCTGACCCGTGGAACCAAGATCGATCCATCAATTGCGTATCCGCCATACACCGATCGCAAGGCAAAGATCTTTCGTAAGGTTCTTTGACGTAACGAACTACGAGTTGCGAAGCCTGCTTGGAGGTAGCAACAGGGGAGCGGAGGTTCTTTGTACGTTGAAGAATTCCACCGCTTTCCGGGGACGCTAGGTACCCTCCCAGAAGAAACCCGCTTCTCGAGGGAACTGCGTTGCTGACAATCGGCTGTTGTGTTCGTCGAAACGATCTCTTCGTCTCGTAGAAGCACGACGAAGGGATTGTCATGTCCGCATCTTCCTCCTCTGAGGTTCGAGATGGCATTGGCCATGTTCCAGTTCGACCGGTGGCAGTTGTCTACTGCGAAGGGAACTTCGGAAAAATCGACGGAAAGACCGCAAATGGACTCGTTCGTCAGAGCGAAGCGTATGCAATTTCGTCTGTCATCGACAGCACGTGTCATAAACGTGACGCCGGGATGGTGCTCGATGGCGTGCCAAATGGTGTTCGGATTGTTTCTGATCTTGATGAAGCGCTTGCCTACGGGCATGGCAACCCTGGCGTCTTCATCGTCGGTTTGGCGCCGACCAGCGGACTTCTCTCGCTTGAAGAACGCAATGTGATTCTTCATGCGATTGCGCGCGGCCTTCACATCGTGAGTGGATTGCATGAGTTCCTCACCCAAGACCCGGAGTTTGTTGCTGCAGCTCATGGCGCCGGTGTGCTCATCACTGACGTTCGAATGCCCCGAGAGAAGAAAGATCTTCGAATGTTCACTGGTCGCATTAGGGACGTGACCTGTCCAAGGATCGCTGTTCTTGGGACTGATGGGGCCATTGGAAAACGAACGACCGCAACGATTCTCACAAAGGCCCTCAACGACCATGGAATCCGAGCGGTGATGGTGAGTACCGGCCAAACCGGGCTTATCCAGGGGGCTCGATACGGCGTTGCACTTGATGCCGTGCCGGCCCAATTCGTGACTGGTGAACTCGAAGCGACAGTGCTTGAAGCATTCGATAACGAGAATCCTGATGTGATCATCGTTGAGGGCCAGGGAGCACTGAGTCACCCGACGTATTTGAGTTCAACGGCAATTCTGCGCGGGAGCCAACCGCAAGGTGTTGTGCTCCAACATGCACCAACACGGAACTACGTAAGCGATTTTCCTGACTTCCCAATGCCCAGCGCCTCAAGTGAAATCAAGCTCATAGAGCACTTTGCCAACACGAAGGTCATTGGGCTGACAATCAACCATGAGGGCATGACTGAGTCGGAGGTTGGCACTGCGATCGCGGGATATGAGATGGAACTTGGAATTCCAGTCACCGATGCTTTATGGCGATCGGGAGATCGACTCGTTGCGATGGTTGTTTCCGCATTCCCTTCGCTTCAGTCGGGCGAACCGCTTGATGTCCCTTGAGTGCCCCACGGATTGAAATTGACCTCGCAAAGATCTCATTGAATGCGGCGAGTCTGGTTGCGCTCGCTGACCAAAAGGGAGTCCGAGTTACGGCAGTGACGAAGGCTTTCGGCGGGCGACCCGATATCGCTCGTGCACTCGTCGGTGCCGGTGTTGCCGCACTGGGCGACTCGCGAATTGAAAACATTGAACGATTGCGAACTGATTGTGTGCAGTCGCCCGCAATCTTGATTCGTTCGCCAATGCCGAGCCAAGCGCGTCGTGTTGTTCGAAATGCAGAGATCTCGCTCAACACAGACCTCGAAACGATTGAGTTGCTATCGAAATTTGCAGTGGATCTTGGAGTCGTTCACGGGATCGTCCTTATGGTCGAACTTGGTGATTTGCGAGAAGGATTCATGCCAGAAGAGATGGATGCCGCGCTCAAACACGTGCTTACGCTGCCGCAACTTCATTTCGCAGGGATCGGCACGAACCTGGCCTGCCGAAGTGGCGTCATCCCCGATGTGCAAAATATGGGCGAACTCTCACGTCTGGCCGATCAACTCGAGGCTGATCACTCGGTGAGTATTGATGTCGTTTCGGGTGGTAACTCCGCAAACCTCGACTGGCTTACGAGTGGAAATCCAATCGGGCGCGTGAATGATCTGCGTCTCGGGGAATCGATTCTGCTGGGTTGCGAACCGCTCCATCGACGGCCGCTCGAGGGCCTTCACCAGGATTGTTTTGCGGTTATTGGTGAAGTCATCGAGTCACGCCGTAAGCCGACGACGCCATGGGGGCAAACAGCGCAGTCGGCTTTCCCGCGCGACAAAGATGTTTGTAAGGGAGGCGGTGAATGGCAGACGATCGTTGCAATCGGACGACAAGACACTGACCCGGAAGGTCTTTCGATGCCTGAAGGGGCGACGTACCTCGGCGCAAGTAGTGATCATCTCGTACTTGGCACCGAGCAGCAGCACCGAGCTGGTTCGGAATTGAGGTTCGTGCCGGACTACAGCGCGTTGGTGCGTTCAATGACCTGTTCAAGCGTTCGGCAGGTGCGTTGCACGTGAAGTGTTGTTCGTGAGATGAAGTGAGGGGTGGACCCCAGTTGATTCCCGATTCTCTAAAGTGCGAGACCAAGCGCTGGCGAGAGGTTCGTATCGATGCCCGATTGGAATGCCATAGCGAAGAGAAACTCGCGATCAGTTCAGACGACGATCGGGTGGATCTTTTGGGATCCCGGCGCGGTGCAGCGTTTCGAGGCCCTTGGCCTTCCGGGACCGATCGGTTACATCGCATCTCGTTGCGCTCCGCTTTCTGCCGCGGGACCGGACGCAGTCATCGCTGCATTCGGATCCATCAGTCCTCAGGCGATCGCGTTCACCTTTGATTTGGTGGCGGCAACGACGGACTTTGCGTCCGTCTGGAGGGCGCGGAACGAAGCGGTTGTCGAAGGCCTCCACAACTACGCACCGGAAATCGTTCCTGCACTTGAGGAACTTGGATCCGAACTTTGGCCAGTCGTCGATCAATTGCCTACCGCCGGACGCGTTTTCTTTGCTTCGCATCTGACGATGGAGCGGCCAGCAGACCCACTGCTTTCGGGCTGGCACGCAGTGAACTGTTTGCGTGAATGGCGCGGCGACTCACATTGGGCAGTGGTTGCTGCATCGGGCCTGACAGGTATTGAAGCGTCGATCCTCCATAACGCATGGTTGGGTTACGAAGACGGTTGGCTGCCGACATCCCGTGGAAGTAGCGCAGAAGAAATTCAGGTTGGATGGGATCGGCTTGCGGCACGTGGCGTTGTCCGAGATCGAGTCGTCACTGAGGAAGGTTTGTCACTCCGTCAACAGATCGAAGATGACACCGATCGCTTAACGACGCTTCCGTGGAAACTTCTCGGTGAAACTGCATCGACCGAGTTCGCAGAGAGATTTGAACCGCCATGCGAACGCCTCCTCCTGCGAGTCGACGAAACCGCTGGGCCGAACTACCAACCCGCATCTCGACCTCATTAGCGCGAATCAAAGCGAAATGACCAAAGCGAGATGACCAAAGAGGTTGGTGTTCAGTCCGCTGGTTATCGGTGACGGACCTTCTTCACAATCCAGATACCAAGAAGGATCAAGAGAGCTAAGGCGATCACGACGACAAGAATGATGAGGGCAACAGTCCAAGCGATCAAGCGTTTGGTTTGGGTGGGTGTCAGATTGCGTTGAATGTCGGTCGTCGATGAAATACGAAGATTCGTGATCTTGGCCACAGCCGACTGCGAAGCGGCTGATCCACGAGTCGGACCTTGAACAACAAGTGACAACGTGTGCGAGCCCGAGCCAATGTCATAGAGGATGAGGAAGCGTCCGTCAGTTCCGGTCCCTTCGACGGGTGGAGCAAAGGTTGAGCGTTCACGTCCGTCGATAAACAGATGGAAGGTGTCAGTCGCCAGTCCGGCAACAGATGCATCGAAGGTCAACCAGAGTGAGTCCTGGTCCGTCGTGAATTCGAAATTTGCAACGGTGTCTTGGGCGGTTGCGACGGCAAGACCTGCATTTGGGTCATCAATCGCAGTGGAGAGATAGTCGACCGATGCATTTTGTGTCGGTGGTGGCGCGACACCTTCCGCAATGAGCGCAAGTTCCTGTGAGGGGTCTGGTGAAGTCTGCTGCCAGGTTGTGGCGAGCGAAGAAACCGGCCCTCCGAGCAACGGTGACCACCAAAGGCCAACGCCAGAAGTTTTCGATGCGGCCGAATCGGCGTACCAGCCGATGGGGTACTGGTGCTTATCGACACCGGGGTCTGAGGACGGCGGCTTCAAATGCACATCGACGACTTGCCCAAGCCCTGGATACCCCGCGTAGGGCTCACCGACGAGAGAGATGTAGTTGTCAACAAATGTTTGGTTCGGGCCGCGACCTACATCGAGTCGAGTCAGTTTGTAGCGAAGATCGTTCTTTGCTCCGCCAATACGAGCGAGGTTTACCTCGGGTGAATCAAACAATGTGAGTTGTCGCGGGGGAACTGAGAGCCCGAGTGCAGCAGTGGTTGCGACGTTTGCGCCGAAACTGTGTCCAATCAGGTGGACCTGGCCTCCATTCGTTGAGAACGCAGAGGAAAGCGATTGATCGACCACAGTTGCCATCCGGTGACCATTCACTTCTGTTGCACGTTCGGGCGCGTAGGCCGCAAGTGCGCTCATATCGGTCGCACTTTGATCAACCCAGCTGTACATGAGGATCGTTGCGGTGGGATCTGCAGCTTGAAGCGATGACGCCAGATTTGCGAATAACGAGATGGAAGGTTGTCCGGTTTTCGGGTCGACCATCGCAGGATTCCACATTGTGACGAGGTCCGCCGACGTTGCCTGCGCATTCTCGTAGGTTGCAAGGAGCCCAGCAGCCCAACCATGTGTCATCACGATGACGTTCCCGCCATTGATCGATTCCGGTGCAACTGAAGCGAAGGTCGTCCCGTTCCATTTGCCAAGACGTTGCGAAAGCGGGAATGGGCTGACGTTTGTTTGCAGGGTCTCGGGAACTCCAGCAGGAGCGGGATAGGCCGAGAGCGGTGTTGGAACCGATGCATTGAGAATCGAACAACCGGCAATGACGAGAGTGCAGAAGGCAATCGAAACGGCGAACACCCGCGATCGGCGAATCGGCAGTCGAGAACGCAGAGCAACGTCTTTGGTCGCAGGTGTTGAAGTCACAGTGCGGCGAGACTACCGGCGCCTCTCAACAGAGTCCGCGGCAGCAGCAAATGATCGGCCGATGATTTCGTTCGTTCTTTCGGCGAATTCGGCAAGAAGCTGTAGTACTGAAATAGTGTATGATCTCTACTAATGAAGACCTCAACCGCTCTCATTCGGGAACTCGCGGAACTCGCTCCGCTTTTCGACCGCCTGCGGGCCGATGGCTTGCGGCGACGACAACTCACACTGCCCCGTCGACGGCTCCTGATGTTCTTGCACGAATCGGGTCCGCTTCGCTCAAGCGAACTCGCCCAGCGTTTGGCGGTAACCCCACGCGCTGTCACTGCACTTGTGGACGGCTTAGTTGAGTCTGGGTATGTCGAACGACGGCCGGATCCTTCCGATCGTCGGGCAATGTTCGTCGAACTCACCGAATCAGGAACAGCAATTTGTAGCGATATGCAGCGATCCTTCGACAGTTTCGCCACGCAACTCTTTGCCGGAATCGGATCCGGCGACGTCGATGCCGCGCTTCAAACGATCTCTGTGGTTCGACAGAACTTCGAACGGCTGCTGGCTTCCTAAACACACCGAACGTCTCAACGTCACGAAACGAAAGAACGAACACCATGTCGAGTCGCTGGACTCCGGAACGAATCCATCAGCGTCGTTGGTTCACGCTCATTGCGATCTGTATCGCAGTGACAATTACATCGATCGACAACACCATCATGAACGTCGGCCTGCCGTCGATTGTTCGCGGAGTTGGAGCATCGCAGGCGCAGTTGCAGTGGTTAATCGACTCCTACACGATTGTGTTTGCCTGTTTGCTACTCACCATGGGTGCGATCGGTGACAAGTGGGGTCGACATCGGACGATGATGATTGGGCTGGTGATTTTCGGCGGCTTCTCTGCAGTTGCAAGCCAAGCCGGCACTGCGAATTCGCTCATCATTTGCCGGGGACTCATGGGCATTGGTGGCGCAATGATCCTCCCTGCAACATTGGCGATTCTGAGTAACACCTTTGAAGGCAAAGAGCGCTCGAAGGCAATTGGAATCTGGGCGGCTGTCGCTGGTATCGGGGTTGCGGCAGGTCCACTTCTGGGTGGATTCCTTCTTGATCATTTTTGGTGGGGATCGATCTTCCTCATCAACGTCCCGATCTGCGTGATTGCAGTTGCGATGGGATGGTTTCTCGTCCCGCCGTCGAAAAGCGCTGACGAAGGTCACCGACTCGATCCGATGGGTGCGGTGCTTTCAATCGTTGCGCTCGTTGGTCTGCTCTACGGAATCATCGAGATTCCAGAAAAAGGATGGTCAAGTCCCGAAGTGCTTTTTGCCGTTAGCGCCGGTGTCGTTTTCCTTGCGGTTTTCACTTGGTGGGAATTACGGAGCGATCATCCAATGCTTGATCTCAACTTCTTCCGTAACCCGCGCTTTAGCGCTGCGAGCATGACGATCACGATTAATTATTTCGTGATGTTTGGGTCGACATTCCTCATCGTCCAGTACTTCCAATTCATCCTTGGATATTCACCGCTCAAAGCCGGCGTGATGACGGCGCCCGTGGCTGTAGGGCTGATGCTCACAAGTCCGCAGGCTCACAAGTTCGTGGCCCGATGGGGAACGACACGGGTTGTCATTCTTGGTCTGCTCATTTGTTCAGGAGTGATGTTTTGTTATGGCATTGAATCAATCATTGCTTCGGACATCGGCGGAATCGTGGTGCGTGCGATCTTCGGTTGCGGTCTCGCGCTGACCGCCACTCCTGCGACTGAATCCATTATGGGCGCGTTGCCGCGAGATCGTGCAGGGGTTGGTTCTGCAGTAAATGACACCACCCGTCAGATCGGCGGCGCGCTTGGTGTGGCAGTTATCGGCAGTTTGTTTGCGTGGCGGTATCAGGTGTCGTTAGCTGATCTCTCGGGGCTTCCCGCCAATGCGGCATCAGCTGCGCAGAACTCAATTGGTAAGGCCATCGAAGTCGCGAAAGAACTCCCTTCTGATCAAGCGGCGCTCCTGCTCGAGAACGCAGAGCAGGCCTATGTCTCGGGCATGCGCGTGGGGGTTTGGACCTGCGCGCTGATCTTGATTGGTGCTGCGATTCTCACCGCAAAGTTCCTTCCATCGACTCCAGCCACCCCTGATGACGATGCTGAACTACGCGAGGCGGAGATCGAAGCTGTCTCGCTCGACGACGGAATCATCTGATTCCATCGTCGCCTTGACGCGGTTATCGTTCTGCGACCGCAACCCGAGGGGGAACAATGGCAAAGCGCGTAATGATCGCAACAATGAAGTCCAATCCAGGACAGCGCGATGAACTACTTGCGCAATTCGGCGACATGTTTGCTGTTGCAAATGCTGAAGCAGGCACCGAGATCTATACCCTCGTTGCTGGCGATGATCCCGACACGATTTACATGATCGAGCAGTACGCCGATCAAGCCGCTATGGATGCACATATGGGAAGCGAGACGCTCGCTGCGCTCTACCCAAAGATTGGCCCATTCATGGCCGACGGTGGCGCAGTGATGGGATCAGTACACTCCGAACTCGACTGAATTTTTCAGTCGGGATCGAGAAGGCTGCTGAGGTCTGGCGGCACATCGATCGCCAGCCGTTGCAACCATTCGAGCGGAATGACCTCGAGTGTCTTCTGATTGGTTGAAGCGAGAACGACGGGAGCAGCGCAGCCATCGTTGTACGCGATGGCCCAGTTGCGCGCCGTAACGCACCAGCGATCACCAGGAACGAGCCCAGGAAATCGATACTGCGGTATCGGGGTGATCAGGTCGTTACCTATTGATCTCTGGTGTTCAAGAAACTCGGGGGTCATGACTGCACAAATGGTGTGCAGCCCGATGTCTTCGGGACCGGTGGTGCAGCATCCATCCCGAAGAAAACCTGTCATTGGGTCAGTGCCACAGGGTTCAAGCGCTTCGCCAAGGACATTGCGGTCGCCACTTTCGGGATGCATTACTTCGTCTCCGATTTCCAACCCTGGGTCATGATGAAAATTCCTTCGGCACGGGCAGTGATCTCACCATCGATCGAGATCGTTCCGAGCGTAAAGACTTTGCGGCCCTCGACCCTGTCGACCCAACTTTCGAGTTGAAGTTCGCGTTCAATCCATGTTGGGCGTTCATAGCGAATAGAAAGCGTGCCGGTGAATCCGCCGAGTCCGTTGCAAACGTTCGTGGCACCAAGCAACTCATCGAATAGCAACGCAATGATTCCGCCGTGGACCATCCCAGGAGGACCGTTGTACTGCGCACCAAGAAACGCTCGACCAGTTGTACGTCCGTCGACGACCGTGAATTCGACATCGGCCGAAAGCGGGTTGAGTGGGCCAATGATTGGGCTCCATGGAAAGAAGACTCGTGGTTCATTCGCTTGCGCTCCGATTGGTCCGCGATCTCCCAAGCGTCCCTGCATCGGCGTGCCGTCAACGCGATGTGGCTCAAGGAGAGCCGCAGCTTCGTCAATGAGAGCCGCTGCTCGTTCAAGTGACTCCGTCGGCGCGTCGGCACGACGCAGCGCACTGATGAGTGCGCGAGTCGAAGCGGCGACCGACTCGGTGCCCGCTTCGTCTTCGAGCGTCCAACCCGCTTGAAATGGCGCGGGCTCCTGGTTGGTCATGCGTTGTAACCGAATCCTTCTGTTGTGGCGCTTGAGCCGGGAAGGCCCGGTTCAAGTCGTCCGGTCAGCCAACCGCCGTCGACGACGAGTTCTGTTCCAGTGATGTAGCTGGCTTCAGCGCTTGCGAGAAACGCAACGGCCGCGGCAATTTCATTTGGGTAACCGATGCGTTGAATGGCTTGCTGCTGGTACGGCATCGTTTCGAGAATCGGATCATTGATGGGGTTCCCCATCACGGTATTCACGCCACCGGGATGCACCGAGTTCACTCGGATACCGAATCGGCCCCATTCCATTGCTGCGGTCTTTGTCATTCCACGGATTGCAAACTTGGAAGCGGTGTAGGACACCAATCCGTTTTTGGAGGCGATGCCGTCGATCGACGAGATGTTCACGATTGATCCGCCGCCGGATTCCTTCATGAGGGGCAGAGCGGATTTCATTCCGAGGAAGCAGCCGACCTGATTGACGTTGATGACCGCCATGTAGGCCTCAAGAGTTGTGTCTTCAATCGCTGATGGCCAGATAATTGCCGCGTTGTTGATGAGGGCGTCAAGACGACCGCCAAAATCCTTGGTGGCGGCGATCGCTGATTGCCATTCAGCTTCCTTGCTGACATCAAGATGGACGTAGGTGGCAGTGGCGCCGATGTCGGCGGCAACGGCTTGACCTTCGACATCAAGAACATCGGCCAAGACGACCTTTGCTCCTTCGCTGGCGAACAGTCGAGCTTCCGCCTCGCCTTGACCGCGTGCTGCGCCTGTAACGATGACAACCTTGCCGTCGAATCGACCCATGATTCCCCCTCTTGCTCTGCCCCTCTCACGGGGGCGCCGGGGCGAGTGTAGGGAATCACGGCACCGAGGGCTGCTCTGGGAGCGGTGGTTGGTCCCGAGCGGCGCGGTCTGTTCTACTTTGGGGGTTACATCCGTTTCCGAGGAGACCCGTGAAGATTCGCCGCACACTCATCGCCGCCGCCGCCGTGGCACTGTTCGTCCCTGTTGTCGCCTGCTCGAGTGATTCGTCGTCGAACAGCTCGACATCGACAACCGTCACCAGTGGTGAACAGGTCACCGACACCGCATGTCCGTTCACCGGAACCGTGGGCACCACGTCCGGGGGAAAGGCTGGAACCGCCTCAGCGCTGGGCTCGATCTCGACATCGAAGGATGGATGTGTTGACAACATCCAGCTGAAGATGGGTTCGGGAGTCGGTGCATGGTCTGCGGCCTACGCAACGGGACCGGTAGTCGACGCATCTGGCGCCACAGTTGCAGCGCAAGGACAGGCAACGCTCGTTGTCACGCTTCAGCAGGGCTCATGGAGTGGATCTCCGGCAGCACCCACGACGGTGTTGCCTGTTCAGCTCGATTATGTGAAGTCGATCAACGTTGTGAACGGCCCGAGCGGTTCACTTCTTGTTGTCTTTGGTCTTTCGGCCAAGAAGCCCTATCAGGCGAGCGACTCACAGAACCCGGCGTACGTATCGCTTGGCATTGGCTGATCGAGAAGCCATCATGGCAACCGACCAGATCCTGACTGCGTCCACGATCATCACGATGGACGAGAACGCTCCGCGTGCAACAGCGGTTGCGGTGAAAGCGGACGGCACAATTGCTGCAGTCGGTGATGTGGCGGTCTGTAAAGCCGCATTGCCCGACGCGGCAGTGGCCGACCTTGGCGACACGGCATTGCTCCCTGGGTTTGTTGAGTCGCATTCACATCCGGTGTTAAGCGGCATCATGACGCAAGAGCCGGCGTACTGGATCGCTCCCTATGTGGGGTATCCGAAGTGGATCGATGTCACCGACCTGTTCACCAGGCTTCAGAAGGAACAGCCAGCGGGGAAGACGCTGTTGTTCAACGGCCTCGATCGGTTGCTCCAGGGATGCAGCGCACCAGACGCGAAAGTGCTCGACGAGTTCTTCCCCGATCGGCCAGTGCTGATCGCTGATAACTCAGGTCACGCGGTCTATTTGAATACTGAAGCCATCAAAAAATTAGGTTGGGACACCACGCCACCCACGGATCCGGTCGGTGGATCGTTTGCGCGGAATGCCGATGGCTCACTCACCGGCATCGCGTATGAAATTCCGGCAATGATGGAAGCGGTTCTTCCGCTTCTTGGGGAAGTCCTGAAGAACCCTTTGGCATCGGCTGCGCAGTGGTATTCGCTCATGGCAGGCAACGGCATTACGTCGACGTCGGAGATGACCTACAACGACTCGCTCAAGTCGGCGTTTGAGGCGATGGCCGCGCTCCCGAGTTGTCCGTTGCGCATTTCGCTCTATCACGTGTCGACTGATGATGCCTGTGGTGAACAGTTCGAGTCGAAGATTCCTGCGTCAATGCTCACGAAGCGGGGCATCAAGTTGTGGGCCGACGGTTCGCCGTGGGTTGGAAATGTCGCGCTGACGTTTCCATATCTCGATACCGAGGTAACACGAGCTGCGGGGATCAAGCCGGGGACGCCAGGAATCGAAGTGATGAACTACAGCCGAGCACAGCTCGATGTCATCCTCGACAAGTATGCGCCACAGGGTTGGCAAATGGCCTTCCATGTAAATGGGGATGCGGCACTCGATGTTGTGCTCGACGCATACGAAGCAGCGCTTACCAAGTTCAACCTTCTCGGAACTGACCACCGTTGGCGCATTGAGCACCTTGGTGCGGCTCGTGCCGATCAATTCGGTCGCGCCGCAAAACTTGGTGTGTATGCGTCAATGGGCCCGTTTCAGTTCCAGTATTGGGGCGATCTTCTCGATGGTCAGGTGTTCGACCACGAACATGGTGCCGAGTGGTGTCGCGTGAAGGACGCAACGAATGCGGGACTTCGTCCCTCGTATCACAACGATGGCTCGGTCACTCCGCCATCACCGCTGGGAAATATCAAGACCTGCGTCACTCGAACAACCAATTCAGGTGTTGAGCGCGGTCCTGATCAGAAAGTGACACTTGATCAAGCGCTTCGAGCCCAAACGATTGATGCGGCATTTATCCTTGGTCGTGAAAATGAAATTGGGTCAATTGAAGTAGGGAAGCTCGCCGACTTCGTGCAATTGTCGGCCGATCCCTACACAGTCGACCCATTGCATCTCTCCGACGGGATCTCTGTGCTCGGTACGTGGCTGTCGGGACAGAAACTTGACCTTGAAGCGTTCCAGAAAGCAGCTGGCGTCGTTGATCCGGCGCCGCATATGCACCTTGCCACGATTCCGCATCGTTGCTGCTGACGCGTTTCGGTGACGTCAGTGCAGCGTGAAGGCCAGTACGACGGCACACACGATTCCGTACATGCCGATGATGCTGCGCAGTAACGACGGTTTGAGACCTTGGGCGACGCGAGCTCCGATCCAACCGCCAAGCAGCGAGAGTGGAGCCATTAACAGAACGGTCCACCACTGGACTGGCCCCCACAGCGCAAAAATCACGACCGCGACAATGTTGATCGAGAACTGCAGAACACTCTTGAGAGCATTCAGCTTCTGTAGGTGATCACTTAACGTGATTCCAAGGACTGCGAGAAGGATGACGCCGAGGACGCCACCGAAATAGCCGCCGTAGATGGCGGCAAGGAAGACGCCGATTCTCGTTGCGATGTCGTGGTCTGTGACGACGATGTCACCCGTTTCCGGGTGAAGTGATGTGAGGCGACGCTGGATTCTTGGCTGCAGGAGCAACAGAAGCGCCGCAACGAGAACGAGAATTGGCACAAGAAATTTGAAAATACGTTCCGAGGTGGTGAGTAGGAGTGCTGCGCCGAGGAGCGAACCAGCGAATGCGAACGGAAGCAGTGTTCGGATTCGGGCCTGCTGTCCATCGAGTTCGCGTCGATAACCAGCGATTCCGCCGATGTAACCCGGAACAAGGGCGACGGTGTTGGTGACGTTGGCAGTAACGGGACTCAATCCTGCGGCGAGAAGCGCAGGGAAGGTGAGCAAGGTTCCGCCACCGGCGACGGCATTGATGACCCCGGCGAGGAGAGCGGTGACGGCAAGAAGAACGATGCCGCCGGCGCTCACATGATCCATGGACGACGATCGTAGGAGGCGCGACGTGGTCAAGGTTGTGGTGGACTTGGTGAAACGAGTGTTTTGGGGGAATGGCGTGGCAATTGTCGAACGAGAAATGGTCGAAGATGGCATTTTGAAGGTCACGCTCAATGACCCCGACCGGTACAACGCACTTACGCCGGGGCTTATCGATGGCCTTGCGGATGTATTTGCATCGATCCGCCGCGACCGTGAGGTGCGAGTAGTGATCCTCAGCGGTAACGGCCGGGGATTTTGTGCAGGTGCCGATATGAGCGGGACAGGTGGAGTTCCTGATCATGCGCGCGGGCGCGGGCCGGTGGGCTTCGTTCACGAAATGCAGGAACATCTGATGGACGTTGTTCTTGCTATTCACGAGACCCCTCAGCCAGTCATTGCTGCGCTTCATGGTGCGGTTGTGGGCGGTGGTCTTGCGCTGGCGCTCACATGTGATCTTCGTGTGGCGACGAACGACGCGTTCTTTGCGTCGCATTTCATTCGTGTGGGCTTATCGTCCTGCGATCTCGGAACCAGTTATTGGTTGCCGCGCATTTGTGGTCCAACGATTGCCGCCGAATTGATGCTGACCGGCCGACGCTTCAGCGCCGACGAAGCCCGGGGGTATGGCGTGGTGAACAGGGTGACGACCGATGAGGAACTTCTCCCGACAGCGCTCGAACTCGCTGGGATGATTGCGGACAATTCTGAATACGGCGTGCGAATGACCAAAGTAGGGATGTGGGCGAATCTCGATGCATCAAGTTTGCGTTCGGCAATGGAACTCGAGAATCGCACGCAAGTACTTGGCACGTTCACCGGAAATATGACCGAAGCAGGCGAAGCGTTCCGTGAAAAGCGTGCGCCCGAATGGAAGTCGATGTGACATGCCCACGGAACGATTGAACGGTATTGATCTCCATTGGGAACAAGCGGGCGAGGGGCCTCGTTTGTTGATGTTCAACGGGTCGGGCTCAACCATCGAACGCATGCGTCCACTCATGCAGGTTCTTGCAACGCAGTTCGATGTTGTTCTGCACGACCAACGAGGACTTGGCCGCAGCCAAATCCCGGCAGGTCCCTATTCGATGGCCGACTACGCCGCGGATGCAATTGCACTTGTCGATTATCTCGGCTGGGACACCTTCAACGTCATAGGAATCAGCTTTGGCGGCATGGTTGCCCAAGAATTCACAGTCACCGTTCCCGATCGGGTAGAGCGACTTGCGCTGCTGTGTACTTCGCCTGGTGGTGACGGTGGTTCTTCCTATCCACTTCATGAGCTTCGTTCGAAGAGTGCACAAGAACGCGCGGAAATTTCGATGACGATCATGGACACGCGATTTACGCCGGAATGGCTTGAGTCTCATCCCGCCGATCAAATGTTCGTGCAGGGTAGTAGCGGCGACTTTTCACCGGCTTCCGGTTCCGAGGCGGAGCGCGGAGAACTCGAGCAACTCAACGCACGGAGTTCTCACGATGTTTGGGATCGGCTCGACCGCATCACTGCGCCAACGTTCATCGGTGCAGGTCGTTACGACGGTATTGCCCCGCTTTCAAACAGTGAGTCGATGGCCGAGCGGATTCCGAACGCGCAACTGCACGTGTACGAGGGCGGTCACGGGTTCTTCGCACAAGATGCGAATGCGTTCCCCGACATCCTCAGTTTTCTAGCTGGTTGAAGCGGTTGCGGCTCAGGTCATTTGCGCCATGAACTGATTCAGGTCGAAGTACTCGCGCCACTTTGCGATCTTGTCGCCCTCGAATTCAAAGATGCCGAGAAC
>JAURMR010000011.1 GCA_030830565.1 Acidimicrobiales bacterium
GCCGTTTATGTTCGGCCCGACAGCAGCAACCGACGTATTCATCGAAGCCTCTGGTGCCGACAGTGTGATCGGTGATGTGCTGCAGAACGGGCGAGTCGATGGCCGTCTTGTTGTTGTTGCCCTGCACTATCGCCCGGTGTCCACGAACTACGTGAATCTGTTGATGAAGCAGTTCACCGTTCGTGGATCAATGGAATATCCCGAGCGATTCGAAGACGCAATCGAGTTGCTTGAGCGTCGTGACTTGTCGGCCGTTATTAGTCACAAACTCGCACTCGAGGAATTCGGAGAAGGGCTCGCTGTTCTTGAAGGTTCGAAGGACTGCGGCAAAGTCATGATCACCATGGAAGGTGTTTGATGAGCAACAAGGTTTCGTTTGATTTCACTGAGGTTTCGGTTCTCGTCACCGGCGGCACGAGTGGCATCGGTTATGCCATCTCGTCGGCCTTTGCTGATGCTGGAGCTTCTGTCACTGTCACCGGTACTCGTGCATCGGCCGCTGACTACGACACCGAGCTTTCGCGATTCGAGTACAAGCAACTCGAAATGCGTGATGGCGATGCCGTCGATGCGTTGGCAGCAAGTCTTGGTTCGCTCGATGTTTTGGTGAACAACGCCGGTGCGAACTTCCCCGATGGGCTCGATGAATGGAGCCCCGAAGGATTCCAAGCCTCGCTCGCCATGAATGTGGAGGGTGCTCAACGCCTCAGCGTTCGCGCTCGTGAAGCGTTGGCAAAGAGCACCATGCCGGGTGGCGCCAGTGTGGTGAACGTCATTTCGATGATGACCTATCGCGCAACAACCATCGTGCCTGGCTATTCATCCTCAAAAGCTGCGCTTCTTGCCCTCACGCGGAACCTGGCTCTTCATTGGGTGAATGACGGAATTCGTGTGAACGCCGTTGCGCCCGGTCTCATCGATACCCCGATGACCGCACCAATGAAACCGTTTCAGGAAATGCTTGATGGCGAACTTGCGAAGCAGATCATGCGACGGATGGGAACTCCTGAAGAAGTCGCGGCTGCGGTGCTCTTCTTGTCATCGGAAGCGTCGTCTTTCACCACCGGAACTGCATTCGCCATCGATGGCGGATACCTCGCGCTGTAGCAAGGACAGAATTCATGGGAAACGAAATTCGAATCGATGACCTTGCAGCGCCAGTGCTCAACGACATCCAAAAGATGGGTATTGAGTTTGGAGAAAGCACGACAACCGAGTTGTCGGTCGATGCAATCTGCGAGGCTGCAGTCGCCAAGACCGGACTCGACGATTTCGGGCCCGAAGATTTCCGAGGGCGACTTCAGGTACAGCTCGACTCGATTAATGCCGACCCCGACCGGACTGGTCTCGGCCGCATGCTCATCTTCGGCGACGATCTGAAATACGCGTCGAACCGGCTGCGCATCCGTGAGTTGTTGAAGCAGCACCCCGAGATCCTCGACATTGAGATCGAGAAGCCGGTGATCGTGATCGGGCTGCCACGATCAGGCACCACCAATCTGGTGAACCTGCTTGCTGCCGACAGCCGATTCCGCTCGATGCCGTTGTGGGAATCGTACGAACCGGTTCCTGATCCTCGTGAGGAAACGCCTGCTGATGGAGTTGATCCTCGGTGGACTCGTTGTCAAGGTCAGTGGGAAGCAATGCAGGCTGGCGCTCCGTTCATTGCCGCGATGCACCCGATGAATCCTGATCATGTGCACGAAGAGAACGAGCTCATGGCACCGGATTTTTCCAATTACAACCTTGAGTGGGTTGCGAGGGTTCCGGAATGGCGTGACTACTACCTCGCACAGGATCAAACCCCGCACTATGAGTACTTAAAGACGGTTCTTCAGATCTTGCAGTGGTATCGCCCGCGCGAGCGCTGGGTACTGAAGTCACCGCAGCACCTTGAGCAGATCGGTCCGTTGATGTCGGTGTTCCCCGATGCAACGGTTGTTGTTACCCACCGCGATCCAGTTGCGGTTGTGCAATCGACGATCACGATGCTCACCTACGGCGCGCGCACGGCCTACAAGTCAACGAAGCCCGAGTGGTATCGCGACTACTGGACCGATCGCATCGGCCGACTTCTTGATTCTTCGATCCGCGATCGGCATCTTCTTCCTGCCGATCGAACGGTCGATGTGTTCTTTCACGAGTACATGGCCGACGAAATGGGCACGTTGCAGCGCATTTACGACGCGGCCGGTATCGAGTTCACCGACGAAGCCAAGGCCGAGGTAGCGGCGTATCAAGACGCTCATCCTCGCGGCAAGGAAGGTCGAGTTGTCTATGACCTTCGTGGTGACTTCTCGACCACACCAGAGCAAGTCCGCACTCGTTACACCGACTACATGAACACCTTCCCCGTACAAATCGAGGTCAAATGAACATCCAAGAGCAGGTCGACCATCTCATCGACACCCGACCGGGTAAAGAACTGCTGACTCCGGTCTATGACGATCCGGCCTACCCGATCGTCGATGGGCTCATCTACCGCTCGGCCGGCACGACTGCGACCTACATGATTCTCACCGACAACGGTCGAATCATCGTGAACACCGGCATGGGGTACGAGGCACCGCATCACAAGCGTGTGTTCGACGCGATTTGCCCGGGGCCGACCCATTACATCTTCACGACTCAGGGGCATGTTGATCACGTAGGTGGTGTTGATCTGTTTAAAGAGCCGAACACCAAATATGTTGCGCAGGCCAACAACCCAGCTCACCAGCGTGATGACAAGCGCATCCAAGGTTTGCGTATGCGAACCGCAGGTATTTGGTTCGACATGCTCGGCACAGACGCGCAGCGCATCTACAAAGAAAACCCTGGCGTGTCGATGGCGCAGTCGGAACCTATGCCCGACATTCTCTTTGAAGATCGGCTTTCTCTCACGATTGACGGTCTTCGCGTTGACCTCTTTGCCGCCGTAGGCGAAACAACTGATTGCTTGATCGTCTGGCTTCCCGATCACAAAATTGCGCTGGTCAGCAACCTCTTTGGTCCGCTCTTCCCGCATTTCCCGAACGTCAACACCATCCGTGGCGACAAGTACCGATTCGTCGAACCACAACTGGCAACGAACCGTTTCGTGCGTGAACTCCGACCAGAAATCCTCGTTACCGGACGCTATGAACCAATCGTCGGTGCAGAGCTGATCGAAGCGTCGCTTGAACGTCTTCACGACGCGGTCGTTTATGTACATGAGGAATCGCTGAAGGGCTTCAACGCCGGTGTCGATGTCTGGACGTTGATGGACAAGATTCAACTTCCGCCCGAACTTCGTGTTGGTCAGGGGTACGGCAAAGTCTCCTGGGCGGTTCGTACGTTCTGGGAGGAATACGTCGGTTGGTTCAAACTTGAATCAACCACCGAGTTCTATCCCGATAGTGCACCCGCGGCGCTGGCGGAACTACTCGATTTGACCGGTATTGAAGCTGCGCTCGAACGCGCGGAAGCGGCGCTCGCTCGCGGAGATGCCCCACTCGCAATCAAGCTTGGAGAAGCCATCGCACAACGCGAATCCGATAACGCTCGTGTTCGCACGCTTATGGCGGATGCACACCAGTACTTGCTTGACAATGGTGGCGATGTCAGCTTCTGGGAAAACGGTTGGCTTCGCACCGAACTTGCTCGGTGGAGCGAACCGGCGTCGTAAACGACGCGTGCACTACAGCGTGACGGTGTTGGCGACACCTTCGGCGCCGATGTTCACAACGAGCAACTTCACCGGTTTATCGGTTTTGTTCTCACCGTTATGTGCCGTGCCGACCGCTTCAAGAATCGCGGAACCTTCGGAGTAGTTCTTCACGATGCCGCCTTCGTAGGTGACAGTGATGGTTCCTTCAAGTACGTAGACATACAGCGGCGCGTCGTGTTTGTGGAGCCCGGTGGAAGCACCTGGTGCAAAGGTGAGTACAGCGGAGGACACCTGTGCTTGGGAACCGGTGGGGTACTGAAGGAATTGGTCGAGCACTGTCTGTGCTTGCTTATCGAGAATTGTCGAAACCTGCGGTTTGCTGGAAGCGGTTGAGGCGTCGGCGGTGGTCGAGGTCGAGGAAGTTCCTGCGGAATCACTTCCTGAACACCCGGCCAATAACAGGCCGGCACACAGGGCGAAGAGTGCAGCAAAAGCGCGGAAGGATCGACGTGGCACAAAAGTCATGTGCAGACGTTATGCGAACGATCGTGTGTTGTGAACGAGTCGGGCGCATTCCACGGGGACGGCTACTCTCATCGTTCTGATCGGTCGTCCGGCCGACTTGAATGGTGCAAGGGGAAAGTTGTGGGTCGTCTCGCTGGCAAGGTCGCGTTCATCACCGGAGCAGCTCGCGGGCAGGGCCGATCGCATGCAGTGCTAATGGCCGAAGAGGGCGCCGACGTCATCATCAGCGATATTTGCGGCCCAGTGGGAACAAGCGGCGTTGAACCAGCGACTCCTGAAGAACTTGCTGAAACCGTTCGTCTTGTCGAAGCGACAGGCCGCCGGGTGATCTGGGATCGCGTTGATGTTCGCGATCCCGACGCACTGAAGGCACTTGCCCAGCGCGGCATTGACGAACTCGGTTACATCACTACCGTTGTTGCGAACGCAGGCATCCTCAACTGGTCCCGCACTCACGAATTGACTCAAGCGCAGTGGCAAGACGTCATCGACGTCAACCTCACCGGAACCTTTAATACCGTGCAGGCAGTGCTTCCCCATTTCCTTGAGCGTGGCCAGGGCGGCTCGTTCATCGTCATCAGCTCGGCGGCCGGTCTCAAAGGTCAGCCGTTCACACTTGGCTACACCTCAGCAAAGCACGGTCTTGTCGGAATGGTGAACGCGCTAGCGATCGAATACGGCGAGTACAACATCCGCGCGAACTCGATTCATCAGGCTGGTGTCACCACCCCGATGGGCAATGTTCCTGGTCTTGGTGCACTTATCGAAGAGCGCGCCTTCACTGTTGGACCGGTGTTCATGAACACCATGCCGGTTGAGTTCCTCGAACCGATCGATGTTTCGAACGCCGTGGTGTACCTCGCCAGCGACGAAGCCCGATATGTCACTGGTCTTCAGATGAAGATCGACGCGGGTCTCGTCGGCCGCTAAGTCTGTAGACGGGTAGGGATCCTCTCGCAGGACTCCCTATTGCGAAGTTCAGATTCCCGCGTCTTGCTCAGCAATCTTTCGAGCTAGGTACGGAGAGAACCAACCGGCATAACGGGACTGCAGTTCTGGAAGGAGCCAATCGCGCCCGGTGACGACTCCGCGGCACTCAGTTACGCCGCAGAGGCAATCGAACTCGTCGTAGTCGCCGCCATCGCTCATGGCGTAGTCAAAAGTGAGTTCTTCACCGATCGCAATATCTCGCATTGCGACGACAAGCATGTTTCCGGACAACCCGCAGTTGGGTGAACAGGAATGATTGACGTAATCGCCAGGATCAGCCGTTTCGCCCGACACTAAATAAAGGTGTTCGTCGATCTGCATCGTGCGCGAAACGCGCTCGTCGGGTAGTGAGCGAAGTTCCGCTTCTTCGGCCACCCAACCGCCAAACGCGGCAACGGACTCCCCAGCGGCAATCGGCTCGATTGCATAGGAGCCCATTCCCTTGCCGCCGGCGTTTCTGGCTTCCGCCTTAGGGGTCAACCAATTGAAATACACCCGGTGACTTTTGCACGGGGGGAAGGCCCATGGGGCCGTCCCGGGGACCAATTTCGACACCTCTATATAGGGAGTGAATTGAGCAGCAGGCGCCAGCGCCACAGGCCCCCTCTAGGTTTCGTAGAGTGCTTCTCGTGAGTGGAGAGAGAAGGCCCCGAGTCGCGGCCCCACAGGCCAAAGCGGTGATGATCGAAGCGACGATCAGCCTTCTGCGAGAGATCCCGGTGATGGAGCTTTCGACCCGCAAGATCGAAGAGCGTGCAGGCCTTGACCGCCGGGCAATCACCCGTCAGTTCGGTGGCGAACTTGGGTTGTTCATCGCCACGCTCGAGGAACTCAATCGACGTTCACTCGAACGATCAAAGGCGCTGCCGAACGACTCAAGTAATTACATGAACGAGGAATTGACGCTGCGAACAAAGTTGCTCGCATTTCTCATTCTGTCGGGCGTCGACAATGAACGACTCAAAGAGATGCAACCGTTGCCCGAGGTTGTGCAGGAGTTCGAAAAACGATTTGGCCTGGATTCTGTAACTCCCCCGGCGATTCGCGAAGCACTCCTTGCGATGCTCCAGGGCCTCATTCTTTCCCGCTCGTTCTTCGGCCCATCGTCCACACGTGATACGCCTGAAAATGCATTCATCATTTTCAAGATGGTGCTGTACCTGTCCTCGATCGCCTCTGAGCTTCCCGAAATTTTGGGTCTCGAAGAGGGCTGATCTCCGACGGGCGGAGCGGTCCTTGCTTGATTTGTAGGGAAGCACTACTTTTCCCAAGTCCGCAACGCTCTTTCGCCACTCGCCCGTCTTGCTGTCGCTCTCGTCGCAATTTTTGGCCTTTTGACCATCACGACCCCGGCCGGTGCAGCGTTCAACAACATCACCATCGTCCCCAGCCCTAGCCCCGGCACCGGTTACAACCGCCTTCAAGCGGTTTCGTGCGTAAGCGAGTCTTGGTGCGTTGCGGTTGGTGACTACTCCATTGTTTCGGAAGAGTTGCTAGCACTGAAGTGGGACGGCGCGGAATGGACACAAATGACAGTTCCGGCTCCTAGTGGTGGCAGCTATGTCACCTGGTCGGATGTGTCGTGTGTGAGCGCGTCTTGGTGCGTGGCGGTTGGTGAGTACCAATTGAACTCAACGAACATGATGCTGGTCATGTCATGGGATGGCACGAGTTGGACCCAAGCATCGGTTCCCACGTTGTCCCAGAACACTCTGCGTTCGGTGTCGTGTGTGAGTACAACCTCGTGTTTCGCTGTTGGTGAGTACTACTCAAACGGCGACGCGACATTGATTTTGAAGTGGGATGGCAGCGCGTGGACGCAGGTTCAGAGCCCAAGTCCCGGCAACTACTCAATGGTTGTTATCAACTCGGTGTCGTGCGCAAGTGCGTCGTCGTGCATGGCGGTGGGTTGGTACAACTATCAACCAAGCAATAGCGGCGCTGTGCATCAGACGTGGGCGATGTCGTGGGACGGCTCCTCCTGGTCGAGCGTCTCGAGCCCCAACGTTGGCACTGACAACAATGAATTTGAATCGGTCTCATGTGTAAGCGCGTCCTCATGTGTTGCTGTGGGGACTGTCCGGAATAGTTCGTTCATTTTGGAAACGCTGGCGATGACGTGGGATGGAACGGCGTGGACAGCCGCGACGAGTCCTAGCCCTGGCGAGAACGGCAACTACTTGATGTCGGTGTCATGCGCGAGTGCGACGGCGTGCGTTGCTGTCGGCTGGGCGAACGCCACCAACGGTGATGAAACCGTGGTGTTGAACTGGGACGGAAGTGCGTGGACGCAGGTCACCAGTCCGAATGGCCTCTACAGCAATAATCTCAAGGGCGTTTCGTGTGTGAACTCCTCGTGGTGCATCGGCGCTGGCGACTATGTCCCGGACGACCTGGCCATCACGAGTCAGACGATGATTCTGGCAATTGGCGCAGGTGCAACTCCGACGCCGGTAGACCCGGCTGATCCGATTGCACCTGCATTCACTGGCTAGGGCGAGCCGCTCTTTGCCGCCGCATCAGAGCAATCGACTCATGATGCGGTAGAACACGGGCTATGACAGGCACAACGCTCAACGGCGCATCAGTTCTTTTGCTCGGCGCCACCGGGGGACTTGGTCGGGCGCTCGGTGAAGAACTTGCCGCACGCAACGCGGCTCTCACTCTGGTGGGGCGCGACCAACTACGTCTCGATCAACTGACGGCGCCGGGCCCGCGGGTGGCACTTGATCTGCGATCGCCCGATGCGTGCGCCACAGCCATTCGAACCGCGGTTGAACATCACGGGAAGCTCGATGTTGTGATCAACGCTGTTGGAGTCGTGGCCTTCGGAGACGTTGCGACGCTTTCGACCGACGTGATGGAAGACCTGTTCATGACCAACACGTTCATTCCGATCATGGTTGCCACCGAAGCGATGAACACACTTTCGACCGGCGGCGTGATCGTCAATATTTCCGGTGTCATTGCCGAACAGAATCTGCCGGGCATGGTTGCCTATGGCGCTTCCAAAGCCGCGGTGCGCGCGTTCGACGAAGGTTTGGCGCGTGAAGCGCGACGCAAA